>JAJEDN010000130.1 GCA_022821495.1 Candidatus Poribacteria bacterium
GCCGGCATTGATATAGGACTTGGGGAGCATCCTAAATACCTCTACGCATCACCATAGAACAATACGATATTTTACTGTAGAAAACTGTTTAACTCGTGGAGTGGACGCTGATTACGCTTCGCACAAGCCCAAGTCTTTAGGCTTGGGTAGTTGACTCTTCTAAGGATGGTGAAGACGTGTGTCTAAACAGGTTCAACTTAAAATATCCTCAATCACAAGAGGTTGTGTCAGTTCACTGTTCGCGGCTTCGAGTTTCTCGCGACTGGAAACAGCACAGACCGCGGCTTTGTCGCCGTTTTCCTCCAGGAGTTCAAGCAGTGCACGTTTCACCTCAGTCGGGGTTGCTTGGCGGAGTTGCGCGTAGCGTTCTTCCCGCATCTCGCGCGTCTGTCCAACGAGGTGTTGACTGAGCGCGCCGCTTGCCGCTTGACTCGGACGGATGGGTTTCTCTCCATCTTTTGCCGTAGCGATAATCGCACGGTCTATGTCTACCTGTGTCCATTCCACCTGTTTAACGTAGTCAACCGTCTGCTCGAAAACGTTGATCGTGCGTGCGACGTGCGGGTCGCGATACGAGGCTTGGGACAACACCGCATCGGACGGGCTATAGGTGAATCTCGCACCGTAAGCGTTGCCTTTAAAGCGGATTTCACTCAGTATGTAATCGAGTCGAATGAGATGTGCACCGATCGTCAGCAACGTTGAATCCGGATGCGAATAATGGGGTGCAGGCATTACGTGCGCGCAGTGCGCAATCTGAATCGGCCCCGCCAATCCCTCCCACGGTGGTGTCTCAAATTTCTGGAACGCAATTGATCCTGAAGTAACAGGTTCGTCCCGCATTGCGTCAAGCCAGTTACCGAGTTGAGTCCGCGTCGTTTCAAAAGCGGTATCTGAACCCGTAAAACTGGCGGTCACTCGTCCACGGGTTAGCAGAAAATCGCGTATCCCCTCTATATGACCCATAAGATCGGCATTAAGTTCGTCAAAATCGCTGAGAAGTTTTTCGCTGTTGCGGAGTTGCGGCAGCCCGTAAATGATTTCAGCGAGATGTGCGTTCGATGAAAGTCCACGTGAAGCATGATGAATTGCCGTACTGGAGCCGTCATGAATCATCTCTGTCTGATATTCTGCGACGGCTTGCGTTAGCACGTCTCGGAGGCGTTCCGTATCGCGCGGGTTCACTGCGAATAGCAGATCGTGCAGGACATCCAACGCGGCATCCATCTTCTCATCAAGGGCTTTCAGGTGAAACGACATGCTCTGCATGGCACGATTGGGATCCAACGCGTGTGTAGAAAACCACGGTGAGCATCCAATGCCACCGGTGACTGAGGATGTCCGCTGTGCCATCTCTTCATAACTCATATCAGCGGCACCGAGTTTGCTAATAGCTTCAGCGTATCTCGGTAGATAACGCCAGAGGTGCTCCGGTAACCCCTGTAAATTGAAATTCAGGATAAGGTAGTTAATACCGTTAGCAAAAACAGCGTTCCGTAGCAGATCCTGTCCGCCGACATCCTCAACCGTTGTCGGAATATGTTTCGGTTTTTCGGGGAGATCGCTAACTTGGAGTTGTGGCAGCTTCGCGAGTGCTTCCGGTGGGTTAGGTACACCATTAAGACGTTCCAACTCAGCAGCATCAGCGGCGATCCGCGCCACTTCTTCATCCGTCAATTGGGCGCGTGTCTCTTTCATCCGTTCAGCGAGTTCGGCATCCATTTTTGCTTGCATATCGCGGTCAGGAGATAGAATATTGGTCAAACGATGCGGGTTTTCGATAAGCTTCTCACGAATCAGATCGTTGAAAATCGAAGGGTTTTCCAACCACTGCTGACGCACATCCTCCAGTGTTTTACCCATTTTTAGGAAGGTATCTGAATCCTTTTCATAGATCCAACCCTCAATGACGCGGTAGAGCATGCGGAGTGGGAACATTGACGCGACTTCTTGATAGTGATAAGTTGCTTGCTGGAATGCCGCTTCCACTTTTTCGCTATCAATCTCTGAATCCACAATCTGTGTGAGCGTATCGGTGACAAGTTGCGTGAAGGTTTCGATACGATCCGCTTCACTCCCTTTGAGCGCAATATAAAAAGTTGCACCTGGTCCGATAGAACTCGCACCGGAGAAAGCGATGTCAGCACCGAGTTTGGCATCAATAATCGCCTTACGGAGCGGGGCGGCTTCGTTGCCGAGTAGGATAAGGCTCATAATGCGCGCCAGAACTACCTCTTCTGGGTTGGTCGCGTCCCCAGTGAGCCAACTGAGCATCAAGTAGGTTTTTTCTTTCAGCGGTTCGTCCACGCCAACAGGATAGGTGTCCGTTACAGTCTGTGGCGCGTTCCACCTCGGTTGGTGTGTAGTCTCCGGACGCAATGGACGTAGCGCGGCACTTGCCGCATTCTTCGGAATTTTATCTAACTTGTCAGCGAGGAAGGCGAGATAATCACGCGTTGGAATGTCTCCGTAAAGAATGAAATAGCCGTTGCTTGGGTGATAATAGGTCTCGTGAAACCCTTTCAGCTGCGCATAAGTCAAGTCCGGGATCGCATCAGGATCGCCACCGGATTCGCAGGCGTAAAGCGTATCTGGGAGGAGTTGTCTCATCACTGATCGAAATAAACGGGCTTCTGGATCCGAGAATGCACCTTTCATCTCGTTATAGACGATACCTGTTATTTTTAAATCGCCTGTCGGATTGCCGGGATCAGCGGGTGCAAGATGGTGTCCCTCGCGTTTGAAGGTGTTTTCGGTTAATAAGGGATGGAAAACCGCGTCAAAATAGACTTCTGCCAAATTGAAAAGGTCTTTTTTGACGTTGCTTGACACCGGATAGCACGTAAAATCCGAGCTTGTCATAGCGTTGATAAACGTCGCCATGCTCATTTTAATCATCTCAAAAAACGGTTCTTTCACCGGAAATTTTTGTGATCCTGCTAAGACGGCGTGTTCAAGAATATGCGGAACACCGGTATCATCTGACGGTGGGGTCGGGAAATTAATAGAGAAAAGATTTTCGGTATCTTCCGTATAGAGGTGTAGCAGCCGAGCACCGCTGTGTTGATGCGCCAATTCAATCGTCACTGCGCGTAGTTCGTCGATAGGTGTGACGGCTTTGACTTCAAAGCCGTCAATGTATTCGCCGGGGTGTAAGTCTACCTCCGGCATCCGGATCGTTTCCAATATTTTAGCCTCCGTGGATTCATTTTATTTTGCACTTACGCAATTTGCTGATGAGTACCTACGGCCCGCACGCCGCTGGCGAGGTTTAAAACCTCGCCAGCAAGGGCACTGCGTAAGTCCTGTTTATTTTTTCTTCTTCGCTAAGTTCGCACAAATAAGTTCTTCATCATTTCTGGCAAAGACGTGTTTATAGGCAAATGCTGGGTGTGCCCACGTAACGCCGCCTCTCTGGTTCAATTGGTCGCGCGTCGGTTCAATCAGTTTGGCGCGGCTGATAATATTAAGTCCATCTGGTGAGAGTTCCGTGATGAGCAATTCGCCACGCTCGTTAAACATCCAGACACTATTTTCTGATGAGGCTGGGTGTTTGATGAGATGAATCGTGCTCCAACGCGCTGTCGGCACGGCAGAAAGGTCTTCCCAAACCCTGTCTCCGTTTCGGGCATCAATACAACGGAGTTCGCCGTAACTGTCCACACCGTAAATATAATTTCCGAAGCGCACAGGGGTCGTCATCGTGGTCTGAATTGCCTCGGTATGCCGTTCATCTTTACCAAAGCGATGCCATCCGAGTTCAACTGCCAATCCGTCCGATGGCAACTTCAGTAGAAGTGAGCCTTCATAGAAATTCGTGAAAAACAATTCATTCTCATAGAAAATTGGGGTCGCAATCCCGATCTCCCAACGGGTGGCAGGAAACGGATGAAGCCAATGTACCGCCCCTGTTTCTGGGTTAAGTGCAGCTATGTTATTACCCGTCCAGCAGATTAAAATCTGTTGCCCTGCGTGTGTAATGACAATCGGTGCCGAATAAGAAGCACTATCGTCCACTGCTTTCCACTTTTCCTCACCGGTTTTCCGGTCAAATGCAACGATACACGCGCTCGGTTTGCCGCCGATTTGAACGATAAGGTTTTCACCTTCGACAATAGGCGCGCAGGCGATCCCCCAGATCGGCATATTAATATTATACGCCGTATTCAGATCTTTTTGCCATACGACCTCACCCGTGACAGCATCGAAACAGTGTAGATGCCCCATTGCACCTAAAGCGTAAGCAAGTCCATCATAGACAGTAACATTCGCACGGGGACCCGCTGTATAGTCGATTCTGTATACAGCATCGTAAGTGTAAGACCAGAGTTTATCCCCGGTTTCCCAGTCAAAGCAGTGAACGCGTTCAACCTGTTTCGGCTTATCAAGTCGATCGGTGACATAGACACGTCCATCAGCAACGGTGGGACCGCTATAACCACTACCGATAGGCACACGCCACCGGATCGGGACTTCTGGTCCCTCAAATGTTTCAATGATGCCGGATTCGTGCCAAACGCCTTCACGATTTTCACCCCGCCATTGGGGCCATTCATCGGCACTCGCGAGATGCACCTGCATCGCTACTATAGCAAACAGGACAATGAATAGGTATGTAAGCTGCTTCATATAACTCCTCAACCAGAGAACCATCTGTTGATAGACCTCTGTTGTTACTGTATTCGGTTTTCAGTTTTGTTAGTTCTGCATGCGGTCCGTCAATTCGACGCTGTTTCAATGCCACCGAATTGCGATGCGTATCACCTTGATATGTTGTTTCCACCAGAGGTTTCAGATGCGCAACAGCAACACCGATGTTGTACTGTTTCTGTTTACCTATTATATCGAATTTATGGGACACTTGTCAAGGATTCGCTGATATGTGCGTTTCGACTATTTTCAGATGAAGTATAGCACACCATAGGATAGATGTCAAATAATTGGGTTCTAATTGATCAATTATCAATAGACAGACTTCACCAACGAGAGGTATTTGCAAAGCAGATGTTACCTAAAAATAGAAACCGCTCTTATATCTCATCTCAAGGTAGAGACATAAGAGCGGAAAATTTCGGTTTTATTATCGGGTTAATGGACGGCTTTGAGGTCGCCCCAGGTGACAGCTGCTTTTCCTTTCGCTTCAACAGGTGTTCCTACGTTCACCATATCAGGTTGTTGCGAGATAAAATCAATCATTTCGATAAGTATCTGTCCGCGTGGCAATTCACCGTTATTTCCTTCTTGCATGCAGATGCCGACGCGTCCACTACTATCGTCCAATTTGATAATACCGGGATCGAAGAATCCATCACCGTTATCACCAAAAGCGGCTTCAACGCTCCATGGTGGAACGATCTGTTCGCTTTTGAAAGGTCTATTGGAAGTAAACTCTCCAAGTGTTGGTGTATATTTTGCGCCGTCGGCTGTCGGTGTAATTTGCGTGCCGTCGCCCCACATATCAGCATTGATATTAATGATGGTCTTCAGACCGTTTTCGCCATTCGCACCACCACCTTCGGTAACGTAGAAGATGTAGTCAGCGCAGTTAAGGATAATATTCCCACCGTAGATGAAACGCTCTGCAATGGAATCATCCACTTGAGAATTACCGGGGGTATAAAGCGTCGTCGGGAACCAACCGAAGATAATAAGGATATCTGCGACACCATCGTCAATACGTTCTTCTGCCCAGGGTCCAATTTCTGCGTCAGTTGCATAAACAACATCACCAACGGATGGGACAGCACCTTTAAGATCTTCAAAGACAATTGCGCGTTGAATATCCCCGTTTTCTTTTGAAATCCAACCCGTGTTTTCGCTAAAGATAGCAACATCGCCTAACTGTGCCCAACTCGAAATTGTGCATGTAGCCATTAAAAAAACTACAAGCAGCGTTAATGCATTACGTGCCATTGATTTTACCTCTCTTTTTAAGTTTGCCCCAGTGATACCCATTATATTACCGAGGCAATTGGTGTTACTAAAAAGTTCAAACGACGTTGGTTAAAATTTTGACTTAAGATGTCCCCACGTCGTAGCAACCTTCTGATTTGGATCTACTGATTGAGGACCGAGGACTTCAAACAGGTAGTTATCAATCATTTCCGTGAAGAGTTCACCTCGTGGGAGATTGTCATCACCTGGTACTTGATAGGCAATTCCGATGCGGCCGTCGGTTTCGGTATCGTAAACAATTGCCGGGTCCAAGAACCCAGCACCATTATCCCCGAAGACTACTTCGACTTCCCAAGGATCGACAATCTGTGCTTCCTTGAACGTTCGCGCTGAGGTAAACGCTTTGAGAGTCGGCGTATACTTCTTACCATCAGCGGTAGGTTTGATAGCTGTACCATCCGCCCACATGTCGGCGTTGATATCCATCATATTCTTTAATCCAGTTTCACCATTAGCACCGCCGCCTTGTGTGACATAGAAAATATAATCCGCAGTGTTGAGGATAACATTTCCGCCTTCAAGGAATTCTTCAGCAATGGAACCATCAGGATCAGCGTTACCGGGGGTATATAAGGTTGTCGGGAACCAGCCGAATGTGACAATAATGTCAGAAACCCCATTATCGGTGTGATCTTCTGCCCATTTGCCAATCTCTTTATCGGTCAATATCACAACATCCGTTGGGGTTTTGAGCATATCTTTCATTTCCAGACCTTCCCTGGCAGCGGCAGGTTGCCCCATCCATCCGGCTTGCTCTGTAAAGATTGCCACCTCTCCCATTGGGGCAGATACACTGATGCTCGGCAAAACGACTATCGCAGCAGAATATACTGTTATGGCGATAGCAAAAAATATCAATTTTCGCATGTCTTTTCCTTTTATTCTTAATAGTTGAAGTTATTCTTAATAGTTGAAGTAGGTGTCTCTATCACCTCTTGTTGGCGCATTTATATCAGTATCTTCTGTGAAACGCAAAAATGTTTACATTCCAATAATATTATATTCGATTTTTCAGTTTCTGTCAAATTGTTTTTTACTCATGAATCGGGGCCAAATTCCTCCTACAACACTTAAAAAGCTTCTATGGCAGGTTCGGTTTAGTTAGCAGATGTGCTGGTGGCGATTCACCTGTCAACGTCTCTAAAAATTTGACCAGATCCGCTTTTTCTGCTTCGCTGAGTCCAAGTGGTTCCAATGTCCCCTCCCGTTGCCCGGCGAAATTGCCACCTATGCCACCAACATTATTAAATTCAATCACAGATTCAAGCGTCGGAAAGTCGCCAGTGTGAAAATACGGTGCTGTTAGTGCTATATTGCGGAGCGTTGGTGTTTTAAACTCGCCTTGATGTTGTTGTATCGGTTCTAAAAAATTTAAAATCCGTGCTGCAACAGCAGTATCGTCGCTATAAATACCGCCGCCATTAAACGGGTCTGCTAAGAGCAACGGGATTCCGGCATAACGTCCAGGATCTTCCAGCAATGTACCTTGTGGGATACCCAAATTGTGGAATTCATTGTCTGTAAAAGTGGGTGTATCGTGGCAGAGGATACAAACGCCTTTGCCTATAAACGTTTTTAAGCCGCGCTTCGCTTCAACAGATATCGCATCTGTATCACCTGCAACGTACCTATCAAACGGGGCATCGCGGCTAATCAAGAGGCGTTCATAAGCCTCAATTGCTTTACCGATATTTGCAAAGACAGTATTAACAGCGTGTTGGTCAACCTCAGACATACTATCAAAAGCAGAATCACCGGGTTTGCCGTCTGATGGAAAGCGTGTCGTATCTTCAAGTTTCGGGAGGGCACCGAATACTGATTCATAGTCCGTTGCGTAGTATTGATGGATGAGGTGTGCATATTGGAGTCGGGTTCCTGCCTGTTCTACTTCACCTTCAAGTGCACGCAACGCCTGCGACCATAATGTATCTGCCCGACCATCCCAAAACTGCCATTTGTTATAAGCAGCATTCAGCAGCGTTGGCGCATTTCTTGTGCCTCTTCCCGCGCCTAATGAGGTGCCTTCAACATCAGCGAATCCATGAAATGGTGAATGGCATGTTGCACAAGCAACTGTTCCGTCTCTTGAAAAACGTGTGTCAAAGAAAAGCATTTGCCCCAAATGCGCAGCTTCTGGGTTATCAGCGACACGGTTGGTAGGGTTGGGTGGTGGTGCCTCAGGTAGTGGTGATAGGCGTTGAATTACATTCCACTCGCGCGCTGTGAATATGTCATCTCCCTTCTCAGATACCAATGTCATTTCTGATGACTCATCCTCACTACACCCGAAGAGAAATAAGGCACAGTTGAATATTATCCAGAGTGTTACAAGCCGTATGATCAAGTCGTTGTCTCCGAATCGAGAATTAGATTTTGACATAGGTAGCACCCTAAAAATCCGATCCGCGTGCTACTCCATTTTCGGTGCATCCTTTGCGCATCGGAATCCGAGTATCTGTCCACTCGCAACGATGTCGTCATATTCCCGAAAGGCACACCGCATCTGCTCTGAACCGGCGAACCAACTCGCACCGCGCCACGACTTTTTTCCCATCCCGCTTGTCGGAGGACCTTTCGGATTTTCCATAGGACTGACGAAATAGTATTCTGCTTCAAACCAATCAGCGACCCATTCTGCTACATTTCCTACCATGTTGAGCACACCATACGGACTCGCGCCTTGCTCGAAACTTTCCACCGGTGCCGCCATCGCGAAACCATCAAGGTGTCCATCGAACTTCCCTTCGTCATCAAAGTTACATTTCGTTGGATCGAATACATTGCCCCAAGGCCAAATACGTCCGTCGGTACCGCGTGCCGCTTTTTCCCACTCCGCTTCAGTTGGTAAGCGTTTTCCGACCCACTCGGCATAAGCGGCTGCATCCCCCCATGTCACACCAACGACGGGTTGATCGGGATGATTGAATTTTGGATTATCCCAAAAGATCGAATTTCGGTGTCCCGTGGCTTCAACAAATTTGGTATAATCGGCGTTCGACACTTCGTGCTTATCAATAAAATAGGCATCCAAGAAAACTTTATGCTGCGGAAGTTCATCAAGCGCATCTGTCATCGGATCGACCTCTGGATCGCTGCCCATAATAAACGCACCAGCGGGGACGTATACCATACCTTCGGGGACTTCTACCGCTATAGGTGATGGTTCCGATATAACTTCTACCGTTGGTTCCTCGGTAATCTGAATATCTTCTTCTGCTTCTTCTTCGACGACCATCTGATCATCGATACCACAACCGATTAGACTCACTACTAACAACATCACGGAACAGATGGCGTGTCTCAGTAGGTTTGACATATTTGACATAGATATTGATCTTTTCTCAATTAGGATAAATACAATGTCTCTTTGTAAGATTTACGCAAACCGTTTGGTTCGTTTACAGGATTGGAAGACTGGTAGATTGGAAGTCAGGGACATCCTCACCATCCTTCCGTTCCTTCCAAACTTCCCACTGTCAATATTTCTATTATGCGTAAGTGCTAATAATTGCAAGTCTTAACGGTATGTTGAGTTATGGGTTTTTCGCACAACGGAAGCCAACAGAACTGCTATGATCACTGCATTGTGCTGGATAGATATAAGCCACTGTTGTCCGTGTATCTCCAGCACCGTTTGTCCAGGATCCACCTCGGATCGCGTATGTTTTTTCATCTGTTGTTTCCGACTGTTCTGATACCCACTCCCAAACATTTCCTGCCATATCGTGCAACCCGTATGGACTCAGACCCTCTATGAAATTCCCGACAGGTGCAGGTGTCATTGCATAGCCGTCGGTGCTGCCGTCCATGCTTCCACCATCGTCGAAATTGCCGAGTGCCGCATCGTAAGCATTGCCCCACGGATAGAGTCTACCGTCTGTACCACGCGCCGCTTTCTCCCATTCATTCGCCGTAGGTAACCGCTTTCCAGCCCATATAGCATAAGCCTCAGCGTCTTCCCAATTGACACCAACAACCGGTTGATCTGACGCGTTCAATCTTGGATCCTCCCAGAACTTTGGCTGCCGATGCCCAGTTTCCGAGATGAACTTTGCGTACTGCTTGTTTGTAACTTCATATTTATCAATATAGAATGCTGCAACAAAACCCGTTCGTGTGTCGGCTTCCGTTCCGAACGTTAAATCGGTCTTATTATCCGTTCCGAGCTGCACCTCTCCTGCTGGAATCAAAACCATCTCTTCAACGTCAATTCGGGTGTCGGAAACCTCCAAAGATGTTTTTGAACCCATGAAACCTTCTGGTGTTTCATCACCACTGCATGAAATCAGGCTAACGTTCAAGCCAATAATGAAACATAAGAGCGCACAATATTTCACTATCGCTTTTATACGAAAGTGGGTTAATAGTGGATAGAACATAATTTTTCGTGACCCGCTGTATGATCTAAACCATCAGCAATCTGTATGCCGTCATTACAATTTTCGTTGGTGCCAATTGATTGATTGTAGCCCCAATATAAGAGATTGAGGCTACAGGCTCACAGATAGTTCCAATAAGGGGACTACTGTAGTGATTTTTTCAGTTTACCCCAAACAACACTCACTTTACCCGTTGGATCTACCGCTTTTGCCGTTGCAAAACGGTTTGAAATAAGTTCCGCGTATTCCTTAGCGATCTGCGGATTGGGTGGTATCGTTGTGCCACAACACGAAGTATGGAAATTGATAAACCATCCCTTCATGTCCTTCGTCTGGTAAGCAATCGGATCCGCGTTTACACCGTCATCGGCGTAACTTTCATACTTAAAATCGTTCGCCTTCAAAACAGCGAGACCCGATGCCCGATTTGAACTCCATTTTTTCAGAGAAGGGATATACTCCTTCCCAAGATCCGTCGGGCTGACTTGCGAAACTGTGCCATTTGTGACGGTAGCACCAAACACGCTCTGCTGTCCGGCACCCGCAGCCGTAACACGCGCACCTTTATCCCAATAATAGTAGAACGCGTAATCCCCGATGAATCCACCGATCCCACCATCTCTCAACCATGTATAAACAAGGTCTTTCTTGCCTTCCTTCTTAAAAATCGTGCCCGGGGTATTGCCTTGCGTGATGATATAGATACCCTTCGGGTTCGCCTTCATATACGCCGCTAATTCGTCGCTATCCACTATTTCAGCAGTTAACTTTCTATCCTCAAGTTCTTCCACGATCATTTCTGCTAACTGACTCGGGTTCGGGACCGCCAAACCGCCACCATTTTCAACCGCCGCGTCATAAAAAACAGCGACATCCTGTCCAAAAGCGTACCCTGTGAAAATTAGCACCAGAGTACAAGCAAAACAAAATAACCTTTTCATTTTTATACCTCCTGATCAATAGTTTTAAGTTGATTTACGTTTCCCAATCTGCATCATCTAACACAGCATAACACATTTGCATAGAAATGTTAAGAAAAAATTCACTCCTCTTTTCAGAAACATGGTAAAATACGCTATTAGAAAACAGTTGATCTTTGTGAAAAACGCTATCAGGAGAATCAAAAAAGATGTCTACTAACAGGACTCTACAAAAATATGTCCAAAAGATGGAAAGGCTGCGAATAGACCGGGCACATGGAGCAGCGCCTAACAAGCCTATTCTCTTATTAGCAATCATTGAACTGATTGAGCAAGGACAAATTCGCGAGAATAAAATCTCACCCTCTCCAGATTTGTTTGAGATTTTCATGAAATACTGGTCGATAGTAACTGATCGCAAACCTAATCTCGCGTTACCATTTTTCCATCTAAAAAGGGATGGATTCTGGCATCTTCAGGCAAACGCAGGATATGAGACAGCACTAAACGTTGTTACGCAAATTAAAACGGTCTCTCGTCTCCGAGAAATTATCTCACACGCCGGTTTTGATGACGAATTTTTCTACTTACTTACTAATATCCATGATCGAGAGGTAATTCGCCAAACCCTTATAGACACCTATTTCACAGATTTCAAGCAGGAAATCGAAAACCTTATAGCTGAAGAACAACAGATTAACAATTATAGCCGACAGTTGATTCAACAAGTTGATTACGTATTTACATCCGAACATCCGGCAGTACCAGACGAAACAGAAAATCAAGTTCGCACTGAGGGTTTTCGTAAAGCGATCATGAGAATTTACGATTACACCTGCGTAGTTTGTCAATTACACGTTTTGACAATGGATGGAGCAAGTGCAACTGAGGCCGCCCACATCATTCCCTTTAATCAGTCACATAACAACGATATTCGGAATGGAATTTCTCTTTGCCGCCTACATCACTGGTCTTTTGACGAAGGCTTAATTTCTGTGGATAGAAATTATAAAGTGATTGTTTCAAATCTTATGTTAGAACGTGGACCAACAGAGTGGCTGCTGACTACCTTGCGGGGTAAGTCAATACTATTGCCTGAACATGATGAACTTTACCCAGCTCAAGAAGCGTTGGCATGGCATCGTGAGAAGATTTTCACAATTTAATTTTTTTAACGTAACGTAATCTTCACCGCCATTTTTTAATACTGAAATATTATGTGTTTGAATGCTATTTGAAAACTGTCACAGCAAAAAATTATCCCTTCTTTTTAAAAATGTGATACAATTGCTTTGTGAGATAACAGTTAACCTTTACGGATTCTTTACATCAACCGCTATCTAAGCATATCACGAAAAAGATGCCTACCAATAGCCTTCAAAAATATGTCAAAAAGCTGCAAAAATTAAGAAGAGGCGAAAAGGGTGACGAAGGACCTGCACCCCATAAACCTCTTCTTCTATTATCAGTCATTGATTTGATTAATCAGGGACATATCTATGATAACAAGATCTTTCCTTCTCCAGATTTGGCTGAGACGTTCCTAAGGTATTGGTCTAAAATAATAGTGAATAGGGTACGCAATTTCGCCATGCCTTTTTTTCACCTGAAAGGCGATAAATTCTGGCACCTTTATCCAAATCCAGGAAAAGAAGAAAAATTAAGAAATACGAAGCGCATAAGGAAGGTTTCTGATTTGCTTGAGGTTGTCAATTATGCCAGTTTAGATGCTGATCTTTTTCTTTTACTCGCTAATCAACAGAGCAGGGAAGTTATTCGTCAAACTTTAGTTGATAAGTATTTTCCTAATGCTAAACTGGAAATTGATGGTCTCCTTGCAGAAGAGCGGCAAGTTGGAGAATATAGGCAATTGCTGCTCCAAGAGGTTGCTGACCACCCGTTTTCATATCAGGTAGTACCGGAACCGGTTGAGGAAGAAAATCCAAATCGTAGTACCGCTTTCCGTAAGGAAATTATGCGACTGTATGACTATACTTGTGCAGTTTGTCGATTGCGTATTGTTACGATGGATGGCGAGAGTGCAACAGAGGCTGCGCATATTATCCCATTTCATATTTCGCACAGTGACGATATCCGAAATGGGATTTCCCTTTGCAAATTACATCATTGGGCCTTCGACAAAGGACTAATTTCGCTGAGTAGAACCTATAAAGTGATTGTTTCACCGCTTATGTCAGATCGACATCCGACGGAATGGCTGCTAACTGAGCAACGGGATAAATCTATATTGTTACCTGAACATGATCTCCTGTATCCGGCCCAAGACGCCCTAAAATGGCATCGTGATGAAGTACTCAGAGAATAACTTAAAATAAATGATCACTGCTATTTCAAGCATTGGAATGTTGTGTGTTTGAACGGGTCGTAAAGATAAAAAAACAAAGAAAAAAATCATTAAGCAATCTCATTTGATTGCAATCTGGTTTCCTGATCTTCAAGTATTGTTACTCCATAACTTCTTCCAATTATCCCAGTCAAAATCATCATTAAAACCTACAAGTGCGAAAATCATGTCCTCAATCATTTTTTCAACGTCCAATGCTACACTGCTAGAGCATAGAATACGCACGATTGTTCCACCTGTCGCAGGTCCATGTGGTTCTGCGACAGAATAATGCCAACGAAAACGCGACGCTATTACTTCCGAAAAAAACTCCTGTGGAGATTGATCTCCAAATTGTTTTGGAGAATAATAATCAGCAAGCATCACAAGGATACCTGTAAGGGAATCAATGTAGTCATAATTCGCTTGAACCATTTCAGAGGTAATTCCGGTATCACGTTTTGGTTGGGCTTGTTGTTGAAGAGCTGATCTGAATGTAGGTAGAGAATTAATATAATCTATTGGTGGCTGTTTTAGTTGTGGTTGCTCAGAGGACTGAACCCCCGGTTTTGTTTCCAGTTCCTCACTGAGGCTAACCTCGCCAACCTGTCCTTCAACTGCTTTTCTATTTGCTAAGCTCCGTCGCGATTTGACATCCTTTGACCACTCATCACGATACTTAGTAATTACATGGGAGGTTAACTGGCGACCAAAACCACCTTTAATTAGCGTTTTATTGTGACACTCAAGGCAAAGTACTGCCAGGTTTTCAAAAACGTTATGACTTGGATTTTCATCAATATGATGGATTTGGACAGTTTTCTCTCTTCCTCTACATACGCAACAGGTATTATCTGCTTGGAATAATACTTCCGCTGCTATATCATTAGGGATTGGCTTCCGGGTTTTTGTCATACTTATTTTGAAGATTAACAGATCAATTCAGTTGCGGTGGAGGTTTAAGATATTTAATAACTGACGATAAATGTTTCTAATCCTGTAAATCCCTGAATCCGACAAATCATAGTTCAGACAATCAGAATTCTTAATTTGTTACGAGAATCCTCAGAGATGTAAATTCTATTTAACTGTATGGCGTATTACTCGAAATAGCCTTCCTTTATTCTGGTAAGTCCCTCGGCTTGTTGATACGCCAAATGGAATGTATGTGAAACATACGGTTCCAACAGTGAATGCAGAGATCCTTTGATCTCAGTGTCGGTTGAAAGCAGCACAACTTGATGGCTTGCATACGGAAAATAGCGTTCAACAAGTAACTGACGGTGACTACTATCCAAACGTCCGAGGGGTGTGTCAAGGATCATCGGCAATGCCTTGCGGGAGGTCTTCGCCAATGCCCACAAGAGAGCTGTAGTGTAAATTTGCTTCTCGCCTGCTGACAATTCTTCTTTTAATAGAGGGCGGTTGTGGGCATCATAGAGCGTTACAGCAAAGGTTTCTGGGGTCAGTTCAACGCGTTTAATTCGATCTGGTTTGTGTGAAAATTGATTGAAACCTTCTACGATGGCATTGCCCAACGTAACAATTTTTGCCTGTGTGAGTTGTGCGGTGTACGAGGAAAGCACAGACTGTACGTTCTCCACCCGCTTTTGGCGTTGGATATGTGCTTCCCCTAGCTGCCGGGTGTAACGTAGTTTATCCAATTTTCGCTCCGCCACTTCAAGTTGATACGATAGAGTCTGAATGGATTGTTGTGTATCTTGGTACTGTTTACGCAGCTGCCCAAGTTTTTGGTTTAACGCTGACAGTTTCTCAACCAAAGGTTTCAAAATATCTTCGGCTGGTGCTTTCTGAAGAGCCTGTTCGACCTCTTGCAGCTCCGCTTGTGTTGCTCTTAGTGCATCGTTCAATTCGCGAAATTCTTGCGGCACCTCATTAAGAGAAGCATCAATCCATTCTAACAGACGGGCGTATTCTGAAGGAGAGCGGTCGCGGATTTTTTTGAAACCCCGTAACGTTTCGGGACACTCAAGTTGTATTCTCAGGAGTGGTTCAATCTTAGCGCGGACTGTTTCAATCTGTGGTACAGATAAGGATGCACCAGCCCAGAATTCCTCGGATGCCAAAGCCTCAAGTACCCCTGTATTTTGAGCTTTTAAGGCTTGATCTCTTGTTTCCCACTCATCTAACTCTATCTCTTTAACAAGCCTCTCTCCTAATTGCTTGAGTAGCTCAGGGACCAAAGCAAACGGAAACAATGCCCCACACAAGTCTCGGATATCACTTTCAAATGCCTCAATATCAGCATGGAGTTGTTCCTGTCGCAGTTTTAGACTTTCTCGTTTTTCGGCATAACTACCGCCCTCGGCTGCGATGCGCGATTCTTGCCGGGCAATTTGGGCTTCTAACTTTGCAATTTGAGTGTGTAGTGATTCTGTGTGCTCCTGCATCTCCGCGAGCGATGATGTAAGCGTGGTGATTTCTGTCTCTACCGTATTAATCTCTGCTTGCAAGGGTTCTGGACTGTCGCGTTTGACCAGACGGTTTGCGTAAATACGCAGATCCGATTGTAAGCGTTCTACTAAATTGAGTCCAAGCAGTGCTTTAATTGATTCAGCGAGATACAAGTCGTGACTGGAATCGTCCGCTAACTTCTGGATATCTTCACCATCAAAAAAGAAGAATTGTGATACGCTAATCGGGATAAGTTCCTCAACACGATCTTGCCAGTGTTCTGCATCGAATTCAGTATCCAGCCAGTTATTTTCGGAGATTGTCAAATTTTCATTGGTGCTGCGGGGATTTGGGGTATCCTGTCGCCACGACCGTTCAACCTTGTACTGCTTTGTTTCCCGACCGTGTGCATATTCAAATTCAAGCGACACCGAAGCATGGCTTAATGGCATTACAGAATTGGCATCGCGGTGAATCATTGCCGAGAGGTAATCATTATATTCGTTCTGGCTAACGCGGGGACCGAGTGCTCGTCTGCCGTAGAGACAGAGGCGAACCGAATCTAACAGCGTCGTTTTACCAGCACCATTCATCCCACCGATAAGGATTATAGGGCCTTTACCATTCGCTGTAAGATGAACGCTCTGCTTACCGCGAAACAGACCAACATTATTGAGAGTAAGTTTGTGGAAGATCATTGTTGGAAATCACCATCATCCAAACCGGCACGGACTTCTTCTTCTGAACGCCAGTCCTCGTGGAAGATTTCATCAATTCGGGATTGTATGCCTGCGCGTCGGCTCATGCCATCCATTTGCCGTTCTGTATCCAGTAATTTTGCGACAAGGGTAACCGGAATCCCTTTTTCGTTGCAGACCGCTGCCAAGATTTGTTTATCTTTCTCAGTAAAAGAGGTTGTGTCATCAACAATCCAATCCCGATCCCCGACTATTTCTGCGTAAATTTGGGGGACAGCATCTTGCCAATCTTGGCGTTCGGTTCGCCAGATTTTACGGATTTCCTCTAACTCATCGTCAGTAATGAGTTTCGTACCCGGGTCAGGTCCATCTTGGCGCACCTGCTGTTGGGTTGTGAGAAGTTTTTCTAACAGTTCCTTACAAAATTCCAATGTATAGGGCCCATGAACGAGTTTATTATTCAGGATCGTAACTTGTCCGTTTCGGCGCCGATGTTCACGTATCTCCGGTTTCTTCTCCGGATCCTGAGTTTCAGCAAGAAAATCACGAAATTCAAGCAGCGGTAGCATCCAGTTCTCACCGTTATCAATGAGACCTTCCATCGCTTTGTCTTTTGTTACGACGGTACAAGTCCAGCACCCAAAACGACTGTTTCCGCAAGATGGCGTTGTCTCGTCAACCACCAGCGGACACTCACCTTGCGCGCTCGTGTTCCGATAGAGTGTTACCAATTGCCGATTATCGCCTCCCCACGGCGATGGATTGGATAATAGGTACATCCAAACGTCTTCCATTGTAAAATCGACAACAGGTGTATAAACAAAGGCATTAGGCAGCGTCGTATGTCTTGAGAGGAGCGAATTTTTCATACGGTGCAAACTCAAGACTTGATCACGTGTTGCACTTTCACCTTTACGTACCCCGAGAACCATAATAACTTCGCCGTGTTCAGAAGCTTTATCTAAAATAAACCGGTTTGCGGGCTGTATCTTCATCCGGTCGGTGCACCATCGGAAACGACTATAGGGAGCAGGATAACCTTTGCCGATGAGATTAACCCAGAAAGTATCCTCAGTTTTCGGGCGGACGAGAGCTGTCTGAAACGGCATCTCCTCTTCGTTTGCAGTCGCCTCAATCCGATCCAAGGTGCCAGTAATGTAGCTAACAATCACCGGGGTCTCAACGAGGGTATCCGACGATACCACGTAAATAGGGTATTTTCGTTGTTCTGGCGGCAGCTCGCCAAGCGCATACCAGACGAGTTGGAGTGCTGTCGTTGAATCTTTTCCACCGCTGTATCCGATAACCCAAGGGCGCGCATTTCCAAGATAGACTTCTTGAATTTCACGATGGATATCGTCAAGATCGCGCGAGTTGAAAATGCTATAAGGTGCCTCTGGCATAAATCTTGCCCTTTCTAAGAAAAATATGTATATGGAAGATACAACGTTTGGAGTTTGGATGCTGGTACATCAGTATATCACAAATCCGATTTATGTCTACACTTATCAATAAATTTTAAGTAGGATCAGCGATAATATAGTGTCCGGGTGGCAATGTTACAGATTCTTTTGGCATGTGAGCTTGCTCCTTTCAAACGAAATTTATTTGAAAAATAGTGTGACTTATTGTCGGGAAATAAGACAAATTACCGGCACAGATTGATTCCCATCATCGAAAAATGCTGGTCAAAAGCAAAAGCCTCGCGGATGTTACTCTCTCGACACACTACAAAACTTGTGCAATCCGTAAAAGATAACCTTGCAGAGTTACACTGGCGAAAAAGTACTGTTGCTTTCTCAAACAGGTCTTTATCAATATCTACAACGGTTAGGCCCCCTGCTATTTCAGCGTTTCCAATAAACTCAAGGAACGCAACGGCTACTGAATGGTTTGTATCATATCTGAGGCGAGTTACGGTTTCATCAATCACGTAATCCGTGGTTAAAAGTTGGGTTTCTCCGTCTCGCAAACTGTTGTAAATTGCCATAGCTTCGCGATGGTGCAGGTCATTCCGCTTGTAAATAGCAATCCACGCACCAGTATCAACAAAAATCATTTTTTTGACTGCAATTCATAGATGACTTCATCGTGATTGACAGAAGCATCAGTTGTGCCGGAATCGACAGACCCAACCATTTCATCAAGGATAGAATAAGCATTTTTAATTTCATTTCTCTTAATGATTTCACGGATTCGTCCACTACTTACAAGCACAATGAAGTAGTCAAGCGTGTCTGAGGCACTGTTTAGGATATTGGCAAAAACATGCCGTAAACTCTGGTTTTCAATGTCAAAATGCTCCGCTTTTTTCAAATAGGTTCGTCCTTTCCGATGTGCACTCCCACTTGATCGTAGGTCCTGAAGCTTCCGTAGAAAAGCGATATGAACGTCAGCACCTTCAAGATCGTTCAAATGTAATGCAGCTCCAAGAAGTGCAATACCGCTTTTATTTTTAAATTCTTCCTGTTTCTCAAAAGGAATCAATTTTCTCAGCGATTTCTCATTTAAGGAATCAATTAGTATCTTAGTAAGGCTTAACACCATGGCATCAAAATCCCGTTGTTCGTCGGTAGCAGGAATTCTCAAAGATTGTAAGTGGTGTGCATCGGCAGTGTGCAAGGGCAGCAACCACTGCCAACCGAGTTGCTTCTGACTCGCCTTTTGTAAATCATTATAACGTTGTTTAAATATGTGTTCCGGTCTGTCTGAATTTGTGAATTGAGCCCCAAGTTGACGTGCAAAATACGTTTTACTCACACCACCCGTTGGTGGAATGTTATATTGGTTCCAGTGTTTCTGTTCACCGAACGGCAAATCACGCCCAAGGTCTCCTAACCAGGCACAGACTATGTCCTCGTGATGATTATCAATATACACACTCCATAAACTACCGCATCGAAGGATAGAGTCCTCTACCGTATATTTGCTGGGTTCATGGTAATACTTGTCTAAGACTTTTTTACGGAAGTGAACGGGTGTTAGATAACTCGGTGCCTCTTCATCCACACCGCGAATATTCCCAGGATCCGCTGGTGTTTTGAGTTCATCTGGATTAGACGTGTAGATAATTTCATCTCCGATCTCATTGACATCAATAATAAATGAAGCATACTCCTGCCCAGATACCTCAGCGAAGGGCCAGAAACCGCTCTTAGTCTTTGGTAACGGTTCGACGATCCGTTTTCCCACTAATCGACTAAATGCTCTATGGTTAGTAATGCCATCAAGGTCCCCATAGCGTTGCATCCAACACATTAGCTTATCTGGTCTTTGCCTATCGTTGTCACTTTCCGTGAATCCAAGTTCTTCTAATGAATGTGTTGACAATTCGCTAAAAATGAATTGGATAGCAAGATGCATCTCCTTGATTGCCAAGAATTGACGAATTTCTTTGAGCCGAATTTGTATGCAGTCTGATTTGACAACTGCAACAGTTTCTTCTTCATTCCCATCTTCACTGATTTTGATGTATTGATCCGTTTTTCTATCGTGATAGAGATTGTGGAAAAGGCGAAATTCTTCGGATATTTCCCTATAGTCGTCGCGCACTCTATGAAAACTTCTGCCAATGATTAGGGGTTCAACCCCGTTGTCAACGCCATAACGGAGGTATTCGCGTACCTCTCTGCCACCTTTATTAGAGATCATACCACTCGGAATGTCCTGTGAAAATTCCATATCCCACGTTGAAACGGAAAGTGATTTTTTAATCTGAGCAGATGGTATCAGTGCACAATAGATATAATGTTTGCTGTATTCTTCTGTAGGTTCTTGATATACAGTGAGCATCTCGTTCAACTTCATATCGCGTTGCATGTGCTGCAGGGTCTGTGCTTGTGATAGTCGTCTTTTATCTCTATCAATACTCATAATGTTCTCCTTTCTGTCAGCATGTAGAATATGTAACTTGAAGTATAACACATTTTCCGCTTGCATTACAAACCGATTTCGTCTAAACTTTTATGGCAATTACGGTAGATCGGACAATTAACGATACAGTGTTGATCGGCGCGCTTCCAAAACGCACCTACCGGTAGGGATCTACAAGTTTGTTATGAGGAGGTACGCGTATGACAATTCGAGTCGGTATTGTGGGTACGGGTGGTATTTCGCGTGCACACCAGCGGGCTTATACGCAAGTCGGTGGTTTCGAGATCATCGCTGTGTGCGACATCATCAAGCGTAAAGCGAACGAGGCTGCCGATAAGTGGGGTGTCCCCAGAAAACACGTCTTCACAAGCTACAATAAGATGCTTGAGATGGGCGAAATTGATACAGTCAGCGTTTGCACTTACAACCAAGGGCATCGCCGTCCGACAGTGGCAGCGTTGAATGCTGGTAAGCACGTCTTTTGTGAAAAACCGATGGCGGCGACACTCCCAGATGCCACCGCTATGGTGCGAGCCGCGAAAGCGTCAGGCAAAATCTTGCAAATCGGTATCCACAGCACTTTTAATCCGAGACTCCAATTCGCTAAGAAGGTGATCGATTCAGGACTGCTCGGCGACATCTATTATGCTGAATCTACAGGAGGGAGTCGCCGCAGGAATCCGGGACGTACATTCATCTACAAAAAGACTGCAGGTGCTGGGGCGATCGTAGATGTCGGTGTCTACAATATGCACGATTCGTTGTTTGCGATGGGCTACCCGAAACCGGTGCGTGTCTCCGCAATTACCGAGGATTACATCTCTCAGCAAGATCCAAGATTTAAGGGGATCATGGACGTTGAAGAGTTCGGTGTCGCATGGGTCCGATTTGACAATGGTGGTGTGATGGTATTCAAAATCTCTTGGGTAGTACATCAGGATTCGTTGGGTCCGAGTTTTTGTCTCGGTAAAGAAGCAGGTATTTCTCTGAACGGCCCCGTTGTCTATGCCGATACTTATACAGATGACCTCAAGAAACTCGTCAAATCCGAAGGACTCACCGCGGAAGCGAACCCACCGGAAGGGATGACGACGATCCAGTTCTCTGGATTCCCAGAGGTCGATGTCTGGCAGGCACAGATAACAGCGTTCCGTGAAGCAGTCAAAGCGGATGCTCCGTCGCCGATACTCCCAGAGGGTGTCCTACTCACGAATGTAATTATGGATGGGATGTTCCGTTCACATGAGACAGGGAAAGAGGTTGCGGTGAAAGTGCCAGAGATTGAATAGTTGTTGGTTGTCGGAAACCGTTAGCCGTCAGCAATTGACCATTAGCAATCAGTCGTCAGCGGAGAAGGCGTGTTTTATTGTTTACATATTTTTCTATTTCACCTTAAATTTATTATAAGGAGACAACAACATGACTGTCCGGGTTGGTATTATTGGTACAGGTGGTATTTCACGGGCACACCGGAGCACCTATGAGAAAGTCGGTGGTTTCGAGATCGTCGCTGTCTGCGACATCATCAAAAGCAAGGCGAACCAAGCCGCTGACGAGTGGGGTGTCCCCAGAAAAAACGCCTTTTCAAGTTACAACAAGATGCTCGAAATGGACGGACTCGATGCAGTGAGTGTCTGCACCTACAATCAGGGGCATCGGCGACCTACCGTCGCAGCACTGAACGCTGGGAAACACGTCCTTTGTGAGAAACCGATGGCAGCCACGCTCCCTGACGCGACAGCTATGACGCGAGCCGCAAAGGCATCCGGCAAAATCTTACAAATCGGTCTCAATCCGACATTTGATCCGAGGATTCAATTCATAAGAAAGGCGTTTGACGCAGGATTGTTCGGCGACATCTACTACTCTGAATCTGCAGGATGCCGACGCCGCGGGAATCCGGGGCATACATTCATCTACAAAAAGACCGCAGGTGCCGGGGCAACCGTCGATATCGGTGTCTACAACATGCACGCCTCGCTATTTGCGATGGGTTACCCGAAACCCGTGCGTGTCTCCGCAATTACCGAGGATTACATCTCTCAGCAAGATCCAAGATTTAAGGGGATCATGGATGTTGAAGAGTTCGGTGCGGCGTGGGTGCGGTTCGAGAATGGGGGTGTGATGGTATTCAAAATCTCTTGGGCGGTGCATCAGGACTCACTCGGTGGAAACTTCCATCTTGGAACGAAAGCGGGGTTCTCGTTGGGTGGACCGGTGATTTATGCCGACGCGTATGACGGTGATCTCAAGAAGTTTGTCGAAGCGGAGGGATTAACAGCCGAACCGAACCCGCCGGAAGGAATGACGACGATCCAGTTCTCTGGATTTCCGCAATCTGATAACTGGGCATCACAAATGATCGCGTTCCGTGAAGCCGTCAAAGCGGACGCACCATCGCCGATACCACCGGAGGGTGTTCTACTCACGAATGTGATTATGGACGGTATCTTCCGATCGCATGCAGCCGGGAAAGAGGTCGCAGTGAGCGTGCCGCAGATTTAAGAGTGTATTTATGATTTTTTAACGCTTGGTTTACGAGGAGGCATCTCATCAACGGATGCCTCCTCCTTGTCTATAACCGTTACAAGACGATATGCGTACCGTCCTACATCCTGAATCCCTTCTTCACGTTCATGCAGACTAACCTTCAGCGTCCAGATAAACCCCGGTTCAAAGTCAAAACCTTCTATCCCCTCATAGAAAAATTCCCAGCGTTCGCTTTCCGCATTGAATTCGAGATAGCACTCCTGCTCAAACGCACCCACACAGGTTGTCTTATAGGGTCCGATGATGAGCGTTTCTACATGTTCGCCGCGACCACATCCAATGATGACGGATAAAAAGATTAATGTGATTGGGAGTATGGGTTTTATTGGATATAGCATTCCTTTTTTTAGTAAATGTTTAGAACCATTCAGAACTACGCAGACAAGAAATTCCGAATCACGTAATCCAGAATCCCGCCGTGTTTGTAGTATTCCACTTCTACCGGCGAATCAATCCTGATTAACAACTCCGTCGTCTGTGTCTCACCGTTTGCACGGACGATCTTCATTGTCGCCATCTGTCCGGGCTGGAGATCGTCGGCAAATCCCGTGATACTGATAATCTCACTGCCGTCAAGGTTGAGCGTCTGCACATTCTCGCCTGCCTTGAACTGCAGCGGTAAAACACCCATACCGATCAGATTACTGCGGTGGATACGTTCGTAACTCTCCACGACAACCGCTTTGACACCCAAGAGTTTCGGGCCCTTCGCTGCCCAGTCCCGGGAACTTCCCATGCCGTAGTCCTGTCCAGCGAAAAGGACAGTCGGAACACTGTTTGCTTGGTAGTGGAGTGATGCTTCATAGATCGTCGTCTGCGTCTCCTCTGGGTACTGAACAGTGAATCCACCTTCCACGTCCGGGGTCATGAGGTTGCGAACCCGGCGATTGGCAAATGTGCCACGACGCATCACACGGTCATTACCGCGTCTGGAGCCGTACGTATTGAAATCCCGCGTGTCAACACCCCGTTCCTGGAGATAGTGACCTGCCGGACTTTCTGCAGCGATTGCACCCGCTGGCGAGATATGGTCAGTCGTAACTGAATCTCCGAAAATCCCCAGAATTCGCGCATCTATAACATCTGAAATCGGAGCGGGTTCACGTGAAAAACCTTCAAAGAAGGGTGGATGTTGGACATAAGTGCTGCGCTCGTTCCACGGATAGAGCACACCCGTCGCACCTGCGAGATCTTCCCATTCGGGTGCTTGGTTACCGATCGATGCGTACATCTCTTTGAACGTCCGCCGATCAACCGCTGCACCGATCATCTCCGCAATCTCTTGACGCGTGGGCCAGATGTCCTTCAGGTAAACCGCTTCACCCGCATCGTTATGTCCAACAGGTTCCGTAGCGAGGTCGATGTCAATCCGACCTGCGATCCCGAAAGCGACGACAAGTGGCGGCGACATCAGGAAGTTGGATTTTATCTCTGGATGCACACGCGCTTCAAAATTTCGGTTACCACTCAAAACGCTCGCAGTGACGAGATTCCGCGCTTCTATCGCCGATTGAATCACGTCATTCAACGGTCCGCTATTACCGATACAAGTTGTGCAACCGTAGCCTACAACGTTATAGCCGAGTGCCTCAAGATACGGTAATAAACCCGTATTCTGTAGATACTCCGTTACGACACGGGAACCGGGTGCCAAACTCGTCTTGACATGATCCGGGACCCGCAGCCCTTTTTCAACCGCTTTCTTAGCAAGCAATCCAGCACCGATCATGACGGATGGGTTACTCGTGTTTGTGCAGCTTGTAATCGCTGAGATAACAACGGAACCGTGGGTTATACCGTCGCTATCGCTTGTATCTTCAGACACGCCGAACCCATCTTCCGCGACAGGACGCGTCAGGAGTTCATTAAAAGTCTGTTTGACATCCGACAAAGCGATTCGGTCTTGCGGTCGTTTCGGTCCGGCGACACTCGGCTCAATATCACCGAGATCTATTTCAAGCACATCAGAGTATTCCACTTCTCCGAGTCGCGGGATACCGAACAGATCCTGCGCTTTCAGATAAGCCTCTACCGTGTCAACGTGTGCTTCGTCGCGTCCGGTAAGACGGAGGTATTGCATCGTTTCCGTATCGGGTGGGAAAAATCCGATCGTCGCCCCGTATTCAGGGCACATGTTAGAGATTGTCGCACGATCAGGGAGCGAAAGTGCCTCTACACCGCCACCAAAGAATTCAACGAATTTACCGACAACTGCAGCCGCTCTGAGACGTTGTGTCACAGTCAAGACCAAATCTGTCGCGGTAACGCCATCTTGCAATTTGCCTTTAAGGTGAACACCAAGGACCTCTGGCGTTAAGATATAGACAGGCTGTCCTAACATCGCTGCTTCCGCTTCAATACCGCCAACACCCCATCCGACGATACCTAAACCGTTAATCATCGTTGTATGTGAATCGGTACCGACGACGGTATCCGGATAGGCGAGTGAATCCTCTGTCATGACGACTTTCGCGAGGTATTCCAGATTCACCTGATGCACGATACCGATAGAGGGTGGGATAATATTGAATTTTTCAAATGCCTGCTGTCCCCATTTCAGGAATTCATAACGTTCCTTATTGCGCTCAAACTCACGCTGGGTATTGAACAGGAACGCGTTTTCTGAGCCATACGCATCAACTTGAATGGAATGATCAATGACTAAATCAACAGGGACGAGCGGTTCTATCATGCTCGCGTCGCCACCGAGCTCAGCGACAGCAGAACGCATCGCCGCAATATCGACGACAAGCGGGACACCTGTGAAATCCTGTGCCACCACGCGTGCGGGTTTGAATGGAATCTCTGCCGCTTCTGGAGAACGGGCATTCCAGTTTGCCAGGTTCACGATATCGGCTTCTGTGATCTGGTGTCCATCATAATTGCGTAGTAACGATTCAAGTAGAATGCGGAGGCTGACGGGTAAGGTGGATATTGAACCGATACCCGCTTCCGCTAAGGCAGGCAATGAATAATAGGTACACGCGACACCCTCGCCTTCAAGGGATCGGTGTGTATTGAACAGATTGTGAGCAGGGTCAGACATCTGCTAACTCCTTTAGTTTCATAAATGTTTTCTTATTATTTTACCACAGGTTGAACCTGTATTTCAAACTGATAACCACGCCTCTGACGACTACTGCTTCTCCTGCCTCTTCATGAGTTCGTCAAGTTGCTGGCGTGCATGCGCAACGATAACGTTTTTGGGGTAATCAGCGATAAGCGTGGTATAAGTGGAAGTAGCATTCGCAAAATCGGCGTTTTCTCGATGAATCTCGGCGATGTACATCAACGCTTTCGCTGCCATAGGACTTTCTTGTGCGATAACTGCTTCGTAGGCATTGATTGCGTCATTATCTTTACCCGTTCCACTGTAGATATTACCGATAAGCATCCACACATCATCGACGATAGTGGCTTCCGGATAGACATCAAGCGTCCCCTGACACTGTTGTAGTGCCGCATCTGTCTGCCCGCTCAATAGGAGTTGTACAGCGGTGGCATAGTCCGTAAGCGGCACTTTAAAGTAATCTGGATGATTCTGGATGAGGACAATGCGTTCAAGCGCGTCATTTGTCAGTTTGTCAGATTTTGAGATCTTGATGACAAGATTGTATGCTTCGATAGCCTGTTCAAAGTCACCCGCAAAGAAATAGGTGTCACCTATCAGTTTTCGGGCAGGGGCGCGGAAACGATTGGTACGGCTGGCGATCGGTTCAAGGACTTCCCGCGCGAGTGTATAACGTTTCAACAAAACATGGCATTCGCCTAAACCCAATTGGACTTCCGTTAATTGGGTGACAGTTAAGCGTTGGGTGAGCAACGGTTCTAAAGTCATCTGAGCAAACTTCGGTGCCCGAAGTCCCCGCAATTGCAACTGTCCCAACAATAACTTGTCCTTCACCGAAGCATTTCCTGTGCTAAGCTGCTCTTTCAAAAGTGTTACCGCTGCATCCCACTGCTCCATCTTTTGGTAGAGTGCTGCAAGCTTGGATCGGGTGCTTCTAACGCGACCCCTATCGGTCGAACCTGCTATCAATGCTTTATAGAAATCAGTAGCAGCCTGAAAGTTTTCGTTACGTTCTAATATCCGCGCGTATTTTTCAAGCGTTGTGTCGGTGTGTGCTGGATAAGACCGATGGAGATATGTGAACGTTTCCAGGGCTTGCGTTGCCTTCCCCGCATGGAAAAGGAGCTCACCCAACGTCATAACGATATGCGGATTATGCCCAGATTGGACTCGCTGCTGCTGAAGCACAGTGATAAGTTTCTCCCGAAGGGGTTGGTGTGCTGCACCCTCATAAATCTCAAGCATCTCACGCCAGATGAATTCTCTTTGATTCCGTCCAAGACCAATACGTTGTAGCGCGTCAATATAAACGTCTGCGGCTTCTTGAATTTTACCCTGAATTTTATATGCCGATGCTAACTGTGTATAAAGATAACTATCCTGTGGGCTCAACTGAATGGCTTGCTGATACGCAGCGATCGCTTCTGGATACATTTTATGAGAGAGATAGATTGAGCCGAGTTGTTGATGGCGATCAGATCGCTTTAAGTTTCCCGCTACAAGCTTCTCCCACTCTGCTACTGCTTGTTCGGTTTTACCGGTCTCGGCATAAAGTTCACCTAACTTCTTACGAAGATTGGTATTTTCTGGATGCCGTCTAATCGCTTCTTGATAGAGTTCGAGTGCCTTCGGATAATCATCTTGTTGTTGGTAAAGTTCGGCTAATTGTTCCAGTAAGTTGATGTCGTCAGGATACTGTTGCATCCGTTCTTGAATCAGTTTCTCAGCTTCCGCATAACGTTGATTTGTGATGTAAAGCTGAATGAGTCTGTTGGTTGCAGTCGTGCGGTAGGGTGAAGTTTGGAAGTTGTCAAGGAAATACTTGTAACTTTCCATCGCTTCTTCAGATCTTCCCTCCGCTTGTTGGTATTGACCGACGAGATAGGCAGCTGTCGCAGCTGCAGAGGTGCCAGGATGTTGATTGAGAATTTGTTTACACTGCAATATCGCTTCCCGAAATTGATAGCGGTTCCAGTGAAGATTTGCCAAGCGATGTACCGCTTGCGTGGCGTAAGAACCGCCCGGGTTTTCATCAATAACCTCTCTGAAGATACGCTGTGCCGCGGCATCCTCACCCGTTTTGGCGTAACTCTGACCTAACATAAGGCGAATCGAGTCTTTTGGACTCTGGCGGAGCGGCGTATACGAACCATCAGGATTGGCAATACCTTTTTCAAGCAACGCTTCGTACGCCTTAATCGCCTCCGCGTACCGACGCTCATGGTAATGATCATGTGCCGCTTCAACTGAGTCTAACGAGGGATGAACTTCTTGGACAGTAGGGGCACGTTGAACTTGTGCGAAAGTGTATGAATTATCTGCGATTGTTATTGTGATAAAAAGCAGTGGTATTAGAACGGTAAGAAAAATGGCGTGTCGGTGCATCACGGTCTCCATTTCTATCAGGTGAAGTATCTATAATACAGCCCTGCCTCTGTGTTTTGAACCGGTTCATCCAGATAGACAAGTGCTAACTAGCTCCTGTAGCGTTTGGGTTTCGAGTTCTGATTTAAGTTTTTTAACTTTTTCAGGATTTCCGAGTTTTACCTCGACTGCGGTGATAGCATCTTTTACAGCATTTGCATAGAGCGGCGTTGTTGCCCCGATTTCAGTGTAGATATGCTCGACTTTAAGGAAAAGGTGCAAACTCTGTTCTAATTTGCCTTCGGCGCAAGCCAATCTTCCGAATTGGTGGAGCGAATCTGCAATTTCGCTGAGTTTTCCGATTTTGTTGCGATGCTGGAGGCTTTCTATGTAATATTGCCTCGCTTCGTTATACCTGCCCTGACGAAGTGCTATTTTCCCAAGACTATCAAGGAGATAGGGGAGGTTTGTGCCAGAGGCAGAAAGTTCACGGGCAAGATGCAGGCTCTCTGTATAGTAGCGTTTTGCATCTTCATCGCTATTTTGCTGAAACGCAATTAACCCTAAATGGCTCAGCGAATAGGAACATCCCTGTTTATCGCCTAATTCCTGTTGAATCTGGAGGCTTTCGGTGTGGTAACGATGTGCTTCATCATACGCGGTTTGGTGATAGGCAATCAGCCCAAGGTGATTGAGTGAGGTAGCGATGCCGCGTTTATCAGCAAGCTCTCGTCGGATTTCTAAGCTTTCGGTATGATAATGTTTTGCTTCCTCACGTAACCTTTGACGACTTGCTGTTTTCCCAAGGTTATTGAGAGCATAGGCGATACCGCGTTTGTCGTTGAGTTCGCGTGCGAGACGTAAACCTTCTATATACTGGATTTTTGCTTCTTCAAAACGGCCCCGGTGGTAGGCAGTGAGTCCTAAATTATTCAGGGCGAAAGCGATCTGCCACTTATCGTCTAATATCTTCGCAATCTCTAAGGCTTCCGCGAAATGTGTGTCCGCTTCATCAGGTTTTTCTTGATACCTCGCGATAATACCGAGCCGGTTTAATGCTTCGACTACGCCGGGTTGATGCCCCACAGTTCTGAAAGTTTGCAGGGCATCTTTGCACAATTGCCAAGCGGTTTGACACTCCTGTCGTGTATTATAGAATCTAGCAAGGGCTACCTGAATATTAGCTATTGTAAGTCGTAGCAATTTTTCGTCTGTTTCTAAAGCAGTTCCCGATTTCTGGTTCTGCAGAAGGTATTGTAATTCGATCTTCGCCTGTTTCAACCAAGTCAATCCTTCGTTCCATAATCCTCGGATGTAGAAAAACTGGGAAAGTGCAACGGCAAGCTGCCCGAACAAGAGCCATTCGGTATTCTCTCGTGTAAATCCGAAAGCGGCGCGGAAATTGTCGAGTTCAAGTGCCATTTCTGAAAGCGCATAGACCTGTTCGGGGCCCTGTAGTTTTTCATTTTGTTGTTGTGCTAACCTGAGATAATACCGAGCATGTGCCTCCCGGAATTCGGCAAGATGCTTTTCCCGCAGATACAATTGCAATGGTACCGAGAGATGGTAGCGGGTTCGTGTCAGATGTGTTTCCGTAATAAGTAGAGATTTATCATGTAAACTAAAAATGATATCTATCGTCTCTATTTCTGCAGTCGGTGTCTTATCTGTTGTAAGGGGGCATACTGAACCCCAAATCATTTCGACGGCTTCCAAGAAAAATCCGCCTGAAAACAAGGCAAGCTGGCAGAGGAACCACTGTTCATGTGGTTCCAGAAGTTCATAAGACCAGGCGATCACAGCGTTAAGAGTTTGATGTCTCATCGGTACATCTTGATTCCTCGTTGAGAGGAGTGTGGAACGTTTGTCGCTCGATGAGTCGTCGAGGGTCATCTTTAGGCGTTCGCGGATGTGTTGTGGTGTCATCCCTTGGACGCGCGCCGCGGCGAGTTCAATCGCAAGGGAGAGCCCATCAACCAAGCGACAGATCTCACCAATCACTTCGGCATTGTCCGGTGTTAATTGGAAATTCGGTGCGACTGCCTCTGCGCGTTCGCGAAACAGTTGGACGCTTTCCGAGTGTTGAAGGACTTCATAGTCAGCATCTACAGATGGAATAGATAACGGGGGTACCCTATATCTCTGCTCGCCTGCGATTTTTAACGATTCTCGTGAAGTGACTAAACAGTGCAGCTTCGGACACCGAAGGAGCAAGGTCTTGACATCTGAACTCGCTTCTATCAAGTGTTCAAAGTTATCCAATATTAATAAGAGGGTTTTCCGTGAAAGATATGTAATAACTTGTTCAATGGTATCCAGTGGAAGCGCAAGAACCGTTGCAATTTCTGTAATAACGTGCGCCGGATGCACCAGATCAGCTAACGGAACGAACCATACCCCATCTGGGTAAGCGTTGAGGAGCTCTGTCCCCACCTGTAGGGCGAGACGCGTTTTTCCGATGCCGCCTGGACCAGTGAGCGTCACGAGCCGTGACTGTCCATCGGCAAGATACTTCACGATACGTCGGATTTCAGCTTCTCTGCCGATAAAGTTGTTCATTGGAGTTGGCAGGTTATTGGGGAGATTATCGAGCGTTTGCAGGGGCGGAAATTTACTTTCTAGTTCTGGAGTAGTAGAATCATCTATAGGTTTTCCATGTTGCCCTTGCATTGTATTGTCTTGTGTCTGTTTCCCAAAGATTTCAGCCCATCTCTTTTCGCCAATAATCTTGAAAATAGAGGGCTGCGGCGCGAGAAACTGAAAAATCGCTTCTGGTCGTTGAATGTGCTTCAGACGATGCTCACCGAGGGCAATAAAACTTCCAGGCGGGAATTGCGTTTTGACAAGTTCATAAGTCACAGTAGAGAGCAAGATCTGCCCGCCGTGCCCGGCATCGGTAATTCGTTTAGCAAGGTTCGCAGCCATTCCGTGATATTGGTTATCTAACAGGAGCATATCTCCCGTGTGAATGCCAATGCGAACGCGCAAATGCCCGACTTCTTCATGCCACTGATGCGCGTTGAGTACCAACTGTACTTCAAGGGCGCATGTAACGGCATCCTTTGCTGTAGGAAAAACAAAGAAGAAGGCATCGCCTTCGTTGTGGATTTCCGTCCCGCCCCATGCCGTTTTTGCTGCTCGCAAAATCGCGTTATGGGCATTGATAACCTCCGCCATGATCGCATTATCGTGTTTTTCCCAAAGCAGCGTTGACCCTTCGATGTCAGTAAACATCAAGGTAAGCGTTCCGACAGGCAAATGTGGCGGTGAATTACATGCTGACACAGCATTGTCCCTCTTGATTTGGGTTTGGCATTAAAGCATGGCGAGACTGGTGAGGAATGCCATGCCGTAAATCATGCAATTTTCGTCAATATCAAATTGTGGATGATGACACATATTCACGATACCTTTCTCCGCATTTCCGGCACCGACCATCACGAAGCAGGCAGGAATTTCTTGCGAATAGCAACCGAAATCCTCACCACCGAGTATCGGCGGCACCGGAAATATAAGATTGTCTTCGCCAACTAAGCCTCGCGCCGCAGATGTCGCTGCAACAACACAAGGTTCATGGTTATATGTCACCGGACATCCTTCTTGATACTTGAAAGTATACGCAGCGTTGTTGGCGTCCGCGAATCCCGCAAGGAGACGCTCAAGTTGCTCTCTGACGCGTGTCTGCACCGATTTTTCGAGCGTCCGGACCGTGCCACCTATGAGCACTTGCGGCGGAATAACATTCAGGGCTGCACCTGTAAGACCTTCTTGCAAGTTCGCATCTCCACCATGCAACTGCGTAATACTGACGACCGCTGAATCCAAAGGATTAACATTTCTTGCCACAATCGACTGCACGGCTGTCACAAACTGCGCACCAATAACAATTGGATCCACAGTCAGATGCGGAAACGCAGCGTGCCCACCCTTACCCGTGAGTGTAATCCGAAACGTATCAGACTGGGCAAGCATCGGACCCACACACGTGGCGTATTCGCCGACACCATAGAGCGGAAAGACGTGGATACCATAGATTTCGTCAACATCTTCTAACACACCATCAGCCATCATTGCCTCTGCACCACCCGGGAAGACCTCTTCACTCGGCTGAAAGACAAAACGAACATGCGTTTTAAGGCTGCTGCGGAGATGTGAGAGAATCCGCGCCGTTCCAATAAGCATAGCCGTGTGCGCATCGTGTCCACATAGATGTGCTTTGCCCTCCACCTTCGATTTAAAAGGCACTTCCGTCAACTCTTGAATTGGGAGCGCGTCCATGTCCGCACGTAAGGCGATACGTTTTGTCGCACCCGGCACCTCTAAATCCCCAACGACACCCGTTCTACCAACACCTGTTTTGACTCGGATGTCGAGCGCATGCAACGCATCAGCCGCAATACCTGCCGTCCGGTGCACATCAAACCCGATTTCAGGGTGTTGATGAATATCGCGTCGGATGGCGACAATATCATTAAAATGGTGGCGACACTCTTGAAAAATTAGATCTTTATTCATCAAACCGGTTTTCCTTAGGTATAGGACTTACACATTTCCGTTTAAAGTCCCCCTGATAAGAGGGATTTAGGGGGTTAAAAATGCCGAGCCGAAAGCATATCACTTGCGAGCTAAAACGTTAGTGTCCGTCGTAGGATGCTCCGGTGTCCTTGATCGTTTTCAAGGCGATAGATAACAGTATAAACCCCCGGCATCTTATGAAAAACCGTGCTATCAATTATAGGGGTCAGCTCGATGTGCGTTGAACCATCATCAGGAACCGTTTTTTCCTGTGTGAACGGACCGTAGCATCTTTCGCCCAAAGGATTAAGCACCTTCCAGGTCAAAGTAAGTTGCTTCGGACGTGGCGGATTATTAATATAGATGGTGATGTTATCGTCCATTTGTCCGTTTTCAAAACGCAACGTTCCTAATTTGGAGAACAGTTTTACCGTCAATGTCAACGGCGGCACGTATTCAAAATAACCTCTACCGGGGATTGCACGCCACGTCCCGCCCGTTGCCAAGGCGATCTGTCGGATCGGCAGATAATCAATTCCGATCACATCCACACGGACCTTTTCCCTTTGGAGCGTTTCAATAACCTCGTCCAGACTATAGACAGACCTGCCGTTGTAGTCAGCATCATGAAAAGCGCCATCGCTCGCCAAGATAATGAATCGTTGCGCATCTTTACGAAACTTCGTCCCTGTTACCGCATCCATGAGCCCGTCTAAACCCGCTTCCGCGATATCACCGCCACCATCAACGCCGATCCTGACAAGCCAGTTCTTGAAAGTGCCGAGATCATCAGTCTGTCCGTATGTTTTTGTTTTATCTGTGAATGTCACTAATCCGAAAGTAACGTCGTGACCTTCTCGTTCCATAGCATCAAATAGGAAATCGACATAAGCGCGGATACCTCGAATGTTGTCCACCATACTCGCAGTTTCATCAAGGACAAAAACAATATCGACTTTCTTTGCCGTACTCGCCGCAACGAGTGTCCGGGCAATCTCTTTCATCATGTAGACAAAAGCACCACCGACATTGCCACCACCAGCGGTGCCACCACCGCCCCAGCTATTCCCCATGCTTGTGGCTTGAAGTGCATCGCCGCGTTCGCTACCGTAGTGGATTTTTGGCGCATCGATTGTTGGTGAGGAGCCGGAACCGTCTAAGATATTATCCGTCTCTAAAGCAACAGGCTTCATTTCGCCCTGTGGGGCAACGTAATCTGCTTTCGATGTGACAGGCAGTGTGGCTATCGGTTGGTCAACTGAATTCAGTGTGAGGCGATTTTCGGGGCTGTAGTTCGCTGATTTCGCCGCGATAGCATTTGATTGTGAAAGTCCACTTCCAGGAGGCTCTGCACGTGTTAAAGGCTCTTCTCTGCGTGTCTCGGATTGTGGAATATCAGCGGAGTCTTGGACTGTCAGTTGCCAGGTTTCGCTTGAACCCGCCTTCGGTTTCGGAGGCGTTGGCGGTTTCTTTTCTGGGACTATCTTAGGTGTGGGAGGTGCAGGAGATACAGCAGGTTCAACAAAAACAGGAGGTTTTACGATCGGAGGCGGCTTGATACGCGTTATCCAACTTGTTATACCGTCATAGAACACGTCTTCGGTGATCGGTTTTGGCACCAACCACCACACCATCAACAATAACACAGAGTGAATAAGGAGCGAGTATACAAAATATGGGGATGTCGTTTTTCGGTTTTTCATTCTATCAACCCATAGAGGTGTTCTTCTTCGGCCTAATGCTTAGGGAAAGGGGGCTAAACATGAATCCAAAACGCTTAGGATCTCGTTGAGTAACCAATCAGGTGCTTTTTCAAGGAATTGTACTTGACGGCTAACATAATCAACAGATTTAATCTGTTCTACCATGACGTACCCAGTCAGTGAAGAATCACTAGGTACTTTAATGTGGAACGGAACGTTTCTGAAGGTGTTGGTTATAGGACATACCATAGCAAGTTGAGTCTGAGCGTTAAATAAGGAGTTGCTGACTACCAGAGCAGGACGCCTACCTTTTTGTTCATATCCAGATTGTGGATCGAAGGTGAGGCGCACGAAATCACCTGCTCGTGGAATATATTTAGGCATCTACCATTCCTCTTTCCCGACAGGTTTTCCCCAGTCAAGTTCTTCAGCTTGATAGTCGTCTGGCATTTGGGAAAGTAGTGCCTTCAAATCAGCACGTTTATATGCTTTGGTTGCCGTTTCAATGATAATTCGGCCGTTCTGGATGGTTACCTGAACTTCATCGCCCACATTCAGTTGTGCTGCCTTCAGAATATTTTGCGTAAAGCAAATTTCCGCGCTATTTTCCGATTTTTGAATTTTGATTAACATAATCCATCTCCTTAAAAAACTACAAATGAAACTCGACTATATCTCCATCATAAACGACATCGTTCCGACTAACAGATTGTCCATCGTGCCATTGAGGTCCCCATATCCGTGCAAACTTGAATTCCTCGAAATCTTTGTGTAGCCCCATAGCAGCATCGAGAACGGTTGATCCAATAGGAAGCACAATCGGGTCATCGCGTTCTACTGCCTTACCGGGTGCCTTCGGATACACGCGCAAAATGTCTAACGCCCTATAAAGTGCCTCAAATAGAGTCTCTTTACGATCCCCTGTCTCGGCAGAGATCGGGTAGATTTGAAACGTCTCACCATAGAATTCTTTGAGAATCTCCAACCGTTCGTCTGCACCTACTGCATCCGACTGGTTTGCTACGATAAGATGCCCATTTTCAGGCGTATCCCTGTCTGCTTCGTTAAGGAGCGCCATCACCGTGTCGAGATCGTCTAATAGGTTGTCACTCGCAAGACTTACCACCGGTAGCGCGATATCAGCGTTTCGGGTGAGCGTTAACACAGTGGATGCCGTAAAATCCGGCATGATAGAGGGCGTATCAATGAGTTGAAATTGGATATTCTCATAGTGAAGCATCCCAACCAATGGTGTTGTTGTTGTATAAGGTGTTGATGAAACCTCCGGCTTAGCGTTCGTGAACTTTACGAGTATCTGCGACTTTCCGGCATTTGGCGGTCCCAAAAGCACTATCTGTCCGGCACCTTGTTTCGGGATATGTTCGCTATAGCTTCTTTTACCCGACGCTTTGCCGCCCTTTTCGGATGGGCCCCTTTTAATCGCAGCGATACGACGACGGAGATCCGAAACCACTTTTTCCGAGCCTTTGTGTTTCGGGATGATCCGTAACATCTCCTCTAACAGGCTGAGCCGCTCTTCATCTGTCTTAGCGGCTTCATGTTGGTGTTTAAGTTTGTAGTAGGTCGGGGGTAGATTTGCTGGCATTTTCTTGTCCACTTCCATCGTCGTGCGTTGAAGTTGACACACAACGGTTTCGGGTAATGAACACTAACCCTGTTTACATTCAGAATGAAATCTGTTAAAATGAATACAACTCTTAAATAGGATACAAAATTTCTGCGCGCATGTCAAGTCAATTAAGGCGTCTTTCCGCAGCCGCACTAAAAAACTATATTGCTCTTCTCCTGCTTCTCTGTATTTCGTTGCCTGCTGTGGCGGAAGATAGCAGTAATTTTTCATACCGCGGTGATGAGCTGCTCACGCTGGTCCAATCCGATGCCCTTGAAGCACAAGTGATAGCACTACAAGAGAACATCGGTCCAGGAAGATTCCACGCTTACCGTACCCGCAGCGCGCACCACCGTGAAGCAACCGAAAACACCTTGCGCTACATTAAAAGCCAGTTTCGTCGTTCCCCACGTCTACAGATAAGTGAGCAAGTCTTTGGCGGTATTCGGAACGTCATCGCTGTTTTACCACCGCGATCGGATTCAACCAGCAACCGCGTTTTTATTCTCTGTGCACATTATGACACACAAGCCGTCCGTGAGCCAAATTGGAACCCCTTAGTATCTATCGCACCCGGAGCAAATGATAACGGCACCGGGGTCGCAGCGATGCTCGAAATCGCGAACCTTTTAAGCCGTCATGAATACGACCATGAGGTAAGATTTATCGCCTTAGGCGGTGAGGAACTCGGTTTCCTCGGCAGCCGACACTATGCTCGGATGCTGAGATCGAACAGGACTACGGCGACTGTTACTGACCGTAAAAATATCGTCGCTGTTTTTAACTTAGACATGTTCGGTTTCAATTGGAAAAGTGATCTCGTGGAAATCGTTGCCAATAACGATTCCGCTTGGATTAGCCGGGCACTCATCATTGCAAACGGATGGTACAATGTCGGTCTGAAAATTCGCCGTACGCAAGACGAATTCATCGATATTTCTTCCCATAAACCGTTCTGGGATAACGGATACGATGCTGTCACTTTAACGGAGAGTTCAACACCCTGGCGCGATTCCCAAAATTACGATACCAATCCTTTCTATCACACGGCTGCGGATACTGCCGATAAAGTGAACTTCGGGTTGGTCAGAAAAGTGGCACAACTCGTGCTTGTCACGATAGATAGCCTGCTCACGGACATGTTTAAGCCAACCCGGCAGCCACCCCGAGTGACGTTGGAACTCCCACCGACGACACAGGAGAGCGAGTTAACAATCAACGGAACATTTCATTCAGATTTCCCTATCGACATCATCGTTCATCCAAGCCGGACAGAGGCGGTACTGCACCGAGAAACACAAACCTATACAGCAAAGGTGCCTTTGAATCCGGGAGAAAACGTTCTCAGAGTGATCGCACGGTATCCGCTCGGCGCAGTCTCAGCCGCCGAATCTGTAATCTTGACGCAAGCCTTCGCATGGAGAGACGTAGTGGTTTTTCCGAATCCGGCACGTTCAGACGGTTTAACTGAATTCCGAGTTGAAGCAAATGCGGAAATAACCGAGATGCACATCCTGATTTATGATACTGATGGGAACCTAATAAAACGGATTGAAGGGGTCACTGATCGGTTAAATCAAAAAATCTGGCGGACTTGGTGGAACCAGCAAACCTCTTATGGATTGGCGGTCTCTCCAGGGATTTATGTGTGCCATATTTCAGTTGTTTCAAAAGGTGAGACATATACATATCTGGAGAAGTTGGCGATTTTGCGGTAAGATGGAGGAAAAACATGAAGGAAATATCCGGAACTATAGTATGATCCGAAAAATACTTTGACATCCTTGCAAACATTATGTTAGAATACACTATACAGAAGTAGACTAAAGAAAGCCTAAAAAATGGCTGACTATGCCAAAAGGGGAGATCTGATGAACAGAAATATCTATGTCCGCTTCAGTTTACTAATTTTCCTCATCAGTGCAAGCGTGATAATATCTTCATGCGGAAGCGCAATAGATCAACCGACAGATGTTGAACTATTGAGTTCAATCGAAAAAGCGTTTGTGAACGTCGCGAAACGGAGTAAACCTGCTATTGTTAGCGTGGTTTCGGTTCGTCAAGCAGAAAATGGCAAAATTCACAGACAAGAAGGGTCTGGGTTCATTTTTCGGAAAGACGGTTATATCCTTACAAATGAGCATGTCGTACGGAATGCTACAACTATCAAGGTGCAACTGTTCGATGAGAGTGAATTTGACGCAGAATTGGATGGCAGAATTGACCGTAATACAGATATTGCCGTCTTAAAAATTGATACCGAAGAGGATCTTCCTGTGCTGCCTCTGGCGAATTCGGATGAGGTACAGGTTGGACAATTCGCTATTGCGATCGGGAACCCATTTCAACTCGATTATACGGTAACAGTCGGCACTGTGAGTGGAAAAGGACGTTCATTTCTTCCCGACATCGGCCTCGTTCGATATCAGGATTTTATCCAAACGGACGCTTGGATAAATACCGGAAATAGCGGAGGACCCTTACTGAACATACACGGTGAAGTCATAGGCGTTAACTCCTTAATCCGACGACCCGACAACACACCCGCAACAGATGCTGTTAGAGCAGGCGCAGGGTTCGCGATTTCCAGCAACCTTGTCGGAAAGATTGGGACGCAGCTGATCGCAAACGGACGCATCATCCGCGGATTTCTTGGGATTGGAATGAGAGAAGTACCAGAAGGTATTCGGGTTCGGAGTGTACTCAAAAATATGCCCGCACATCTCGGTGGGCTGCAGCGCGGCGATGTCATCGTCAAATACAATGGAAAACAAGTAAAGAATACTGACGAATTCAAGATGTGGATCGCCGATTCCCCTGTCGGTAAGAGCACGAAAATTACCGTCCTCCGGAACGGGCATGAACGGATGTTTAATGTTACAATAGCCGAAATGCCCGCACTACAAGCCGGGAGACCTGTTGAATCCAACTCTCTCGCATGGCGAAAGCTCGGACTAACGGTTCGGAAATTAGAAAAAGGCGATGCCGAAAGATACACCTATCTGACGGAGACGGATCGCGGCGTTATTGTTGATAGGGTTGAAGAAAACAGCCCGATTCCACGAGGCACGCTCATTGTTGCTGTGAATGGTCAAAAGATTAACAGCGTCGAAGAACTTGAAGCGCTCATTCAAAAGCAGCAGCAAGAACTCCAACAACTTATCCTCGATGTCAAAAGCAGTCACGGTGCAGAAAAGATAACGATGCACCTAAAACCTTAGGTGGACTTACAAAGTCCTCCCCTTTAAGTTTTACCAAAACAATATATGACAACATCAACATCCATGACACTCAGAGAAATTTTTGGTCCGAGCGGACTTATCTCACAAAATCTTGAGGGATACGAAGTCCGCCAAGAACAGCTACAAATGGCACATGAAGTGTTCCGCGCTCTGGTTGATGCCGAACACTTGATCGTTGAGGCTGGAACAGGAGTAGGCAAAAGTTTCGCTTATCTAATTCCGGCGATTTCTCTCGCGCTTAGATCCGAACAAACGGTCGTCATTTCGACAAATACCATCAGTCTACAGGAACAACTTGTCACCAAAGACATTCCATTCCTGCAACGTGTACTCCCCCGCGATTTCAAAGTCGTACTCGCAAAGGGACGACGCAATTACCTCTCACGGCGTAGACTGAAAAATTTGCTCAATTATCAACGCGGTTTGTTTGATACATACGAAGAAGTAGAACAGGTCAGCGAGATCGAAAAATGGGTGGATCTGACAGTAGACGGCAGCAGAGCTGACTTACCATGGCAGCCTGATGCTCAGGTTTGGGATAAGGTCGCATCCGATAGGGATAACTGCCTCGGTCGCAACTGTGAAACCTACGATACCTGTTTCTATTTCAAAGTCCGAAGGGAGATGCGCAACGCGGACCTCCTCATCGTAAACCATCACCTCCTTTTTAGCGATCTCGCAATCCGTAAGGAAAGTGGCACAGCCGCCGGGATCTTACCTGATTACGATCACCTCATCATTGACGAAGCACATCATCTCGAAGCAACAGCAACTAACCACGCGAGTGTCAACTTCAATAACACCCGCGTTAAATGGTTTCTTGATGCCCTCTACAATGAGCGGAGCGACGATGGCTTAGCCGCACCCACACATCTCAATTCCACACAATTGAGAGATCAAACTATCGAAGCACGTAAACAGACGAATAATCTTTTCAGTAGTATTGTTAAAGCCATCGAAAAAATTGAGGGCGGAGGGTACGGCAGCACACTAACCGAACGTATCGATACAAGTAATTTTGTCAAAAATGTATTGGATGCACCGCTTCTGGACATTGAGCGAACACTGAAAGGTCTCCAAAACGAGGCGGAAACTGAAGATGATGAACAGGAAATTACCGCACTCCACCGGAATTGCCAACGCCTTCGTGACGAATTAGATATGATCATTCGGCAAAACGATCCAGATTATGTCTACTGGGCAGAAATATCAACGCGCGGGCGCAACCCTCGGATTCTCCTAAACGCTACCCCCTCGAATGTAAACCAGATGCTACAAGAGCATCTGTTCGCAGAAAAAAATAGCGTCGTCATGACAAGTGCTACGCTTTCTACCAACCGAAACTTTGCCTATTTTAAAGCGCGAATCGGAATAGACGAGTGTCGTGAAATGCTTGCCCATTCCCCCTTTGATTTTAAAAAGCAGGTCCAGATTCACATCCCGAGGTGGATGCCGGATCCGAACAGTAGCGATTTTACACCAGCGGTGATTGATAAAATTCAACACTATCTCGAACTAACACACGGCAAAGCCTTCGTCCTTTTTACAAGCTACAGAATGATGAACGAAGTCTATGATGTTGTTGCCCCCGGCTTGGAAGATATCGGGATTAGCACCTTCAAACAAGGCGGCAACCTCTCTCGGACGGATATGCTTCAGGCGTTTCGTGAGGATACAGATTCGGTTTTATTCGGAACTTCCAGTTTCTGGGAAGGTGTTGATGTACGCGGTGAGGCGTTGAGCAATGTTATCATAACTCGACTTCCGTTTGAGGTGCCAACACATCCGGTGATGGAGGCACGCGTGAAGCAGATTAAGGAAAGCGGCGGAAATGAATTTTTTGAGTTCAGTCTACCAGAGGCAATTCTGCGCCTCAAACAGGGCTTCGGACGGCTTATCCGCACGCAGACCGACACCGGGATTGTTGTTATTCTCGATCCGCGGATTAAGACGAAAAATTATGGAAAGCAGTTCCTCGATTCGTTACCAGACTGCGAAATTGTACAAGAATAAAAAATGCTCGCTGCGTCTGACACAGCGAGCATCTATAAGAAATTTGAACAACACCGCTTCTATCCCATAATCTCTTGTAGAACAGAAGTATTCCTACAAGTCAACCTAATACCGCTTAGGTGAAGGTTGCGCAACGCGAATCCCTCTATCATGGGTGAAAGGGAACTCAAAGTCTATGGTTTGATAACGTTGTGCTGCACCCGGCGGTGGGGCTTTTTCGATCGGTAGGATGACCTTTAATTCGAGAGCGTTCAACTTGGTTTGTACAAACGGTAAGAAACCCTCAGCACTTTCACCCGGCGGGACACCTGTTCGGCGTTTACCGACCTGTTTTTCAACAATTTTCATCCGCTTTTCGATCAAAATTCGACGGGCAATTTCCAATCCATTTGTGACATAGAGGCCCGTCGCACGCGCCATGTATGTGAAGCGCTCTTTTAAATCATCGTAATCCATACCGTTATAGATATTTTCACCCTGATCAACGATACTGCATTCTTTGACATTAAAGATGATATTCTCGCTCCGATTGTTGGTAATCTTCACATAGAATACATCTGTTTTGTCACCTTGGTGAAGTGCTTCTGTTTCATAAAAAGGTGAAAATGCGTTCCCGCGATTGTACTTACGGTCTAAGTCTGGACGTCGCCAGTACGCGATAGAAACTGTAATCCCGTCCACCGTTTTCGTCAAAATCGGTTGTCTTGATTGAACGTCAAACAATTGCGGATAGTCGGACATCATAATAACATCAACGACTTTCCTATCTTCACCGGTCCCCAATTCAATCTGGTTCTTAGCTTCCGTCCAATCGTTAAGGAAGTTACTCCATTGGTCATCAGCGTGTGCGTATTCACCGAAAGCGAAAATGTAAGTTAACGCTTCCATATTGGCGTCGCGTGCTTTACCAATTCGGAATCCGACAGTCTCCATACCGTGTTTATCCAGCACCGGCTTTGCAAGCACTTCAGATGGGACAGCCGGCACAATTACCTCTGCGTTCGGATTTGCACTCTGTTCCATCTTCGCTTTCGCTATATTATGCACAGGCTGAATCGGTGACAAGCCACTGAGCGGCGTACCACACCCCGCAACGCTAATCGCGAGTGCCAATAGTAGGACAAAATTGAGTGTTGTGAATCTATTCAACCATTTCATTGATAATATTGCCTCCTTGGTTACCATTCGACGAATGATAAGTTCATTTCTCACTTTCTATTCCGGGCTACTCAACAGATCAGCATGCTAACACGTATAGCTGATTTGAAAACACCGGTTAAAATCCAAATAGGTTCATTTATGGTAAATTAGAAAAATATATTGACATCTACAAATGACCCAATTCCCCCTGATAAGGGGGTGTTTTTGATAGGGTGTTTCCCTTAGGGGGGTGTACTCGCAGAAAATGTCTAATTAATTCTAAGGTTTACCATAGTTCTCTTGTAGGAGCGATCTCCTGGTCGCGATGCCTAACTCCTGGTCGTGACACCTCGGTTAAAACGAGCAACAGTCGAAAACTAAATACCCTAAAAACCCAAATGGCGCGTCTAAAACGAGTTTTGTTGCATATTAAGTTAGCATAACAACAATTTTTAGTCAAGAAATATGTCAGAAGAATTTCTGAAGGCTACTTCACAACACTTAACTTTCCAATTTCTTGGACAGGTACCCCCGCCTGCTCCGCAGAAATACGGTAAATATAGATGCCCGATGCCACAGGAGCACCGCTAAGATTCGCGCCGCGCCACTCGAATTTCCCTTGTGAGAATACATTTTGATGCGTTTCTCTATAAACAAGCGCACCCGTCGGGATAAAAATCTCAAGGTTAACGGTATCCGCAATTTGGGAGGCGGAGAGTCGATAAGCAAACGTCATTATCTCATCACCTAAGCGCAGCGGGTTCGGATATACGCGTGTCTCCTCAAAAGTAAATGCACCCGCTTCAAGTTGTTCCACCCGCAACTGGTAGGAATCGACACTACTAAACCCACCATCCGATTCAACAACAAGGTAGAACGTCTCTGTCGTCTTAGGTTGATAAGTAAGTTTCAATCCGGCGATCTCTGTAGCATTTTCGCCGGTTGCAAGGATCTCACCGGTCACCGCGTGGAGAGACAATCGGTAACTCGTCTCCGGTGGAAGATCTGCCAAAGTTACTAAAATAGTTATACCACCGACAGCCTCTAACTTGTACACATCGCGCACATCACTCACGTCGAACAGGAAAGAATCGTATGTTTCACCGTATGTGATCGGATATGCTGTCACAATCGTATCATTCGGTTCATACGTATCGCCAAACGACACCAGAATCGGGATGGTGAAACCTTCAGCACCGATATTCGTTATCGAAATCCCTGTTACCGTGCCGTCGTTTGCATTGCTATTCGGAACGGTGCCAGGCGTAAAAGCGGTGTGTCCATCATCTAAGGAATAGGCAGCACCCTCGGTGATCGTTACCACATTGATAGATTCAATGCCGTCTTGTTGATAAATACCAAGATGTTCAGGGTCTGTCGGATCCTCAAGCCATATCTGGTGAGAGGCGTCATAAGAACCAACTGGATATGGACGCGTTTCATCGATGTGCCAAATCAAGATGCCTGATTCTGGTAAATAGGTATCGAAAGTTGCCCCTGAAGTTTTGTTCCGATTCTCTATAAGGAAAAATTCCCTCGCTTCTTTGTCAACCGAATTACCGGACGAGTGAATATCAATTTTGAAGAGCTTATTCGTTTTGGGACCGAGTTCAAAGCTGGGCACATCAATCTGCTGGTTTTCGGTTATCTGAATGGGTTCAATCCAACCGAGGCGGCCATTTTGAGGTCTCGCGTCAAAATCCCACTTCAGATAACCCATGATATGACTCGGTTCCAAGCCGTTTCCAATACCAAACTCCGCCGGTCCTTGATACGGACCGAATGCACCCATAAGCCCCCATTTATGGTCGTGTGGACCCGTGAAGACTCCATAGACATCAGGCGCGCCGAAATCATGAAAAAACTCGTGGAAATAGATGCCTAAATGTGGGTGTTCAAAATCAGGTTCCTCAGCAACAACCGCAGCAGTATTGACACGCACCCCATCATGAATGGCATTAACACCAGGGATAAGAACAGACTGAATATCATAATCAATAACACCTGTGGAGGCTTGGTCATTGCCTGAATGGATGAGGAAAACATGGTCAACAATTCCGTCTTTGTCTCTATCGTATTGCGAAAAATCAACAATCGCATCTACACCCTCACATGCTTCCCGAACCAGTTCTCGATAACGTTCTAAGATGCGAACACCTTCGCCGTAATACGTCATCGGCTTCTTGGCGCGTATCCAAGCGTTACCTTTTGGAAGCACGCCTCCCATCGGTCCTGGCTGGATATCCATTTGCCCATAGGAATTTTCGAGATAATAAGTTTTCATGGAGACACCTTCTGTTGCGAAAAGGTATCTATCGAATGCCGCACCCTCCCTACGTCCCGGCATATCAGAGAAATCTATCTTCAAGGCAAGCACATATTCTATACCATCGGATTGTAAAACACCCTGTTCTCTGGCGAGACAACAATCCTTCAGTGCTTCAAGAAAACCAGCGTTACTCTGTGGTGCTTTCGGCACTAATTCTCCACTCATCGGATCTTCATTAAAAAAAAGGTAAGGGTTTGGGGGAGCAGCGACACTTAACTCAGATAACAGCAGCAGGCAAATAATGCCAACAATCAATCGGATGGATAGATTAATCAAACTCGCCTCCACACTTACGGCATAAGATATAGAACTGAATGTCATCGGATTGCGCGTGTTGTATGATGAGATCAACTGTCTGTTGTGGCAGATCTGCCGCACATTTAGGACATTTGTAGAGTGAACCTTCTATTTCAGGGAATTGTGTGAGATCTCCCCATATATCCTGGATCCAATATTTGAATTCCCAAGGTATTTCGGTCTCGACTACCTTTGCGATCTCAACGGCATGTCGGATGAGTTTTTGACATTCGCTAATCGAAGCAGGTTCGTAGAGGTGTGGCAAATACCTGAGCGGCAGTGGTTTCCCTTCTGTCTCAGTTTGCACATTAAAATCGCGGGCGCGGGTGAGCAGAATCTGATCCAAACGTGAACCCTCTTCCCGACCTTTAGACCAGAACCGGTAGTAACCAGTGCGTTTGATATGAAAAAAAGCAGGGTGTTTGCTCGGTTTGTTACCCATTGGATCGTCTAAAGCAGTATCCCAAAGCCAACGTCCCCATTTAGAAGTATCATCAGGGTTCGCCCAAATTTTTATCGCACCGGGACCGCCGTCTTTATCCCATGGCTTTGCCTGTACGTCATCCATACCGATCCAATAAGAGTCTTTGCTATATTCAAAGAAGACACGCGTCCAAAGATACCACTTCCCCGTTTTAGGGATATAAATTTCGTGTATCGCACGCGCACCCGGTAAACTATCAATGGCTTTGCCACCGGAGGCACCTTCGTGATCAACTATTTTCACGCCGTTATCAAGATGAATCGCCTTATCCGCTTCAATAATAAGCGTGTCCTTGGGCACCCGAATAACTTCCTCAGGTTCATCTGTATCGTGCAAGTCTGTCGGTTCACTGAGATTGTAACTTTTCGCTATTCTTTGTGAAACTTTCTCAAACTGTTTTTCCGAGAGGTTCGCATCAAAAAAACAGTCTCGAATACCTTTCTTCCATAGATCCAGCAAGAGAAACATCGCTTTCAAGTTCCCATCTGGGCGTTTGCGCGTACCTACTACAATTAACATGCCGGTGTCTTTGGAACGACTGATTAAGCAGCGATGGAGCGGAAAATCTGATTTCCTGCGGATTCTACTTGAAACGACGAGTGGTGCATAGTACCGGCATCTTTCATCACAACCGGGGATCTTCGCGCGTTTCGCTCTACAACATTCTGGACAGATTAACATGCCACCGAGGGCAGGGCAAATGCGTTTCCCATTATTGGAACGGCAGGTGCGACAACGCTGACTTTTGTACCGTTTCGCTGATGTTTGCCGTTTGTAATGTCGCATGTTTTCCCCCAGAAAACAGGTGCAATTGAGAGGTACACCTAAAAATTCTATAGCAAAATGACCCTGTTACTACAGGTGGGCAATCAACTCGGACGATTCACAAGATCCGCCAGATATTCAGCAATCTTATCTGTAATTTGTTGCGCATCTACATCCGCAAAGTTAAATAACTCTTTAAGCATCGGAGAGATAGCACCGGTATCCAGCAAAGCGTTCGCGAGTCTACCCATACTGCTTCGGTTGATGCCACCTTGACCATCAGTGTTACCCATATCCAGAATCTTAATGCTATCGATCTTCTCAACCGGTTTCATCAGCTGCTCGATAATATCATCGGCATCATTGATCAGTTCTAAGATCGCCTCTTGCACAAGGACGCGTTGTTCAGCAACATTCCGTGCTTCATATTCTGCCATCTCACCTTGTGCTTTCGCACGGGCTTCAGCGAGCACCGCGTCTGCAAGACGTTCAATCGGCTGTGCCTGCGCTTCAGCACCGATGACTGCAACTTCACGCTGCCACTCCGCCGACATCACCTCTTCCGTGGCCGTCACATTCACTTCGGCACCCATACGTTCGGCTTCCGCAACCAATTTCTCTTTTTCCGCAAGTGCGGTCACCTGCTGTTTATTGGCGACTTCAATCTTCCGGTCTTCATCCGTTAACGCAACACCCAATTCCTGTCCGATACGCGACTGTTCTACTGTCAGCATTTTGGCGATTTCAGCGAGTTCTACCTGCCGCATCTGATCAATCTGCGCAGTTTCGACGACGAGGTTCTTCTCAATCTCGCGCTGCATGACTTGTTGCTCCTGCGCGAAGGTCTCGGTCTGCACAATCAACTCACGCTCGATATCTCGGAGCATCACACCCTCTTCTTGGGCAATACGCGCCTTCTCGACCGCCAACACCTTTTCTAACTCACGGACCTCTACCTGCTCTACTTGTGCGATACGTGTCAACTCTACTGTCAGCATTTTGGCGATTTCAGCGAGTTCTACCTGTCGCACCTGATCAATCTGCGCAGTTTCGACGACGAGGTTCTTCTCAATCTCGCGCTGCATAACCTGCTGTTCTTGCGCGAAGCGTTCGGTCTGAACGAGCAACTCACGCTCGATATCCCGGAGCATTACACCCTCTTCTTGGGCGATACGCGCTTTCTCGACCGTCAATACCTTCTCTATCTCACGCACCTCAATCGCCTGCTCCTGCTCAATTTTCTGTAACTGGACAGTGAGGTACTGATCAATTTCAGCGAGTTGGACAACTCTTGATTGCTCGATCTGTTGTGTTTCAACAATGAGGTTCTTCTCAATCTCACGTTCGGCAACAATTTGTTCCTGTTGGACCCGAGCGACTTCAACATCGCGATTCATCTCAATTTCGCGTTCTTGGACGACCTGTTCTTGTGTGATACGTGCACGTTCAACCTCTTGCTTCATCTCGTATTCACGTTCTTGCACACTCTGTTCCATCTCAAATTGGAACTTCAGGGTTTCCGCTTCCCGTTCAGCGGCATAGATCGCGATGTTTTTCTGCTGGTCGGACTCTGCCCACGCTTGCTCCTGTTCCGCTTCAAGTTTTTCTATTCGAGCCGCAACCTCAATTTGGACAATAGCGACTTCTTTGCGTTGTATGATGTCTACCTTTTCACGTTCCTGATCAGCTGTGATTTCCGTGATCTCACGGATACCGACAGCATCAAATCGGTTTTCAGCGTCAAGCGTCTCAACAGGCGTTTGATCCACTCGGATAATCGAGACGGTCTCAAGTGTTAATCCGTTTTGGGTTTCTAAATCCTCACCGCACGCCTCTTGGACTTTGTCAGCGAACTCTTGGCGTTTCTGGAGGAGTTCTTGGATCTCACTTTCGGCGGCTACGCTTCGCAAAGCACCTTCGAGTTTCGGTTCAATGAGTTCACGAACTGTCTCCGGGGTCATTGATTTATCACCGAGTGCTTGTGCCGCACGTAAAACATCATCTTCTTTCGGTTCAACCTTAAGATAGAAAACAACTTCGACATCACCACGGTTGAAATCATAGGTAATTAATGCCTCTGAACCTTCGCGGATGACCTCAATCCGCATGGTATTTAGTGAGATCTCTTTAATTTCATGGATAATTGTGTTAACCCAGAGTCCCCTGGTGATACTAATTTTTTCTTTTGAACCACCTGTCCGCACAAGTGCAACATCGGCTTTCGGTATCCGGTAGCGTATAACTGCGGCAGCAAAGGCAGCCAAAATAGCGAGCAATACGATTAGAACAAATGATGACCATTTCATTACATCACTCTGCCCAAAACGGTCAAGCTGTCCAAAGGCGAACCAGCCGACAGCGATTGCCACAATAATTAAGAAGACGATAACAGCTATGAAACGCATTCAATTCTCCTATAGGATGATAGCACGAAGGCACAAGCGCGCCTAAATTTTACCGAAAAATTTCCTTATCGCTGAGGTTCGTCCGGTATCGCCCTTTCAGCGGTTGACGTGGAGATGTCTGCCACGCGAGATTTGCTAAGTAGCATAGCGCATTTTCAATCAGAGGTTTCGCTATAGTGGTGCGATGCGCATCACGCGTATCCACGGCAAAAGTGACGTAATACCCTTCACCCCATTGCAACTGGACGCTGACAGCGTCACGGTTGTCCTCCCGGACTGCCAGTTTGCGGTAACTCCGATCATCTGTCACCCAGTGATCATCAGTCATCAAGGTATCTACATTAACTTTGTGAGGCCAAGTGAACATGCCGGTTTTCTGTCCATCATCGGTAACTTGGACATTGCAATCATCAGAATTAATCACGCGAATCGGATGTCGGTTCACGGGCATCCAATCGCCACGCCATTGCGGTTCACTGTTATGCACACCGTCAGGCGGGATAATATGGTTGTCCATTGCCGAAGCCCAAACAATCCCGCCTTTGCGGACAAACTCTTGGATCGCTTGTTCAGCATCTTCAACAAAATATTCACCGTCATGTCCCGGACCGTTCCATGTAAACCAGATGATGTCGTAATCCGAAAGCGTAATGCTTGAAAGCTTAACCGCATTGTTAGGATCACCGCGATTCTCAGGGTTGTCGTTGATATTTACAGTTGTAAATTGGAATTCTAATCCTTCTACGGTCGTCAGCGATTCTAACACCGCCGGTTCGCCTGTGAGACTATCACTGACAACAATAAGCACGCGAAATATCCCCAACGGCACAATTTTTATCGAGGAGATGATGTCCGAAAATGATTGTGAATGTGGAAGTGCCCTGAGGTTCCGAAGCCCCAACTGAAACTCTCGCGAGTTTAAACTCACGTCCAAGCGGCGACCTTCAAAATTCACATGTTCATAGAAAATGACACGGCACCCGCTAAACGGAAAACTCGGACCCCGCCGGATACGAATCGATGAAATCATATCGTTCATGCCAATATCAAATATAGAACTGATATCGCGCATAATTACACTCCGCTGACCGCTATAGTCTACCTCGCGGAATACTTCAATGATAACAGGAACAGCACCGTATTCGGGTGGGGTCGGGTGCGCCGATGGACTAAAACTGATAGCCGTGATCGCATCACCGAAATTGTACGGGATGTCATGGATATTTGGATAAAACCCAGGCGCAAGGACCAACCGGCGCCCCCTATAATTTTCATGCTCGTGAAAAATAGCTTTGTAGTTCGGCGACGCGTTGAATCCCGGTCCCTTGTAGATCTTGATTGAAGAGATAATATCTTGGGCACCGATCACACTGGTGTTCGGCACCGATTCAATGAGCGTCAATTTGCGCCCTTGAAAATTCACATGTTCAAAGACTTCAACGACGAGCCTCGGCATGTTGGTCATAACCTGCTCCTTGTTTTCAGGCGTGACTTACAACGTGATTGCAAGTTAAAGTATAATACCATTAGCAGAGACGATTTGTCAAGGAAAATATAAAATTTTCTACAGATGGCTTTGCCCGCCTCTTCGTTTTTTCTTGGTTTATTGCAAAAAATATGATACACTACAGATAAAATGTGTGAATCTCGCTTTTCAAATCGTACGTGGAGGAACCCTGATGTCTTACAAAAGAGTGCTCCTCGTTATTGTATTCATAGGTATCAGTGGACTGCTCGTCTATTCCTTGATACAAATTGAGAAGTCTGTTATACAACAGACGGCAGAATCACGCCCTGTAGCCCTCCCTTATAATTGGATCGGAAGTGTTACAGAAGAACAGATACCAGAACCCTCAGGTATTACCTACCATCCAACGCGGCGGAGCCTGTTCATTGCTGATGATTCAGGCGCCATCTATGAAGTCAATCTACAGGGAACGCTTATCCAAGCTAAAGGGTTAAACGAACTCGATATTGAGGGAATTACGATGAATCCGGGGACAGGTTTACTGTATGCCGCTATCGAAGACGATGAAACAATCTTAGAACTTGAACCCGAAACGCTCACGGTTAAAAGAGAATTCCGAATCAACAGATATTTTAAAGGTGAACTGCTCCTAAAAAAAGGCGGCATGGGAGTTGAGGCTATCGCTTTTGTACCCGATGCCTCGCACCCTGAGGGCGGTACCTTTTGGATCGGTAATCAAACCTTTAGTCTTAAGGCAAATGATGAACCTTCTGTTGTCTGTGAGGTCGTTCTACCAATTCTCAGTGAAACCGCAAAGCAGTCTGAAGGCACCATCATTAACGCTTATAAGATGAACTTCATCGATATTTCCGGGCTCGCTTACGATGCTCAAGACGATCTACTGGTCCTCATCAGTGATACAACTAACCTCTTAGTCGAGATTAAACGGGAAGGCAAAATTTTAAGTAAATACCTCTTGCCCGGTGATGAGCAAGAGGGTGTAACATTAGATGGGCTCGGTTATATGTACATCGCTCAAGAAAGCGGAGAGATTATTAAATTGGGAGATCGGCGACTCCGCTAAAAACGGAACTTACGCATCACCTCTTAAAGTCCCCCTGATAAGGGGGATTTAGGGGGTTTTGCCCTAACTTATCCAGACGCTCCGCTGTCTTCCGGTTCCACTTCGGTATCTTCAAGGCGTAATACTGTAACCCCAGGCATCAAATCTAATATAAGGTTAAGGGACGCATACTGTTCCGCTGTGTAACCACGATCTGATCGCCATAATACTTGCACATTGCCTTCATCGTATAATATCCCATTTGCAAGCTGCTTGCCATTGGCATCTTCCAAATAGAAGGGTCTGCGGCGTTTGGTGTCCATGCTTTCCATAACAAATATTAAGACGAATTTTAACTGCGTCCTGCGAAAACAGTTTTAAGGGTTATGAGAGTCTAACAAAATCAGCCTCTACACGATGCGGAATTATCCCTGCAGCGTTGCCGCGATTGAGCAATTCACGCACCCCCGCTCTACCTTTATCACCATAATCGAGCGTGTAATCATTGACATACATCCCAACGAATTTGTCGGCGAGCTCGGTCTCCATATCACGCGCATAGGTCATGGCGTATTCCAAGCCGCGTACCCGATGGTCAAGTGAATACTGGATGCTCTGCTTGAGCAGGGCGGTTACCTTATCTATAGTTTCGGTACCGAGGTTTCGGCGAATCACATTCGCACCGAGCGGCAAGGGGAGCCCTGTCTCTTCATACCACCATTCTCCCAAATCGATAACTTTGTGAAGCCCTTCTCGTGCATAAGTCAACTGTCCTTCATGGATAATAAGTCCAGCGTCTACCTCATCCTGTTGGACAGCCTCTAATATCTTATCGAAGGGGCGGACCTCCGCCTCAAAGTTAGGTTGGAAAAGGCTCAGTGTGAGATAAGCTGTTGTCATCTTGCCGGGGATAGCAACGCGCTTGCCTTCGAGGGTGTCCATCGGTGTTTTGGAAACAACAAGCGGACCATAGCGATCACCGATGCTTGCTCCACACGGCATGAGGGCATAATCTTTCGCAACATAAGCGTAAGCATGGACTGAGATCGCTGTGACCTCAAGTTCAGCATTCAGCGCGCGTTGGTTTAAGGTCTCAATATCTTCAATGACATGCACGATCTCATACGGATTCGTTGGAATTAACCCCTTCGCAAGCGCATAGAACATAAAAGCATCATCGGAGTCTGGACTGTGTCCAATCCGAATTTTTTCTGTTTGTGACATAGTATCCTTTCTAAGTATCTGATTGCGGTTTTCTTTTTAGAATGATATAATAAAGTTGTTTAAATCGGTTCCCCATTAAATTTGCATCTACTTCGGAGTAATTACAACAGAATGGGTTCGCAAGTAAAACCCACATATTTCTACCTAACAGCGATTCCTGATCGACTTACAGAGTTAGTCGCTGCCGAGTGTATCGCCCTAACAGGATCTGCGCCAAACAAACACGGAGTCGCTATTTCAGAACGGTGCGTTGATGTGCGTCGAGGCGCGTATCTGAAAAGTTGTAGCGAAGTCCTTTTTGAAACGACCAGTCTTGCTGAGCTTTATGCGAATATTCGAGCCGCAAGTTTATACGCTGACGACTTTCGAGTTTCTGTCGTGAAAAAACCTCGCAGCCTCAATCTAAATTCAATGGAACTCGCAAGCGACATCGGCAGTATCATTGACGGAAATGCGAACTTAACCCAACCCAAAGTTACCTTCCTCACGATTGTCACGGATGAGAAGATCTGGTTCGGACGCCGCCTTTCTGAATCTGATAATATATGGCTTGCCCACGACCAACGTCCGCACGTAACGTCAAGTTCCTTACCTTCCAGACTTGCGCGTGTACTCGTTAATTTAGTAGCACATCCCGGAGATACCTTGCTCGACCCTTGCTGTGGGACAGGCACAATAGTCATGTCCGCAGCACATAGCGGCATCCGGGCGGTCGGATACGACAACAACCCACGGATGGTCGGCGCAACGACGAAAAATCTTCAACATTTTGGACTCACAGCAGATATCGCATTAGACGACGCACGGCAGATTCGCGGGCAGTTTGACGCTATCGCAACGGATCTACCTTACGGTATCAATCTCATCAAAGATAACTTTCAAGACGCAGAGATTTTAGCCAATTTACGCACATGCGCCCGAAAAGCAGCCTTCATCGACCTCCGGGATCTTAGCAAGCCCCTGAACGATCACGGTTATCGGATAGAAACTGTCCTCGCTGTGCCGAAACTGAGTATCGTCAGACGCATTTTCATTGCTTCTATGATAGAATAAAGTGCCTCCTAATAATCCTCAACATTTTCATAGAAGTCCGTTTCTGGTAAGTATTCTTCTTCGTTAAGTTCTTCTTCTTCATGCGCCTCGTATTCGCGCAGATTTAAGAGCGCATCCAGCTCGTTCGGATTTTCCATATAGAATTTACAAATCCATCCATCACCTTCTGGAAAACGGTTGAGAAGCTCAATGTCATCTTCAAGTGCAGCATTGACCTCATAAACTTCACCGCTTATAGGCGCGTAGATGTAGAAATTCCGTCCATCGGATGTCTCAATACGTCCGATAATTTCGCCTTGCTCATATTCATCAAGAATGGGCAGCTCCACAAAAACAATACTGCCATAAACATCTTGAATCCGTTCCGTGATTCCGATGTTACACTCCCTTGAATCGGAATCGAGAACTTCAATCCACTCGTGTGTCGTCGTATATTTTATTTCAATGTTTTCCATAACGAATCGTCTCCGATTAACTATCACACTCCAATGCCATAACTTTGGAGTTGTGAATGGAAAGTTTCAAGCGTACTTTGTCGGACCTGAACTTCGATAATAGGATCCGGGTCATATTTTGTATCCAAGACCTTTCCGCCTAAACGTTTACACAGGGTAACAACAGTCCCGATGTCTCGGTAATTGATTTTTAGATACAAATTCTCATAAAAAATATGGGTTTCAATCGTAGCGTTTTGATGGACATCACAATTGTAACCTCTTTCGCTAATAGGTTTGTCCAATTGAAAAGGCGTATGCAGCTGCCCCCTGAGCAATGTGAATACGCTCTCCCATAGCCACGGTAGGTATGAGTTGCGGCGTATATGCAGCGTTCAGCGTTATATTTCCGAACCTGACACCGATCCCAAGGCACAGACCTTCTGCTTTCCAGAGCCGTTCTTCCGCTTCAAAGACACCATCTTCCAAGAGAAATACGGACACCTGACGCTTTTCTGTGTGCCTGAGGTATCCAATTCGACCACCAATCCGATCGAGATACCACACTTCAACCCCTACATTTGCCCGGACACCATCGCGAAACGGAGGGTGGGCATCTAACCCGATGCGCAACGCTATGTCCGATAACTCACGCTGATACGAGATACCCGCAACAATTGTGCGTTCCATCGTATCTGGGATCGAAACTTCTGGAAAGGAGAGTCCATTACTTAAGTTTCTCGCGACAACACCCATCTGGATTGTGTCACCAAACCGCTGGATCAGACCAATATTGTAGGCGTAACCGTGTCCTAAGTGTTCTACTTCATTTGCATCTGTCACTTTAGAGCGCAGCCATTTGGTATCGACCCCAATAACGGTCCCTTTCAATATATTTAACCCATAACTGAAGCCGATGGCAAGGTTATTTTCAGGAAAACTGTTGAGTGCTTTTCCGTCATGATCAACGCGCCGAAAACGACCCTCTTGTAGAAAAGCGGCCGCGACTCCAAACGTGCCGAGTCTACCCGCTGGGAATATATAGTTTAAGGTTTCAATACCATAGGCACCTTGTTCGTACTGGCTATAATCTTCATAGTTCGCCTTGGCGTTCGGTTTAGAGAGCAGTGCGATGGTACGTGGAAAGCGGGTCGCATGAATAACAAACTGGCTTTCTTCTGCTGCATTAATACCCGCAGGATTGCTACCAAGAGCGTTCGCACCGCGAGTTGTTCCGACAAAACTGCCGCCCATTCCATGATGCTCTGCCCCCAGTAATTGCTTCAAAAATCTGTCCGCTGAGGCTGTTGTGTTTGCTGACGCAGTAACACTATTTGAAAGCAGAAAATAAACCATGAGACAGAACACGGTGCCTGCAGCACAATTGCCGATGTATTTCACTTGTTACCTCGCGCTAAAGAGACATACGGAACGTCCCTTTTTTAGAATGCAGGCGGGGTTTGAAACCTCGCCCGCAGTGGGCTGCGTAAATCCTATAAGATCGGGTGGAGAATGTAGATTGAATCATACAGAGCAGAGTGTCACCTGCGCTACGGCGTAGGTATTTGTATGGGACATTGAGACATATATAGCACCGATATTCTGTTCATGTGCATAGCGTTGGACTTCGCCATGTAAAACGATTTCCGGCTTTCCGACGGTGTTCGCCTGAATTTCTACATCTTGCCAGCGCATACCCGTCGTTAAACCGGTGCCGAGCGCTTTAAGCGTAGCTTCCTTCGCAGCAAAACGGGCAGCAAGCCGCCAATACCGTGACGGGGCGTCCCCGCAATATGTAAGTTCCTGATGTGTATAAACCCGCTGCTCGAACCGTGTTCCCCAGCGATTGGACGCTTCCTGAATTCGCGCAACTTCAACAATATCAATACCAATTCCGTGTATCTTTTGTGGGTGCATCGGTTTATCTATAGAGCGCATCCGTCATTTTTGCCGCACGGACATTCGCTTTGACATCATGAACACGAACAATATCCGCACCGTGCGTAATAGCCCAACACACTGTCGCTGCTGTCCCTTCAACGCGCGCTGTTACAGGAAGTCCCAGAACAGTTCCTATAAACGATTTTCGTGAAGTGCCGATAAGCAGTGGCTTGTTCAGTGATCGAAATTCTGTGAGACGTTTCAAAAGTTCAATATTGTGTTCCGCTGTCTTGCCAAATCCAATACCGGGATCAACAATAATACGTTCCGCCGCTACATCCGCCGCTTCCGCAGTTTGGATACTCTCTTGAAGCGACGCGCAAACCTCTCCGACAACGTCATCGTACTGCGGTGCTTTTTGCATCGTGCGAGGTGTGCCCTTTATATGCATCAGGATGAGTCCTGCTTCCATTTCTGCCACAACCGATGCCATCGCAGGGTCGCCGCGTAATGCAGTGATGTCATTGATAAGGTGGGCACCCGACGCCAGTGCCTGTCGTGCGACTTCTGATTTATATGTATCAACAGAGATTAAAACGTCAACTGCACCAACAATAGCACGAATAACAGGTATGACACGTGCCAACTCTTCATCAATTGATACCGGGGACGCACCTGGACGGGACGACTCACCCCCTATATCAATGAGCGTTGCACCTTCTGCTACCATTGACTTAGCATGCGCAACCGCTTGCTGGACATCAAGATAGCGCCCCCCATCAGAAAAGGAGTCTGGCGTGACGTTCAAGATACCCATCACATGTGTGCGTGCACCTAAAGTAAGGGTTTTGCCACGACAGTTCATACTACTATTATACAATTGATTTGGAAGGCAGTTGTGGTCGGGGTCCGAGGATTTCATCAATCTCTTCGGTAACCAGAGTTTCCCGTTCTAACAAAGCGTCTGCCAGCAACTTTAATCCCTCAAGATTCGTTTCCAAAATATCCCGTGCCTTTTTGTAGCACTCTGTAACGATATCATGGACGGCTTTATCGATTTCAATAGCAGTTTTCTCGCTATAATCCTGATGGACGCTTAACTCCTTACCGAGGAAGACCTGTTCGTCCCGTCTACCGTAGGTAAGCGGACCCATGTGGCTCATACCCCACTGTGTTACCATGCGGCGGGCAAGGCTCGTCGCTTGCTCAAAATCGTTTTGGGCACCAGTCGTCTGTTCTCCAAAGATAATTTCCTCGGCAACTCTGCCACCAAGCGCGAATATGATGTGAGCAAGTAAACGCTTTTTGCTCATGTTATGACGTTCTTCAAGCGGAAGTTTTGCTGTTACACCGAGTGCTCTACCGCGAGGGACAATCGTACACTTATAGTTCGGATCGCTTTCAGGGACAAAGTGTAACATAAGGGCATGTCCGGCTTCATGGTAGGCAGTGATTCGCCGTTCTTCCTCACTAATCACCAGACTTCGGCGCTCCGGTCCCATAAGCACGCGGTCCTTTGCTTCGTCGAAACACATCATGTCAATCTCTGTTTTGTCGCATCTTGCAGCAAGGAGCGCGGCTTCGTTGGTCATATTTTCGAGGTCCGCACCGGAGAAGCCCGGTGTCGCTTTCGCCAAAATTTCTAAATTGACATCTTCAGCAAGTTTATAGGGATGTTTCGTATGGACTTTAAGGATCGCCTCTCTACCCCGAACATCAGGAAGATCCACGACAATCTGCCGATCAAATCTACCCGGACGGAGCAGTGCTGGATCCAAAACATCCGGACGGTTTGTAGCAGCAATCAGAATTACACCGACGACATCTTCAAACCCTTGCATCTCAACGAGGAGCGCATTTAAGGTCTGCTCACGTTCATCGTGTCCGCCACCGATACCCGCACCGCGATGTCTGCCGACAGCGTCCAACTCATCAATAAAGATGATACACGGGGCATTCTTCTTGCCGAGTTCAAACAGATCCCGGACACGAGAGGCTCCTACACCGACAAACATTTCGACAAAATCGGAACCACTGATACTATAGAAAGGCACATCGGCTTCACCGGCAACTGCTTTTGCCAGCATCGTCTTACCGGTACCCGGCGGTCCCATCAGTAAAACACCTTTCGGGACTCTACCGCCAAGCCGTTCAAATTTTTTCGGGGTCTTCAGAAATTGGATAACTTCCTCAAGTGCCTCTTTCGCTTCATCAACGCCCGCGACATCTTCAAAGGTCACTTTTGTTTGTGTCTCAGAGTGCAGGCGGGCACGGCTTTTGCCAAAAGAGAGCGCTCGATTTCCACTCCCCTGCATCTGACGGGACAGGAAAATCATTAAACCTAAGAAAATAAGAAGCGGGACGATCGTTGTCCCAAAGATAAGCAAACCTTGCGGAAATTTGGAGGGCGGTTCAACATTATAATCTATACCGAACTCGTCAAGCTTCGCTTGGATGTCGTAATCATCAATCGGGTCACGACTCGCTCTAAATTCACCTTCCCATCTTGGCGGAAGATGTGCGTCTCGTTCTTCAGGAGCTACATTCGACAGAATTTGTGCCTCGATTTTACCAAGAATATCCTTACGAAATCGTCCTTCAATCCATTCCTCATCCAACGTTAAATACCCATCAAATACGATTTCTTCTTTGTTCTTTATATATTGATGAAAGTCAGAGGTCGCCAGTTGATAAACGGGATCTCTGCGGTTAAATAGTTGGTAGATACCGAGCACAACGATACCAGCAATAACTACCCACCATATCACCATGCTTCTTGTACTTTTATTCACAATAGCCTCTCTATTTAATATGAGATCAGACAAAAATACGATTTCTTCAAAACCTGTTTAAAAGTATAACAAATTTTTTCCGAAATTTCAATTGATTTTTCAAAAAAGACACATTCGCAAGCCTGACTTCCAATAATTGCTAATTTTAATTGGATAAAATAATCTGTTTTAAGGTATACTTTATAATTAACGAAGGAATCACGAGTAAATACGACTAACATCTCGAACCACATCGGAATGTTTATGCACACACGCGTCAGCGATCAGGGGCAAAAAATATTAAGGTAACGCCATTGAAATCTTCTCACCAGTAGGATTCGGAAAAGGGGGAATTCATGAGCATTAACAAACAAATAATTGTAATCATCGGCTTCTTACTCATCATAACGCCTTATGCTTTAGGGCATGTCATGGGTGAAAATCTTCAAAATTTTCAATACAACGCAGAACTCGTACCCGTCGCACCTATCGTAGACGGCTACCTTGATGACCCCGTCTGGGAGAAAGCAGTCCCCGGAAAACTGGAACAAGATTTAGTTACCGGAGAACGGCGCCCCGAATCCCCTGATTTTACAGGGTCCTTCGCGGCTGTCTGGCGGAATGGATTTCTTTATATGGCGGTTAAACTCATTGATGATCAAATTGAAACGCGCCAAAAGAAACTGCTTCGGCAAGACCATCTTATTATCTACTTAGATCCACACCATTCTGGACGCAAGGAAGATATGTATCGCTTTGAAATCCCAATCGGGAACCGGACAGGTGTGCTAAAATCTCCGCTCACACGTGTTGAATGGGGAAACGATGGACAAACATGCGAACTCAGTTTCCGATTAGATAATATCGCAAGTAAAGGAAATGCCGTCGGATTCGCGATTACTTATAACGACGTTGATTATGGGCAACTACAACATAAAATCACATGGGCTCCCGAAGGTTACACTGAGGAATACGAGTATATTGCCGACCTCGTTTTCACAGCGAAAATTGAACCCAATAAACAGCAAAAATTAATCCAGTGGGGGCGCATCAAAAGCCTCTACTAACGCATCAACAGAGGGCGCTGCATCTAAACTGCGCCCTATTCTCAAATAGCATTGGAGAAACTGTGTATTATATCGGAAAAACTTTGGAACTGATGGGCATAGCCTGTTTAGGTGCAGCACTCTACCTCGGTTGTGTCAATCCCTTCGATTACAGTGAATCCAAAGCGATGGGTGTTGAGATGGGGTTCCTAACGCTCGGCGTTCTCATCTTCTTTGTCGGCAGACTCATCGAGAAACGTTAATAAATCTGTGACCTGTACCTATGAGATACGCGTAATCGCAATCCCTTGCTCACCTGCAACAGAATAGAGCAACCACTTTTCCCCAGCTTCACAATAGATAGCCGGATCGCGAAGTTCATGCACCCGCTCCCGATCCAACCCACCCGTTGACGGCTTAATCGGCAGATCTACCCCCTCAAAATCGTATTTCGGCGCAATAACTTCTACCGGTTCAGACGGATGCCAATCATTCCAATCGTCTGTCAACTGAACAGTGCTTTTTCGGATACGTTCCGGACTATCCCCATAGAGTGAATAATAAACAGTCAAGGTGTCACCCGCTAAAAAGTTCGCCGTATGACGCGGGAAACCGGTGTTGTTTTTTTCTGACTTGCGGTGAAAAAGTGGCGTGGCTCGTGGAACAAACGCTGTCGTCCATTCTGGCGTTTCTCCACGACTGAGCCAGCCGTGGTACGTCGCATACGGGTAACCCTTCCACCAGAAAACGCGATAATACGGGCCCATCTGCCGATTCCGTGTATCTGAGGCAGTGTAGTTTATACCATCCTTAGAGGTCGCCCAACAGGTTGACTGTCCCTGATAACTCCCGTGAAAATACATAAAGAAACGACGGTTCTCCTCATCTATATGGACATCCGGGGAAGCGATGTGGTCGCCTTCTCGAAACACAGTATTGTCACGATGCAGTACACCCGGACGATAGACAGTATAAGGTCCTTCAAGGGCATCAGCATACGCCAAGCGGATATACGCACCACGGTGGTGCGCGAAATAGAGATAATATCTCCCCAACGGATTCTCAACCCATTCGGGGACACGAATGAGCGAAGGACCGTTGATATTCGAGAAACCGTGTTCCCTATCAAGTTCAGGCATCTCAGGATGAATTAGTAGTGTTCGATCCATATCTTCCTCGCTATTGTGATTAATCGTGTGCTTGGAACCGATATACCGCTTGTGCTTCTTCAGACATATTATTCCATATCTCTTCTGGAATCCGAGCACCGAAGATACCCGGGGCATCAGGGGCATGATGTAGACGTCGGAAATAGACTAAGGCGAGCATGTGTCTAACAGTAGATTCCGTCCGATTCGGCATCGCTCGGTGCCAGCACCGCATATCACGAACAACAACAGACCCCGCAGGCATCTCTAACTGAAATGATGGGTAATTTGCCGCACGTTCTTCCTCACAGACATTATACGGTGTATTGCGTACCGCTTCATCATCAACAATGAGATGCGAACCGGGCCACACCTCAGTAGCACCGTTTTCCACTGTAAAATCAACAAGCGGAACGTTAACGACAATCGTAGTGACCGGAAGCGCGAACGGCAGTTCAGGAAAAAGTTGACCTGAATCTCGGTGGATCCATTGTATCTCATTCCCTGGGCGAGTGCTGTTGCATCCATAAGGCAGATACGCAAAGATTTTTTCACCCATCGCTGCTTTTAGGATCGGCATCGCGAACGGGTTATCAATGATACGTGGATCCATGAACGGCATTTTTAGCATCGGGTTTTCGCCGTTCTGTCTCTCCTCTTCGTTCTGCTGGACGTTTTCCATAGCGACATTGAGATCTGCTATCCAGTCGCGCGGGAGGACGCTTTCAATGACGACCAATCCTGCCTCGCGTAGCAGACGCGCACCCGCATCAACGCTTTCGGAGGTCGGTTTGCCTTCAGCACGTTCCTGATCGGAAATCTCAAGCACAGGAATATTGACTGTTTTTCCTATAGTTTCCATTTACTAATCTACCTTTCTGACTGGTTTTAAGGAAGTTTTAGTTCTGATCGTACCGCTTGGCGAACCTTGTTGCATATCTGTACCGCATGCTGAGCATTCTCGGCGGTCGCTGCCTTTCCGGGGTAGCGAAAGTCCACTGCATGGTCGGAAACCGTTGAAAAATCAACACGCCACGCGTCCCATTCTGAAATAGTTGGGACAATCAAATCCAGCAAACTTTCTAAATCGTGCGTTTTTGAAAAACGGATGTTCACCTCTTGGAGCCATGCTTTTAAGTATTTTTCTATACACTGTTGGGCATGAAAACAGATGAGATCGAAATTCGGTGATGCCACTTGCCGATGCAATTTGATCGCATCATAATCACCCTCGGCTTTCTGTATCCACTCAAGGGTTAACTGATTCATGGAGTCTCGCTTTTTTTCCAAAATTTTCGTGAAGAGATTGTCAGGCCCATAAAGGACCTCTCCTTTTTCCGTGATTTCTCGGAGAAACCAATCGTTATATGAGATACGATAGGCAATTTCGTCTGGTGATCGCACAAGCACATCCATTGGGAAACGACGGGGAATCCGCTGCCGAATCTCCACGCTGTGGCGGCGCGTCTCGGATTCAGGAATGTCCATAACGACCAGCAAATCAACATCCGAATCTTCGGTTGGCGTACCATACGCATAAGACCCAAAGAGGATAACCTGCAATGGCGCGAATTCACGCACGATGTCATCACATGTTGCCTGAATGTCCTCACGAGTAATCATCTGCTCGCCTCCTATTTTCAAAAGTATAACACAAAACATGCAGAGAATCAAGATTTATCGCTATAATAAAGGAAGCGATTCCGAATCAGAAAAAATTGTTGTTTTCTCCAGCGAATTCCTATAGAATATTATAGGTTTTCAAGCTGCAATCCACCCGAATTAGTTTCAAGACTATGTTTATTCACAAAGGAGTTAGTGATGACACCTGAAGTGGCGTTAGAGAAGCGGGAACAAATGATTGAAGAAGGTTTCTGCGTTGTTGACGATGTGCTAACCGAAGAATTCTTACAAGAACTCCACGACGAATCCGAACGGCTTATCGCTGGACATGTAGAACCCGACGATGTTGTCTACCAAGGTCAGCATGTTAATGTCCGCGGTGACGATAACCCGCACATCCAAAAATTGTTGGAATGGCAACCCGCACGTGAGGCATTAGAACAGATCGGATTCGGAGATTTTGTGTCATCCGGTGGGATTATTATCCTGACAAAGGAATCCGGGGGACCCCCACTCTATTGGCATCAAGATTGGATGCGCTGGAACGATCCGCTCAGCTGCGCACCGTGGCCACAAACGATTTTCCTTAATTATTATCTCACCGATACAAATCGGGAAAATGGCTGTTTAAAGGTTATCCCTGGCACCCATCGCAAGCGAATCGATTTACACGACATATTGGTGCCAGCACATGAACAAGGCGCGCGGTTCATTGATGAGGACCATCCGGTCATGTTCAGCGATCATCCCGATCAGGTGGATGTCTGCGCAAAAGCGGGGTCATTGGTAATGGCGGATGCCCGGATCTTACACTCCGCCCACAAAAACCTTACCGGTGTTCGACGCACCCTAATTCTCGCATGGCACAGCCGTCCGAATACGGTACCCCACTATTGGGATCGCGAAATTCCTGAGATTATTGCCAATCGCGACGCGGACGCGAACTATCCGATGTCTCGTATTCCTACGCATCTTTTACAGTGATAGCGCATACAAGAGGAAAATATGATTCCAATTGAGCTCAGCAATAAAGTGGCGGTAATTACCGGTGGTTCAGGCGCGTTAGGTCGTGTTATGGTCAGGACGCTGGCAGAAGCAGGCGCGGATATCGCCATCTGCTACTACCGAGACGAAGAAAGTGCACACGGTCTGCAAACTGAAATCACCGCCAAAGGTGTCCGAGCAACCGTTGTGCAGGCAGATGTCACCGATCAAGATTCAATCAACGCGATGCGGGATACCGTCGTAAACACACTCGGCGCAGCTGACATCATCGTTAACAACGCTGTCATTCAGTATAGTTGGACCTCCGTTTTAGAACAGCCTCCCGAAGACTACGAGAGTCAGTTCCAATCTTGCGTCTTGCACAACGTGTATATGGCGCAAGCCTTTGTTCCCGCAATGATTGAAGCCGAATGGGGACGCGTCATCAGCATCAATACGGAATGCTCTATGCAAAACTTCGCGGGACAGAGTGCCTACACATCTGGGAAACGGGGAATGGACGGCGTGCTACGGGTACTTGCTAAAGAGGTAGGCGCGCACGGTATTACTGTCAACCAAGTCGCACCCGGGTGGACGGTCAGCGAAAAAAGCGTCGCCAGTGGATCGGACGAACACTATTGGAGCAAAGTGCCGATGCAACGTCGCGGAACTGCTCAAGAAATCGCTAACGCAGTCCTTTTTCTCGCTTCGGATTTAGCGAGTTATATCACCGGTGCTTATATTCCAGTATGCGGCGGGAATGTAATGCCGACTATTTAAAACCGAGGGAACTATGGAACGACATAAACTTCATTATCAGATGATGAACCGGTTCGATCCGTCCGGAGAGACAGGGGAACACTGGGATGTAGAGGTGCACGCTACACCTGAAGAGTTGCAAACGTTTGCCGAGACCGGTTATCTCGTTCGGGAAAGGCTCTTTCAAGGTGAAGCACTCCAAAAACTAAGAGATGCGTTGGATCGTTTAGAAGAACGGGAATCGGAAAAACGCGACAGTGCCATTGCTGGCAAAAAAGGTTGGGGTTTTATTCCGCGGCACCTGATGGACAAAGATGAAGTATTCTTAGGCCTCTTGAAGTTCCAACCGACCCTATCAATTGCCCGAGCAATGATGGGACCATTGGTACGTCTACGGGGTTTGAGTGCACGCATCACTTATCCCGGTGATGGGCGCGAACATCAGACACCGTGGCACCAACACATGCGCGTGATTCCAAACCCAATACCCCCGTGGTTCTCACGTCCACACTGCATGGATTGTCTCATCTACCTTGATGACTTGAACGAAGACACAGGAGCCGTCGCCATTGTCCCGGGTTCTCACGATTGGTTAGACAAAGCATCTCCGACGATACACGAATCTGTAGAGGGTGAAGTCCATCTACACGTGAAAGCCGGTGGCGGTGTACTCATCCACGGCAATCTCTGGCATCGCGGCTTACCGACACTAAACGCCAAACGAAGAATGTTAATTTTAAGTTATACACCCACATGGTTACGAAAATCGCCACACGGCGGCGCACAACCCGAAGACGGGTTAACCCACGCATTTCTTGAAGAAGCAGACATGGAAGAACGCATGCTACTCGGTGTCGGTGGTTATTCCTAAACCCTTGTAGAAATCATGGAACCTATTATTAGAAAAGCAATACCAGATGATGCGAAAGCCGTTGCGTCAGTGATTAACTCGGTTATTTTGGAAGGGAAATACACCGCATTAACCAACCCATTCACAGAAGAAGAGGAACGCGCCTTCATTGCCGGACTCGGCGATCGGAGTGCCTTGTTCGTCGCTGAAGTCGAGGGTGAGATTGTCGGTATCCAAGTCATTGAACCCGATGGCTTAGCACAATACACAGATGCGATGCAACATGTAGCAACAATCGGGACCTGGATACACGCAAACTTTCGCGGACGGAAGGTTGGACGGTTGCTTGCAGAGACATCTTTCAGGTTTGCCCACGCGAAAGACTTCAAAAAGATTGCTATTCAAGTGATCGCAGATAACACCCGTGCCCTCCGGTTTTATGGCAATCTCGGTTTTGAAAAAATCGGCACAGCCAAAAAACATGTAAAACTTGAAGGCAGATTCTGTGATGTGTTCTATCTGGAAAAATTCCTCACAGATGATGTCTAAACCCAGAAATCTTTTTGCTGTTGAACCCGCTGATAAACTCACTACGACGTGGGGCGAGATTAAAAACAGCCCGTAACACAAGATAGACGGGTGGTGCCAGTGTACCACCCGCTCCCTTTTCCTCGAAAATTTTAAGATTCCGTTGGTGTAACCGCCTCCTGAATGCCGGGCCACTCTTTCCAGATGTCGGTATAACCGTCATAGCCATTTTCTTCACAATCGACATGTCGCAGCCGGAAAATCGCAGCGTAACGAATATCAGAAGCAGCGTTCGGTGCTGCGGTGTGAACGATCTGATGGTGTGTCAGGACCACATCCCCCGCTTTACCGACGATCTGCTTCGGTCCCTCAGGTAACTCAGGGCGCGGCATCCCGTTTGCCAATATTTCGTGTCCTTCCTTTTCAAAATAATCCGCGAAGAACGTATGTGATCTGGGCCATACAGTGAAGTTTCCGCTGTAGGGTTCAAGAACATCCGCGAGATACACAACAGCGAGTGCAGTAAATCCGCGCCGATACACACCTTTCTCCATACCATTGGTCCCACTGCCTAACCCGTCAAGATGCCCGCGCGGTTCGTTCGGATCCGTCCCTAACGGACCCGGAAACCGCAATGCTATCTGGGCAGATCCAGGAATCTGGACGTTTCCCTCGCCCATCAACGACTCAGCAATTTGCTGGACAGGTGTTTTGCCGAAGAGATCCACGAGCTCGGGCGCATTGCGAATCTCGTTGCAATACGATTGTGCCCGAAACTTTTCTAAGTCCCCCTCGTGCATGCCGACTGAGCCGATGGAGTGATTAATCGCCTTGCGTGCAGCATCTACCATCAGTCTCGGCACAACACCCGGCACCACGATATAGCCGTTTTCATGAAAATCTAACTTCTGTTTACGTGTGAGCATTCTTTTTTATTACCCCCTATATTTTTCAGTGAAGTCCGCATTCTCTAAACATTCCATCAGGTATGGAACGGGTGTGATAACCCATCTTAAAAAATTTTTAGATTTAGACTATAATTGGGTGTGAAAAGTTTAACGGAATCCCGACCTGCCAATAAATCGGAAAGTTTTAAAGTCCATAAAGTGTGCTAAAGTCCGTAAAGGGCAGCAACTTGAGTACATTTCGCAACTTTAGATACACTTGCAAACTTCCTGACGGCTTAATGCGTAAGCGTATACACAACCGCATTGATCCCCATTTTCAACGCCATATTGGAATACTTACGCGGGTAAAAACTCTCAGCAGCATGTTCCCAGGCATCTCCAAGGTCCGTATTGAAATTAATCATCATCATGAGCCGTCCATAGTCATCATAGACACCCCGGCAATACGCTGGATAGCCGTCAAATCGCTCGTAGGTTCGACCATTAAAAAACGAACGGAGTCCCGGAATCTGGATCAGTTCGTCGATCTCAAAGAAACTGTGGAAAATGGGATGTGAAATCGGAATATCTTCCGGTTCTCGATCCGGGAAAATCTTCTTGAATTCGTTATAAAACCGTTTCCATTCACGTTCTCCGTGAAAATCGTCGATGAAGATAAATCCGCCCCGTAAGAGATATTCCCGCAGATTTTCTGCCTCACGTGTACTTAACCTCAGGCTACCGACCTCTAACATATAAGCAAAAGGATACTCGAATAACTCCGAGGCACCTACCTCAATAATCTTTTCACGAGGCGCGACCGAAATATTCGTCTGTTTACTGAGTTGGAAGATAAAGTTTCGATCAGACGCTGGCCAATCTACACGCCAACTACTGAGTCGTGTGAATTGACCGCCATATTTTAAACGGACAAAGGTGAACAGATCGCTATCTACCTCTCCATCCAGAGGGACACTCGGAACTGACACTATAACATAGATGACTAATATCGGGAGAATTCGCATGTTTTATTTTCAAGAATTTTGGAATCTCGGAATATGCACAAATGAGCGAGTTCACTGGGATTAAAAACTTTGATACCAAGCAATCGTCATTTGAGCACCGAGACCAGATTCAAGGGCTTTAGCAATGTTAACCCTAAAAAAAGTATCGTTGCGCTCAGAATGTAAACCCGGAACATTAACGGTGACAGCAGAATCGTCTTCACCAAACTGCAAGCCAATACCTACACTTGCCTTCGGAGCAAAAGTATATGCACTGTCGGATACATTCCAGACTTGACCCTCATCGAGGAAAGCGATAAGAAATACTTTTTTGAAACTATTCCAACGCAATAGATTCGACAAACGGTAATGATATTCGATATTGAGTAAGAACCCTCTGTCCCCTGTGAACGCATAAGGAGAAGATGTATATCCATTTTCATAAGTTATTATATCATCAGATCCATTTTCCTGTCTATACCAAGGATACCCTCTAAGTCCCTCCATTCCACCAACCACGAATTGGCGTTGAATCGGCAATCCCGAGTTGGAATAACCAAGCAACACACGGGTCCGAATTGCGTTATTCCCAAGAGGGAAGGCATATCGAAGGTGTAATCGGAATCGCGTGAAATCAAAATCGGATCCAACAGCCGTACTACTATGTTCAGCGAGAAAAGTATTATACCAACCGAGAGATTTTATTCTATTAGAAAAATCATATTGGAAGATAAGACCCCGCATCTGACCAGCAGTTATAGACGGGTTTTCTCTAATCTTGTGTTTCGACCGCCAATTGATAATAAACCAATCGGTACTTTTCTGAAGACTTGAATGGGACTCGGCAACCGCTGCCAATTTGAACGTATGCGTCAGCATGACGGGTGTCCATCGCAACCCCACTTCAGCACCTTGTCGCAAATAGTAATTCTGAAGGTCTGGCATCCCCATAATCCGTTCAAAAATTCCTATGCCGCTGTTGTAGCCCGGAAAAAGTTCAGGGGCAACTATATCTGTCAAGCGATGGAGTTGACCGGTGAGTTGCAAGTTCCAAGTGTACGGTTTGCCCCAATTCGCTACCCCACCCAGACGGTAATGGATATGTGGATTGCCAAAGGTATAACTGACCCTCCCAAATAATCTTGTGAGTTGGTCGCGTTGTGAATTCCTGACACTCCACATCCAGAGCGGTCCCACCTCTTTTCGCTTCCCGACTTCAAAGCCTGTGCCAATCTCCCACCCGGTCACACGGTTAAAACCGAGATGTAGCGGCGGGCTGAGACCGAGATAGGCATCCGTAGAAAGCTGTTTTTCATCCACAGAGATCGTGGCGATGTACTTTGCATCCGCCTCATCAATTTTTAAGTGAACTTCTTCAAAATAGGGCATTGCTCTAAATAGCGTCTTGAGTGCCTTATCAATGTCGGGGGACGCGTTATCAAGCGTCTGCCGAATCCGTGCCTCTGAGACTTTCTGATTACCTCGGATATGGATCTCGTGAATGGGGACATCCTTTGCCCAAAATCGTGTCGCCTCAGGCGGTATCTGAACATCAGAGCTTTGTGGAGAAAAATTGTCGTGTACGGTTATATCTATCTGATTTCCATTAGGCCCCGAAATCTTCATAGATTTCAGAATTGATATTTTTTGCGTAGGTACTACCTTAATGATTGCAACACGCTTTTCGCCTTCTTCTACAACACGCAGCGTCAGCGTTCTCGAAGTACTGCGGAGCACACTTCCCAAAGTAGGCATAACCGATATAATGTCACCAGAGCCATTTTCAAGCACCTTCCGGATATTGGCTTTTTCCGCTGCCAGTGCCGCTTCAATCCTTTCAGCGTCGCTCCCTTTAGGTGTTGTCGGGGGCACCTGAATCCGAAACTCATGGATCGGCTTGCCATCGGAGCTCCAATTCCAGTGTTTTGTGGGGTCAGATGGCTCTCGAACGGGCGGTTCTATGTCTTCCGATCGCGCTGTAATAGACGGATTAGCATCTGGTTCGGCGGGTTCCGGTGTGGGCGGGACACGCGGCGGCGTAGGTTCTAAATCACGAGGTTTTAGCGACATCAATTCGGGTATCTCGATACCGAGTTGATTCAGGTTCATCAACAATTCACCGAGCTGCTTTCGCAGGATCACACCGACGATATTTATCACGTAAATCTTGCCTTTGCTTTTCACAATAACGAAAACGCCTTTAACGATTCCATTCTGTTGGAGAATATAGAGATGTCGTCTATTTTTTTCAGGACTTGTTTGGGAGATCCGTCCTAATGCCTGCCAACCCCGTTCTTTGAGTGTCTCGCTGTAATATTGAATCATTTTCTTAAAATTGCCAGACCGATTTCGATAGTTCTTGAGATAGAGGTTGTCCACACTTTTAAACAGTGAAACAATATCTGAGGTCGGATCTTCCATAACAAGTGCGATGACATCGCTGTTCAAATCAAATTGAAATTGTGGTGACGATACATCCGGACAATCAAAAGCGACAGTACCATCATCCGATTGCGAATTGACTGCATAGCATACTAAAAATAGAAAGAGCATTAAGCCATTCGCAGTGATATATCTCATGCAAAGTCTCCAAGATTCTTAATCTTCTTTTTTCCCAATGTTTCGCAGCCGTTGCTGTAGTTTTTTTAATGCCTCTGGAACCCGTGGTTTGCCGGGACGATGGATAACAGCAGGCGGTACAATTTGTCGCTGGCTATTTGGGGGTTGATAAAACCACTGCAGCGCAATAGCGTATCGAGGGCCTTGAAAATAACGGATCTCCACAGGATGCATCCCCGTTGTGAGCAGCAGGCGTCCGCGTCTACCGATTGTTGGATGAACGCCGTCATTATCCACAACAAGCACGTCATCAATATAGAGTTGTGAGCCATCATCTGAGTGAAGCTCAAAGGTATATATACCCGGTGTCACTATCTCTAATTCCGCACGGAAGCGGATCGCAAAATTCTCAACAACAGACTGCTTTTGCGGGGCAGGGAAACCTTGCGTATAGTTCCGCGTCGGGACATTTAGGTTCGCTGTAACGAAGGTATAGGTAGATACCAAATGATTAAAATTGGGCATCTTGGTGATAGGACTTCTTGGAATGTAGACCTGTCCGACGAGTCCGTGTCCGGGCAATACCTCTGTCGAAAAGATACCGAGTCCGGGCAACGCCTTTGTCGTAAAGGTGCCTAATCCAGTATCTATATGATTCGGCACTTCAAGTCCGGCTTCTGATGCTCCTGTCCCTTGAGCAAATTGGGTGCCAATGCCGCTACCCTGTCGTTCAGGTCCGTTGAACCCAACATCAGCACCGCCGCTCCCTCGACCCGATTGCTCTTTAATAACTACCGGACCCCCGACAACCTTATCCTCACCAAAACTACTATTGGATACTGGACTCAGTTCATCTGCTTGCGATATATCAGTGTGCGTGACGACATCAGGCACAGCATCATCATGAACAGGTGCTTTAGGGACACTTACACGCGGCGTATATGTCCGTGAAGCAGGCGAATCGGCTGATGCCTCCGCATACGCTGCTCTGGATACCAGACGCATACGCGGCGATAAAATCCGCCGTTTCACCCGTTTTTCAGGTGAAACTTTTAATATCGTAGCAGATATGGGCGCTTTATCTGCATTGTAGTGATTGATAAACAGTGGGGAAACCACTAACACCAACACAATATGCAGACCGAATGATAGTAGCAGGGCATGGTTTGTCCGTCTTTGCATCGCATTATATCCCGTATATTTGAAACACTGCTCTTAGAAGTACCCTTAAACACGATAGGGCTTACACATTTGCTCTTAAAGTCCCCCTGATAAGGGGGATTTAGGGGGTTGACCGGAATTACTGCTTTTTACGTAAGTATTATTTTCCTTAGAAACTATAAAACCACATTGTGTTGAACCGAATGCCTTGATCAGATTCAAAGGCTTTTGAAACGTTAAACCGCAAAATAAGATCTCCGTCCCCGAATTGCAAACCGATACCTGCATTGATCTTAGGTTCAAAAATATAACTCTCGTCAGACATGTTCCACGCTTGTCCCATATCAAAGAAAAACACCGAAAAAATATTCGGATCAGAGAGGTCTATTATATTTGTCTCCCAGATGAACAATTTCCAGCGGAACAGCTGCGGCAAATGGTAAAAATACTCGATATTGAAGAGAAATCCACGATCACCGGCAAAAGCGTAAAGTGGATAGCCATTGAGTATCCCTGGTCCACCAATGATAAATTGGCGTTGAACGGGTAGTGGCGCGGTTGAAAAACTGCCGACTGCACGTGTCCGGACCTGATGCTTACCAAACGGATGCGCATAGCGTAGGTGAAGTTGATACCGTGTAAAATCGAATTCGGATCCGAGCGCAGTGCTGCTATATTCAGCGAGGAAGGTATTGTGCCAACCGAGAAAATCGTGCCGGGTACTATAATCGTATTTGAACAGCGCCGTCTGCATCCGACCCGGCGTTACCACTGGATTTTCACGCGCCTTTGATTTTGAACGCCAGTTGAAAAAGTGCCAATCCGTGCTTTTTTGTAGACTCTCTTGGGACTCCGCAAGCAGACTCAGTTTGAACGAATGCCTTTGTCGAATAGGTCTCCATTGCAACGCAACCTCAATCCCTTCTCTCAAATAGTAATTCCGATGATCCGGCACTCCCAAAACTCGGAGAATCGTCATCCCGGTATCGTCATAAAACGGAAAAAGATCGGGGGCAATGGCACTTGTTGTACGATGCAATTGTGTCGTTAACCCAAGGTGCCATGCATCAGGTTCACCCCAAGCTGCTTTGCCGCCAACCCGGTAATAGAATTGCTTATTGCCAAACCCATAACCAACCCGTCCGAAGAATTTTGAGAGATCATCTCCGCGGAATTCACGCGGCGCACTGAGGTCGTAAGATCTATTGGAAGACTTCTGTTTCCGAAAACCCGAATCAGCACGCGCACCCAACTCCCACCCCGTGACGCGATTGAACCCAGCCCACGGGGCACTATGAAAATAAAAACGGGACGGCAGTGGTGTTTCGACGATGGTAACGATTGCTGTACGTCGAGCACCCTCCTCCTCAATTTGGAAATGTACTGCCTCTAAACCCGACATCTCGCCCGGCAGTGCTATGAGTGCTTTTTTGATTTCTTCGGGGCCCTTCTCAAGTGCTTTTCTAACATCGTCCGGATGTGTCTCTTGATACCCTTGGATCCGTATCTCGTGGATCGGTGCTCCTGCTTCGGTCCGAAACTGTTTTGCCAACATAGAAGGCTCATTTTTCTGATCCGGTATGTTCCCAACGATAATTGTAGCACTGCGTTCCCATGCCCGCACGATAAGTTTCTGCTTGTATTCAGATGTATTTGGTGATGGAAGGTTATTCAGCACCTCCTGAATGTCAGCGGATCCCTTTTGAAGCGCCTGACTCACTTGGGCAATACTATTTTTCTTCTCCGACCGAATATCAATACGTTCAATCGGGTGACCGTAGTAAGTCCAATGCCCGTGAAGACTCTCATTATGGCTTCTGGAAAACGCTAAACCGAACTGTGACGGTGCTTCTTTCTTTGAAAAACCTATCGAAAAAAAATGCGGCAGATCATCGACCGTACGAAACAGGGTTGGTAGCCGTATAGGTTCTGGCGGCGTTTCAAATTTCTGAAATATTTGTGCATCAAGCGACTTCAATGCAGGCACCTCTATCCCAACTTGTCCCAAATTCGCTAAAAGTTGCCTTATCTGGTGTGGTGGAATATTGCCTACGATGTTTAACAGATGCATATCACTGGCACTTTGGACAACCGCAAAGACACCCAAAATTGCTTTATTTGATTGCGAACTTTGTGCACTGGGTAACTCCAGAACATAGAGACGTACGCCACTATCTTCATGTAGACATCGCCAATTTTCTACTTTCAAAGTTTCATCATAGTACCGAACGAATTTATCAAAAATATCCGCGTCATAATGGTATGTGTGGATATAGAGGTCTGTGACCCTGTCGAAGGGTGCTGTCGTGTCAGCAAGTGTAATAAGCTCACGAGTGAAATGAAATTGAAATTTGGCACGCGGCGCATCAGGACAATCAAGCGCAATTGTGCCATCAGGTATTTCAGCGGGCACTATTCCTGATGTAATTAGCAATAGGAATATAATAACAATACTTTTTCTCATATCTTCGCTGGACACCTCTCAAGTTTTATTGTAGTTTTTTCAATCCATCTCGGATTACGGCTCGTCGGGTCGATAGATAACTTCGGGTGGCACAATTTTTATCGGACTATTTGGTGGCCGATAAAGCCATTGTAGCGCGATCGCATATCGAGGGCCTTGGAAATAGCGAATCTCAACTGGGTGAATGCCTGTGTCAAGTTTTATACTGAGCTGCCTAACCCTTGCTTGATGAATCCCGTCGTTATCCACGACGAGTTTTCCGTTAATATAGAGCTGTGAACCGTCGTCTGAGTTAAGCCAAAAAGTGTATAGTCCCGGTGTGTCAATCTTCAATTCCGCACGGAAACGAATCGCAAAATTTTCAGTGACAGACTGCATGTCAGGTGTCGGGAAGCCCCGGGTATAGTTTCGGGCAGGAACATTTAAGTGTGATGCAACAAACGTATAGACCGGCAGCATACCCTCAAAATTGGGCATTCGGTGGATAGGGGTACCCGGGACAAACACCTCTGCAATTAAACCCCGCTCCGGCATCACTGCTATGTCAAAAAGCCCAAGTCCCGTGTCTGCACCATTAAGGGCTTTTTCTGTGTTTCCGATTTTATGTTGGGCATAGCCATCGAAAAGCCGTGGGTCTACCTCATTAAGTATTTTGGCTGTCATATCTTCGCCAATACTGATATTGGAAACAGGGCTGAGTTCATCTATTTCCGATATATCGGTGTCCGTAACGGCATCGGGGATCACATCGGCACGAACCAACGCTTTAGGCACATTGACCTGTGTTTCATAAATCGGTGAAGCGGGCGGAACCTCTGATGCCTCAGCGTATGCCATGCGTGGTCTTAGACGCGCACGCCGGGTCAAAACCCGCTGCCTGACCTCATTTTCAGGGCGCGCCACCAATATCTCCGCAGAGATGCTCTCGTCCTCTGCATCAAAATGATTGATGAGAGACACTGAGAAAACAAACATCAAAATAACATGTAGACTGAGTGATAATAGTAAAGCACGATTTGTGTATTTTTGCCTTTTCATCTTTCACATCCTATAAACGATAGTGAACAGAACTTACGCATTTTTCCATGATAACGAACGTCCAACGCACTGCAGGGTTTTTGCTTGGGTATTTCTGCAGGGTTTGAAACCCCGCCTGCAATGGGGGGCGTAAGTCCTGAGTGAATATAAACAGATATGGACATCTGTCGGTAGGTTCGTTTTGGTCGCGCGTTGATCAACGATAGATCGCTAATCGAGCAACTTACCATAGTTATGTGGGGAATTGTCGTATTATTAGTTAGACAACAATTTTTCAAAGACCGTTCAAAAAAGAAAATTGTCCCCAACATTCTTTCAAAGCGCGCCTTCCTGTGCGTCTACTATTAGTTAGAAGGCAGAAACCCCAGCAAAAATACCCCGATTTCCGACCTCCAATAAATTATAACGGATTTAGGTGAATCGTGTTGACATTAAACGCGCGGGATATAGCAGGAAGATTCATAATATAGGCAGGTGTTAGGTATTGGCGAGGTTTCAAACCCCGCCAATACTGGTTCGTCCAGTAATTGAACAATTTATCCCTCTACTCATCAAGCGTAAAACGCAGCACGCCGCTATTGGCAGTCCCGACATAAAGCACGTTGCCATCAACAGCAAACGAAAGCACAGCATCCGGAATTTCAGGTGTCACCTGTTCCCACGTATTTGAACCTTCTTTTAACGCATACACGTGGTGTCCAGTTGTGCCATATATTGTCGTTCTCTCTACCGCAAACCTCTGCATGACAAGTGTTTCACCTTCAGCATCAGTTACTGGGTGCCAATCGGTGCCATCGCTTGAATAGGCAACACCGTTGTCGGTCGCTACATAAACCGTTGAGCCTGCAAAGGCGATTGCCTTGAACGCCGTAACAGCAAACGGAAGCTCTGCAGTGACATCGTTCCAAGTCTCTCCCGCATCAAACGATTGTGAGAGATGTCCATCCCGTTTCCCGACATAGACCGTGCTACCTGACACAGCAATCTTGAAACCTATAGAATCACGGACATTCATAGACGTAGAAGCCTCGGCAGAATAATCAAAAGGAAAAGCAAGTTCAGTTTCATCTGTTAACCCAGTGTCGTACCATTCCGTCATGCCGGGTTCCCATCTGAAAAGCTTCTGCCCATACTCGACGTAGTACGTCTCGCCACTGACAGCAAAACTACCATAAAACGACATCATATCAGCTGTAGGTTGTTCCTGAAGTGCCTTATTGAGTGCTTCATTTGTTAGCTGCTCAAAATCAACGTGCTCCTTGAGTTTCTCAGTTATCTGGTCAGAACCGATCCCCTTGAGCATCTCTACCTGTTCAGGATCAAGATCCTCAAGATTTGGCTTATCCTTATCTGGAAACGCTTCCTGCAAGATTTCCTGCACGACCTTGGTCATTATTTCTTCAGGCACGTCTATCGACATCTGTCCCGTGTTACCTGAATTGCCTCCCTCAAAACCAGGCATGCCAGAGGTAAACTTCAAACTGTTGTCTTCAGTGGATAGACGAAGCAGCGGTGAACGTGAATTCATAGCATTCCCTTTCTTCACATACACGCTATCGTCAAACGCTGCGATCAAGACTCCTTGGTCCATATATCTAAGCGGCGTCCACGATTCGCCACCGTCCGTTGAAGTGACAAATCCATTCGCTGGATCATTTGCATAGAGTCTACCTTTAACAGCAATTAGAGTTGTAACAGGTGTGTTAACGAACCCGGTGTTAAACGGATGCCAAGATTCACCGCCATCGGTTGTGCGCAGAATTTTGGATGCTCCGCCTTTGTAGAAAATGTTTGTATCGGCGATCAGTAGCGGCGCAGCGACGCCAGAACCTGACGCACCCTTTAAGGGAGTCCATGTCTCTCCTGTATTTGTGGAATAGAAAAACTCGCCATTTGCATCCGTCACCATAACCCCTGCGCCTGTCGCGAATATCTTGACGGTCGGAAGGTCATCTGTCCCCGGTGGAGGCATATTGGAAAATTGACGACCCTTCCGCTGTCTACCCGTCTCACGTTCCTGCCTTTCCCATGGATCTATAGGATACCAAGACGCACCCTGATCTGTTGAGCGATAAAGTGACCACCAATCATCGTCTGTTTTTCTGGAGCTGAATAGCGCGCCGAATCCCCTTTTAAACTCTCCGCCTGCTGCAACATAGAGGCGATGTTCGGAAGCAGCCAAAGCGTGGATCACCGGTTTTTCACCGTGTTTATCCCTCGGACCCACTGACAACAATTCCCAAGATTGAGCGTTAAGCCGATAGAGTCCGCTATTGGTCCCAGCAAACACACTGTTTTCAACGGCAACGAGGGCATGGATCTTCTTCAGCCGCATACCATCTCTCAGTGCTACCCATGCGGGTCTACCATCTTTCGAGTAGTAAACGCCATTCGTAAGCGCGAGGTAAAATCCTGCGTCGGTCACTACAAAGCCTCTGGAAATGCCTTCTGGATGCGTACCCAACGCATGCCACGTCTCCCCGTTATCTTCGGATGCCAATACTTCTGTATCGGTGGCGAGATAGAGCCTATCACCGTGTTCTGCCATCTGTACCGCGCCCCCTATCCAATCTTGGAGGCTCAGTGAACCGATGCTTCCGGCGTTGACGCGTCGCCATGTCCCTCCATCATCACCGAGTTTGTAAAGGTTCGTTGATGTCCCCGCGTAAACCTCACCAGAATGCGTCGTGAAGAAACTCGTAGCCATACCCCCTTCCGGACCTTTTGTTTGCGTCCACTGCTGTTGCGGGGTTGAAACTTTCACTTCATCAACCGCCGCCGCAGCGAAGCGTTGAGCATCAGGTCGCTGACCTGCCCCCGGACTTTTACCCGGCGTAGCAGAACTGCCTACCTGATTCCGCACGGCGGGTTTCGCTGGAGAATCATAAACAAAAACTGCATCAATAATCTCAACTGTCGGTTCCGAGGTGGCGTTTAGACTATACGGCTTCTGGAAACGGGAAAGGTATTGGGTGCCAACCCCCATCAGTAGAAAAATCAAAACAGCAGATGCCGCGGAGAGTGCCCACGGCAATACAGGTTTATTCGGAGCAGGCGCAGCCGGAACGAGACGCGAGACCTCGCGCATGATGGTCTCTGTTAAGTTCGCAGGCAGTTGAAAACTGCCAAGGTTTTGTTGAATCATGTCTTCCTCCTTCTTTAAACGATTGCGGGCGCGGCTGAGACGACTCTTGATAGTGTTCGGAGACACCCCCAAAAACTCACTGATAGCGTTGATTGTCATCTCACCGAGATAAAAAAGTGTTATCACCGTCCGTTCACTTTCCGGTAACTTTTGAAGCAGCTTCTTGACGACTTCGCGGCGTGTCTCATCGGCTTCTGTCGCCTGTTTATCTGCTACATATCGAGAATATGACACGTGATCCACCTCACTTGCATCAATATTATCCATAGATTCCATCGGCATAGCGTTCTTCTGCCGCCAGTCATAACACAAACGTGCCGCAATCACATAGAGCCAGCCACCAAACGAATTGTAGCTTTTCAAGTCTCCAAGATTCTGGTACGCCTTAAGAAATGTATCTTGTGTAATCTCTTGTGCGATGTGAAAATCACCGATTTTCCGCCACGCCAGCGCGTGAATCCCTTTCTGATATTTGTTGACCAAAACCGCGAACGCGTCCTGGTCGCCTTGTAATATTCTTTGAATGAGTTCAACGTCGTTCTGGGTCATCTTAAGCATCCCTCCGAAATTGAGCTACCTTTTAACTTTAAGTGACTGATTTGAAGTATCGAAAAGTTGCATTATTTAACGATGCGGTTAGAAAAAGCGTTTATGACAATAAAAAAGGCGCGCTCGGAAAGCGCGCCTACGATAATTTAATTACGTTGACAACGACCACTATGCATCATAGCAAATTTTTAATTCATAACAACCTTATGAGCGGCTTTACGCGGTTCTATACTTTCCACACTCGCGTGGAAACCTAAGTCTTCAACAGTCTTAATTAACGCTGCTTTCACACGCTCAGAGATTCCCTCATTAGCCCCCGGTGCGGGGTCTGATCCACGAAGTGCCCACACTTCAACAGTAAAGCGTTGCGGTTCATCAGGATCCAGATGCCACCCGTTAAGGGGTGCCTCAAGCCGCGTTACTTTATAGACTGCATCATCAATAACCAATGCATCGGCTTTCGTCAACGACCGCATAACACCAAATACAGAGGTGACTCGTGTCATGCCTGTAACCGATAACTCAACATCGAACCCCGTTTTGCCCATAACTTGGGGCGTACAACCCATCCAAAGAACAGACGACACAACGAACAAGATCAAAAGACTGATAAATACCCATTTCAACTGACGCATTGTAATCTCCTCCATATCTTAAAATCTAAACGTAACACAATTTATTCAACTATTCCTCAAGCGTAAAACGTAGCACACCACTGCTGGAAGTCCCGACATAAAGCACGTTCCCATCAACAGCAAACGAAAGCACAGCATCCGGGATTTCAGGTGTCACCTGTTTCCACACGTCTGATTTTTCTTTCAACTGATACACGTATCGTCCAGTTGTACCATATACTGTCGTTCCATCTACCGCAAGTTTCTTCATAACAAGTGTCTCACCTTCAGCATCGGTTGCTGCCTGCCAGCGAGTACCATCGTTTGAATAGGCAACCCCTCCGTCAGTCGCCACATAAACTGTTGATCCTGCGAAGGTGAGAGCGTTGAATGCTGAAAAAGAGAACGGAAGCTCTGAAGTAACATCGTTCCAGGTATCACCTTCATCAAACGACTGCGCGAGGTGTCCATCCCGTTTCCCGACATAGACCGTGCGACCTGACACAGCAATCTTGAAACCCATTTCACCAAAAATATTGCCAATAGTCGAAAAACCAGCAGAATAATCGAAAGGCTTCGACATTAGGCTTGCAAAAACATTTTCAGCTGTATCTACCAACCCGGTGTTGTGCCATTCTGTCATACCGGGCTTCCACCTGAAGAGTTTTTGTTTGTATTCGATGTAGTACGTCTCACCGCTAACAGCAAAATTTCCGAGAACGGGAGCTATAGCAGATATAGCGGCTTCCGCGAACGCTTTATTCATGCCTTCATCGATCTGTTCAAAATCGAGATCCTCAACATTCGGGGCTTTACCGCTTTCAAGGTCTTGCTTCGCTGCATCTTTGAGGGCATCAAGCACAACTTTACCGCTTTTTCGTTCTAACTGGTCTGTCAGATCATTGTTCAACGGCTTGGCTTTTTCTGGCATAAGTTTTTCAAAAATCATAGGAATCCCCGGAATAGTAATGACCTTGTTATTCGCTGGGGAAATGCGTAGAATCTGAGGGATCATCGTAACCGGCATCGTTTTAACATAAAGCGTCCCGTTGAATGTCTCTATAACCGGTGGCATCATCATACCTGACATAGGCGGCGCATCGCCGGTAGGGTTGAAGGGCACCCACGATTCGCCCCTGTCAATTGAGGTAACAAACCCGGTCAGCATCCCCATGGCGTAAAGTTTTCCATTAATAGCGAATAACCCTGTAACAGTGCTACCAGTGAGTCCTGTATTCAATGGATCCCACGATTTGCCTGCATCAGCAGTGCGCAAGACACCAGACTGTGTACCGATGTAGAAGTTATTGGCATCCAACATGATAATAGGCGGCGCGATATTATCCGTAGTAGACTGAACCTTTTTTAATTCTAAGGATGTCCACGTCTCGCCGGCATTCACTGAATAGAACAGCTCCTCTGGATCCGCTACCATGACTGTTGATCTATTCGTGATTATTTTGAAATTTGAGTAGGTAAAATCCACAGGTTTGGAATTGGCAGCCTTCAACGGTAATTGAAACGAGACCCGCCCCTTCGGTTCTCTCTCATTTTCCGTTTTCTTTTTTGGATTAATGTCATACCATGTATCGCCTAAATCCGTTGAGCGATAAAGCGACCACCAGTTATCGCCTGTCAAGACCGCTTTGAATTGCTCACCGACCTGATTTGTAAACTCCCACCCCGCGGCGACATACAGACGATGTTCGGAAGCCGCCAAGGCATGGATCGTCAGTTTTTGCTCCTGTTTATCTGCCGGCCCCACGGACAACTGTTCCCAAGTCTCAGCATTGCGGCGATAGAGTCCGGTATCCGTGCCAACAAACACAGCGTTTCCAACAGCAACAAGTGCCCGAATCTTCTCGAACGCCAAATCATCTTTCAACGACACCCACGATGTCTTACCATCTTCGGAGAAGAAAATATCTTGGATAAACGCAATATAAAAACCAGCATCGGTTACAGCGAAACCTCTGGGCGCCCCTTTTGGATGCGCACCGAGCGAATGCCAGGTCTCCCCAGTATCCTCGGAAGCCAATACTTCGGTATCCGTAGCGAGATAAAGCCTATCCCCGTGTTCCGTCAACTGTATCCCGCCAGCAAGCCAATCTTGGAAACTGAGCGAACTTGCACTCCACGTGTTGACGTGTTTCCATGCCCGCAAATCCGCTGTGAGTTTATAGAGGCTGGAGGGTGTCCCTGCGTAAATATCGCCGGCATCTGTTGTGAAGAGGTTGTTGACAACACCACCTTCCGGTCCTTTGGTTCGCGTCCACTGCGGTGTCGGGGTCAATTCCTCTGCTGCGTCAACCGCTGCCGCTGCGAAAAGTCGAGCGTCCGGCTGCTGACCTGTCCCTGGACTTTTTCCCGGGGTAGTGAAACTTCCTGCCTGATTCCGCACTGCAGGTTTCGCTGGAGAATCGTAAACAAAAAGTGCTTCAATAATCTCAACCGTCGGTTCCGATGTAGCGTTTAAACTATAAGGTTTCTGAAAACGCGATAGGTATTGGGTACCAACACCTATCAGTAGAAAAATCAAAACAGCGGAGGCTGCAGAGAGTGCCCACGGCAATACAGGTTTATTCGCGGCAGGTCCAGCGGGAACGAGGCGCGAAACCTCGCGCATGATGGTCTCTGTTAAGTTCGTAGGCAGTTGGAAACTGCCGAGATTTTGTTGAATCATGTCCTCTTCCTTCCTTAAACGGTTGCGAGCGCGACTGAGGCGACTCTTCACAGTATTCGGGGACACACCGAGGAACTCACTGATGGTCTTGATCGTCATCTCTCCGAGATAATGCAGTGTCATCACTGTGCGTTCGCTCTCTGGCAGTTTTTGGAGCAGTTTCTTGACAACTTCACGCCGTGCCTCATCCGCTTCCGCCGCCTGTTGCCCTGTTATGTACCGAGAATATGACACTTGATTCACCTCACTTGCATCGGTAACTTCCAAAGATTGTTCCGGCGGTGGATTCTTTCGGAGCCAGTCGAGACACAAGTTTGACGCGATCACATAAAGCCAGCCACCAAACAACTCGTAACTTTTCAAGGTACCGAGTTTCTGATATGCCTTAAGAAACGCGTCCTGCGTAATCTCTTGTGCGGTGTGAAAATCACCGATTTTCCGCCATACAAGCGCGTGAACCCCCTTCTGGTATTTGTTGACCAACGGCGTAAACGCGTCTTGGTCGCCCTGTAATATCCGTTGAATGAGTTCGGCATCCCTCTGTTCCATGACAAGCCCCCCGAAGCGTCCATCTCCATCTTTTAATTAAAGTGACGAATTCTCAATATTGAAAGGTTGCATTATTTTTTTTATTACAATTGTAGATATATTATAAACAGAAGCAAGCGGAAAAAATCAGACATCAGTAGACATCAGTAACAGAGAAAAGGCGAGGTGTTTTGCTTGGGGGATCCCCAGAAAACCTCGCCTACCGATCATAGTGAATTCTAAAAATATCTATACATAAACAGCGCTCCAAGTTCCCCCCTGATAAGGGGGTTAGTTCGCGCTATTATTTATGAAACACCCTCAGTTAATTGTGTTTGTTTATATGGCAATGACCGCTTTAAATATCGGAGCGGAAGAATTTCAGAAACGCCAGCGTCGTAAACGCTACAGCAAAAAAACCGAGTAGGCACACATCCACCATAGATTGACGCAACGTTTCTGATAACGAAGGTTCTGTCAGCGTTGGCGGCGGCGGAATTTGCTCCGTTTCGGATTCAGAGTCACCATTCATCTGATCGCCCATCCGAGCCCCCAATTGCATTATCTGTGATAGCACATCGTCTGAAATCCCGCTGAAATATTCGTCATCAAGTTGGTTGTAGTATCTTTCGCCGGTTTGAAAGTAGACTTCTCTTTTCAACTTACCCGTTTGCGTCAAATTCATCGCAGAATAGGTTAGAGAGGACGTTGGGGCGATCCGAGAGATCATCTCGCCAATCTGTTCTTGACGATCCTTCTCGCGCTGATAGTCTCTGTCAATCTTGTCCGTTTGATTCTGGAACGCCTGTCGAAATTCCTCTTCAATTGGGCCTTTAATATCATCCATCCTTTTTTGCGTTGCTGGATTGCTTAGGTCTAGCGAAAACTGAACCCCCTCCCCATTCTCCGTGGGTTTAGCTATGGTTTCAGTCATTTTTTCCCAGACCTTCTCTTCTTTATCTTTATTTAGGTTATTGCGAACTGCATTTTTTTCCATATAAACCGCCTGCTGTGTTCGGGTCGGCGCGACGAGTTTAGCCACCACAAACGCCCCTCGGGGTGCAACCAGCACTGCAAGCACCCAAAACGTAAAAGCGACAATCAGCGCGGTCTTCGCGTTGTCAAGATACGTTGAAATGAACACACCTATCGCAAAAAACACCGCAATATACAGCAACGAGATCAGCGTGAGGCTGAGTACTGGCAGTGCCACCTCGAGCTCACCTAAAGGAAATCCCTGCCATACGATCAGAAGCAGCCCGAAGAGGAAAGATACCAGAAACGGAATAACGAACACAATGTAGCCACCGATCAACTTACTCCACAAAAACACATCTCGCGGCAGCGAATTTGACAGATTTATCCGAAGCGTGCCCGCCTCCCGCTCGCCAGCAACAGCATCGAATGTGAACAGCAGTGCCAGCAGGCTGAAAACTGTCCCCACAATAAACAGAAAATCAAGGTTTCCGAGTGCATAAGCGACGGATGCCTGCACAAGTCCCGTTGAACTCTGCCGAACCCCATTACGCGTCATCCCAAGATAGGTCGGCAGTGCCTCCTCTAAACCGTTTACGAAGACGCTCAGCGGCGTAGGCTTGAGGAAAAGCTTAGAGACTTCCGTGTTTGGGTCCTGCCCAGTCGGCGGATTCTCCTTCGCTTCTGCTTGTGCGCGATTCACCGACTCCTGATAGTCAACGAGGTTCTGGTTATACCTACGATAGTTAATAGCAAGGGTCAGCGGGATGAGCAAAACACACATCAGCAGGAGCGCGACAAACCGAACACTCAAAATATGATGCATAATTTCTTTTTGAATCAATGTCATTAACATGGTAATTTTTCCTTTGTATTTTAATTGACGGTTATGGTGCGGTTGCAATGCAGGTCGCATTTGGGCGTGTGTGCCGCAAAAAACCGCACCTACCGAGCCGAGATCGAGACTATTGTTTCCTAAAATCGACCTTTATTTTACCGTTTCCTGACGGCCCCGATTCCTCCGGGAACAGGGTCGATAATTGTTTAAGGATGTCTTGTCCTTCTTCTGTCTCAAGAAATTCTGCGCCGAGGCGCGCTTTAAGTTGCGACTGTAATTCTTCCTTAATTTGATCTCTTGCCTGCACGATTACTTGTTTGAGTATATCCATACCCATTTCTGTCTGAAGAATATTTTTCCCCAGCTGCGCCTCAAATTGCGTGTAAATCTCCTTCTCAAAGACATTCAACATTGCAGGCACCAACTGTTTGATGATTAGTTTTTCAGTAGCCTGCTTCAGTTTTTGTCTGCTATTTTGTGTTTTGAGAAACGCCTCTCCGTGTTGGACGCGTAGACCTTTCATAAAATCATCCAGCAATGAAAACCCCGTCTTGTTGCTATTATAGATAGTTCTTTCCGGTCCGTTTCGATAAATTTTCCCAGCAATACTTAAGTTGAGGCGATGCTGTTCACACCGAACGATGGGCGTCATATCACCTTCCTGCATCCACAGAATTTCCTGATCCGCTTTTTTAGAGGGACACATCTCATAGACATAACTACACGGTAGCGTCGGATCCGATGCGCCTTCAGTTAAGACACCAGGTACACCCGCTGTTGTGTCTGCTGGGCAAAGCAGCGCCTTCTTATCCAGATATTCTGGAGAGAGTTCAGAAAGCCATTGCGGTTCTCTATCTGCATTGGAAGCGCGATAGTTCTCACGTGCCAGTTTTATCTGCCTCAAATTTTCTCGGCACGTCTCAAACCCTTTGTCCGCAACCCTTTTTCCTGCCGAAAGCGAGGCGAGTTCGTGTGGATACACATCCGCTAAGAGCGAACGATTTAGGCGAACCAATGCGTCTCCACTTTTCGGATTTTGGGCAAGGAGTACTTGCGTTTCTTCACTGAGTTCAATATCAGCGAACACTTGCGCATCATAGAGAGGTCCCGCCTGAAGCAGCCGATTCAGATCTGCCAGAAGTGCCTCTTGCAGCTTCAGAGACGGATCGCTGATGCCATCGTAGCCAACTAACACCCGCTGTGTATCTTCGGACAATTGTGAGGCAATCAATTGGGACACTGGTGCACGCGTGTCTTGGAATTTCACCGCCAAACTGCCCGGATCCCTAATCCCGTCCATATCAAAGAGCAACTGAGAGGTCCCCGCATGAAGCGTCAGTTGTAGGCACAGCGCCATCAATACTGTTGCGAACAAAAGTGTTATCGTTTTGCCTTGTAGGTGTAACCTGAGATAATGTGTTTTTAAGCGTCCAATCATTTTTAACATTTTTAAATCTCCTTTTTAGTGGTTATTGGTTGTTGCCCTTTGCAGGCGGGGTTTGAAACCCCGCCTGCAGGGTGTAAGTCCTGACTAATTAATCGTGAAACGTAGCACGCCGTGCCCAGGCGTCCCAACATAAAGTGTATTTTCATCAACAGTAAACGAGTTAATCTTGCTCGGAACTTCCGGTGTGACGGGTTCCCATCTGTTTGAATGCTCTTTCAATTGATATATCTGTTGCTCAGTCGCGCCGTATACTGTCGTGCCATCAACTGCCATTTTTTTTATCACAAGCGACGCGCCTTCTGGATCAGTCGCCGTGTGCCAATGAACGCCATCGCTTGAATACGTAACACCTTTATCGGTTGCCGCGTAAAGCGTGGGTCCGGCGAAGGCGATAGCCTCGAATTGTGTAACAGCAAACGGAAGATTCGCAGTGACATCGCTCCAAGTATCGCCTTCATCAAACGATTGAAACAGGTGTCCGTCCCGTTTGCCAACGTAAACAATCTTACCTGAGACTGCGATTTTGAAATCCATGGTACCCTGTTCACCAAGACCCGCAATAGAATGAATAGATTCACCCGCATCTGCTAAGCCGGTATCAAACCATTCTGTCATCCCGGGCTTCCACCTGAAGAGTTTCTGGTTATATTCCATATAGTAAGTGCTACCGCTGACAGCGAAACTCCCGAAATATGCCAGAATGAGTTCAACCACACCTTTTTCTATGGTCTCACTACCAACAGTGCTGAGCTTATCCAGATCGAAATTTTCAAGTGTGAATTCCGTACCTTCCTCAGCATTTTTCTCAAGTTCATCTTGAACGCGTTCCCCAAAGATGTTTTCAAATTTTTCACGGATGAGTGTTTCAACGTCTGACATCACTAAATTTGGCATTTCGGGGATAGGCGTTAACCCGTTATCCTCGGCAGATACACGGAAAAGTTGAGGCGATGCCACTGTGACCCCTTTGACATAAAGCACATCGTTAAATTTCATCAGACTCGTGAGAGTGTCAGGGCGATGGCGCACAGGTGCCCACGACTCACCCCTATCATACGAGACAACGAGTTCTTTCCATTTTGTTGCGTAGAGCGCATGATTGGCATGTACCAAATTGCTCACACTCGACCGCACCAATCCTGTATTAAACGGATGCCATGTTTTGCCTGCATCGGTCGTGCGCTGAATCCCGAATCGTCCGCTTGTGTAGAAAGTATCCGCACCCGACATGACAACGGCGAAAGTGTCTGCCATATTTAGGGTGTCTATATCTAAAGACACCCATGTCTCCCCGGCATCACTGGAGTAATAGCTCTTCCCGTCATCTAAGACTAAAAGCTTCTCTTGCGCTGCTACCATTTTAAGGCGGGAAGTCTTTTCCACTTCTGCGTCGGCTACCGTTTCGGGTTTGTTAACTTCATGCGAAAAACTAAACCAACCGTTTTTCTCGGAATTTTCCTCGGGATCCACTTCTACGAAATCCATTGCCTGCCACGAATCTCCGAGGTCTGTTGATCGGTAAAGCGACAGAGAGGTCTTAGATGCCGATAAAATTGAAATGGTCATTCCAAACGTCTTATACTTAACATCATTTCCGACGGCAACGTAGAGTCGGTGCTCAGCACTCGCCAATGCGCGGATATTTTCGGTTTCACCTACCCGTAATTGCGTCCAGCCTTCCGAACTGTGGCGATAGAGACCTTTATCTGTACCTACAAAAACAGTGTTTTCAATAGCGGCGATTGCCCGAATTGTCCTGTCCGCCAAGTTTCCATCGTTAAGAGATGTCCACGATTTACCGGCATCCACAGAACGGAATACGCCGTCAGCAAGTCCCAAATAAAGTGCCTCATCTGTTATGACAGTGTCAATCAACGCACCTTCTGGACGCGCGCCCTGTGCATTCCACGTTTCACCTCTATCTACCGAAACAAGCGTTTCCGTGTCAGAAACGATATAGAGGGTCTCCTCATGTTCTGCCATTTGCGAGGCACCCTTAAGAGACACGTCAGTATTGGCGGGTATCCACGTATTTCTATCGTCTGTTAACCTATAGAGATCCGCATCTGATCTGGCATAAACGTCGCCGTTAGATGCCATGAAGAGGCTGTTGACGACCCCGCCTTCGGGCCCCTTCGTTTGGTCCCACTGCGGCTTCGGCGTTGAAGTTTCCGCAGTATCGACTGGCAGTGTATCAAAAAGCGATTCTTCGGATTTCTGACCGGCACCGGGACGCTTACCCGGAGTATATGAACGCCCTGGCTGACTTCGGACCGCAGGCTTCGCCGGAGAATCCACAACAAAAACCGCATCAATCAGTTCAACCGTCGGTTCCGATGTAGCATCCAGGTTGTACGATTTCTGAAAACGGGAGAGATACGGTGTGCCAACCCCGATCATTAGGAAAATCAAGACAGCACAGGCAGCAGAAATTGCTAAAGGGGCTACCGGTTTACTCACCGCAGGCGGAACAGGTGCGATACGTGAAACCTCCTGCATAATGTTCTCCGCTAAGTTATCCGGGAGTTGGAAGCTGCCGAGGTTCTGCTGAATTACAACATCTTCCTCTTTCCGTAAACGGTTGCGTGCACGGCTGAGACGGCTTTTGACGGTATTCTGGGAGACACCGAGAAACTCACTGATGGCTTTGATGGTCATCTCGCCGAGGTAATGCAGCGTCATCACTGTCCGCTCACTTTCCGGTAACTTTTTCAGCAGTTCCTTGACAACTTCGCGGCGCGTTTCGTCGGCATCTTCTTCCTGTTTTTCTGATACATATTGAGAATATGACACTTTGTCCACCTCGCTTGAATCGGCAGTATCAAGGGATTCCATGGGGATACGGTTCTTTCGGAGCCAATCAAGGCATAAGTTGGCTACAATCACGTAAAGCCATCCGGCAAACGCGTTAGGGTCTTTCAAGGTACGGAGTTTCTCATACGCCTTGAGAAACGAGTCTTGCGTAATTTCTTGTGCGATGTGAAAATCACCGATTTTCCGCCACGCCAGCGCGTGAACCCCTTTCTGATATTTCTTTATCAAGGGGCTGAACGCCTCCTGGTCGCCTTGTAATATTCGCTGAATGAGTTGCGCATCGCTCTGTTGCGTTGTCTGTTGCATTGCACGCCGCCTCCCAAATTATTACGTCTGTTGATTTAAGGGACGTAACTTAGGTGCAAAAAGGTTGCATTATTTCTGAAAAAATAAAAAATTCATCTCCGGCTGGGTTAAACATCCGTCAGTATTAGCTTATGCCGCTCGCCGTTCAAGTATCTGCGTCCTTAATTTTTCAGGCGTTTAGCCGAAAGCAAGATAACCAATTCCGAAGAACAACAAAAAGACAAGAATCAGGTTAATCATGAAAAAGCGCACGGTTTTCTCCTTCCAAAGTGAAAGTGACGTCCAGTGTGTGAATAACAACTCACCCAAAATCTAACATCCACTGATTGAAGTGACGTAACTTACATTTCAAAAGGTTGCATTATTTAAAAAAAGTAGACATTTACCAATAACTCTTCCCATGACGAAGCCTTCAAAGTCCCCCTGATAAGGGGGATTTAGGGGGTTGAAACTGAACCTTCAAAGTCCCCCTGATAAGTGTGAGTTAGGGGGTTGAAACTGAACCGTCAATGTCCCCCGGATAAGGGGGAGTTAGGGGGTTATAACCCAGTATCCT
>JAJEDN010000100.1 GCA_022821495.1 Candidatus Poribacteria bacterium
ATGCACCTTATCAGTGTGACATTGAGAGTATCTTTAACCCCCTATATCCCCCTTATCTGGGGGTCTTTGAGCCTAAATCCCTAACCCCCTAAATCCCCCTTATCAGGGGGACTTTGAGCCTAAATCCCTAACCCCCTAAATCCCCCTTATCAGGGGGACTTTGAGATAGCCGACTGCTTATAGCCACTCGTGCATTTCCCAGCCGGATTTCAGTGCTTTTTCACGAAGTGCTTTTCCGGGATTTACGGCGACCGGATTCCCGACACATTCCAACATCGGTAGATCTGATCGACTATCGCCGTAAGCATAACTTTCTTCGAGTGAAATCTCGTGTTGATCAGCGAAGTTTCGTATCGCTGTCGCTTTGGCTTCCGCGATAAGCGGGGCAGTTGTGAGTTCGCCTGTGAACAATCCATCCTGTTCTTGAAGTTGGGGTGCCAATACAGCGTCAACGTTAAAGTAATCGGCAATCGGTTGCACAATAAAATCGAGCGATCCGGTCACGAGAACCACCGTCGTGTCTTGTTGCTTGTGTTGCTGGATTTCTGATACCGCTTCGGCGAAGATTCTCGGACGAAGGTAGGTCTCAAACATTTCTGTTGATACCGCTTTAATCTCGGCAGCATTTTTCCCACGATAATTACGATAAAACACCTGATTAAAACGCGTTCGACTGATACCGTCCAGAATCAGATAGTAACCAATTTTCGGAAGAAATCCGAGTACCCGCAACTGTTTTAAAAGAAAAGGATCGCGTGCAGACCGCAGCCACAAATAGCAATGCACAATCGTGGACTTCAACAAGGTGCCATCTACATCAAAAAACGCTGCTATCTTTTTCGAGGGTGGAGCCAAAATAACAATCCTCTCTAAGCGTCTTTCTGTTGTTTCAGCATTGCTCCAAGCGCAGCAACGCGGCTCTGTGCCAATTCCAAAAACTCTTGGTATCTGTCCGGATCCATCGGTGTTTCATCTGGGTTGCCCCAACTCGCTGGTGGAAAGATAATCGGTTCACCAAAAACGATACGCACCGGATGTCTCTTCGGCAAGTTTTGACCTTTCGGCAAGGCGTGATATGTGCCTTCAATATAAGCCGGTATAACTGGAACGTTGGGACCGTAGATAAGCAAACTCAACACGCCCGGTTTGAAGGGTTGAAGATTGCCATCAAGCGAACGTGTGCCTTCAGGGAAGATCAGCAACCCATTATGCTGTGCCATCACTTCGTTTGCGGCTCTTAAGTCCTGCAGGAACTCGGTAAAATTGCCTTCCCGCTCTATGGGGAGCGCGTTGAGACATGTCCGAGCGAACCAGCCTTGAAGCGGTGTAGCGAACCAGTAATCCCGTGCAGCGAGTGTCCAGAGTCGGTATGCCTTCGTTCCGAGCGCAGTAATCACGGTCAACGTATCAAGATGGCTTGCGTGATTCGGCATGATAATATAAGGTTTCCCGTGTGGGATATGCTCAAGCCCTTGACATTCTAACGAAAAATAACGTCTGTAGATACCCGTAACCACCGCGCGGAAAGCGCGTGCATACCACCGCGGCACCTGTGCAAACTCCAGATTTTCCTTTTTGCTAAACCCACGCGCAGCGTGTGTCGTATCTGCCTGGAATGTCTCAGTCAACTTAACAACGTCGCCGACTGTCTCTAAGTTAGCAAGCAGTGCGTCAGGAATTGTTTCACCGAGTCGCTTTTCAAGGACCAACAACAGATCAAGCCGTGTGAGAGAGTCAAGCCCCAAGTCAGTATCCAGCCGACTTTCCGGGCGAATCTGGTGCGCGGGCATGCGCGCCAACCTTGCAAAGGTAGATAGGATCTCTTCGGGAATATCTGTCCTTGACGCGGCGCGTGCTTCGGCTGCTTCGGCTGTGTGAGGTGCCTCTGTTTCCTTAATATGGGCTGCCAAACGCTGCCTGAGACGTTCCCGATCTATACGACCGTCTTCAGTCTTCGGTAGCCCGTCGTCCCAGAGATGGAATTTGTGAAATTGTTGGTAACTCGGTAATTCTTTTACCCGCGTCTGAAGGTGTTGCTGAATCGCTGCTTTTGTCGTCTCGTCAGGCGTTTTTGGAACAATTACAGCGTGAATCGTTGTATCCGAACCATCTTCGTAAGGGATACCGACAACACATATTTCAGAGATAGCAGGACTCTCCCGATAGAGTGCCTCCAATTCAACAGGGTAGACATTCTTGCCAGAGGCAGGCACAATGATGTCTTTACAGTGCCCCGTAAGATACAGGTAGCCATCTTCGTCCATATAACCGAGATCACCGGTGTAGAGCCAGCCATTGCGGATCGCCTTTTCTGTTGCATCGGGATTCTGATAATACCCTTTCATGGTACTCGGTCCCTTTGCGATGACTTCACCAATACCATCACTCCCAGGATTTTCAATTTGAATTTCTACGCCTTCCACTGCGGGTCCGACCGATCCCTGTTTGCTCTTTAGATACGGGTTGACACTGAGCACAGGTGCGGTCTCAGTCATACCGTAGCCTTGGTAGATGGTCATACCAAACTTCTGAAAACCGTCGTAGATGGCATCGGAGAGCGAAGCGCCGCCACTGACAAGGACGCGGATTTCCCCGCCCATGACAGCGCGTGCTTTTTCCGCCAATGTCTCGCCCGGCGTGTCAGCGTGCGCGGCCTGCCTCTCAATTGTACCTTGGAGCATTTGAAATAGGCGTGGCACGCCAATAAAAGCCGTCGTCTTCGCCTCACGCATCGTCCTCAAAAGCGTTGTCGGACGGAGCGCGTTTACATAGGTAGCCGTAGTGCCGCTATAGATAGCCATCAATAGGCTACATGAAAAACTCAAAGCATGATAGAGTGGCAGCGCTGACATGATGCATTCTGTGTCTGTCGGGGGCAGGGCTTTTGCCACCGCTTGTACGTTAGAGACAAACCCGCCGTGTGTGAGCATCGCCCCTTTTGCCTCTACGGTGGTCCCCATGGTAAAGATAATTGACGCAACGGTATCTGGCGTGACCTCCACATTCGGAAAATCGGTTGGAATTTCAGCGCGCGCCTCGCTGTCAGTTCCGACGACCTTACAATTCTTATTAATGTCGTGTAGCATCGGTTTTGCTGCTGATAAGGCTGCCCCAAATTTCTCTAACACATTCTCAGAGGCTAAAATTGATTTTGCATCGGTGAACTCAGCGATGGCTAAGATTTCGTGGGTAGGTGTTTGCGCGTCAAGCGGAACAACCACAGCGCCGATCTGGACAGCAGCGAGGTAGGCGATGCACCATTCAGGTTGGTTTTCAGAAGCGAGTACAACACGATCGTCCTTACGCAACCCGCTCTGCCACAACTGCCATGCGACTTGGCGTGAACAGGCATAGGTTTCGGCATAAGTATACTGTACCCATCCGTCCTCGTTCGCCATCTGCAGCGCAACTTTATCAGGAATTCGCGATGCCTGTGTCTTAATCAGGTCTACAATCGTTTTCGGGGCAATCTGTTCAGATCGCATATCCTACGCCTCCGATTTATCTTGCGAACCCGCCTGCTCCTGCTGTGTAGGGGAGGTCTGTGCCCTATCATCTTCCGAATCATCCGCTGCGCCATCTTCAAGCTTCAGCACATGTTTTTTAATACCGGGGATATGTATCTCTTGGAAATACCGTTTCCAGTGGATTTGTGAGATATCAAAGTTAAAGCGTTGCTGCTCCGTCGGAGAGAGTGCCTTGTAAAGTCCTTGCATCTTTTGCGTCTCAAATTCAAAATTCGTTCGCGTGTAGGGTGCGTAAATTCTAATATAATGCAGGAGCGCCTTAATCCCACTCAATTTAAGGACAAGTTGTCGGCGTTTCCGTTTCGCGGCACGCATCGGGAAGATACCGAGTATATAAACGGCAAGGTTCGCCAGACGCATGCGGCTATCCAATTTCCGCTGAAATTCCTCTAAACTTGGATATTGCCAGATTGGCACCGGGATCGGTTTTCCGTCTTCCAACATCGGATATTTGACGAAGTACTCATAAGTCGCCTCAAAGATCCCGCGAAAGTAAAGCGGGTTCAGTGTTCCAGTCGCAACGTGATATACCTCAATACCACCGCGTCTCGCAGTCGCTTCAGCGGCTGCCAACATAGCGTTGACAACGAAATCAACAGGGATAATATCAAGAATTATGTCTGGATCCGCAGGAAAATCGGGGAGCCGTCCTTTTCCGAACCCGACGATGAGGGGTTCCGACATCCGAAATTTTCCGAGCCACCCCGGTTCAGGTTCAGCAAGGCTGCTTTCAATAATTGAGGGACGGACGATAGCGGTAGGAAGTTCCCCGCGCAATTCCATAACCATCTGTTCAGCGAGGAATTTCATGTAGGTGTAGGTATCGTTCCAGCCGCGCGAGCGGGCGTGCTCGAGTCCGGCTTCAACCAATCGATTTTCGAGCCATTCAGCCTTCAGTTCTTCAATTTGCGCATCTATCCCCTTACGGGTCGCTTTTTTCTGCTCTGCTTCTCGCTGGAAGCGCGCAAGGTTTTCCGGTGAATCCACTTCGGCGCGAATAACACCACTGAGCGTTAATAAGCCTTCAATTTCTTCCGAAAGTGTCTCTGGAAGCGCGACCCCTGTCTGCTCGCGATAATCCGCTGCATACTGTTCGTACGGGGGTGGTAGTTCTTCAGGCACAGGTCCGGGTTTGTCGCCGCAGACATAAGCAGTTGAGACGTGCAAGAACACGACATCTCGACACCCTTTTGCGAAGTTGACAACGTGTTTCGCAGCGAGTGCATTGCCCCATAAAGAGTCATCAAAAGGCGGATCGAAATCGACAAGTCCTGCGACGTTAATAAAAACCTGGACTTCATTTTGGAGCCGTTGGTAATCGGCATCGCTGAATCCGAGCCGTTCGTCGGTGAGATCGCCTTCAACAGCAGCCAGCTTTTGCAGTGCCCATGTATCAAAGTTCTCAGCATGCTGGCGGCGTAGGGTAGCAAAAACATCCGAGGTGAGGAGTTCATTTTCTAACCGTTCTTGTGCAGAGGTGCGTTTTCCGGAGGCATCGGTACGGCTTCGGATGAGCAGATAAATCTTTTCGACATCGGGAATCGCGGTTAAAATCTTCGCTATCAACGGTTGCCCCAAAAATGCGGTGCCACCGGTGATGAGTAGGACTTTCCCTCGGAAAAAATCAGTTATTGACATAATTCTCTTTTCTGTGGCAAAATGGTTATTGGTTTTCAGTAACCAGTAACCAGTTACCAGTTAAAAGGGTTGCTAATGCATTAAGTCCGTCTCTTAACTGTACGACTTACGCAAAAACAGTAATTTTAGTATCTTTAACCCCCTAAATCCCCCTTATCAGGGGGACTTTAAGAGCAAATGCGTAAGTCTTTAACTGGAAACTCGTAACTGGTAACTGATAACTATTAAAATACCACATTTCCTGCAAAAAGTCAAAGGCTGAATTCATAATGTTAGCAGAAACAGATAAACTAAAGTTTTTACAGCAAACAGAACTTTTTTCGGAACTCCCTGTAACCGAATTAAAAGCGATCTGTCAGATTACGAGTGAAGTCACCTATCCTGCGGATGCAACGCTATTTGAGGAGGGTGACGAAGGTGATTCGCTCTACCTCATGGTTGATGGCGAAGTCAGTATTATCAAGGCAGGAACAGAGGTTTTGTTTTTTAGCGAAAAAGGCTACTGCCTCGGTGAAATCGCGCTGATTGATAATAAGCCACGCAGTGCTACGGTTAAAACGGTGAAATCTACGCAGTTCCTTCGGATCACGCGGCATGATTTTTACAACGCAATGGCGCGCGAACCACGGATCGGGAGCGGTATGTTCCGGGTTCTCAACGATAAAATCCGACATGATCTTGAGATTCAGATGAGTGCGATCCGTAAGGAAATCGCGCAGGAAGAATCAATGCGGCTCGCCGCTGAAGTTCAAAAATCTATTCTCCCGAATCAAGAAATCTCGCACCCTTGCGTCGCTTCCGCCGGATATTGCCGCCCAGCAAATACTGTAGGCGGGGATTACTACGACTATTTTAACCTTTCTGATAACCGCGTCGCTATTTTCCTCGGTGATGTTATGGGACACGGCTACCATTCAGCCATGCTGGCAGCGATGACCAAAAGTTGCTTGCAAACGCAAATCCGTTTCGATGCTTCCGTGACGGAAGTCATGAAAGCGATTACCCGCGTCGCAGAAGAAGATTCGCAAGCCTTTATCTACATGACCTGCTGTTATCTCATTATTCACCCGGATAATCGGTTCGAGTTCGCGAATGCCGGGCACCCACAGATGCTCCTGTATAGACGCGGCAGCAATAGCGAGCCAGTTGAGTTAGAATCCTCGTTTATGCCGGTCGGTTTCCCAAGGTTCGCTGAATTGGAGAAACATTCGCAGTATTACAGCACCGAAGTCGAGTGGTCCCCCGGTGATCTGCTTGTGCTCTATTCAGATGGTATCACGGAGGCGTTCAATCCGGATGCTGAAATGTATGGACTGGAGCGGCTCAAAGCCCTGATCTCAGAAAAACGCCACTTATCACCGACAGAGATTAAGGAGAAGATTCTGTGCGACCTTGAAGCATATCAGCAAGGCGAGAGTGAAAACGATGACATTACATTGGTTGTGACGAAGTTTATTTAATAGTTAATAGTTAATAGTTAATAGTTAACAGTTAAGAGTGTTTCGCAGTGAGACGCCGCACACTGAGAAAAACGGGCAATCAATTGCACTACTACGAACACCAGCACCTATAAACTCAACATTGAACGACTACTGGTAACTGGTGACTGGTGACTGGTAACTATTTCCTCAATTGACTCACAGCATAATACATGATATTTTCTATGATCGGTTTGTTTATCGTCGTTGTATATTCGCTATCGTTGCGAAGGCTTGTGATAATGTATAAACCCTTGCCGTGTTGTCTGGCACCAACGATCAATTCTTTTTTGTTGGTAGTAGTGGCAAAAACGGTATCGCGCCGATCCCAATCCATCCAGGCATCATCAGCAAAGATTTTGCCTGACACAATCTTATTCGGGGTGGCGAAAAGGGAACGTCCGTCTTCAGTAACAACGAAATCCTGGGTCGGTGGACTCTCAACGCCTATTAGCTTACCGCCTTGTAGCCAGCCAGTCGCACACGGTTTTTCAGGATTGCTGTCCTGTCCGGCAACAACAACGATGCCGCCGTCTTTTACGAAGGTCTTAATCTTCTGCTCGACTTTACTCGCAAGGAGGTAACGTCCACGACTCGAAATCTCTTCATATCCGATCCATAGAATATCGGCGTCCGCTAAGTGCTGGAGGGCATGTTCTTTCGTGAGTTCATAAGCGATCGCGCGTTTGTCGACCTTTTTTACCGACCGTAATGTGTGATATTCATGCGTTGCAACGTTCGTATGAACTGGGGTCTGACTCCATGTTGGATATGTGCTATTTCCTGTTAGCACTAAGACTTTTACGGCGTTTTTCGGCGCAGCGACCCACATTTTACCTGCTAACATATCGTGCACCATCTTCTGAAACGCCTTTGTCTTACCAGCAAACGTTCGCGACATCATTGGGTCGATGTGCGTAAAGGTCCACCAACCGCCAGCACCATATCTACCGCGATATGCACGCATCTGAAACCATGTATCGTCGACAAAGCACATGCTGTCAATGCCGTAATGTTCGCGATAGAAAACGATCATCGGCATTCCGGGTTTAAGCAACTTCACCAGTTTTTGTGGCGAGGTGCCCCGTTTGTAATGACCGGTGGCGAAATTCATCTTGATTTCTTTGAGACCACTTTTTCCTTTGACATCTTTTTCTACAGTAACAATACCTCGCAAACGGGCTTTGTCAACACTTTCGACTTTCGCGAAGACGATGTTCGTGCAAGCATCAAGGACTTCACGAACCGTATATTCTCGCTCAATAAAGGCGGACGTCGTTGGGGTGAACAGTAAACCGATAAGACAAAACACAAGCAGTGCAGCTGTGAGGTTGGACAGAAAGCGCATGGTGAAATCTCCTTTATACATAAGGGGTTGTAGGGATTAACGAATATTCTATTATATTTTTCCTAAATTTTTCAAGGATTATTTATTTTGAAGTACTCAGTTAGCAGTTATCAGTTGCCAGATAAGAAATTCTTCGTCCATACATACAGGTACTGCAGGCGGGGTTTCAAACCCCGCCTGCATTTGAGAGGAAGAAACCCCCTAAAGAATCAACGGTATGAATGCCTTATGGGCATTCACCGCCCCTTATCAGGGGGACTTTGAGAGGAAGAAACCCCCTAAATCCCCCTTATCAGGGGGACTTTGAATCGGATATATGTCAAAATTGAAATTCTCGTTTCCTTCACGATTCATATCTCAAATAAACTTTGATACCGCTACCTACATTGGACTCCTTGTTTTTGTGCTTGCTTTGCCGTTCGGTTATTCGACGGTGTTCCTGAACATCGGGCTTGCATTTGTGGCACTCGGATGGGTGGGACGTATGGTCTCGGAACGGAAACTCGGTTGGCAACGGACACCGCTTGACATCCCTATCGCCCTGTTTTTAGGATTGGCACTCATAGCGTGTCTCTTCGCACCACATCCCGCTACAAGTAGTCTCGGCTATTTCTGGAAACTGCTCCGTGCGATTCTACTTTTTTATGCTGTCATTCATAGTCGCTTGGGTAGACGATGGCGACATGTTGTTATCGCCTTTATCGCTGCAGCGAGCATATCTTCGATGCTCGGGCTCTGGTATTACGCAAATGACACGCGTTTGGCAATTGACTTTATGGGGCGGGTTGGATTACAATTTCAGGAGGAACTTAATGCAGGCGAAGCGTTTTCAGATGAATTACGCGCTGAATTACGCGCATGCAGCGTGCCACTCTCTGGAACTGCATCCATTATACCCGCAAAACAACCTGATGCATGGCGGATTGATGATCCGGCGCGGCAGCGACGTTACGTGGTTCGTAAGCATGACACACACCTTATGGTGTACATGATCGAACAACGGCTTACTGGCACCTTCAAAATGCCGAACGACTTGGGGGCGTACCTTGCGCTTAGCCTTCCGTTTGTGTTAGGGTACTTTGTAGTTGGTTGCCGACGGCACCCGAAACAGAAGAAACATCCGATATGGGTGACCTTCGCTCTGGGTTTTGCCCTAATGATGATGAGTGCGAACCTCGTGTTAACGCTCACACGTGCGGCTTGGGTTAGCGTGTCTGTTGCGATAGTGTGGATCGGTGTCTATCTTATTATTGTTAGTACGGGCTGGGCAACCCAGTCCTTACGGAGACGTATTCTGTCGGGCAGGGAAACCCAGTCCTTACGGAGACGTATTCTGTCGGGCAGGGAAACCCAGCCCTTACGGAGACGTATTCTGTCGGGCAGGGAAACCCAGCCCTTACGGAAAACGGGCAGGGAAACCCAGCCCCTACGGAGACGTATTCTGTTAGGATCCGTTGCAGTTATCGTGTGCCTGAGTTTATCGTTTTTTCTTACGCCTCAGCATATTAAGACACGCTTTCAGACGATGCTTGAACATCCTATAGGATTCATGGGTGAGCGTCCGCAATGGTGGGAGACCTCGCTTGAACTCATTCAGAAATATCCGCTCACGGGCATAGGGTTAGGTAGATTTCGTTATGAATATCAAATCAATGGACCGCCTGAACAATATAACGTCCCGTATCATGCGCATAATATCTATCTCCATATCGCTGTTGAGCACGGTATCCCTTCGCTCTTGCTGTTTTTGTGGATAGTGGTGATTATTGGGCGACAAATTTTGCCCCACTGCTGGCGGGGTTTCAAACCCCGCCAGCAAAGTGCGGGACGGCGGGTAACCGATTTTTGGGGTAGCGGTACTTTTATCGGTGGAAGCGGGTTCCTCGTCTCGGCACTTGTTTATGGACTTGCGGATAATATTCTACACCAACGCACGGTGTTGCTTTTTTGGTTCGTTGTCGGTGTAATATTTTATATAAATAGGACTTATGCAAAAAGCAGTAATACCCGCATTTTAACCCCCTAAATCCCCCTTATCAGGGGGACTTTGAAACGGAAGACTTAACCTCTAAATCCGTCTTATCGGGGACTTTGAACGGAGAAAGAAACCCCTAAATCCCCTTATCAGGGGACTTTGAAGCGGAAGACTTAACACAATAAATCTCTCTTATCAGAGGACTTTGAGAGGGAAAAAGAAACCCCTAAATCCCCTTATCAGGGGACTTTGAAAGGGAAGACTTAACACAATAAATCCCACTTATCAGGGGAACTTTGAAGTGTTAGAAGATGAAAACGATGAAACATAACACAAGAGCACGCAGAAAAAAGCACGTCAGACCACACTCTTACCCCCCTGATAAGGGGGCAAGGGGGGTTATATTTCTTACAACAAAACATTAACCCAAAAGGCACGCGAAAACCGTAAAAATCCAACCTCAGCAGAAAAGAAACTCTGGTATGAAGTGTTGGGCAACAAACGATAAGGACAAAAAACATGAAAAAACCTCGGAAACCGGTTGATATGTCTTCCGTGACGACGTATCCACTCAAGGATCGTATCAACAAAGTCTCCGTTCACGATTTTGCGACGTTACCAGCATCAGAGATAGACGTGTCGCCGTTTCTGGCGAGCCTTCCGAAGATCCTTAAAGCACCGGACTTTCTGGCACTCGTTGACGACATTGTTGCTGCGTACCAAAATAAAAAACCTGTTATCGTGATGATGGGCGGACATGTCATCAAGTGCGGGTTAAGCCCACTCTTAATCGACTTGGTAAAACGCGGCGTGATTACTGGGTTCGCTTTCAACGGTGCGAGCAGCATCCACGACTTTGAGATCGCGCTTATCGGAGAGACTTCCGAGGATGTCTCCGCTTATCTGCAGACCGGCAAATTCGGGATGTGGGAGGAGACTGGACACTTGATGAACACCGCAATCGAACACGCCGCGGACACAGGCATCGGGATGGGCGAGGCGTTGGGCAAGCAACTCATAGAGATGGACGCGCCTTATAATGCCTATAGTCTGCTTGCTGCGGGTGTTCAGGTTGATGTCCCGATCACGGTGCATGTCGCCATCGGTACGGATATTATCCATCAACATCCGAGTGCGAACGGTGCCGCCATCGGTGCGGCGAGTTTCACTGATTTCCAGTTGTTGACAGGGTTAGTGCCGGACTTGGAAGGTGGCGGCGTTGTGTTGAATTTGGGTTCGGCTGTGATTCTACCGGAAGTTTTTCTGAAGGCGTTGACGATCGCACGGAACTTGGGGCATACAGTCTCTAATTTCAGCGCTGCGAATTTTGACATGCATCAGCAGTATCGCCCGGTAGAGAATGTCGTTAAACGCCCGACAGAGATGGGGGGTCAGGGGTACACCTTCACGGGGCATCATGAGTTGATGATCCCGCTTCTGACGCAGGCGATTCAGTCGCGCTTGTTAAAGTAGAAACGTATATGAAATAACAAGAAAGCCCCAGAGGGGCGACATCTGGATCGATACATTAAATCTCCGTATCCTCTTCAACCGGATCAAAAATGTATCTTTCGTCGTAATTGACATTAAAACGTTTCAGGATCTCAAGGTATTCCTCTCTAAACGTCTTGCGGATATGATGCTTTTCTTGATTTTTGATATACTTGACGAGGTCATCTAATTGAGATCTTGAATAGGAAAACGCACCAAACCCGGCTTGCCATTCAAATCTTCCCATAACCCACCGCTTTTGATTGATAAATTTTGATGAATTCGCTTTGATATCTCTCACCAAGTTAGATACAGCGGTGTCCGGTGTTATCCCGACAAGGATGTGAATATGGTCGGGCATTGAATTGATTTGAATGACCGTTTGTTTTTTGTTTGTTATAATGCCCATGATGTATCCGTGGAGTTCGGTTTTGTGTTCTTTTGGAATAAGGTTTTGTCTACCTTTGACGGCAAAGACGATATGTATGTAGATTTGGGTGTAGGTGTTGGACATATTTTCTCTCACATGTTATACAGATGCCGCCCCGACGGGGCTTAGATCTGTGAGGTTACGTTTTTCTACACAAATACCATCCCTACGGGATTCAGGAGCACTTGGATTTCTGAACTAACCTTTTTCTACACAGATACCATCCTACGGGATTCAGGAGCACTTGGGTTTCTGAACTAACCTTTTTCTACACAGATACCATCCTACGGGATTCAGGAGTTATACAGATGCCGCCCTTACGGGGCTTAGATCTGTGAGGTTACGTTTTTCTACACAAATACTGAAGAAATCCGCAGAAACACCCAAGCAAATACCCCAAGCAAATAAACCCTACGGGATTCAAGAGCACTTGGGTTTCTGAACTAACCTTTTTCTACACAAATACTGAAGAAACACCCAAGCAAATAAACCCTACGGGATTCAAGAACACTTGGATTTCTGAACTAACCTTTTTCTACACAGAATCTCCTCAGTCCCAGAGGGACGTTATCTGTGTAGAAACGTATATGAAATAAGAAGAAAGCCCCAGAGGGGCGATATCTGGATCGCTGCATCCCCGATTTGTTATTCAAATCTTCCCATAATTATTATTATATCAAAATTAACGATTTTAGTCAACGTAAAAGAAAAAAACATAGGGTTATTTATGGTGAATTATAGAAATAAGTTGACGTTTAGCAATAACGATAGGTGTCAATTTAGCGATTTTCACGGTATTTTGGTGCTCGTCTCTATAGATGCTGAAGATGCTACACAGATGCCGCCCCGACGGGGCTGGGATCTTTGGGTTTTGAACATGCTACACAGATGCCGCCCCTACAGCTTAGATCTGTGAGGTTACGTTTTTCTACACAATGCTACACAGATACCGCCCCTACAGGGCTGGGATCTTTGGGTTTTGAACATGCTACACAGATGCCGCCCCGACGGGGCTTAGATCTGTGAGGTTACGTTTTTCTACACAATGCTACACAGATACCGCCCCTACAGGGCTGGGATCTTTGGGTGTGGTTCTTTTGTTCCTTATCTTTGATTTTGCGAACATCGTCTGCGGAGATGTTAGGGGTTTACAATCCGCTGTTGCTTCAGCGTTTCGATTTCCTGTGTGAGGGTTTCAATCTGCTTTTCAAGTAAGCGATACCTTTGCCAGTCAAGGACGAATTCCCTGATGTAGATGGCTATCAAACCTACACATAGAATCAAGAAGATGGAAATTAAAAACATGAGAATCTCCTTTATTGAGACACTGCTTTTGGGGTGTCCTGTGCGGTCGGTGGTGCTTTCGGTGCAGCTTTGCGTAAAGCGATAATAGAGAGGATGATTGCAGCCACAGCACAGAGGGCAACGATCCAATCTTGGACGGCTGAAAAGCCGATGTTACGTCCCCGTAATTCCGCAACACCTGTTTCTACAGTCCGAAGACGCGTCTCTATCGCATCAAGTTTGGTGTTAATTGTATTCGTTTCTTTGTCGATTTTGGTGTTGATTGTATCCGTTTCTTTCTTGATTTCCTCGCTGACAATCAAGCGGATCTTGTTAAGGTCAGCATCGTCGAGTGCCCCAATTGCCGGCATTGCGATCGCACAGAATAATATTGAGAAAAGCAAAATCTTTTTCATAAAGTGTTCCGCCAGTTTGAGTGGTAATTTCCGTCCATTAAACCCCCTATAGGGGAAATTCGCAGAAATACCCCAGCAAAAACACCCCATTATCAGGGGGATTTTGAGCGCATTTTAAACCCCCTAAATCCCCCTTATCAGGGGGACTTTGAGGACTTTGAGAAGGACGATTTATCGCACTGCCTCGCAGTGAGAGGAACGGGCAATCAATTGCCCTACTACAAACCACCCCTCAGTTTAGAGGGGGCAGACTATTAGGGTTGGACCATCTGCTTTTGTTTCAGCGTTTCGATTTCCTGTATGAGCGTTTCAATCTGTTTTTCGAGTGTCTGATCTTTCCTGCTGCGCTTGTGTGCTAAGATGCCCCAGATAGTTGCCCCTATTGCAAGAATCGCTAAAGGGATACCAATGCAGGCGATGATGATGTTGTTTTGTCTGTCAAAATTGTTTTCAATCCTGTCAAAATTGTTTTCAATCCTGCCAAAATCCTTTTCAATCCTGTCAAAGCGTTCATTGACACTTTCCTTAAACGCTTTGAATTCGGTCTTTAGCACCGCAAGGTCTGTTTTTATCGCTGCGATGTCGGCTTTGATCTCCGAGATCTCTTGTGTCTCCGCGCACAAAGGTACAGCGATGATACAGAATAATATTGAGAAAAGCAAAATTTTTTTCATAGGGTGTTCCTCCAGTTTGAGTGGTAATTTCCATCCATTAAACCCCCTAAATCCCCATTATCAGGGGGACTTTAAAGCTGTACTACACTAAACTGGTCTAAATAGTGTAGCAGATTGGTGGATATAAGGCAACTCTTTTTTCAGGATCCGGTTCGGTTCGGAAACCGAACCTACCGCTACGGGGGATCCGGTTCGGTTCGGAAACCGAACCTACCGCTACGGGGATCCGGTTCGGTTCGGAAACCGAACCTACCGCTACGGGGGATCCGGTTCGGTGTTTTTGCTGGGGGGTTTCCTCTGGGAAACCGAACCTACCGCTTTCCTCTCAAAGTCCCCCTGATAAGGGGGATTTAGGGGGTTTTCTTCCATCCTTCCAACTCCCCAACTCCCAACATTTTCCCCGGAAAAGCCCGCAAAAAACATATTTATCACTTAAAAATCATATTTATTTCAAAAAATATAAAATAAATTTGACTTAATCCTATAATTTATGTATAATATTACTATATTCACAAAAAATCAACTATTTTTATCAAAATTACAGAGTTTATTTCTTTAAAATTGTATTTTATTAAAAAAAATACAAAATTAATTTGACTTAACACTATATTTTGATGTATAATATAATATATTGAAGTTATTTTGTATCGTTTATCGAAAATCGGACGTAATTAGCTTCAATATATGAAGGCTGAATAGGGCAAGGATTAAAGGAAACGTAACGCCTTCGTAATTTTCAGACAAAAGCGGGTGAACAGAATCCCCGCACAAAAAAGGTTAGTTTTTTAATAGTTATAAGTTAATAGTTATAAGTTATTAGTTACTATAGTTTGGACAATTTTAACTTTTTTACAGACAAATAGCAGAAAAGAGGGTATCCTTTCATAATAAACCTGACATTTATTGAAAGGACATATCTAATGACCCCTCTTTCCCGCTTAGAAGACATGTT
>JAJEDN010000020.1 GCA_022821495.1 Candidatus Poribacteria bacterium
TCTACGCGTATATTTTCGCTTTCGTTTTTTCATAACGGTTCACAGTTCACAGCCTTAACGCCTAATCAGTGGGTAGGCAGACACGTAACCTTGCGATTACGCTGATTATGTCTGCCACTGTGATACTATCATTATACTACAGTTCTTGGCGTTTGTCAAGAAAAAACACAGGAGACGGGCATTCCTCCCCCACCTGAAGGATGGGGTCTCCTGCCCGAAGATTAGATGAAAACGAGAATAACAATAATAGTTTCGTCCGAAGAAACGGAACCTGTTTTTATCCTGGATGTTGTGCCTGTCGCTAACTTCAAAGAAAAAACGTTTTCTAAACTCCGAGCAGCATTCCCAGGCCCCCTTTTAGATGAGAACTTTAAAACACTTCAAACCCTTGTAAACTCAGATATCTACTTAAAATTTCTATCTCGCGTTTCCAAGCAAGTAAATCCCTTTCAAACCTTTGATGAGTTCCTTGACACAACGCCACCGGATGCGGAAAAGAAAATCCGCCCCATTTTCAAGAAACACCTTGCACATCTCGAAATTAACGATCAAGATATAGCAAGTTTTCATAAAATTGCCACTATAGACCAAAGCACGGCTATCCTTCTCAATCTCAAGGTCCGTTTGAGTCTCAGACCACAGCATTTAAAAGAAGCAGAAGCTCGTGAAGTGAACAATGGGCCAGTGTCCAGACGGGACCCACTATCCGCGCCCAAAAAAGCCGAGTCACCTCGCAGCGAATCCATTTGGATTGCCGTGATGAAATTTTCTACACATGCTGCCGAGACAGCAAGAAAAGAAACACAGAACACCTTACATGAACACGGGCAAGATGAAGGATTGATTTGGCTCGCGATTCAAGAACCCAGAATTCTCGGCGTTATCCTTAACACTTTTATTGATCCTTTAACCCCCGCTGACTTCCTTCGCTGGATAGCACCTGAAGGACAAGAAAATTAGTCAGAAGTAGACGCGCCTCGCCAGCCCAATAACTATTCCAAGAAAGCCTTTGTTATGTTTTACCGGTGGTTTTTTACTTGACTCCGTCGTACCACCATGCTAAATTGATGGCATGAAAGTCTTTATCCAAATCGGACACGGGATCGTTGGTGCTGTTGTCATCTCAGGCTTATGTATCTATCAGGCTGGTAGTTTCGGTGAAGCGAGGCATACCATTAGCATCATCGGTGCTATCGCCATTGTTATTGCGAGTCTCTACATTCTCCGAAGCCGTTGGGTTCGATGGGGTAACCGTCAGACATGGCTGAAATACCACCAACGCCTCGCCTCTCTGGGTTTGTGCTTGGTGCTATATCATTCAGCGTTCCAACCGCTTGTGTGGCACTCGTGGCTTACATTTCTACTCGCTTTATCGAATTTAGGGACGGGTGTCGCAGTGAGTCTAACCGCTCGCAAGACGAGACAGATTTTACTCCGATGCCACCTGATTCTTGCTCCGATTTTGCTCGTCAGCATTGTATTCCACGGGCAACAAAAACTGGAACATGACGAATTCCTCCCGCTCACCGATGCCCACGACGTGCCTTGTGCGAGATGCCATACGCCTGAACGCTTCCTGTTCCGTATCAGTACAACCCTACCAGAAGATTTGGACACGTCAGATACTATTCCTGAAGACTTGCACTGGTGGTTCATACAAAATGAACGCAGAGTTCCTACAACCGCGCCTATCGCAATTAAGGAAAAGGGCAACGCGTGGACAGTCACAGATCCCGAAAACAGACACACCTATCACGTCCGGAAGGTCGCAGATCAAATCGCCATCTACGCCGATACGGATTACCGGAGTTACACCTGTCTCAAATGTCATGTGCATAACACAGAAGAAATTCAGTTAGCGCATGAGCTGCACGGCGTTACTGATGCGCAAAGGTGCTTCGTCTGCCACCAAGCCAAAATTGACGGTAAAACTTATGGACGGCAACGCTTCGATTGGGAATATGCGCCGCATCGATAGATTAACAAAAAACGGCTCGAACACAAGAAAACACTGTGTTCAAGCCGTTTAGTTGCATATATGATAAAACTCATAGGACTTACGCAAATTAAGGGAAAATTAGACATTTCGATGCCAAAAGTGGGAATTTTTACCCTTTAAACCCCCTAAAGAATCAGAATCAACGGTATGAATGCCTTATGGGCATTCACCGGGTATGAATGCCTTATGGGCATTCACCGCCCCTTATCAGGGGGACTTTAAAAAGAAATGCGTAAGTCAAATAAACCCCCTAAATCCCCCTTATCAGGGGGACTGAAAAAAGAAATGCGTAAGTCCAAACTAAGATTTTAGCGTCGTGATTTAAGGCTGCCCCAGGTTGTAGTGAGTTTATCTGCCGGTTCTACTGACAGAAATTCGCCATCCATCACCTCTTTAATTTCAGCTTCGGATAACGCCCGACCAAAAATATAGAACTCGTCCATCAGCCCATCAAACCAACGACCGTTCTTGTGGTGTCCGATCGCTGCTGAGACACCCCAGTTATCTGAAAGTTCGCCGTTCCCTTTTGCGTCGTGTGTCTCCTTGCCATCAACGTAGGTTTTCGTAGCACCTGTCTTACCATCGTAAGTGCCGGTGAAATGCACCCATTTTCCGCCTTTGATGACGGGCCCCGGATTGATGTTGAAGACCTGCTGTTCAGCACCATTTCTATGAAACCATCTGAACCCAGCGGGACGGATTTCGACGTGATAGAGACCACTTGCGTGGTCGGTTCCAATTGCGTCGAAGATGCTCTGTGGATCGGGTGAATCGTTATGATTGACCCAGACCGCGATTGTGATACCTTCAAGCGGCACGTTTTCAAATTCGGGTCCGTTTAAGTTCACCCATGTTTGTGGCTCTAAAACGACGGCTTTGCCGAAAACACCTTTTTCCCGTTGCGCTTTCCCTTCAATTGTCCCGTCGTTGCCGTGGATGGAACCGTCTTTGACCGTACCGCCATCCTCATCAAAATTATAGTAGACAGATAGTGTCGGGTCCTTCAGGTCAGCTTGCGTTGAAACAGCAAAAGCTATTACCATTGCCACAACGACGAAGACCCCCTGTAACCTCCCGACACGTAAATGTGTTAACTGATAGAACATTTTTTACCTTTCCTTATGTAATTTCATGAATTATAGTGTGGTTCGCATAGATACGAACCTTATATTTGTCGAATATCATACCACAAAAATGCTTAAAATCAAATCAGAATTTAGGCGTCACTTACCCCCATTTTTTTTCGAGGGTAGTCTGTTGTTGATATTGTTAGGTTTGTATGCGAGAAACACAGTCATCAGTTGTAAACTCAGAATGGATCGCCTCTGCTGTGTCTCTGGGTGAAAAAGCAAATAAGAAAGT
>JAJEDN010000027.1 GCA_022821495.1 Candidatus Poribacteria bacterium
ACTCGCATGTATTGGCTTAACCGCCAGCGAGAACTAAACTTTTAGCCCTGCTGCGGGGCTTCGTGGAGAGCGGTGGGTTACCACCCTCTGTGAAGCGAGAAACAAGAACGAAGCACGAGACTTAGGCTTCAAAGAAGCCCAGGTCTTTAGGCTTGGGTAGTTGACTTAAACCTCACCGTCCCAATAACTCAGACTTGGGTCTTTACGGTAAATCTTTCCGACGACATAAGGCAACACTTTGTTAGAATCTGGGTATTCACTCACATCGTGTGGTGTGGTAGTTCCGAGGATGAAGAACACAACGGGAGCATCGGTGTTATTCACGAACTTGTGCGCGCCGATTGTGCCGGGCGGAAACGCGATGAAATCACCTTCCGTTACCTCCACATCGCCGCGTGGGGTTTTAAGCGTACAACTCCCTTCCATCACGTAGCACATCTCCTCACCGAAGTTGTGAAAATGCATCGGGAAACTCATTTTACCGGCTTGAAGACGGATAATGCGATACCCCAAATGCTTACCGCCGATGAGGGGATCAATGTCTTTGTCCTCAAAATCATAAGGGTCTGGCGCGTTTTTATACTGCCACGCAATTTCGTCAATATGGATTCGGTTGATATAGATATCGCGCCGTGCTTGTAGGCAATCAATGAGGTGTTGACGTGCATCTTTGAAGATAGAGTGTCCATCACCGACGAGGATGGTGTTGAAGCGGAGTGCCAAAATTTTGCGGAGTTCAAGTGCTGCTTTCGGTGGATCGCTGAGTTTAGCATCGGCAAGTAAAGTCAATGCACCCATCGGTTCACCCACCACCAAATCCCCGAACAAGACGGTCTGTTTCTCTGGAAAATAGAGTGCGATTTCACCCGGACTTTTTCCGTGGCTGAGATGGATAGCATGTAAGCCGGGCACAATCGCCTCACGGTCTTGAACCGTTCGGGTCGGTGTGATATTCAACGCGTCGGTGTCGGCTTCATGCACAATCACGTCGGCACCCGTCCATTCCTGAAAAATAGCGGCTTCGCGTTCGTGATCGGCGTTGGTTAGCACAATTGACTTCGCACCACCGAGTGCTGTCAGCTGTTCCTTATCGGCATCGGACATTGCGACTGGATCTATCAGAATATTGCCGTCCGGACGCACCCACAAATGTCCGTTAAAATCTATCTGCCGTTCTGGGCTAAAGACACTCCAAGTGTACATATCTTCAAAAATCAGACGTTTCATTTTTTATTCTTCCTTGCGGTTAAGGCACAATACCTTGAAATGTAACGGTTTTTCTTAGACCCGCTTTCCACTTCGTTTCAAGTTATGTAATTTGATGCCTTCTAATTATTCATTGCTTTTTTCCTTCGAGACAAGTCCGTAGACCTCAAGTTCGTGTATGAAGGCTCTCCCTAACTTTATTTGTGGGACGATTGTGCCACGCCTCGGATCAAACCGATTGGCTGCTTTTTTATCATCGGTAGTGCCGCTGATGTAGATGCGGATCGCATCTGTCACAACAGCGTTGACGCGCATTTTAATGACCGGACTTTCATTGTTCTGAATCTGCATAATTGCCCGCCAACGGCCTTCACCTTCCATTTTCTCGTATATCATGGCGTTTATAATATTGGTGCCGTTGATGGTGATCCGATGAATTGCTTTTTGTGTAGGCAAGTTTAGGTGAATCCACCGCCCATCAGCGTAGCCTCTCGTCTTCACGTCACCATCTATCATTTCTGGTGAAGTACAGGTGGCACCTTCCGTAACAGCGTAGTTATAAAGTTCCTGAGGTTCGATCAGCATCCGCAACGCCTTAGATTGGCACCCTGAAAAGTATACTACCGCGCAGAATGCAGTAAAAATTAAAAAATAGTGTCGCATTTTTCCCTCCAACTTCATGTTTCCGCTTTTTGGGATATTATACCACATTTTCACTTTTCCTTAAAGCGGAATTCCATGAAAAGTGTTGCTTTAAAACCGAACGCCACATATAATGCATTATCTGCATTTAAAAGGAGAAAAATAATGTATAAAAGCGCAATTTTGGGATGTCGTGGACGGGCACGCGGACACGCTCGCGCCTATGAACACGTCAAAGGCGGGAAACTGTCCGCTATCTGCGATATGAAGGAAGATCTGCTCAACGATTTCGGTGATGAGTTCGGGATTGATGCCCGCTACACCGATCTTGATGAGATGCTCTCTAAAGAAAAACCGGATCTGTTACACATCGTCACCGCGCCTGTGCTACGCGGTAGCAACGAACGTATCCGCTACCCACTGATGAACCAAGCCTCCGAGCACGGTGTGCCTGCAGCAATCGTCGAGAAACCGGTCGCTGTTGAAAGCGAAGACTGGCGGCAAATCTCTGAACTCGCCGAACGCACCGAAACGAAGTTCGTCGTCAACACACAACTCAATTTCCACCCACAGAACCTTGCGCTCAAGCAGGATGTCGCTGAAGGTAAAATCGGTGCGATCAAATTTATTGAGGCAAGTGCACGCAACCCGCCCGTCGACCAAGCACCGCACGTCTTACAACTCGTGTCATCTTATATTGACAACTCACGACCCGTGAAAGTCCAAGGACAGATTTCTGGTGCAGGACAACTCGATTCCGCACAACCTTCACCCGCGAACGCCACGGCACTTGTGACCTACGCAAACGGCGTGCAAGCCTCGGTCGCATTCGGACCCGAAATGGCACCCCGTGTCCTTCACGATACTGGAAACAATCGGCATAAGCGCGTGTGCGTGTTCGGCGAAACAGGGTTTGTCCACTGGCGATTTGAGAGTTGGGAACGGAATCTACCCGGAAGCGGTTATGAAGGCGGCGACCTGAGTTACGGCGCGCAGGATGTCATCGCCCAAGGTGGACTCACCGATGCAGTGTTTGAGTGGCTTGACGATGAAAGCAAAGTCCATCCGACGCACTTGAAGCAGTCCCTTGCGGAATTCAACCTGCTGTTAGGTATTTACTATAGCGGTTTGACGAACACAGTCGTCGAATTGCCGTTTGATCCACCCGATGGCATGATTGACATGTTCCGTGAACGGCTTTAAAAGTAGTAGGCACACGCAGTGTGCGGTCCACTATCTCTTTTCGCTAGCGAGGGTCTTTGGAAGAACTCACACGCTGTTCTTCTAAACCCCTGCAGCTTTTACGGACAATTTTCACACGTTCCATTTGGCCATCCCGAAACGCCGAGAAATTCTATTGAAGGAGAAAATTGAATGAAAGTATTAATTCTTATCATATCTATATGTACGATTGGATTACCACTCAACAGCATAGCACAGACCGTAGACATCCCCGATGCAGACCTCCGCGCGCTTATCGAAGAAGCCCTCGGTAAGTCCACCGATGCCCCGATTACTGAGGAGGAGATGTTAACTTTGACGGCACTTCACGCCTCTCCGGGTAACATCTCTGACCTCACTGGGATTGAATACGCAATAAACCTGACAGAATTGAATCTGCGACTCAACAACGCCTCAGATTTATCGTCGTTGTCGGGATTAACAAAGCTGATAGTACTTGTGCTCGATCGGAATGACATCTCTGATATAGTCCCTTTAGCAAATTTGACTGAACTCACGGAGCTGAATCTTGAAAACAATCCGATTTCGGATTTGACACCTCTTGCCGGGCTGACAAAACTTGAAGCGTTAGGACTTGATGACAATGAGATCTCGGATCTGTCCCCACTGGCTGGCTTAACTGAACTCACAGAACTGGATCTTGATGACAACGATATATCGGATATAACTCCCCTCGCCGGGTTAACGAAACTTGAAGAGGTGGACCTCGATGGAAACGGCATCTCGGATGCATCTCCTTTGGTAGGTTTAACAAGCCTCACGTATGTGAATCTTGAAGACAACCCACTCGATGAAGCATCAATCGAAACACATATCCGAGCAATTGAGGCTAATGGAACGCGCGTTGACTTCGACTTACCGCCGCTGCCTGCGGATCTCAACAAAGACGGTGTCGTCAATATTCAAGATCTTGTGCTTGTCGCCTCTCGAATTGGACACCCTTGTCCAAACGAAGCGGATCTCAACGGTGACGCAGTCATCAACATTCAGGACCTTGTCTTAGTGGCGCAGGCTTTCGGGGCTACAAGCGAAGTATAAACCTTAGGAATCATCCTCGTGAATAATATCATCTACATGGACAACCATGCGACAACCCCGATCGCGCCTGAAGTGTTAGAAGTGATGATGCCTTATCTCACCATGCACTTCGGAAACGCTTCCAGCACGCATCCGTTTGGTATCACCGCGAAGGATGCGGTGGAAAAAGCACGCCACCAAGTCGCCGATTTGCTCGGTTGTTCAGTGGAAGAGATTATCTTCACGAGTGGTGCAACCGAATCGGACAACCTCGCCATCAGAGGGATTGCCTACGCCTGTAGAGAGAAAGGGAACCACATCATCACAAGCACAGCAGAACATCACGCGATCCTTGACGCCTGTCACGCTTTGGAGACGGACGGATTTGAGACTACATACCTTCCGGTGGACAAGTATGGAATGGTGAGTCCTGACGACGTGGCAGCTGCGATTACGCCGAAAACTATTCTGATGAGTTTCATGTATGCGAATAATGAAGTCGGCACGATAAATCCGATCCCTGATATTGCCGCTCTCGCTGCTAAACACGGCGTGCTTTTCCACTCGGATGCGGTGCAGGGAATCGGGCAGCTCCCCTCAAACATGGAGATGCTCGGTGTAGATCTCGCTTCTCTAACGGCGCACAAAATTTACGGTCCGAAGGGGATCGGCGCGCTTTACCTCCGTCTGAATACCTCTCAACCCCATTCGCTTTTCCACGGTGGTGGGCAGGAGGAAGGCGTTCGACCGGGTACTTTGAACGTCGCCGGGATTGTCGGCTTAGGTGCGGCGTGCGAACGCTCTAAAAACTACATGGCGTCGACGAAAAATCGCGTCGCAAATTTACGCGACGCGCTGCATCAGAAGTTAAGCGCGCGTTTGGAGGATCTTCATCTCAATGGGCATCCTGAACAGCGATTGCCGGGCAATCTCAATCTCTGTTTTGCGGGTGTACAAAGCCACGCTTTACTGATGGGGCTTAAGAGTGTCGCTGTTTCCACAGGGTCGGCATGCGATTCTGAATCGGTGAAGGCATCACATGTCTTGGTTGCAATGGGGGTTCCGAATGAACTGGCGTTGACTGCCGTCCGTTTCGGTTTGGGACGCTATAACACTGCGGAAGAGGTCGATATTGTCGCAAATGAAGTCATAAAGGTGGTTAACCGACTGCGTGAATTATCTGGTAGTTGACGTGTGTAAGGAGACTTTATTTCATGCTGACTGTTGAAGAATTCATCGCTTGCGGATTGGACAAAACAGAAGCATTGAAGATTGCGGAAACTGTTAATCGGCTCTTGCCAACACAGTCTCCGACAGCCTGCTGGTACGAGATTTCACGCTACATCCTTACCCCACAACACCCGTTTGCGCTCCACCAATTCCTATATGAGAGGGTATACGCCGACTTCGATCGCGCAAGATACGGACCACCACCGGCATGGTTTCCTACGGACGAGGACATCACCGAAGCGAATATCACCCGTTTAATGGCTGAGTTACACATCAAAACCTATCCCGAACTCCATGCTTGGTCGGTCGCCAATAGTGACACGTTTTGGCAGATGATGATTGATGTATTGGGCATTAAAGCCACAGAAACATACACCGAAGCACAAAAAGACGCAACAGGCATTTCCACGAGACTCGCGAAACTTAACATCGTTGACAGCTGCTTTAACGCACCTGACGATACCGTCGCGATCGTTACACAACGCGGAAACGACGAAAATCTATCGACGTTCACATATCACGAACTGGAAGTCCTCACCAACCGCGTCGCGAACGGACTTGTGGACATCGGTATGGAACCCGGAGATGCAGTGGCGGTTGACATGCCGATGAACGTTGAATCTGTGGCTATCTATCTGGGGATTGTCAAAGCGGGGTGTATCGTCGTAGGCATCGCCGATAGTTTCGCACCGGAGGAGATAGCCATCCGTCTCCGCATCGGCAATGCAAAAGCCATCTTTACGCAAGACTATATCAACAGAGCCGGGAAACGTCTGTCGTTGTACGAGAAAGTGATCGCTGCAAACGCACCGAAAGCGATTGTTTTTTGTTCTGAAGGTGCGGACGCTATTGCGCGAACCGAACGTGAAGACGATACGACATGGGATGCTTTCCTTAGTGACGAGGAGACCTTTACCGCTATTCCATGCTATCCCGACGCGCATACTAATATTCTCTTCTCTTCTGGGACTACTGGCGAACCGAAGGCGATTCCATGGACGCATACCACACCGATCAAATCCGCAGCGGATGCCTACCTACACCACGATATCCATCCCGGTGATGTTCTCGCTTGGTATACAAACCTCGGTTGGATGATGGGACCGTGGCTTATTTACGCAAGTCTCATCAACAGAGCGACTATTGCCTTGTACGAAGGGGTACCGACAGGACGCGACTTTGGTGTTTTTGTCCAGAACGCGAAGGTTAGCATGCTCGGTGTTGTGCCGACCCTCGTCCGCGCGTGGAAGCATACAGACTGTATGCACGGACTGGACTGGCACGCAATCCGAGCCTTCAGTTCAACGGGTGAATGCTCGAACCCAGAGGAGATGCTTTACCTCATGTCGCTCGCTGGCTATAAGCCTGTGATTGAGTACTGTGGTGGCACTGAGATCGGCGGCGGTTATATCACCGGTACGCGTGTCCAGCCTGCTGCACCTTCAACATTCACAACACCGGCACTCGGCGTAGATTTTTTACTCTTTGATGATGATGGAAACCTCTCTGACAACGGCGAGGTTTTTATTGTTTCACCTTCGCTCGGTCTCTCAACAACGCTGCTCAACACTGACCACAATGAAGTCTATTTCGCGGGGACACCACAATCCAATCTACGTCGTCACGGTGATGCAATTGAACGGTTAGGCAACGGCTTTGAAACTGAACCTTGGCTCGCCGGAGTTAAATACCGGGTGCTGGGTCGCATTGACGATACGATGAACCTGAGCGGCATCAAGGTAAGTGCTGCAGAGATTGAAGAAGTACTTAACAGCGTTAATGAGATTCAAGAAACAGCATCCGTCGCTGTTTCACCGAAAGACGGCGGTCCGAGCCAGCTCATCATCTATACCGTTCTAACAGCATCAAACGCCGAAGTAACAAAACAGGAAATCCATGCGGCGTTGCAAACCGAACTCTCCGAACGCCTCAATCCGATGTTCCGTATCCACGATGTCGTCATCGTGGATGCTTTACCACGAACCGCCTCTAACAAAATCCTGCGCCGCTTGTTGCGCGCCCGGAATTTTACTAAAAATTGACATCTTTCGTTTTTTCAGGTATACTTAACACAAATACCCGAGTGGCAGACGCTTGTTTTTTCAATCACCTTGTGGAAGAGGAGATGTTCTCATGGAAACGCACCCAAATTCACGCCACATCCCTTACGCGCCCACAGAAACGGCTGATCTATACCCTGAATCGGATGGAAAACCTATGGCTGAGACGGATATGCACGCAATGGCTATCATCGATTTGCGGCACCGTTTTGACGGTTTCTTCGCGGATAACCTGGATACTTATGTCTCCGGGACGATCATGATGTATGATGTAGAGGGTCCCGGCCGCACCGCCGTCTCGCCCGATATCCTCGTCTCTTTCGGCATAGGTAAGAAACTCCGCCGTACCTATAAGGTATGGGAAGAGGGGAAGCCGCCGGACTTCGTGATGGAGTTTTCGAGCAAAGGAACGTTTCAAAACGACTTAGGGCATAAAAATGCACATTACGCGTCAATGGGAATACCGGAGTATTTTCTCTGCGATATAGATAGACGCTATTTGCCCACGCCGCTGATGGGGTTTCGTCTCAAAGATGGGATGTATGAGCGGATACCGGAGAACGCCGATGGCAGTATCTCCTCTGTGACGTTAGGTGTATCGTTCCATCTGCTGGATGAGGGGTTAGCCGTTTATGATGAGACGACGGGGCAGCGCCTGCAAACGCCTGCAGAGGCGGCAGAGCAGCGCGCCGAACAAGAAGCCGCCGCACGGGCACGTGAAGCCGCCGCACGCGCAGAAGCGGAAGCAGAAGCCTCGCGCCTGCGCGAAGAACTTGAGCGTCTCAAAGCGCGCTTGTCAGATGACTAACGCTTCGGGCACGAGGTCCCAAAAATTGTCCAAAATTTCGTGCTATTTTAGAAAATCACGCACTTGCAATGGAGACCATAATGGAAAAACAGTTCAAAGTTAGAGCCGCACACTGCGACTACCGCGCAACGGAAGAGGAAATTTATCAGACGCTTCGCCGTATCACCGATCCGCTCACCCGTGCTTGGAAACCGATTGAGGATGCCAAGAAGGTGGTTATGAAATTCAATATGATGAAGCCACCTGAGCGGATTATCTACTATGAGGGTCGGCGCAGAGAATTGGTAGATGATGCCACCTGCCGTGCCGTGCTGCGGTTGATTAAGGAGCATACTACGGCACAACTTGTCGCTACTGACACGAATCCGTATACTCACGGACACCGGATGCCGCCGGATTTCAACTACCTACACCATCTGAAAGAATTTGATGTGCAGTTTGTTGATTCCAACCTGCCACCTTTCAAGGACTACGATGTGCCCGGTGGCGGTTCAATGTTCGATCGCTACACGCTGAGTGCGTGCTTTGATGACGCAGATGCAGTTGTTTCTGTAGCGAAGATGAAAAACCACGCCTTCATGGGGATCACACTATGCACGAAAAACTTGTTCGGATTACCGCCGATGCTGCTTCCTGAAGGCAGGACACGCAGCTACTACCATCATCTTATCCGCCTCTCCTACGTGCTTCCAGATTTAGCTCTCATCACGAAACCGTGCCTGAATATCATTGACGCGTTGACAGGGCAGTGGGGACGTGAATGGGGTGGCAAAGGTAGAATCTGTAACGCCCTCATCGCAGGCGATCACCCGATCTCTACGGATACTGTCGGTATGCACTTGATGGGACACGATCCGGCATCCGACTGGCCCACACCTCCCTTTAAACGCGATCGAAACCATATCCTCATCGCGGCACAGCGCGGATTCGGCACTGTCAATCTTGATGAAATCGATTGGGAGAGCGAAGTCACGGCACCCTTAGCGGAATTTGATTCTGTTGAAACGGATACGCAAGAAACGGTCGCGAACTGGCGACGGACGACGTGCGAGCAGGGATTAATCTATCAAGAGAATCAGAAAGACCTTATTGACCGGTATCGTGATGACTTCATTTACATGCAAGGTGGTGAAGTCGTCTGGAGCGGACCGGATCCGTCGAATCTCGGTAGCCGTCGGCAACTAAGCGGTGAGAAGAAGGACAGCGCACTCTGGCTGAAACTCGTTGATGCCGAGGAGCATGAGGGCGAGTGCTTTAACGTCTATGAGGACTGCCTGAAAACCTTTGCTGCGTAAATGCTGTGTGCAGCGTGCTGGCGAGGTTTGATGAAGTTAAAAAAATATTTCGGTAATTCTATATCTTCCCCAGGCCCGGTAGGGCTTTTGCTGGGGTGTTTCTTCACGGTTTCCTAACCGAACCGGACAGCTCCAGGAAATTACCGAATTAATAAGTTAATTTTCGTCAACCCTGCCGTTTAGCCATGTCAAGGAGAACTCAAAATGGGTATCACCGATGCAGAAAAGAAGTGGTTGGATGAACAGGGGTGTATTGTCATCCCAGACGTGCTTTCTGACGAAGAAATTGAAGTCTATCGAACTGATATACTCCGATTGGCGGAAGAAGAGAAGCAGAACGGATTGGCGCGTCAACATACTGACGGTTATGGGCAGCATGTCCGTTGGTTGGTAAACAAAGGCGAGATGTATGAAAAAATGGTTGCCCATCCAAAGGTGATGCCCTACTTTGAGCACCTCCTCGGTCCCGATTACACACTCAGCACGCTTACTTCCAATATCATTGATCCGGGTGCTTCTGATGGCGGCTATCACGTTGATAGCGTGTTGGGATCTATGCCGGAGCCGTTACCAAGTTTCCCGTTGGTCGCCAACAGTCTCTGGCTCCTCGACGATTTCACACCGGAGAACGGTGGCACACGCCATGTACCCGGTATCCATCTCCAGCGGATCAAACCACCTCCCGGCACGACACACCATCCTGATGAGGTTCGACTCTCTGCGCCGAAAGGCTCCGTGTTCCTGTTCAACGGTGCGACTTGGCATTCCGCGGGTGCTAATAAGACCGATCGGCAACGCATCGCGTTAATCTGTTTCTGCTGTCGCTCTTTTGTCAAACCGATGTTTGATTTTGTGCATCACCTCAAGCCGGAAGTTGTCGAACGCGCCACCCCCACCATGCGTCGTATCTATGGCTTCGATTCCCAACCCCAACCTCCAGACCAGCCTAAGTAGTAAATACACTCATAACTTCCTACACCAATCTCAATCAAATTCGGGAATAGGTCGAATATCGCGTTCGACTTCGTGGACCTTATCCGAGAAAGTCTCACCACGAATCCACATGACGGGCTGCCTCGTCCTATTATCGCGGGCAGCAGGACGCGTCCATTCCGCTTGCGCACTGAGATAATGGACGACATAACTACGGCGGAAGCGTAGACTGTGATTGTCCGTACTCTTATGCAGGAGATGGCTGTGGAACCAGATGACTGCACCGGGCGGGGCTTCCACCGCAACACCGTCTGCGTCACGGACACCGCGTGCCAACTTGAACTCCTGTTGCTGTGAACCCTCAAGATCATCATGCTCAAAAATATCCGATTTGTGGCTGCCCGGAACAACGTAGAGACACCCGTTTTCGCGATCAGCCGGATCAATTGCTGTCCACGTCCCGACCGTCGTTTCGGTATTAAACCGGTTGCGGAAGTAGAACTTGTCTTGATGCCACGGGAAGCCGAGACCGATCTTCGGTGCCTTCCAGATAAATAGATTGTTGATGCCGAGGATGTCTGGACCGAGGATGTCGACAAGTGGATCCGTTAGCCGCGGGTCGCGGACACGGGCAAGGAACTCCGGACAGTAGCAACTCGGATGATGAATCTTGTGTATCCCATAGATGCCTTGTTTTTCTATTTTTCCGTCTCTAACGAGTGCATTTTGGTTGATATTTGTGGACGGGAAGGGACGTTTTCCATCCACAACATCTTCGGCGACTTGACGAAGTACATCGTTCTCTTCAGTGGTAAATACATTCAAACGGACGAGATAGCCGTTTTCGTTCCAGTGTGCCAACTCGTCCGCGTTTAAGCCAAAAGTTCGTTCCTGTGGGACCGATTCTGTACGCATTTTGTTTTCTGTTCCTGTAGTTGTGGGAGTGAGGACAAAGCCTCAGAGATTAGGTTGACCACTGAGAAACGGGGATGACTTCGCGTGCTACCTCGTGAACCTTGTTGGGAAAAGTCTTGCCGCGAACCCACATGACGGGTTGCCCTTTCCTTCCATTCGCCCATTCCGCTTGGGCACTGAGGTAATGGGAGACGAAACTCCGACGAAACCGCAGGCTATGATTATCCATGCTCTTGTGCAAGAGATGGCTGTGGAACCAGATCACCGCGCCGGGCGGTACCTCTACGGCAACACCATCTTCGTCCCGGACGCCCTGTGCCATTTTGAACTCCCGTTGCTGTGAACCTTCGAGGTCGTCGTGTTGGAAAATATCCCATTTATGGCTACCGGGGATAACGTAGAGACACCCGTTCTCCCGATCTGCTGGGTCAATCGCCGTCCATGTGCCGACAGTTGTCTCTGTGTTAAATCGCGTGCGGAAGTAGAACTTATCTTGATGCCACGGGAAACCGAGACCAATCTTCGGGGCTTTCCAAATAAATAACGTGTTGATACCGAGGATATCCGGACCGAGGATGTCAACAAGCGGATCGGTGAGACGCGTATCACGGACACGTGTGAGGAATTCTGGGTCGTAGCAGCTCGGAAAATGGATCTTGTGCATCGCATAGATGCCTTGCTGCTCCGCTTTTCCATCTCTGACGAGTGCGTTCTGATCAATGTGTTCAGGCGGAAACGGACGTTTTCCGTCAACAATATCTTCAGCGACTTGCCGGAACGCATCGTTCTCTTCAGCAGAAAATACGTTCAAACGGACGAGGTAACCGTTCTCGTTCCAATACGCCAACTCGTCCCGACTCAAACCGAAGTGCCGATCCTGTGGTATTGATTCTGTAGGCATCACTATCTCCTATTTCTGAATTTGCGGTGGCATCAGAAAACCCGCTAAACCGCTGTAAAAATAGTAGCATGTCTGACGAAAAAGTCAAGAAAAATCAATTGGCACGATAATTGCTACTATTGTCTCGGCACAAGGATTTTTGGTTTACCCAAAATTGGCGTTCCACACTACTGATACTACGGAGCAGACCGCCCAATGTAGCCGAAAACTAAATTGTCCTTGATTGCCTAATGTTAGAAAAATAAACACATGAGAAAAATAAGCACAAAATAACAGCCCTATGGCTAACTTCATTTCCAAACCTAAAAATTCAAGTGGAAAGGCTAAAGTTAGCATCACTGGTACGCTTGCTGAAAGACAGCAGCGTTCGGTACTAAAATACGGAGATTCTTAAAATGAGAACCCTAACTTCAATCCTTTGCGGATTAATTCTCAGCGCATTACTCATTTTCGCACTAAAACTTAGCACACCTGAGGCACCAGAAGGGATGGTGCTAATCCCCGCAGGTGATGGTATTAACGCATTCTACATGGACGCGTATGAAGTCACCAATGCACAATACAAAGCATTTATTGATGAAAATCCGCACTGGCAAAAAGGCAAAGCCTTAACTTCAATTGTAGGCGATGATTACCTATCTGGATGGAACAGGAATATGTATCCTAAGGGAAAAGCGAACCATCCGGTGGTGGACATCAGTTGGTTTGCCGCCAAAGCCTACGCAGAATGGGCAGGCAAAGAACTACCAACAGAAGCCCAATGGGAAAGAGCGGCGCGCGGCACTTTGGAAGAAAAAAAATATCCGTGGGGCGATGCTGCGCCTCGCAAAAGAGCCAACTACAATCGTTACACCCGCAGCACAAGTTTCAGGAACCCGCCGACGAAAGAAGTCGGTAGTTATGCACCTAACGAATACGGTCTATACGATATGGCGGGTAACGCTGAAGAATGGTGCTTGGAACAGTTAGACGTTGACGATATCCACGGCAGGTATCATAGAATGCGTGGCGGTTCTTGGTTTAGTGATGCCAAGGATATCAAAGTTGCAAAGAGAAGCCAACACCCGGCAGATGATGGTATGGGGACCCTCGGTTTCCGTTGCGTTCTACCAAAAACAGAGACGCAATCGATGAAGGTTGCAACTGATATAGCTGCTTGGCTATCTGATGAAATGTGTGGTCAGTTTGATAGTGCGTTTTATAGTGTGTCAAAAGGTTATACTGCACACGTTAACCTTGATGCGAAACTCGCTGACATTGTGCTGTCCAATACCGGGTATCCTCGGACATTCGAGCGGGAACTTATCCGTGTACTACGTGAGGTCGGCCCCGAAGGCATTGAAGATATGCCGGACGAAGAACTTATCATCTACCATGACCTGATACTTCGACTGTGGCGGCTCTATCTTGAAGTTCATTTCCAGCATAGTGAAAAAGGTATCTTTGGGAAACTGGATCTCTTCAAGGAACGCGTCAGAGAAAATATAGACGATATCATGTTATCAGATGGCTGCTGATCGCACGACATCCGAATGGGTGCGGAGTAGAAATCACGCTTCGCGCCCATTCCAAAGATATACCCAATCTTTACCCCGCTCATACTTTCCTTTGACATCTTCCGAACTTCCATACTTCCAATCTCGCTCTTCCAATCTTTCAATTCCGCAAGCAAACGAAGTGGTTTTGCCTAAATCCTATTTTAAATTGAGCAAATATGTTAAAATATGCTAAAATAAGTTACTGCGAAATGTCTTAGGATAGCGTACTCGTTCAAACTAACTGCCTGACAGGGAGGATTGACGACAATGAGCGCGAATGAATCACAAGTGAAGGAAACTTACCGAGCAACTGCGTTCGCAGATTTCAAACCTGAACTTTCTGCGCCGGGTGCTACACCTGAAAGACTGGAACATCTAAAGGAGCACGGTTTCGTTATCATCAACGACTTTGTTGATAACCCGTGGATTCCTATCCTGCGAGAAGCCGGTCGGCGTGTCACCGAAGCGTGTGCGCCAGAACACGTCTACGACAAAATCGACTGCTCGAAGGGCTATGTCCATCGTGCCGCACATAGTGAACCTTGGGCGATTCGAGGACTCATCCATCCGGCTTTCGGTGAGTCGAGTTTTTCGGAATTCCACGGCTCCTCGGAGTTCTTAGATTTCGTTGCTTCTTGGTGTCACGGACTACAACCAGAGGACCTGACCTTTAGTGGGATGCTGCTATGGGCAAATCCACGGAAACAAGAAAACGGACCCAGTTGGCACAGAGACGTGACGTGGTGGGGAGATGGTGTCGGGTACTTCTCACAGCGGGAAGTCCGCGGCGAGACCCCTGAAGATTATTCCGAGGAGGTAGAACGGATTCGCTGGAAAGAAATTCAGGAAAGTAACGAGAAGCGCATCACCCAACGCAACGGCGTGAGCATGTTTTTGGCACTCACAGACGACGAATGCCATGAACTTATTCCGGGTAGCCACCATCGTTGGCGCACCCCTTTTGAGCATGACGTACTACTTCCACAATCCATGAAGGATCAGGGTGTCCCCCATACACCGAGTTGGAACAAGAAAGATCCGCTACCTGATCAGGTCGCGATTCGGCTTAAGCCCGGAGAGGCACTCATCCGCAATGGTAACAACATCCACACAGGACATACCGTGCCTGAACGTGAACGCAATACATTGTCGATCGGCTGGTCGAAATGGTCTGGCGAATTCACCGGCGAGCCCTCAGTTGCGGACGCACGAAACGCATGGCAACTTGATCCGGCTGTCCGAGAGGCTTTGCCGCATAAGTTCATGCAGATAGCATGGGACCGATGGGCGGAAACTCAGAAACTCGGAGGCACGCTTGAGGATCGATACGCTGGGTTTGATATTCAGCAGATCAAATCCGGAAAAGTTGCCGGGTGGCGCACTGAGTTGGAGCGTCAAGCCGCAGCGGCAGGCGACGCGTGGGAAGCCTTTCAGACTGTTGGCTAACGTTACAATCAAATTCCGAACAGGTGTGGGCATAATCTCACCCCGCACCTGTTCTAAAATCCTCCGTAATCCTTATTGCCATGCATAATACCTATAGGACTTACGCAGCTCCGCTTGCAGGCGGGGTTTCAAACCCTGAAGAAACACCCATGCAAAAACCCTGCAGTGCGTAATATATAGTTATCATAGAAAAATGCGTAAGTCCTGACCTATCCAGAATCGACCGACCTAAACAAGTATTTTGGTGCTAATACTGTCAGCGACACACCGCGGGCAACCAACAGCAGCGTCAACGCACCCCACAAGCCGTGATTTCCAAAAGGCATGAAGAGGTAGACGGCACTTAAAAAGAGAAGTGTTGATAGAATTACAGAATTCCGTAGTGCCTTAGAAGCCGTCGCACCGAGAAAAATACCGTCCCAAATGTAAGCAGGGACATTGACGACAGACGCGACGATTATCCAGATAAGATACGGTTTCGCTTGTTCAATCAGCGGCATTTGATCTGTGAAGATATGCAACAACTGCTCCCCAAATAGCACGAAAATTAACATAATCACACCACCGAACAGAAACGCCCAGACGAAAATTTGACGGGTCGTCCTTTTGAGGTTTCGCATATCTCGTGCCCCCTTATATTTACCAATCAAACTCTCCGCAGCAAAAGCGAACCCATCAATAGCGTAGGACATAAGATTGATAAACTGAAGGAGGATCGTGTTAATCGCGAGGACAGTATCGCTCAGGGCGGCAGATTTCGCTGTGAAAACGGCGTGGCTAAACACGAGGCAACAGGTTCTGATGAAGATGTCGCTGCTAATGTTAAGGAATCGTTTGAGGTTGGAAGGTGCCAAGATTTCCCGAAAACGCCACGTTCTCAAGAGACCTCGATAGTATCTCGAAAAGAGTAGAACTGCCAAGAATAATCCGACATATTGCGCGATGACAGTTGCCAAGGCGACGCCCTCCACTTTCATACCGAGCAGCCGCACAAACACCAGATTTAGGACAATATTGACGAGATTTACCACAATCGTCAATAACATCGGGTAGCGGGCATTCTGTACCCCCAAAAAAACACCGTGAAACGCGTGTAGGCACAATGTGGCGGGCGCAGCATAGATACGAATATGGAAATAGACGCGAGCAAGGTGTTCGACTTCTGGACTTGTATCAATGAGCAGGAAACTGGCATCTACAAGCTGCCACTGAAAAATAAAGAGCAGTAGACTTGACGTGATTCCGATGCATAGTGCCCTTAGCAGCAAACATCCACATTCTTGAAGGTCCTTTTCCCCAAAGGCTTGCGCTGTCAACCCTGTTGTCGCCATTCTGAGAAACCCGAATCCCCAATAGATAAAACTGAAGATAATGCCGCCGATACCGACGGCACCCAGATAGTATTCGGATTCCAATCGCCCCATCAAGGCGGTATCTACCGCCCCCAAAAGCGGGATAGAAAAGTTGCTAACAATATTGGGGAGCGCGAGTCGGTAGATTTGCTTATTAACGCTTTCAGGATTATGTATAGAAATATCCATTCTATCTTAGAGTCTATCCCAAATCGCCGTGAAAATCAAGCGATATTTCGCCACCAAGTCGCATTCAATTCTCCTGTAGAAGGGATTTCCAAATCCTGATTTCTACTGATAACTGATAACTATTCCTCCTAAAAAACAAAGAGAATCTACATTTAATGCAACAAAGTACCGAATTCTATCTGAAACCCTGCAGGTGGGGTTTCAAACCCCGCCTGCATTTAAATTCTACGCGTACATTGTAGGATTCGCGTTGCTTTAGATTTTTTTTTGTAATTTCGCGGGAAATTTAGTATACTATATTAATAATGAAAGATCGGTGTTATGAGTTTGCTGCCAAATTGGTCGGATTCTGCGTGTCTCGACTGCCGCGCGCACTAACATTAGTTATCGGTGGATGGTTGGGAACACTTGTTTTTTGGCTTGCACCGAAACAGAGAGAACTGGCATGTGAACACTTACGGCGCAGCTTGACTATAGATGAACGCTGTGTCGAAACGATTGCCAAAGAATGTTTTCAACATCTCGGCAAGACTGTCGTAGAGTTTATGCAGTTGCCTCGCTTGGATAGAACGCAAATTCAACGATATGTCACTTTTGAAGGCGTTGAGCATGTGGAACAAGCCCTGGCACAAGGGAAAGGTGCGATTATTTTAACAGGGCATTTCGGGAATTGGGAACTTCTCGCTGCCAGTATTTCTGCCACAGTTGCTCCATTAATGCCGATTGTTCGCGAATTGCGTTCGCCGCGTTTAAATGCGTTAGTCTCACATTACCGCGAGCAAGCAGGATATACGACTATTGACCGGGATACGGGCATACGCCAAGCACTTCAGTGTCTCAAACGCAATGAATTACTTGGTATCGTCGCGGATGTTGACACAACTGTAAGCGGTGTTTTTGTTGATTTCTTTGGCAGACGTGCCTATACGCCCTATAGTCCAGTTGCTATTGCTCTCAAGACAGGTGCGGCGATACTACCGACGTTTATTATTCGCCAACCCGATGGTTCACACCGCGCTATTATTGAATCACCTTTGGCGTTGGAACGGACAAACATCAAAGAGAAAGACCTTGTTATCAATACACAGAAGTTCACGAAAATCATTGAATCTTATATCCGGCAATATCCAGCACAGTGGATCTGGATGCATCAACGGTGGAAAACAGAGGATTAATTCCGTTTTCATAGGATTATTTTTATCCCTGCTGCTCGGTGTAACGTGCTGTAAAAACGCAGAAACACCGGTCAGTGCAACGGAAGAAGTTGCAGAAGCAATTCCAAAACAAAAACTGGATGGTTTTTCCACACAACACACCGAGGCAGGTGTCGTCAAGTGGACGCTTGTTGGAGACACCTCAATATTCCGCGGGAGTTACATTGAAGTAGAAAATCCGACTGTTCAGATTTTTGAAAATGGTGTTGTCTCTATCACTTTGAATAGCGAGAAAGGTAAACAATTTCTCAATGGCACTAAGAAGGACAATCTGCACCTGACGGGGAATGTTGTCGGTGTCAGTAAAGATGGTAAACTATTTACTGAAGTACTCCATTGGCAGAACCTTGCAGGTAGATTGTTTGCTCCCGATGAAGCCACAGTCGTGCGTGGAGATTCTACATGGTCCGGAACGGAAATGTTCGCAAATCCAACGCTTGAAACCGTGAAAATGAAAAATAATGAATTTATACTTTACCCAAAAGACGAGAAAGCACATGAACATCATAACACCTCCATCGAACCAGAATAGACGTAATCGCGGGTCTCAACGCTGCAAATTCTGCGCGTCCATCGGATTCCTTGCGTTTCTGACCTTTCTTATTTCTGCAACTGTCGTTGCTGAAGATACGAAACCTCCAGCGACCAATGCGGTAGAGACACAAACAACAGAAAACACCGTACAAAAGGCGGACACCGCCCAAAATACGGATATCACGTCAGAAATGCCAAAAGAAAAGATCACCGGCACCGCAGATAAAATGGAAAGATATGATAAGGACGGTATAACGATCCTTATCGGCAACGCCAAGACAGTTCGGTATAATGAGCAGGATGTTGAAATTGGGTTTCTTAACGCCGACAAAATCACCCTCAAAGCCGATCCCGAAACCGGCACAACAACAGAAATTGTCGCTGAGGGGAGTGTAGAAATCCGAGATCAAGATATCTTTGCGACCTGTGACCATGCCATTATGAATAACCTGACGAATATTATTACTCTTAAAGAGAATGTCGTCGTTTTACAAAACAAAGACCGGCTCGAAACCAAGCTTTTCACGTTTAATCGGACGACAGGTAAACAGACTGGCGAAGGCGGTGTTAAATTCAAAGTAACGGTTACACAAGCAGCGCCCGTGACTCCAGAAACAGATGAGAACACTGAGAACGGTACGGATGCTGGCGCGGAAGAGACCTCTGCGGCTGCACCGGAAAAAGCAGATGCTGAGACCCAAGAAAAGGTAGACGCTAAAACAAGCGACGCGGAGAGCACTGCTGAGGAAAAATCTGAGGCGGACGCTGGCAATGCTGAGGACGCGGATTCCGAAGAGGAGGCTGAGACAGACACTGAAAATGCCGATGACGCCGATACAGACGCTGAAACGGAAGAATCCGAAAACAATTAAGCAGTTGCGTAGATAAATATAATAGGACTTACGCACTTCCTCTCAAAGTCCCCCTGATAAGGGGGATTTAGGGGGTTAAATAACTGAAATCGCCACTTTTTCGGTGGAATATATCGCTTTTGGACACAATCTGCGTAAGTCCTATATAATACAGAACTCAAAGGACTCTACTTTCAATCAGATTGGCCGGATAGGTTAATCAGAGGAAATACCAAAGTTAAAAATCGTGACAACAGAATTACAAGCACACAGACTCGTAAAACGATATACAAGAAACGGTCCAATCGTCGTTAATGAGGTGAGTCTATCGGTACAGCAGGGTGAGGTCGTCGGTCTGCTGGGGCCTAATGGTGCAGGCAAATCAACAACGTTTTATATGGTAGTGGGTCTAATTCGCCCGAATGCCGGTAGAATTACGTACGCCAATAAAGATATTACCTTCTATCCGATGTATAAACGGGCAAGGCTTGGGATCGGTTATCTTGCGCAAGAGACATCTATTTTCCGTAAACTGACGGTTCAACAGAACATTGAGGCGATTCTTGAGGCACAAGGGACACCCAAATCTGAACGTGGCGGTCGTATCCGTGAACTGACAGATGAGCTTGGCATTTCAAATCTGCTACCTCGCAAGGCATACACGCTATCTGGTGGTGAGTGTCGCCGAGCAGAAATAGCACGAGCACTCGCAGCACAACCGGATTTTATTTTGTTGGATGAACCGCTTTCTGGAATCGATCCGATTGCAGTCGCAGACATTAAGCAGCTCATCATGCATTTGCGGGATCGTAATCTCGGTGTGCTTATTACGGACCACAACGCTGCCGAAACCCTTGACATCGTGGACAGAGCGTATATCATTGTTGATGGAAAGATTACGCTCGCTGGAACACCTACAGAACTCGTCAATAACGAAACTGCAAGAGATCTCTATTTTGGACACAATTTCTCCTATCGGGTAGAGTAGCAATGCAGCTGCAACACCTCGAGGGCTCATGAAATGTATAAAGCGCAGCTCACCCAGACACCTCAATTGGCGCAAAAGACGTCTATCACACCGAGGCTACAGCAAGCACTTAAAGTGCTGAACATGCCGCTGCAGGAACTCACGCATTTCATTCGTCAAGAATTAGAACAGAATCCGTTCCTTGAACTTGAAGACGAAGATGAGGCCACACAGGCTACCGAGGAATTAGACCCAGCCTCCGAATGGAATGAACGGGAAGGAAATCTTGATCGGGAAGATAATTCCGTTGATATTGATTGGGAAACTGCTTTTGAGGACCGTGTGTCTGTGAGTGAACGAATGAATTCCAGATATTCAGATGCTGATGAACCGCCACCAGATGTAGCCTACGAGTGTTCACTGCACGAGTATCTTGCTGAGCAGCTTGAACTCGCCTCACCCGATATTATTAGATCCGATACAGAACGCGCGATCGCGGAATACATCCTTGGAAATCTGAACGACGATGGACAATTACAACTCCAGCTGTTTCAAATCCCGTGCGAATTCTTAACAACTTTGGATTCAAAAGACCTTTCAGAAGAATTACACGCTGTTATTCAGCAGGGGCTACAAACAGCGGTAGCGGACAGTGATGTCCAATTTTCAGAAAAGTCCACGATCTCTGTGAAAAAGGCGGCGTGCACATCTACAGACAGTGAAGGTCCGCCTATGAATCGCTTATGGAAAATTAGGGACGCAGAGAATCACAAAACTTATACGATCATCTATGAATGCTCGCCTGGCAGTGCCAAACCGACCCTGAACTTCTATCAACTCACCTTAGAAGATATTGCTGAAACGATTGGCTGTGAAACGACACTTGTTGAAACGGTCCTTCGTGAAATCCAAGATAACTTTGAACCCATAGGTATCGCACATCGAGATATAAGAGAAGCATTGCTCATCCAGATTCGGAACCAGAAACCAGAAGATATACAAAAAGTCGCAAGGAAGTTGAATGTAGCGTTGGTAGGGTGTGAATATTTTTTAAAGAAAAAGGTGTCTGTACAACGCCTCGCGAAAAAAATTATTGAAAACCACTACAACACTTTTCTCAATCAACAATGGAATTGCCTCGCAGAGGCACTGAAAGTTGATATCACAGTTATTGACACAATTGTTAAATGGATAGGAAGGTTGTCCCTTCACCCGGGACGCCACTTCACTGACCCAACGATGCACTTGCTTAGCAGAAGTTCGCGTACGGATCTCATTACCCCTGATGTGGAGATACAATACCTCAATGGAAAATACCAGGCGATCTCTGTAGATAACTACATACCTCGCTTACAGATGAATCCATACTATCTCAATCTAATGCGAAATCGTCAAGATACCTTAGATGTCAAGACAAAGGAATGGATTGAAAAACGCTATCGGGATGCAGCAAATTTGCTCAGCAGCCTTGCCCAGCGTGGTAGTACGATTGCTCGAGTGACCGAAGCGATTTTCGAGGTGCAAACAGAATTCTTAACAGAGGGTGCGAAAAGTATTAAACCTCTGACATTGAGAACGATCGCTGAAAAAGTAGGTGTCCACGAATCAACTGTCAGTCGAGTGACGAGCAATAAATATGTGCAAACGCCACAAGGTATGTATCCACTACGCTTTTTCTTTAGCAATGAATTGACAACGACACAAGGGGAAGCCGTTTCCGCTAAGCAAGTGAAGAACCTTATTCAAGAGATGGTCGGTGCTGAGACACCCACCAAACCGCTCAGTGATCAGGCGATTAGTAATGCCCTGAAAGTGAAAGGGGTTTTGTTAGCGAGACGGACTGTCCAGAAATACCGCGACGAATTAGGTATTCCAACATCGCGTGAGAGATCTGCTGTCCAGGCCAGTATGCATAACTAATAGGACTTACACAGCATCCTCGCTGGCGGGGTTTGAAACCCGGCCAGCAGGGCATAGGATGTCCGTTATCACGGAAAAATGCGTAAGTCCTGACTAATTGATTAGATTTTGGACGCGCGTGGATACGTTTTTCGGACTATTAAGCGATTTGCTCACCTCGAACTTAATTCGGGGAGTATATATAAAGAAAGGGGCTTGACATGAAAGTAACCTATTCCGGACATAATCTAAAAATTACGGATGATATTCATGCTTATATTTTAAAACGTGCCGACAAAATTGAATCCCGTTTCGGAGACATGCAGGAACTGAACGTCGTCCTCAAGTCTGAGAAGCATCGATTTGATGCCGAGATGATCGTCACAGCACCTCGCGTATCATTCTTTGCGAAAAGTGAAACGGATGAGATATTGTCCGCATTAGATGGCGCGGCAAACAAGATCGTTAGTCAGATCCGTCGGTACAAGGATAGGGTAAAAGATCGACGGCATAACGCACCACACCGCGAAGTGGTCGCACAACTCAATCCAGACGATGAAACAACGTCAACAGCAGTTGATGTGTCTGATGATCCTGTCATCGTAGCAACACAAGAAAAATTTGCATCAAAACCGATGACTGTTGCGGAAGCCGCAACAGAACTCCACGCTTCAAATGCCGCGTTTCTGCTGTTTTTAAACGCTGAGACGCGACAGGTCAACCTGCTTTATGAAATGTCGCAAGGGACATACGGGTGGGTGGAACCACTCTTTGCCTAATGGTTATCGGTTAGCGGTTTTCAGTTAAGAGGTTTCTTTGTAACGATCTCCGCCACTCGGAATATTTCACGGCATCGATCAATTGTTACAGACCACTCTTAACCGACAACGGACAACTAACACCTGTAAATATGAGGAATGGTTATCGATTATCAGTTACAAAAGGAAACTATTCTTAAACGCAAATCTCTTAACCGATAACTGAGAACGAAAAAATGACAAATCTTCCGAAAATTTATGCCCCTCAAGAGATTGAGGGGAAATGGTATCAATTTTGGGAAAAAAACGATTATTTCCACGCGGAGGCAACTTCTGACAAACAGCCTTACGCAATCGTGATCCCGCCGCCGAATATCACCGGGAGCTTACATATCGGGCACGCCCTTGATAATACACTCCAAGATTGTTTGATCCGTTGGCGGCGCATGCAAGGGTATAACGCGCTCTGGATGCCGGGCACCGATCACGCCGGTATCGTCACTGAACTGATTATGGAGCGAAAACTCGCCGAGGAAGGCACCAGTAGAATCCAACTCGGCAGAGAAAAATTCACCGAACGCATGTGGCAATGGAAAGCGGAATCTGCCGGCTACATCGTCTCACAACTCCAACAGCTCGGTTGTTCCTGCGATTGGGAACGTGAGCGTTTTACACTTGATGAAGGGTTGTCGAAAGCCGTCCGCACCGCCTTTGTCAAACTCTATAACCAAGGACTCATCTATCGAGATACCTACATGGTAAATTGGTGCCCAGAGTGCAACACGGCTGTCAGTAACCTCGAAGTGGAACCCATTGAGGTAGATGGCAACTTTTACCACATCCGCTATCCGGTGAAGGATACCGATGTTGTCCTTGAAATTGCGACAACGCGCCCGGAAACAATGTTAGGCGATACCGCCGTCGCTGTACATCCCGACGATGAACGGTATCAACACGTCATCGGAAAGACGGCACTCTTACCGCTCTGTGACAGAGAAATCCCGATAATCGCTGATGCCTATGTAGATAGAGAGTTTGGTACCGGTGCCCTGAAAGTGACCCCCGCGCATGATCCCAACGACTATGAAATCGGTCTGCGGCACGAACTCGAACAGCGTACGATCTTTACGCAAGATGGACATATAAATGAAGAAGCACCGGAAAAATATGTCGGTCTATCCCGATGGGAGTGTCGCAAACAGGTCGTGGAAGATTTAGAGAACTTCGATTATCTCGTCAAGATCGTACCACATCGGCACGCTGTTGGACATCATGACCGGTGTGACACGATCATTGAACCTGCCATATCGCTGCAATGGTTTATGAATGTTCGTCCATTGGCGCGACGCGCCATAGAAGCGACCCAAAAAGGCGAGGTAAAGTTCATTCCAGAACGCGAAACCGACCGCTTCTACCACTGGATGGAGATTATTGAACCTTGGCCCATTTCACGTCAGCGTTGGTGGGGACATCGACTCCCGATATGGTACTGCAATGTATGCGACGCAGTTACCGCCGCAATGGAAACACCGCAGCAGTGCGAGTGTGGTGCCACCGATTTGCGCCAAGAAGAAGATGTCTTAGATACATGGTTCAGTTCCGGGTTGTGGCCCTTCTCCACCATGGGCTGGCCGGAAGAGACGGAAGAACTGAAAACTTTTTATCCGACTTCTGTGCTTGTAAGCGGGTGGGACATTCTTTTCTTCTGGATAGCGAGAATGATTATGTTGGGGCTCGGATGTATGGACAAGGTCCCGTTCCGAACGGTCTATTTGCACGGGCTTGTCGCCGACGGAAAGGGAGAAAAGATGAGCAAATCGAAAGGAAACAGCATCGACCCGTTAGAGACAATCAATACTTACGGGACGGATGCATTCCGTTTCGCACTTGCAAACGCAAGCACCCCGCTCCCTTATGTCGCGCTCCCAGAATCGCAGATTGAGTCAGGTAGACGGTTCGCGAATAAAATCTGGAACGCTGCGCGGTTCATTCTTATGAATTTGGAGAAGCATCCGATTCCTGCAGAGCCAGTGGAAACGCATCAAGAGACGCTTGAAATAGCGTGGATACAAAGCCGCCTCAGCCATACCATTAAAACAACAACCGATGCCTTGGAAAACTTCCGCTTCTATGAAGCGGCGCAAACACTCTACGCCTTCCTCTGGCATGAATTCTGTGATTGGTATCTGGAATTTACCAAACAACGCATTGCGCAAGATGAACCCACAGCACTTTGGGTGGCTGTGGACGTTTTGGAGCAGACAATGCGGCTCCTCCACCCGATCATGCCTTTCCTGACCGAGGAAATTTGGCAACAACTCCCATTGAATAGAACTCAGGACGATAATTCAGTAACAATTGCCCCTTGGCCAGAGCCAGCAGGCGAAGATGCAACCGCAGAAACCACGATGGCAACGCTCACGGAAGTCATTGAAAGTATTCGGAGCATCCGAGGTGAATTGAATGTTCCGATGAGTGCATCTGTGGAAGTTCATATCCAATCGCCGAACACGGAAATACGTGAACGCCTCGAAACGTATTTAGAACAGTACCTACCCGCTTTCACACGGGTAGCAGATATTACGATCGCTGAATCTTTGCAAAAACCGCCTGCTTCAGCTGAAGCCGTTATCGGGGAACTTGCCATCTATATCCCGCTGGCAGATGTAATTGATCTGGATGCCGAACACGCACGGCTCAGTAAACGCCATCAGCAGGCAACGAAAGACGTAGCGGCAGCACAGAAAGCATTAGATAATCCAAACTTTATTCAGCGTGCCCCAGAAAATGTTGTTGCCCAAAAGAGAGCACAACTTGAACGGTTATTGACAGAGCAAGACAAATTAGCACGGAGCCTCGCAATGCTTACCGAATCAGGAAGTGAAAATGGCGATCGAAAATAATGACAACTGTTTTGTTTGTGGTATGAAAAATCCATTCGGGTTTCAGGTAAAACCTGAAATTATAGGTGGTGGCGCATCTGTTCGCATAGAATGTACGCCCGCTGAACATTTGCAAGGTTGGGCTAACATTCTACACGGCGGTATCCTCAGCACGCTGTTAGATGAAGCGATCACCTACGTCGGAATCGGGACCTTTGATCAGCCAGCGGTAACAGCACAGCTCGAAGTCCGCTTTCGTAATCCCGCGCCAACCGCTGTGAAACTCTTTGTCTGTGCCGAGCGTACTAAAGTTTCCAAAAGGTTGGTGGAAGCAAAAGCAGAGGTTACGCTCAGTGACGGCACCCTAATTGCTACCGGGACCGGTAAAGTCGTCCCTGTCGGTGAGAATTTTGCACCGAAGGTGCCGGCTCAGTTCTGATAAACAATCACAAACGTAGTCCCGTAATGAAATAGAGGGACGGCATTTGTCCGAAAACTTTAGAGACATCAAAGCCCTTGACACACCGCAAGGTAATTTAAAAATATTCTGGTAAACAATCACAAACGTAGTCCCGTAATGAAATGGAGGGACGGCATTTGTCCGAAAACTTTAGAGACATCAAAACCCTTGACACACCGCAAGGTAATTTAAATTTAAGTTGGGACACCGATGTGCTTATCATTGGGAGTGGTGCTGCTGGATTACGCGCTGCCCTCGCTGCGAGTGAGCACGCGAATGTAACGTTAATTACCAAAACCACACTGACAGAAAGCAACACACATTATGCCCAAGGTGGGATCGCTGTTGCTATGAACCTTGATGATACGATCGCCTTGCATATAAAAGATACCACTGCTGCAGGGGCGGGACTTTGTGATGCGGATGCTGTTGAGATGATGGTATCTGAAGGCATCCCACGCGTTGGGGAACTGTTAGATTGGGGCGCGAACTTCGACTGGGAAGGAACGCTGCCACGCTTTACACAAGAAGCCGCCCATAGCCGCCGTCGGATTGTGCATAAAGGCGACGCGACCGGACGTGAAACAACCGATGTTCTCATTCAGCGCGTACTCAATACGGAACGTATCCACGTTCTGCAAAACACATTCGCGATTGATCTACTAACGGACGAGGATGTTCCGGAAAAACCGGAAGAGGGGGGCACCTGCTACGGTGTCACAGCAATTGTAGAGGAACAGGTCGTCTGTATTCGTGCCAAAGCCACAATCCTCGCAACTGGCGGACTTGGGCGTCTCTATCCGTGTACCTCTAATCCTAAAGTAGCTACGGGTGATGGATTCGCTGCAGCATGGCGTGCCGGATGCGAAATGATAGATATGGAATTCGTCCAATTCCATCCAACAACACTTTTCTTAGATGGGGCACCCAACTTCTTGATCTCCGAAGCAGTTCGTGGTGAAGGCGGTAGACTCTTGAACATCCGCGGCGAACGGTTTATGGGGAAATACCACGAGAAAGGCGAACTCGCGCCCCGCGATGTTGTTAGCCGTGCGATTCAAATCGAGATGGATTTGACAGGGTTCCCTTGCGTCTATCTTGATATTACGCATAAACCCAAAGAATTTATCCTTGAGCGATTTCCGACCATCTCTGATACCACAAAACGCTATGGATTAGATATCAACGTTGACTTAATCCCTGTCCGTCCTGGGGCACACTTTATGATGGGCGGGATCCGGACGAATACCGATACACAAACAAATCTCAACGGGCTTTATGCCTGTGGAGAAGTGGCGTGTACGGGTGTTCACGGTGCCAATCGTTTGGCAAGCAACTCGCTTCTGGAATGCCTCGTTTATGGTGCTCGTGCTGGCACAAATGCCACAGTGTTTGCCAGATCCCAACCTGACCATCCACCAGACATACCACTTCCGAGCAACGTAGGGGCATCTCTTGCACCGATCGCTGACGCAGCGGCGGAAACGCATACAGAAGCCACGAAAAATGCGGTACAAGAGGCACTCTGGGAAAATGTTAGCATTGAACGAAATGGCGAGGGCTTGCAAAAAACCCTCGCCGAATTACAAGACTTAGCAACAGATTTAGGAGACGTACTAACAAGTCCCGTGCTAAAAGATATAGCGACGATTGAAACAGTTAACATGCTCGATGTCGCCATGATGATAACCGCGTCTGCGCTGACTCGAACAGAGAGCCGTGGTGCCCATTACCGTGCCGATTTTCCGACACAAGACGATACCGCTTGGCAGCGTCGTGTGCTCATTACGCGAAACAGTCCATTGGAAGTGATCCCCTTTTAAACGATTGGCGTTTAAAAACCCTCCAACTGCTTTTGTTTTAATTCCGTTGCCGAATTCACTGCCGGAGGTTTATCGGTTTTCCGATAGATTTCGACATAATTATCGTAGCTGTTGATAACCTTCTTGATATGAAGCCGTGTCTCACGGATAGTGATCTTCTCAACAAATTCGTCAATATCCTTAATATTTTTGGTTGACACCCATCGCTCCATCCGTCCGGGACCGCCGTTGTATGCACCAATGACGTGCATTATATTACCATCAAACCATGAATTGAGTTCGCCGATATACTTCGTTCCCAGCCTAATGTTAATATTGGGCTGTTTAAGCATTGAAGTCCGGAACCGTCGGATGTTGACTTTCCCTGCGAGTTCTCGTCCAGTCGCAGGCATAATCTGCATTAACCCAATCGCCCCTGCCCAACTCACTGCCTCAGCGTTATATCGGCTCTCTTCCAGAATCATAGCGGCAATCAAGAAAGTATCAACGTTATACATTTTGGCATACTTCTCAACAGTGTCGGCATAGTAGCGCGGATAAAGTTTGTGGTGGAGTTTCTCCAAATCTGCGCGTGTGGCATTTGTAAAAGCATCGCTCTCAAGCGATTGTTCAGTTACTTCCCGCGCCTTATCGTACATTGCGAGCCCTTCATAACAGGCAATCAGATCATAAAAACACTTTCGTTCAGAGATAGCGTTTGCGTTAATATGCTGATTTAATTGTGAGATAGCGTCTTCATAAAGCCTAAGTTCCATCAACATCGACACTTGTGATGGGCACTCTTCGCGCACTGGTAGTTCCGCATCCTGAATGGCTTTTGGTTCCAATTCGGAGCCAGTAATCCCCAAAATCTCCTTCGCTCTTGCGGAGTAATACCAATAGCGTGCCTCTGCCACCTCTTTGTATAGTTTTTGTGCGAGCGCGGGCTTGTTTTGACGTTCCCGTATCTTCGCCATCCAGAAATGCGCGCCCATTGCATAGCGATTCCCAGGGAAGTGTTCCTTCAACCCTTTAAAAGCGTTGTAACTCTCCTCATAACGACGTTCGTCAAAACGCTTCCAACCCGTTCGCCATGCTGCGAGATCGGCATAAGGACTTTTCGGTGCCACGTCAGTTAAGCGCGAATATGCCTCAAGGGCTAACTCCGATTTCCCTTGCTTTTCTCGGATCTGCGCAATGTTGTATAAGGCATCATCGACTAACGCATCCTCAGAATAGGTTTTCACAAAATTCTCAAGTCGGCTGACAGCCGTTTTCAGGTGCCCTTTTTGTCGATAGCATTCTGCAATCTGATAGGTCGCGCGTGTTATATATTCATTTTCTCCACCGAGTGTGATTACACCATTAAACTTCTTAATTGCCGTGTTGGGCCACCTACGCCCCTGATAACTCCGTCCGATGAGGTAAAGCGCATGCGCACGTAAATTCAAATCCGAAGTTTTGGGGACTAATTCAAATTCTCTGACAGCGGATTGCCATTGTTTGTTGGAATAGAACACCAGGCCACAATTAATCCGGTCAGTTGGCGTCAATTTTAGGGATTTATATCCCCTGATCAACTGTTTCAACCTACCGAGTGAATCTTCAGCAACGCTATATCCGTGTTTTTCCTTAATGAGTTCGCGATAAGCGTCAAACGCAGCAGAAACATCGCCTAACGCCTCATTACAACGTGCTAAAACGAAGGCTGCTTCTCTGGCGTATTGCGGCTTCTCGACGAGGTCTGCTACGTACGACTTCGCTGCTGCGTACGCTTTCTGCTCCAAGTGTAGCTGTGCCAAAGCCCATTTTGCTTCCGAAAGATAAAAACTCGTCGGATAGTCCCTGACGAGTTGTGTGTACCACTTTATCGCACGTGCGCTATTATCCATGCTTTCATAAAGTTGAGCAAGACGATAGACCGCACAATCTGCCAACGGATAACTTTGTGTAGCGACCCGCGCATAGTGTCCAACTGCTTTCGGGTGATTCCGTAACTTCTCATAGTTATAACCGAGAGCATGATGGATCTTAAGTTTTTCCGACGCAGGTAAATCAGTTTTCAATAAACCTTCCAGTTTTGAAACTGCGCGCCTGCGGTTACCTTTGTCAACGAGCGCAAAAGCCTCTTCCCAAGCCGCGCCGCGTGCTTCATCAGCGGAGACCAATGTTCCCGCAGCGAAGCAGCTATAAAACAACACAAGCATTACGCCCAAAAATTTGGGGATTATAATGGAATTTAATACAATGCTTGGGTTTGCTTTTTTGCGGGACTCGATTCGGTCTCTGCTAAAAAGTTTTAGATGTTTCATTTCAACCTTCTTTGCGTTCTCCTGATATTAGTTCGCATAGATATATAGTAAAATATAGGATTATTCTTTAGACCAAAAGATTCATGGGATTACGAACCCTATCAGCAGTAAAGAGGGTTGGTATCCCTTAAAAAGTCTATACGCTCTATATTTTACCATAATAGAAAGACGATGGATTTTCTATTCCTATTCCATATTGTAACGTTTATTACCAGCGAAAAGCAACAAAAAAGTGAGCAATGATGGCAGGATTCACGAACGACAGAAATCACTTGCCAAATTTCGGGCTATTATGTTACACTTAATTTACACTTAACTGACCGCAGAATTTAGATTGAAAGTGCATCTCAAGAAGTAAGGAGAAACCTAATGGAAATTGTAGCGCTTGGGAATACAGGTTTAAATGTTTCACGGCTTTCGATAGGCACCGGATCCAACGGTTGGAATGGTCGTTCAAACCAAACAGATTTAGGGTTTGAAGCATTCCGAGACCTACTGCTGTTTTCTTATGAGAAAGGTGTGACGTTTTGGGATTCCGCCGATCAGTACGGAAGTCACCCACATGTCAAAGCAGCACTCGAGGATCTACCGCGAGAAAGTGTCACTATTACCACAAAGACAACATCCCGCACGCGGGAGACCGTGGAAGCAGACGTGAAGCGGTTCCTCAAGGAAATCGGTTCTGATTATGTGGATATTGTGCTGCTCCACTGCCTGACACAAGTAGATTGGCCACAACGCTATCCAGACGCAATGGAGGCACTTGTCCGCTGTAAGGAGCAAGGTTTAATCCGGGCACACGGTGTGTCTTGCCACGACTACGGCGCATTCCAAACATCCGCAATGACAGAATGGGTTGACGTTGTCTTAGCGCGAATTAATCACGCGGGTGTTAGTATGGACGCATCACCCGCGGATGTCATCCGAACGATGGAGCAGATGGCGTTTGCTGGCAAGGGTATTTACGGTATGAAAGTCTTAGGCATGGGAAAATTGGCGCAAGACGCAGAAGCACAAACCGAAGCGATCGAATTCGTGATGCGCCTTCCCTGTGTCCACGCAATGACAATCGGCATGACCTCAGAGAGTGAGGTGGAAGCGAACGTCGCTGTTGTCAACGAATTGTCGGAGAAAGGCTTATAGAAGTTCTTTATCGTTTGTAAAGGTGTCGCGAGGTGCACCTGCTTTGTCCGCTAACAGCAGGGCAGCTCGCGTTATTTAGCGATCAGACACTAACAGCTGCGTTTACCCGCGAAACCTATAGATCATATCAAAAACAACGATCGTCTAAACAGGACAATCGTAGCAACGCATCCTATTTAAAAAATGGAAAAATACGAAATCGTTATCGGTTTAGAAATCCACGCTGAATTATGTACAGAAAGTAAACTCTTCTGCAACTGTGCTTATAGATTTGGGGCATCGGCGAACGACTGTACGTGTCCCATCTGCTTAGGAATGCCGGGAACACTGCCAGTTGTTAATAAACGTGCTATCGAGTTTGCGGTCCGAGCAGGGTTGGCAATGGATTGTGAAATTACCGCTGCCAGTAAATTTGATCGGAAGAATTATTTTTATCCAGACCTACCGAAAAACTATCAAATCTCGCAATATGACATCCCGTTGTGTCAAAACGGGCAGGTAACGTTTGAATTTAATGGAGAATCCCGAACGGTCGCGCTCCGTAGAATCCATCTTGAAGAGGACGCGGGAAAATCCGTTCATGCCGAAGTTACAGGCGATCCGACGCGTAGCTTCATGGACTTCAATCGTGCCGGTGTACCCCTCCTCGAAATTGTGAGTGAACCGGAACTGCACTCCCCCGAAGAAGCGATTGCCTATTGTCGTGCTGTTAAGGAAATTTTGGAATATATTGAAGTCAGCGATTGCAATATGGAAGAGGGGAGTTTGCGCTGCGAACCGAACCTCTCGCTACGTCCCAAGGGCAGTAAAGTGTTAGGCACGCGGACAGAGATCAAAAACAAGAACTCGTTTCAGGAACTCATCGATGCGATGGAGTATGAGGTGAAACGGCAAGCGCGGATTTTAGATGCCGGTGAAGAAGTCGTCCAAGAGACGCTCCTATTTGACGCAAGCACTGGCAAAACTGTAGCGATGCGAGGTAAGGAGGAGGCTGATGACTATCGTTATTTTCCTGAACCCGATCTCGTTCACGTCCAGATCAGCGATGAATCGATTAAAGAAATTCGACCGACACTCCCAGAACTTCCAGCAGCGCGTCGCAAACGTTTTATCACGGATTACGACATCTCCGCTGAAAACGCTGAGTTCCTGACCGCTACCCGACATCTCGCCGAATTCTTTGATGAAGCCGCCAAACTCAGCAGTGAACCGACTACCTGTGCAAACTGGATTATGGGAGACCTCACTCGACTCCTCAACACAGCAGAAATTGAGATCCAAGATTCAAAGGTTACACCCGCACACCTCAACGAACTCATCGAACTGATTGACAACGCGACCATCAGCGGCAAAATCGCCAAGTCTGTGCTTGATGATGCCTTTGAGACCGGCAAGATGCCGAAAGAGATTGTCGCCGAAAAGGGCTTGGCACAGATTACGGATACCTCAGAGATAGAAGCCATTGTCTTACAGGTTGTAGAGGAGAACCCCGGTCCCGCACAGGATTATCGTGACGGCACCAAGAAAGCCATCGGGTTCCTCGTAGGACAGGTGATGCGCGCCACTCGCGGAAAGGCAAACCCACAACTGGTGAATCAGATTTTGACACGGGTCCTATCTATCGAATGAGCGATGCTATTTTAAAATCTGCAGGGTGAAGTTTTCGTGTCTTTTCTGATTGCATTTTAGGGGAACCCTGCTAACGTATATTTGTAAATATAATCAATAATCAAGGCATGACGACAGGACAGATTATCCTCACATCCGTAACAAAGCAGTTCGGCAACACGGTCGCAGTTGATGACGTGTCATTACAGGTAGAGGGTGGCGAGTTCTTTTCGCTGCTCGGACCGAGCGGGTGTGGAAAAACGACAACGCTGCGTATCATCGGTGGGTTTGTGTATCCCACCGCTGGGGATGTCCACATCAACGGTGAATTGATGGCAGAAACGCCACCTTATCGCCGTCCAGTCAACACCGTCTTCCAAAACTACGCCTTATTCCCACATAAAACAGTTGCACAGAATATAGCGTTCGGGCTGCAGATGAAGAAGGCATCGAAAGCAGAAATCTCAGATGCGGTTGAACGTTCACTGGATTTAATTCAGCTGCCCGGATACGGGGATCGAAAACCGGACGAACTCTCCGGTGGCGAAAGACAACGTGTAGCACTCGCGCGGGCGTTGATCAACGAACCCACCATCTTGTTGTTAGATGAACCCCTCTCCGCACTCGATCTGAAACTCCGAAAACAGATGCAATTAGAACTCAAAGCGTTGCAACGCAAGGTCGGCATTACATTTGTCTATGTTACGCACGACCAAGGCGAGGCGTTGGCACTATCAGATCGGATTGCGGTGATGAACGAGGGGAAAATCCTTCAAGTCGGAACGCCATCGGAAATCTACGATTCGCCGCAGAACCGTTTCGTCGCCGACTTTATCGGCACCTCCAATTTTCTTGAAGGCACACTTATCAGCGAGAATGAAATCACGCTGACAACGGAACCCTCGCTCAAGATCATCTGCACGCCAAACAGCGAGGTGCCACCGAAGACACCCGTCACTATCGCGATTCGTCCAGAACGTTTCGTCTTACAAACGACACCGGATCCTGATATCCCTAATGTCTTACGCGGCGTGATCCAGGACGAAAGTTACCTCGGCACGACGCTGCAATACACCGTACAGACCGACTACCCGACACCACTCATCGCCCACCAACAGAACACAGGTACACGCGAAACATATCGCTTTCAACGCGGCGACACAGTCTATCTGCAGTGGACACCTAAAAATGCGATTGTCGTAAAAAGTGATGAAGACTAACCGCCAGACAACGGCAGTTTGACTTTCCCGTTATCGCGCTGCTGTGAAGTTAAGAAGCCGATGATAATTTGGACGACTTTATACCCTTCACTCCCCGGCGAAGCCGGTTCCCCACCTTCTGCAACAATACCGACCAACTCTCGAACCCCGGCAGGGATACCCGTCATATCCCATGTCGGTGCCTCAATCGTCTCAACAGTATCGTCTTGATGGAGTGTTGCCCCTTTGTCACTGATAAGGATATAACCGTTGGTGCCAACAATCTCTACACGGAACCCAGAGAGTGTCGTTTTTGGACCACCAGCATAATAGCCGCGCACACCGTTCGCAAAGTGAATATATCCGTGCGCCGATGGCTCCGTGGCTGGCACATGTCCGCCATCGCCTTTATACGCGTTATAGTCCTCATAACCATCTTCCAATTCGGCAGAGACCCATTCTGGATCCGAGTCAGCGAAATAACAGATGGCATCGACGAGGTGTGTCCCATTGCGGAAAAGCATTGCGCGTCCGCCGCTCAACGTACCGATAACATACTGGACATCTCCGATGCGTCCACCCCCGACAATCACATCATGCGTATGCCGCCACAACGGTTGCCATCGGCGGGTGTGGTCGATCGACAGAATCGTCCCGTTTCGTTCGGTTGCCTCCATCATCCTGTCCGCATCTTCGACGCTCGTTGCCATCGGCTTTTCACAGAAGATACCCTTTACACCCGCATTCGCCGCGTCAACAACGAGGTCGGCGTGTCGGTGGTCAGAAGTCGCAACTGTCACGACATCCAAATTCTCAGCGGCGAGCATCTCCTGATGGTTGGTATACAGAGAGATGTTGCCCCAATTATCCTGATATTTCTCTTTGAAAGCATCTAAGGTGCTTTCAACAAAATCGCAGCCAGCGACTAATTCAACGTTCGGCATCCCGACGATCCCAGATGCATGTGTCGTACCGATACCGCTACAACCAATAACGCCTACACGTAGATTCGCCATGTCCATATCCTCCCTGTAACTTCAAACAACGGAAACCCAAAAACAAGATGGCTATGAAATTCACACTTTTGTCACGGAACGATTATATACCGTGCCGAATTAGAAGTCAAATTTTTTGTCGGGGCATTCAATTGTAGGTTTTGTGTGTTGTCCTTTTACAGGTATAAACACTTAATATAAGTTATGTTGAAATCAAAACTGCAGAAATTTTCGCAGCATTTCGCTAGATTTCGCAGCGTTTCGTAAGGAGAGGCGGTAGAACCATAAACACAAAACATCTTATGTGTCAATTTAGAGATCCGCTAGACCCGGTAGGGTGTTTTGCTTGGGGTGTTTGATAAGGTGTTTCTGCGGATTGCTTCTAACCGGTAGGTTCGGTTTCCTAACCGAACCGGATTTTAGCGAGAAATCTTAGGGATGCCAAAAACCTCTTCAGTCCCGTAGGGTTTATTTGCTTGGGTATTTCTTCAGTATCTGTGTAGAAATGTGCTCAACCAAAGATCCAAACCCCGTAGGGTTTATTTGCTTGGGTGTTTCTGCAGCATTTGTAGAAAGGAGCTTACAAAACGCCGCGAAAACTCCCTAAATTGACACTATAGTGCGGTTTCCTAACAGCACCGGGTCTGTAACAGAAAACATGAAACCCGCGAATTTCTTAAAACTATGGTGAATTATAGAAATAAGTTGACATTTATTGATAACTCTGTCCTTCTCAAAGCCTTCAAAGTCCCCCTGATAAGGGGGATTTAGGGGGTTGGCTTTAGCATTAAGAGTGTATAAGTAATTCTAAAATCTACCATAAATAGCCCTGAGACAAATTCTAAAACGATTTGATATAAACCGCAAACTATGGTAGAATGTCGGTGGAAAATTAACAAATTTCATTGTGGAGGATATTATTATGGTCAGAATAGTTGCTAACCCAGGAATCCTTGGCGGAAAGCCGATTGTTGAAGGCACGCGTTTGAGCGTGGAGCATATATTGGGATTATTAGCAAGCGGTATGTCAAACGAAGAAATTATTGTAGACTACCCGGATCTAAATGAAGAAAGTATTCGGGCAGTGCTCGCCTATGCGGCAAAAGCCCTTCGCAACGAAATTTTTATTGACGTTGTCTCAGACCGTGATGGAACTCTCTAATATCCGTCAGTATACCAAAAGATGTGATGCGATTTAATGCCTTGTGATAAAGGTGGGGGTTGATTGTGGAGGAGACTCGGAATCGAATCGAATGGTTCTCGAAGGGCATCGGGTTGATTGATGCGATACATCGCACTGCCGTATTCGTTAATCTCGGGGGCGTTAAAACCGTCTGCAATAGGGGCAGGATAGACAACCTCAAGCGATTCTGCATCTAACTGAGCAATAACATTAGAGAGCATATCTTCAAAAAGCTGCTTGCCGCTCTCAGGTGCAAAAGCGGCTTCCGAAGCGGCAAATTCCTCGACAGTCAATTGATCTTCGCGTCGGACAACAGAAATATAACCTTCAATACTACCATCGCGTTCAGCGACCCAAGCACTCGGCGACTCAGCCCGCACCCATTCTGTCCAATACGCTATATCATCTCTGACAAACGTGCCGTTGAATTTACGTGCGTATCCGTCATAGATAGCGGCAATCCGTTCAACTTCGGCTACATCATCAAAATTGGCAGGACGGACATCCCATTCCACCTGTTTTTGAGCAGCGAAGGGTTGTTTAGCATAGTAGCGAGGCACCTTTTCCCATCCCTCAACCGAATAGATTTGTTGGCTGCCATGGAGTGAAGACATAACTATATCGCGAGACTCCATAAACTGAATCGAGTCCTTGAGAAGCTGCGTCGCAAGCCCGCGCCGACGGTATTCTGGACGCGTGCTAACCTCACCGATTCCCCCGACGGTTATCGGTTCACCGTGCAAGAACATCTTACGGATAAAGACGCGAACCGTGCTGACGATTGTGCCGTCGTCAACCGCAATTCGGATACCTTCCGGGTCCCGCCATGGGTCATTGTGCCAGTGGTTAGAAAAGTATTGACGACCGCCTGTAAAGACATGTGTGACATGGTCCAGCCACTTCTCTAACTCATCAGGATAAAGTGCACGAAATTCCATATTCATAATAGTCATCAGTTATCAGTTATCGGTTATCAGAAAGGGGCGTATTGAAACCACCAATAAACACCTACATTACGTTTAAGACTTACGCACAACGTGGATACTCCAATCTTCCAACCTTCCAATCTTCCAACCCTCCAGCCTTCGCTATTAAAACTTTATGGTCAATTCGCCAAGGAACTGGCGCGCCTGATTACGGCTTCCAAACACTTCATAGAGATCACCAGAGACATCGTAAAATCGGCGGACAAAATTGCGACTCGTTTCCGCTGGGTTCAGATCCGCGTAACGGAGCCATAGATTTGTCCGTGACCAGATATCCCAATTCAGTTCAATAACTGTGGAACTCGCATCACCGCTGTCAACCCTACGCTGCTTGTTGAGATCCTGGAAAAGCGCGTCCTGTGTCAAATCAGATGTCCCATCCACCCGTCCAATTGATAGATTCAACTCTTTATACCGATACGAATTCGGGTTGGTGATAAATTTCAAATTCGCGGCAAAAGCATTCTCCAACGCTTGCGTCCCAAAATCGTAACTATCCTCTACCTTCGCAGGTGTGATGTAACGTTCATCTTGCTCAGCGTACGTCAGTTCATCAAGGAACGTCAAATGCCATCGTTCAGAGAGGCTGTACGTCCATCCAAATAGGTTTTTCAGTTCAAATTGGTTGAGTTCATCTTCAACATCCGTTGAAACATCGATGTCCTCATAATCCTCGAAGTATTCGTTGTACAGATTCGCAGCCCGAAGACTATAAAAGCCGTTCATGTGGGACGGTTTCATGGTAAACCCTGTAATGGAATACTGTGCGATCGTAAAATCGCTTGCGTCCCGGAGATAAAGATGCCCCGCAGCATCAAGGTCCAAGAAAGTTTGATCGTGTTTTTCTTCGCTGAGTTGATCCGTCTCATAAACGATCCGTCCAATATACCGTCCGCTACTGTCAAATTTCTGGATACGTGAAATGATGTTATGAAAGAGCGTCAGCCGGATGTCCTTGCGTTTCAGTTCCTCAGCGAGTTCAGCATCATCTTCATCGTCTGTTTCTTCATCAGTATAGTAACGGGTGTACTCGGCTTCTTCAAGCAAGCGCACGCGCCGATTCAAGGCAGCGGTATCGGCAGCCGTTACAGAACGCTGTGTAAACGGACCGTATTGTGACCGTGTCGCATTCGTAATCGTGTCAGCAAGTTCAGTTTGACCTGGTGTGCTTTCCGCCAGCTGCGTCAATGTTGGTGAGAGAACGACAACCTCTGGGAGTCCGCCTACTTTTCTACGGAATCGACTTGCATCTTTAACGAGTATCTCGCCGGTCGGGAGTGTTGTGAGTGCCATCGGCTTCACAAATTCACCGTTGCCGCGCCCTTTTCTACCGAAACTGCTGACGGATTTCCCTGCTGCATCAAACCTCACAACTCGGTGATTACCTGTATCAGCAATCAGAACGTTCCCGCGAGCATCAATTGCAATATCAGAAGCATCGGTATCAAATTCACCCTCGCCCGCGCCGTATCTTCCGAAAGCGATCAACTTTTCACCATCGGCACCGAACTTATGGACACGTCCGCGTTCCGCGTCTAAAACGTAGAGTTCATTTTCGGCGTTGAGCGCGACACGAAGCGCTCTGTCATGTCCTTTCGGTTGAATCCCGAAAGCGGTTTTTCCGGCTTCGTCAATGATGAGACTTGCAGGTAAAACAACCTTGGGATGCACATCCACAGGATCGACAAAATAGGTCTCTAACAATTCACCGCTCGGGCTGAATTTGTGCACACACGGTGCGAACATATAAATTTTAGGATCGGCGGATTCGGCAATGTGGTGTGCCGTCACATCGGCAACATAGATGTTTCCAACGCTATCTACTGCGAGATGCCCGGGTTTTCGCAGGATATTATCTGGGGATTCTGGTGCTTCAGGGAATTGAGATAGAAATTCTCCGGTCGCTGACAACTTCTGAATCAGTCGGTTCTCAGTATCACTCACATAGATGTTTTGGCTATCAAAGGCGAGGTGGATATTTTTGCTAAATCGTCCTTGGGTTGAACCTTTACCTGCAAATTCATGCTCTAATTGGATAAAATCCACTGAAAAAGCGGTGTGTATTCCGATAAATAAGGAACAGAGAATGGTTAGAAATGGTAGAATAACGGTATATTTTTTCATAATTCCTTGGTGTATAGTTTTAGTAGCCCTCCTGCTTCGCAGACGAAGTTTTCTACCTCGCCAACTCACAACAACTCTTGCTGATAACCGCTAACTGGTAACTAATTTATAATACGCGGTATGCACTTGAAATGTCAAGCCAAACTTTTAAAATGAATACCTAATCTGGTAAAATTCGATACCCCGTGCTAATCCCAGTAATCATCCCGATGATTGCCCAAAGTCCAGCACACGTCATCTCCCCGAGAACCAGTCCGAGGAATATCGGTCTCGCGGTCCGATATGCTTTCAATCCACCATATTTCACAATACTAAACTTCAGTCCCCAACCCAAGAATATAGAGAACCAGAGTTTAAACGTCGCCCAAGAACTCAGCATCGTATAACCGAGCGGGTGCAGGGGCCACCACACAAAAGTTTGACGCATCCACATCAGAAAGACCGTGAAGGCACTTCCGAATACCATAAACCCTGTGTTCGTCCAATTCGTGCTTGTTTTTGGGCTTGTCAGAAGCCCTTCGAGTTGCCGCATAAACCAACTCCCACCGGTATAAGGTGCACCGTGTGCGTAACTAATTTTAATCGCCGAATAATAGGAGACAGCAAGCCCGATAACCATCGCAACCGCCATCGCGATGAGAAGTTGTCGACGTTTGACGCGCACCTCGTCTGCTGCTTTCAATCCGTTCATAATATTGGGCATCATAAATTCGCGAAGGTCTAATGTGAGGCATACAGGATGCATCATGATCGATGTCAACGTAGAGGGATGGATTTTTGAGGTGCCGAGGGTCGTCAGGTAGAAACTCTGTGGTGAAAACGAGGGATTGATAAACGGGATTCCGCCGTTGATTACCTGCCACGTCAGCAAAATGTACATCGCAAGCAGAAAGAGCACAAAACCGAGCGCGAATAAGAGCGACATCCCCATCATGTGGTTGAAAAATACCAGCACACAGATGCCACCGAGGAGTCCGAAGATTGTCACACTGTGCGGAAGTGCTTCATCGGAAGGACGGAACTGGAGCATGTTCTTAATGTGGTGTCGCGTCTTCCAGAGTGCTATCGCGACAAACGCCAGACATGCCCCCGCCTCTTGTGCCGCACTAAAGGATTTGCCTGTCCATTGTACACCCGGTCCCGAAGTGAGTTGGAAACCGAGCATCACACCCAAAAGGCATTGCAGTTTGTAGAAAACAAAGAAAAACCATATACTAAAGGATACCTCCAAGGTCAGCAGATAACTAAATCCGACCATTGACCAGAAGATAACAATCTGAAGTGGACGTAAGGCACTCCAAGGGCGTTCAACCAAATATTGGTTGAGCCAAAAATCACGGGGGATGTGTGGCGTGTTCGGGAAAAACGTATGCAGACCGTTCATCGTATGCAGGAACACGGGGAACGCAAACCCGAACCAGAGCGCGCTGTTCTTAAAAAGCGGACCGAGGCTACCGCTACCCTGACCCGCCATTTCTGCTGGCAGCTTAACGAGTGGGAAGGCACACCGCTCGTGTTCTACCCACTGTTTGCGAAGTAGCACTGAGAGACAGATCATCACGAAATAGACGACCAGCACATAAGCACTCCACGTCAAGATTGGGACGATCCAGGCACCCCACGGCACCGATTCGCCTGCAAACAATCCTTCAAAGAATGACTGTGCTGCGGTATGATCTTGCACCACGCGCCAGTGTGGAATATAGTGGTGAAATAGCGATTCCCAGTCGTTTTCGGGGGTGGCGAGGTACTTGTAAGCCACCATCGGGCTGAGGGCGTAGCGCATCATCCCTGAAGATGGGATCCCTGCCGGGGCAAGCATAATACACCAAATCGTGACAAGCTCGCCAGCTGAAAACGCTGAGGCGGGACGGAAACGTTTCAAGAGGACATTGATGCCCAACACGAAAATCGTCAGGACAAAGAAAGGCGCGACTGGAAAGTGTCCGCCTGCAAGAAAGATATTGCGAATAACGTAATCGTTATAAGGCGCGAGGAGACATTCAGTAGTGGCACACGCCAAACCGATCAACACTGCACGCCATGTGAGGCTATCTCTGACTTGTTGCTGAATCAATGCGTCGCCTTTCCTGCTTCTATAATTTCTATCTTTCAGCAATCAGTATACCATATCACTATCTTTTTCAAAACCAATTTCTGCTACCGATACGCAGGTGGTCCTTGTAGCATAGGCTGTTAGCCTATGCGTGTATGACCCGCAACCTAACAGGATACGCTACAACAAAGAAAACTATGGTGAATTATAGAAATATGTTGACATTTATCAATAACTCTGTCTTTCTCAAAGCCTTCAAAGTCCCCCTGATAAGGGGCGGTGAATGCCCATACGGTGAATGCCCATAAGGCATTCATACCGTTGATTCGCATTCATACCCGGTGAATGCCCATAAGGCATTCATACCGTTGATTCTGATTCTTTAGGGGGTTGGCTTTAGCCTTAAGAGTGTCCAAGTAATTCTAAAATCTACCATAAATGACCTGGATAGCGACGAAAAATCGCTTGACTCCGATCCGAATCTATGCTAAAATTCCATAAAAAAATATACGCAAATACCTTAATAATGCGGAGGATCTCATGGTTACCCGGGAAGAGATTCAAGCGACATGTGACAACATCGTACAAGAATTCAGACCGCTACAAGTGATCCTCTTCGGTTCCTATGCCTATGGTACGCCTACAGAAGACTCAGATGTCGACCTGCTCGTTGTCATGGATATTCCGAAATCAGAGTTTCGCGACAAGGCTATCGAGATCCAGCAACGCGTTCCGGCCCGCTTCAGCTTAGATCTTTTGGTGCGTTCACCGGAAGAAATCGCCTATCGTGTGGCCTATAATGACTGGTTTCTCCGCGAAATTACTGAAAAAGGTGATTTCCTTTATGGATCCGATGTGTATGACGTTATGAGAAACCGGCAAGTCATGCCGAACGTATTCAAAAAGGAGCAGGACTGCATGAACGCATTGACACTGGAGTGGATAGAGAAAGCTGAAGAAGATTATGATATGGCGCAACTGGCGCGACAGTCGTCCCGTCCATTTCACAATTCTATCTGCTTCCATGCACAACAGTGTATCGAAAAATATCTCAAGGCGTGGTTACAAGAGACGGATCTTCCTGTACCAAGGACACACAATCTCGAAGAATTGCTGGCGTTGATTGTGCCGACACTGCCCGCTTGGGAGCTTTGGCAGCACGACTTTAAGATAATCACCGAGTATGCAGTGCAGGCTCGCTATCCGGGTGATTCAGCAACTGCTGACAACGCACAACACGCCATGCATGTATGTGAGGCAGTGCGCCAAACCGTTCGCAGCTTGCTCAAACTTTAACGTTCGCCTGTCAAATCCACATCCTTTAACTTGTGGATGGATCCAAAAACGACTTATTCCGTTTTTTTTCCATTTCTAAAATCTACTCTAAAAAAAATGCTTGGTAAAACATGTTGGAGAAAAACATGAAAACCGGTTTAATGAAACTTCTATCAATATTTCTTTCTGGCGTGTTTTTACTCTCTGGCTGTGGCTCCGATACCCCCGAAAGCGAAGAGACCGTCGTCACACCCACGGAAGAAAAAAGGGTTCCGAGTTACTATCCCGATGCTATTGGTAACCGGTGGGTTTATCGGGAAGCGAATGGATTTGAATGGGAACGGACAGTTTCACAAGAACGCGTTATTCAAGGACGAGTTTATCGTGTTTTTGACTACAATCCGCCCATTGAAGACGCGCCATTTGACTATCTAAAAACGCCGTCCTATCGTGTCACACAAAATCGAGTACTCTTCTTTGTGGGTGAAGAAATTAATCGCTATTATGAAGTCGATTTCGCGGAGGCACTTGAAACAAGGGTATTTCCGGGCGAAAACGTTGAAGTTAAGGTCCGGGCTATCTCAGAACACGAACTTATTTTCTTTCGCATCCCGCCAATCAGCAATTTCCAATGGGATGTCCTTGATCTGAAAGTCAAAGGCGATATTATCTTCTTAGATTTAGACGGAGCCAAACTCCCATTTGAGATACATTATCTAATCACTGGGGCGGTTGTGGGCAGTGGCTCAGTCCAAACGCCTGCTGGTAATTTTGAAGCCGCTTCCAAAATTCAATATAAGTCGCAAGTCACCACAACTATCTTGGACGAAGAGGAAGCAACAGAAGAGAAAACGGATACCGTCTGGCTCGCGCCTGATGTCGGCATCGTCAAGGTCGAAAATGAAGATCGGACAGTTGAGTTAATTGCGTATTCCCTACAAGAAGAATTTTGAGCCTTTAGGTCTCTGAAAAGGTTAACCCCTACTTAAAAGGTAGATCGCGAACCGACCTACTATTTTAGTAAAGGGATCCTATGAAACAAAATTATTGTCTATTCGCTAAAACAGTATTGGCACCAAGCCTGCGAGAATGCTACTTTACGGCATGTTTCGTCCTCATTCTAAGCCTTTGCATGGGGTGTAACCTCACCACCGCCGGAAACGTAGGTAACACAATCATCAAAGGGTTAGGCGATGTCAACATTTTCACTGACGCAGAGGAGTTACAATTCGGGCGAGAATACGTCGCCCAACATGAACAGAAAGTCAGGATTCATAGGGACCCTGTCGTGACGAATTACATCAATGACCTCGGGCAGTCTCTTGTGCGGCACAGTAAACGCCCCAATATCACCTACACCTTTAAGGTCGTTGAAACGAAAGGTATAAACGCTTATGCTATACCAGGCGGGTTTATCTATGTGCATCTCGATCTGATCCGAGCGGCGAAAAATGAATCCGAACTCGCCGCCGTACTTGGACATGAGATTGGACATATCGTCGGACAGCACTCCATGAAACGGCTCACCCAGGTCTACAGTATTGAGATTATTAAACAATTGATTTTAGATGAAGACGCCAGTAAATTTAAAAAACTGGTCGCCGATGTGCTCGCCGCGGGGCTACTTTTCAGGTATAGCCGCGACCATGAACGGGAATCAGACTTTTATGGCGTCCAGAACGTCTACGATGCCGGTATCGCCCCTGAAGGTGCCGCTGGATTCTTTGAAACCCTGAGCGCAACGCGACGGACGGCTCCCGCTGCAGTCGGAAAGTTCTTATCGACGCATCCGATGCCGAACGAACGTGTCCTGAATGTCCGTAACCAAATTGCCAAGTTGCCGCCGAAGTCGGGACTGCGGACAGATTCATCAAGGTTCCAACGCATCAAGCAACGGATTCGGTAGGCAACTATCGGCGCGCTTATGCAGCATATCTACCAGTTGATGCCTATACATGCTTACACCACAGTTATGAAACATTTTAAAAAATACTTCAAGGGAACACTTTACGTTGCGCTCGCCTTGCTAACGCTTGCAGTCACCACAACACACAGCGAAGCGGAGGTCTACCCGTATAGATACGGAAACGACCAGAAGATCGTCACAATCAAAGGACTCGCGCTCGATTTATCGCGATTCGATACGGTTGCTAACGGATATATCCCGCATAAAGGCGGCAACGATTTCATCCTCATGGAGCAGTTCGATAAGAACTGCGGTCCCAACAGCGTCCAGATGCTGCTCTACTACCACAGAAAACACCAGCGACTCAAGAATATCTGGCGGGCAGCGGATATAGATACCGTCGCATTCGGAACAGTGCCGAGCGAACTCCGACTGGCACTCAATGAATTAGGTGTTCCTGTACATTGGTATAGCCGAAAGTCACTTGACGACTTGCGCCGCTACATCGATGGAAATCGACCGCCTATTCTGCTCCTGCGGCTCTCAAATAGAGGGTATCATTGGGTGGTCGCTGTCGGTTACGATACCCGCTGGAACGAATTCCTTATCGCTGACCCTAATGGACACTTCAAATGGTGGACCGCCGAGCAACTGAACGCCAGTTGGTCCCTTGAATGGCTACCGGAATTTGAGACAAAAGAAGAAGAGTGGTATGAGTTTCAAGTCGACGTAGGCTTAATCAACAACATCCATCTTAACCCGCATACCGTCATTGTTCCGTTAGAAACCCCAACCTTTGAAACAAGTTACCGGGATTACTGGTCGGATATGCAGGCGATTGAGGTTTATGGCGATCTCGAATTTCGGGGAGGCACGCGTGAATGGGAAGAGATACTCACGTTTGAAAACCCGTTTAGTATTGTACAGGTCTCTGACATTGAACTGTTGACCTCTACAGGCACAGCACGTGTAGACGGATGGGAGCGCATTAATAACAACCGTTCGATTCGGCTCTGGGGCACAATTGAAGACGGTTGGTTTTTGCGAGGCAGGATGTGGGTCATCGTTCGGACTTTCTACTTCAACGATGTCGCCGCTGCAGATATAAACGCCGCAAAAGCACCGTCTGTGCTACCTATCGAAACATCGCTTTTACCGAACTACCCGAACCCCTTCAATCCAGAAACGTGGATACCCTACCAGTTAGCAAAACCTGCGGATGTGAGTGTCTCCATCTATGCCGCAGATGGCAGGTTGGTCAGGCATCTCGCGTTAGGACATAAATCGGCAGGCATCTACCACAATAAATCTCGCGCTGGCTATTGGGACGGTAAAAACACACAAGGTGAACCCGTCGCAAGCGGTGTCTATTTCTACACTCTCAAAGCAGGCGGATTCTCCGCCACAAAGAAGATGCTAATACGGAAATAAGATTAGAACTTACATATTCCTCTCAAAGTCCCCCTGATAAGGGGCGGTGAATGCCCATACGGTGAATGCCCATAAGGCATTCATACCGTTGATTCGCATTCATACCCGGTGAATGCCCATAAGGCATTCATACCGTTGATTCTGATTCTTTAGGGGCTTGAATTCCATTACACAAACCGTTCCATCAAGGGCATCCACAAGGATACCTCCGTCCCTTCACCGACGGTGCTTTTAATCTCGACGCTGCCGCCATGCTCTTCAAAAATCCGTTTTACGTTCGCTAAACCGAGACCTGTCCCTCTCGTCTTCTTCGTAAAGAACGGTTCAAACAGTTGTGCCAAATCTTCTGGGGGGATCCCGATACCGGTATCAACAACCTTGATGCCAATCCTATCTTCATCCAAAACCACAGAAACCGTTAACACGCCACCTTGCGGCATCGCCTCCATCGCATTCAGGACGACATTCATAAATGCTTGTTTCAATTTATCTGAATCAAATTGAATTTCTGGGGTTTCAGTTGACAAGTCTAACACTAACGCAATCTTGTGGTGCGCCAAGTTGGCTTCCATCAAATCCAAGACTGCTTGCAAGGTAGGCGCGAGGGGTTGCCGCGTGAGGTTAAGTGCTGTCGGACGCGCGAAGTCCATCAACCCTTTAACAATCGTATCAATGCGTTCAATCTCTTCAAGGATATAACGGAGCGATTGCTGATGCCGTTCCTGCGACATCTCTGGTTTCTGCATCAACATCTGGGCTAACATCCGCATAGATGATAAAGGGTTTCGGATCTCGTGCGCGAAGGAGGCGGACATTTTTCCAGCTGTCGCTAAGCGTTCCGCTTGAATCAGCTGGTCCCTTGACTGCTTGAGATCTCTTGTCATCTGATTAAAAGCGGCGGCGAGATCACCGATCTCATCGTGTGTTTTAAGTTCGCACTGTTCGTCTAAGTCTCCAGTTGCGACGCGCGCTGTAGAATCAACTAAAACCTTGATTGGGTTCGTCAAATTTTTCCCGATTAGGTGGCTAATGAGGGCGACCAGCCCTGTAACAAGAACAGCGATGCTAAAGATATACCATGTAAGTGTCCGTTTCGCCTCCGAAATTGCTTCCATGGGCCGCAATATGCAATGAAATCGTCCAAGTTTAAGAGGCAAATAAAAAACTTTATACGGTTTCCCATCAAGCGTAACGTCTCGTATAACAGATTTTCCATCTGGGTTCTCTAAGGATGGCTTGACTTCATGCAACCGCATTTTATCTGCTAAATTCGTCCAATCTTGTTCTACATCGGAGAGGCGGTCGAGCGTGGTGGCATTAAGTGTATAATCAGAACCAAAAATCATAATTTCAACGCTATAGGTGCGTTTTATTTTTTCTTGGTTCTCCTCAAAATACATCTCAAAATACCCTGTTTCCATGATGGTATCCAGCCATGCTTCCGTTTCACGTGTAAATTGTTCACTATACTTCCAAGCAAAGATCTCGATAGCAACTAGAGATAGCACAACAGCAACCAGGGCAAAAAGGAGCAGGAATGGGAGAACAATTTTAGTTTGAATACTATACCGACGCATCGGAACCCCTCTCTTCTTAGATGTTTCTATGACAAGACTTATGCAGCACGATCTTAAAGTCCCTTTTTTTCAAATTATGCACCCTTTTTACCCACAAATCGCGTCATTAACAATTGAAACTTACCGTTATTGTAATATTGTTAAAGAGGAATATGCTCACGTAAGCCGATGAGACAGTTTCAAATGTTGATGTTGCTGTTAGTATAACCCAAAGTGATGGGCATGTCAACTCTGGCAACTTCCACGATTTTGTAGGAACAGGTCTTAAAATCCGCGACATCGATGTAATCCGTGTAATCTACGATTCAGCCACTCTCACAAGAGAACAAAATAAATTTGCATCCCTCACTGAAATATATGATCATATATAATGTAGGACTTACGCAGCCCCCTCGCAGGCGGGGTTTCAAACCCCGCCTGCAGTCCGTCGGATGTCGAAAAATGCGTAAGTCCTGTAATGTAAAACTAAAATCAGGAATATAGACGGGATTGAACGCGATGAACTGAAAGCAATTGAATCAACTTATCGCCGTGAACGAAATTTTGTCCGAACCAATTCCGATTTAAAACGTCTAATGCATGGGAAACTGCGAACTTTTTGACACATATAGTGTGTAAATATTAAATAACTTCACTTTACTAAATACAGAACAATAGACAACAATAGACTGAGACAGTCGAAAATTAACTTTGCACTACACGGAGAAGTAGAAATGACAGATACCCACAGATCTATCACCTTTTACACAGACGTGGAGCTTGAACAGATTGATGAGGACGCACTCGTCAATCAGTTCCAAAACGGCGACACAGAGGCTTTTAATCCACTTGTGCTTAAATATCAAAAGAAAATCTATAACCTCATGTACCAGCGGGTTCGCGATCAGGAAGCAGCAAAAGACCTCTGCCAAGAAGTCTTTCTGAAAGCGTTTAATGCACTCCCGAACTTCAAAGGTAGTTCAGCATTTTACAGCTGGATTTACCGGATTGCTATCAACTGCAGCATCGATTTCCAGCGGCAGCGTAATCGCGGAAAAGTTCTGACGTTCGAAGAATTACCATTTGAAGCGGACGACATGCTAAAGATGGCAGATTCCCACCCGTCCCCTGAAAAATTGCTTGAGGAAAAAGAACTCGGGCTTATCATCCGAAAGGCGGTGAGGAAACTTCCACCGGGTCAACGCCGCGTCTTTAACCTACGGCACCGCAGAGAACTCGCTATTAAAGAGATTGCAGTTCTACTAAACAGGTCGGAGGGCACAGTTAAAGCGCACCTACACCACGCACACCGGCAACTCCAAGGCATGCTGCGTCCCTACTTACGAGATGAACCGCTCGAATGGAATGGAGAAATCGAATAAAAAATCAAATAGAGTGGATAAGCCGTGGCGCGAAAAACGAAAAACACATCACATTCCGGGTGTCCCGTGGCATCTGCACGTCCCTGTGATCTCCTAAACGTCACAATTGCTTGCAAACAGGCGACCATTTCTAATGATCCTGAAATTAATATTGAGATATATAACTTGACAAAACTCCCTAAATACTGTATAATATATATGGTTCGTGAATAAAAAAACGGCAATAGGTGGGATGGCTGAGTGGACGAAAGCGGCGGTCTTGAAAACCGTTATGGCGCAAGCCATCGTGGGTTCGAATCCTACTCCCACCGCCATTCATAGGGAGAGGTGCAGGAGTGGTTGAACTGGACTGCCTGCTAAGCAGTTATGGCGCAAGCCATCGTGGGTTCGAATCCCACCCTCTCCGTTTGTAAGACGGTAAGTCAATAGAAATCAATGTTAGAATAAGTGCCTTGCTATACATCTCAATATAGCACGAGCATATTACGCGCCTGTAGCTCAGTGGATTAGAGCATCTGACTACGGATCAGAAGGCCAGGGGTTCGAATCCTCTCAGGCGCTTCAAAGGTATTTATTGGACAAAATTTGGACCGCAATCGTTTCTGGATGCGACACGCACTTGCATTAGCACGGCAAGCCGCCGAAAATGGGGAAGTGCCCGTCGGTGCGATTCTCGTTAATGGCGATGTCCTCGTTGCTGAGGCGTACAATCTACGTGAACAGCATGGCAGCCCTATCGCTCATGCGGAGATGCTTGTGATACAAGCCGCATCGGAAGAGATAGGTAATTGGCGGTTCACTGATACGACGCTTTACGTGACGTTAGAGCCGTGCCCAATGTGTGCGGGAGCGATTGTGTTGGCACGCATCCCGAAGGTTGTTTACGGTGCAACGGACCCTAAATCAGGGGCTGCTGGCACGCTCTACAATATCCTTCAAGATGAGCGGTTAAACCATCGGGTTGAGGTGGTAAGTGGTGTGTTAGCAGAAGAAAGCAGCGCGCTGCTAAAATCCTTTTTTCAACAACGCCGACATAAACCTTAAAGAGAAATTACATCATAAGGAGAGATGCAGGAGTGGTTGAACTGGACAGTCTCGAAAACTGTTGTGGCGCAAGTCACCGTGGGTTCGAATCCCACTCTCTCCGTTTTTTGAGATTCTCGTGTTAAACGATGGCTAAATTTTACAACTTCTGGGGCAGTAGCTCAGTTGGGAGAGTGCATCCCTCGCACGGATGAGGTCACGGGTTCAAATCCCGTCTGCTCCATTATGAAATTTGGGTCTGGAATCAGATCGAAACTCGCTGAGGTGAGACGGTTTCAAACAATTTTGGCGGAATTCCTAAATTATAATCCGTCATAACGCTATACGGAGAGATGCAGGAGTTGGTTGAACTGGCATGACTGGAAATCATGTGTGCTGTTTTGCAGTACCGTGGGTTCGAATCCCACTCTCTCCGCCAGTTTTTGTGATTAATAACGCCTTGACTATGCTAGGTGGGGAGGTAGCGGTGCCCTGTATCTGCAATCCGCTAAAGCAGGACTGAATCCCCAGTACGCGGCCTGTTTCTGTGGGGTCTGTCCCACGTACGTGGTGTTGAGAGTTGGGTCTTGAGCAACGAGTGCTTGTTGAACCCCGTCAGGTCCGGAAGGAAGCAGCGGTAAATAAGTTACGCGTGTGACGCAAGGGTGCCTGACTTGAGCTAACGGCGCGGGCAACGCTTGGAGAAGTTTGTCAACACTGGGTGCATAGTCATCTTTTCGGCATATCAACGGAACTGACTACCTCTCATCCCCGAATTCAAGTCATACAAGAAGGATTGCGCGATGTCTTACGAAGTTCTCGCCCAAAAATGGCGTCCCCAAAATTTCAGCGACGTTGTAGGACAAGAACACGTTACCACCACGCTAAAAAACCAGATTTTGTCTGAACGTATCGGACACGCCTATCTTTTCTGGGGACCCCGCGGCACTGGGAAAACCACCGTCGCTCGTATCCTTGCCAAAGCCGTTAACTGCCCCAACCGCATTCAAGAAACCGATTTTGATGCTATCAAGACCGCAGAACCTTGCAATAAATGCCAATTCTGTGAAGACATCTCACAAGGGAGATCCCTTGATGTATTTGAGATGGATGCCGCCTCCAACCGCGGTATTGATACTATCCGGGACCTCCGTGAAAACGTCAAACTCTCTCCTGCGACCTGCACCTATAAAATCTATATTATAGATGAAGTGCACATGCTCTCAACAGAGGCGTTCAATGCCTTGCTCAAAACGCTTGAAGAACCGCCGTCACATGTCATGTTCATCATGGCAACGACGGAACATGCCAAAATCCCAAAGACGATCAGTTCTCGCTGCCAAGACTTCGATTTCCGTCATCTCGAAGATGAAAAGATAGTTGAACGCTTGCAGCTAATCGCCAAAGAGGAAACGATTTCAGCGAATTCGGATGTACTCACACTCATTACCCGTCAATCTGAGGGGTGCCTACGGGACGCTGAAAATCTGCTCGAACGCCTTATCTCCTCGGCGGGGAAGGAGCTGACAATTGAGGCTGTCGAGCAAATTATTGGGCTGAGTTCCAGTTCGCTTCTCCGAGCATTGACAGACGCGCTTATCGAAAGAAATCTCGCAAAAAGCCTAAAAACGCTAAACAATTTAACGAAACAAGGAACAGACCTATCACAATGTTTGGATCAGCTGATTGGCTACTTTCGGGATCTTCGGCTTTTAGCAATCGATGACAACTTAAGCGAATTGATCCAGAGTCCCCAATCAGATGTGCCAGAACTCAAACAGAAAGCTGAGCAGCTGTCGGTAAATCGGCTATCACGGATTATCAAAATTTTGATGCATGCTGACCGTGATATTAAACAGTATGGTTACCCACAACTGCAGTTAGAAGCCGCACTCATCCAACTTAACTCACTTGAAGAGGGTATCCCACTTCAAGAAATCGTTGACAAACTGTCCGCATTAGAACAGAAGTTTGACGCGGCAGGAATTTCCATCACACCACAGCAGCAACCCCCACCGTCAGGTACGAATCCATCTGACAGACAAACGACATCCTCGCAACCGTCTTTCTCAACAAGCCGAGAGTCCGTTATTTCAAATCCGACCGATTCAGGAAAGGATATCGCGGACACACAATATGATGAACAAGATGCAACTTTTGCCGCATCAACGCCAAACACGCCAACTGCTTCGACGATGCCACGAGGGGCCCAAGACCTCGCAGACCTTCCTTCATTTTGGGACGACGTAAAATCACAGCTGCCTATGAAACTCAAATACGGTTTGTTAGATGGCTCTGTTCCGTCTGTGAACGGTACAGATACAGTTAAAATTTCATGTTCACCGACAAACCTCTCAATCGTCACGGATGAAGACAAGAAAATTATAGCCGACGCGCTAACACAGATCGTAGGAATGCCCGTGAAAATTGAGTTGGCTGCCTTAGATACCGTACCAGAATCAGCATCTTCTGAAGATGCAACCGAAAAAGGAAAACGAAAAACACCGCTCATGCGGAGAATTGAAGCCCAAGACGATCCGCAGCTCAAAACTGCCCTTGAACTTTTTGATGCTACAGTCTTGGAAACTCAATAATTGCTGCTTTCCAAATAGGAAAGTGTTAGAATTAGCAGCGAAAACATAGCCTGCAACAACGGCAGCAGGCGAGTCTACGGAGAGGCACTCTGAAATCATAGACCTACCTCACCGAACCGCAAGGAAAGTTAAAAATATGAAAATGAATGACCTAATGAAACAGGCACAACAAATGCAAAAACGGATGCTTGAAATCCGAGAAGAACTCGCAAATCGGACCGTTGAAGCAACTGTCGGGGGTGGGATGGTAACCGCTGTTGTTAATGGACAACAGGAAGTTATTTCCCTCCGAATTACGCCAGAAGTCGTCGATCCAGAAGATACTGAGATGCTTGAAGACTTAGTTGTTGCAGCCGTCAATGAGGCATTGCAACAATCACAAGAATTGATGTCCGCGGAAATGAGCAAATTGACTGGCGGTATTAAAATTCCGGGACTCCCGTAACGAGAATCATAAGCAGCATAACTTTACGCGCGTTGTCCGCTCTACTACGGGAATTAGCACAGGAAATCCATGCAAGAATACCCGAAACCGCTTGCGAAACTTATTACCGAACTCCAAAAGCTACCGACGATCGGTCAAAAAACAGCGCAACGTTTAGCATTTTTTATGCTAAAGTTACCTGACACTGAAACTGCTCAAATCGCGGAAGCCATTGCGGAGGTGAAACAACAACTCTCTTACTGTGACGTGTGTGGTGCCATTACTGATACGAACCCGTGCTATATCTGTACCAATCCACGTCGCGATCAACGGGTAATTTGTGTTGTTGAAGAGTCGGACGATCTTTGGGCAATTGAGAGGACTAACGGCTATACCGGACTATACCATGTACTCGGTGGCGTTTTATCACCATTAGATGGGACAGGTCCCGATGAACTCGGAATTAACACACTCTTTCAAAGAATCCGAGAATCCGCCGCAAACGCGCAGCCAGTGCAAGAGGTCATCCTCGCAACGAATTGGACAACAGAAGGGCAAGCAACGGCACTTTATCTCATACAACACTTGGAAACGTTTGAAGTCACAGTCACCCGAATCGCTCACGGTATTCCTGTTGGCGGAGATTTGGAATACATTGATGAGGTGACCCTGGCAAAAGCACTCGAAGGCAGGCGAAGAGCTTAAATGAAAAAACGGCGGCTTGTTTCAGTTTTAATCATTCTGTTCTGTAGTGTGTTCAGTATCGCTTGTAAGGTGGCAGATTCAGAAAACCGAAACGCCGAAGTAAAAAACGCGACCGACGCTATTAGTGCTACAGCCCGTCAAGCGAATGTAATCTTTAATGCACAGCGTGCGTTTACAATATTAGAAAAACAGTGTGAATTCGGGCCGAGACCGCCAGGATCAAAGGCACATACCGAAACACAGAATTATCTATTTAAAGAACTTCAGAAATACGCAGACAATGTCGTCCTTCAACCGCATACGTACAAGGCAGAAACCGAAATACTCCACTTGAATAATATCTTGGCGGAGTTCGGACCAGGGACCCCACCCGTTACGGGGAACGGGCAGAACGGAGAAACAATTCTACTCGCAGCACATTGGGATACGCGCCCATTCGCAGACCACGATCCAAAACCAGAAAATCAGGATAAACCGATCCTCGGTGCAAACGATGGCGCTTCCGGCGTTGCTGTACTTCTCGAAATTGCCAGAGTATTAAAGGAACAGCCACCACCACGGCGAGTTGTTATTGCCCTCTTCGATGGTGAGGATTACGGCAGATCTATCAACGATATGTTTATCGGTTCCCGATTTTTTGCCCAGAACCTCGGAAAATGGAAACCAGACTACGGAATCCTGTTAGACATGGTCGGCGACAAAGATTTGGCATTACCAATAGAACGATATTCTTGGGAGGCGAACCCTGCCTTTACTGAGGCAATATGGAATCGAGCGATAACACTCGGGTTAGCACCTTTTCAACAACGCTTGGGGCAGGCAATTATGGATGATCATGTCCCTTTAATCAAAGTCGGAATACCGATGGTTAATATCATCGACTTTACTTATCCATATTGGCACACAATTGAAGATACCGTCGACAAATGTAGTCCTAAGAGTTTAGAGGTCGTCGCTACACTCGTTATCAGCATTGTTTACGACGGACTATAGAATAGTTATCAATGGTCAGTAGCTGTCAGTTATCAGGGCAATTTTTCTACGAAAAAGGCGTACTCGCCGTACTGACAACTACTCCGTCTGATAACTGACAACTAAAAAAATGAATACCTATCAAAAACATTACGACGTTATTGTTGTCGGGGCAGGACACGCAGGTTGCGAAGCCGCACTCGCCGCTGCGCGAATGGGCTGCGAAACCCTTATCGTCACTATTAATCTCGATACTATCGCCAAGATGTCTTGCAACCCCGCTATCGGTGGACTCGCTAAAGGGCACCTTGTTAAAGAGATAGATGCACTCGGCGGCGAGATGGGAAAAAATATTGACAAGACCGGGATTCAATTTCGACGCTTGAATACGAAAAAAGGACCCGCCGTGCGTTCGAGCCGCGCCCAAGCCGATAAAAAGGCGTACCAAGATGAAATGAAACGCGTCTTGGAAACAGAGGAAAAACTTGACATCAAACAGGTGTTGGTTGAAGAACTCCTCGTAGAAAATGGAAAGTGCATCGGAATCCTGAGTCAGACACAAACCGCCTATTTCGGAGATACCGTAATTCTGACAACGGGAACTTTCCTAAAAGGCATTATCCATATCGGTGATGTCTCATATAGTGCTGGCAGGGCAGGTGAGTCTTCCGCTGAGAAACTCTCAGAGAGTTTTCTCAGCCTTGGGTTCGAGATTGGTAGGCTTAAAACCGGTACGCCACCGCGGGTCAATGCACATTCAATTGACTTCAACCAGATGGAACTTCAACCGGGTGATGAAAATCCGCTGCCTTTCTCATTCACAACTGAACGAATCACACAGTCCCAGCTCCCGTGTTACCTAACTTACACGAATGAGAAGACGCACGATGTCATTCGCGAGAACCTTCACCGTTCAGCAATGTACAGCGGCCGCATTGTCGGCATTGGTCCCCGTTATTGTCCGTCAATTGAGGATAAAGTCGTCCGCTTTTCAGAAAAAACTGAACATCAAGTCTTTGTGGAACCAGAGGGACGAGACACCGATGAAATTTACTTGAACGGGATCTCCGCAAGCCTTCCTGAAGATGTACAGGTAAAGATGGTGCATAGCATCAAAGGGTTAGAGAACGCTGAGATTATGCGCTTCGGATACGCCGTAGAATACGATTTCGCACCCGCAACACAATTACAACCAACACTTGAAACAAAAAGTGTCCCGGGTCTCTATTTTGCGGGACAACTCAACGGCACCACAGGATACGAGGAAGCCGCTGCCCAAGGGCTTATGGCTGGCATCAACGCCGCTTTAAAGGTTAAAGACGAACAACCGCTTGTTTTAGATCGAGCACAGGCATACATAGGCGTGCTTATCGACGATTTGGTTACGTTGGATATCCGTGAGCCTTACCGTATGTTCACATCTCGCGCTGAATATAGGTTAGCATTACGGGAGGATAACGCCGATTTGCGACTGACCGAAATCGGTAGACAGGTTGGGTTGGTTGATGGTGATAGATACCGCCAATTTCAAAAGAAAGCAGCTCGCATCGAAGCAGAATTGGAACGGTTACAGGGAACACTTCTTAAACCGACCGCAGCAACTGTCGATAGTTTGGAAAATATCGTTGAGACAGGTGAACTCAAGCAACCTACATCGTTGGCAGACCTTTTGAAGCGTCCAGAACTTTGTTATGAACATATAGCACAAATCGTACCGCCCGCTGAGATGCTACCACCACCAGTGACGGAGCAAGTAGAGATCCAAATTAAATATGACGGATATATCCAACGACAGCAGCGACAGATTCACCAATTTAAGAGATTGGAAAATTTTCAGATTCCAGACACATTTGACTATACCAACGTTCACGGACTAAAGACAGAGGCGCGAGAGAAACTCGCAAAGATTCGTCCCGCCTCTATTGGGCAAGCATCGCGACTGCCGGGTGTTTCGCCAGCCGACATTTCGATCTTGACAGTGATGCTGCACCAACAGAGAGCGCAGTAATTTAGCAAAGTACATGCACGCCTTAAAAGAGACGTTTGATCAGCATGGATTTCCTTTAACGAAGCATCAGGTAACACAGTTTGACCGATACCGCACCGAACTGCTTCGCTGGAATAAACACGTCAATCTGACTGCAATTACGGATGAGAGCGAGATTATTCATAAACATTTTCTTGATTCGTTGAGCGTCTTAGAACATATTTCACTGAAAAGCGGCGATGCTGTGATTGATGTCGGAACAGGTGCTGGATTTCCAGGAATTGCCCTGAAAATTTATGTGCCAAATATTCGGCTAACGCTTGTTGAAGCCTCAAAAAAGAAAGGAAGTTTCCTAAAATTTCTGATCCTACAACTGAATCTTCATCAACAAGCAAACACTGAAGTCCTGACTGAACGTGCGGAAGTTTGTGCCCGAGACCCGAATCGCGTTGGCATCTATGATTGGGTTTTCACCCGTTACGTCGCAACTATTCGGGATTCTGCGGCGTATTGTCTACCGTTCCTAAAATCAACAGGAAAGTGGGTAGCTTATAAGTCTGGAGAAGAAATAATTGATAGTGAAATTAACAACAGCACCGCGCCCCTAAGGGCGCTCGGTGGGTGTGTTGAAACTGTTTTTACCAATTCAAAACGCAATCGAGGCTACGTTGTGATGCACCGTGTTGAAGCAAAGTAACAAAAGCAGGACTTACGCAATTTATCTTCGTCCGATTCTGTTCCACAGGATGGCTTGATATGTAAGTCCTAAAAAGGACAGAAGCGTAAAGAAAAATACTAAGGATAAGTCTTATGAATTTTGAGACAACAATCGAGGTGGGCGATATCTCCACCCTTTATGTAGAAGGTAAGATTCTTGGAAATGCTACTGATGTTTTTCGCAAGGCAATGGAATTCCAACTTCAAACGGGGCGCGATAAATTAGTCGTTGATTTAACGAGCGTTCCGTTAATCGACAGTAGTGCGTTGGGCGCAATTGTGACGACCTTAAAATGCTGTCAGCAATCAGGTGGAAAACTGGTTTTGCTCAACCCGCAGAAAGCAGTTCAAGAAGTCTTGGAGGTAACCCAGCTCGCGACGGTTATTGAAATTTACGATACGGAGGAGGCCGCGCGCGCCGCTTTCATGTAACAGCAAAAACAGGAAATCAGGGACACATCTTGTAGCGTTTGGTTAAAGATGCCTGATTTTAACCAGAAAGCGCGCCGACACGCATCACCGAAGAACATGGAAGACAAAAATCGTACAGAGCGTTTTCGGTTTAGGGTTGGACTACGCGGTCAACAGGTGGTGCTTTTTTTGTTAGTTGCACTCATGCCGTTATTCGTCGTTTCACTGGCGATCAAGGTGTTGGGTGAGAATGCGCTAAAAGAGTCTGTCGGCGAAAATCATGTACTTCTGGCACAAGAAAAACTTGCCCGTGTCGATAATGCGATTTTCGAGAAAATCGCAAAGATCCAAGCCGAACTCCCAAACATTCGAGCAGCAGTTGTGCATGCTAACACTGCTAACGGGGAAGAAGCCGTATTTTTTAGTGTTTGGACGCAACTCGTGGATAGTATCCGGCTACTTGAGACGTACGCGGGGGACAAAACTGAGGTGACTATTACCGACGCATCCGGGTACGTGCTACGCTCAAACAACCCGCAATTGAAGTATTTTACCGAAAGAGGTCTACCTGAGAGAGTAAACAACACAACTTGGTGGCAGAGTGCCTACAACAACGGCATAGGGTACCCATTTGCTGAAGACATCCGCTATGACAAGATACGAGGTGTACACCTACTACCAATCGCACTCCCAATACGTGCGACCTCTGAAAACGAAGTGCTGTCGTTTGGAGCCTCGGCGGCAAATACGGAAAATAATGCGGTCGGTGTGCTGAGGATTGTGTTAGTGCTTCCTGAACTCTTAGGTATTGTCGAGTCGAGCCTTGATCTGGAGAAAATGCACACGATCTTAACAGATGAATCCGGTAAAATTATTGCCGCTTCATCGGAAAGTGGGTATCAAATAGATACCTACATAGAAATGAACAACGCAGCAGAGGAAGCGATTATCGAGGCAAAAAAAGCGGGGCAAGGGAAATACTACGACTATGAAGCAGCGGGTGAAACGGATAGCTTCAACGAACCGCGTGTGTACGGTTGGGCGCGGACCCAACTCTCGCCTGCAGAGCCGTGGAAAGTCCGGCAAAACTTCAGCAATTGGATCGTTTTTATTTCACGTCCGACGGCTGCGGCTTATGTTGGTGTGGTAAAATTAAACAACTATATTTTTTATCTTACCATTGGGTCAAGTTGTATCGTTGTATTCATTGCATGGTGGGCAGCACAGCGGATAGCAACACCTATATTGAAAGTGGCACAAGCCGCGCGTAGTATTGGGCAAGGTGAATTTGACAGCGAAATTGTCGTGGATAGCGACGACGAAGTCGGTACCCTCGCTGAAGAATTCAACGAGATGCGCCGAAATCTGAAAACCGCAGTTGATAAACTCACGCGAGAGGAGAGAAAACTTACCACTATCGTAGACAATCTCGGCGAAGGATTGATTGTTGTTGAACCTACCGGGTATGTGTTGTATGTCAATCCTGTCGCTGAACGACTCCTTAACCTCGGAGAAACCGATGGCTATGAAAACTATGTCTCAATTGATACAGAAACCGGCGCAATCCGCTGGACGAAAGCATCTGAAAACGGAGTGCTGTCGTTTGAATCAACTGGAGAACCTCAAATACAAGATACAAAAACGGTTGATCTGAAAATTCTATCTTCCTCGCAGCGTGAAATGGCACAGCACCAAACGATGATTGTGGAAGTAAGGGACAATGAACATCAACGCAATGGCGATGCGGATCGGGTTCTCCGTATTATAGTGAGCCAGTTTCCTGATGAGAGCAACAATGTTGCCGGTACAGTTTATGTCTTTGATGACATCACAAATGAACACGAAATAGAGCAAATGAAATCGGAGTTTGTTTCTCTGGTGTCCCATGAATTGCGGACACCCCTAACTTCCATTATTGGCTTTATCTCTTTGATACTTGATGGAAAAACGGGCGAGATTAATCAGAAACAGCACGAAAGCTTGAGCCGCGCACTCCGTCAATCAAAACGTCTCGCTGTCCTTATTAACGACCTGCTTGATATCTCACGAATTGAAGCCGGACGTATTGAGATGAAACAGGAACAAGTACAGATAGATTGGATCGCAAAACGGCGAATCGAAGAACTCCGCCCACAAGCAGATGAGAAATCTATCTCTCTACTTTTAGAGGCACCGCCGAGTCTGCCGTTGATGATTGCGGATGCTGACCGGGTTGGGCAAATTTTTATCAACCTTATCGGAAATGCTATTAAATTCACCCCCAATAACGGAAAGGTGACAGTCAGAATATCAACATCTTCCCGGAACGGGAGTGAACACGACGGTTTTCACGTTGAAGTCATTGATACCGGACCGGGTATCCCCGCTGACGAGAGAGAAAAGGTTTTCGATAAATTCAGGCAACTTGGCAGTGTACAGACCCGACAACAGGGCGGGAGCGGCTTAGGGCTTTCAATCGCCGCTGGAATCGTCGAAGCACACGGCGGGCAATTATGGGTGGATGCTGGAGATAACGGGCAAGGGTGCAACTTCCAGTTTTTTATTCCGTGTTCTTAGGTGTGGAGTCCTTAACCGAAAGCGAAGCACTGTCGTTTAAATATCAAAAAATATGGCTGAAACGATCTTAGTCGTCGATGACGATCTGGATATACTTGAATTACTAAAGATGAACCTTGAACCAGAGGGGTACAATGTACGGACCGCAAGTGATGGCGAGAGTGCAGTGCAGAGTGCTTGTGCAGATCCACCTGATCTGATCCTTCTGGATGTGATGATGCCACATAAAAACGGCTTTGAGGTTATTGAGGAACTCAAAGATATAGAGGAGACAAAAAACGTCCCAGTCATTCTCGTTACAGCGCGTGGGCAGACAGAGGATAAAGTTCGGGGTTTGGATACCGGTGCTGACGATTATATCACGAAACCCTTTGATTTACGGGAAGTAACCGCACGTGTTGAAGCTGTCCTCGGCAGAACGCGACCTATAAAATACATCAACCCTCTGATGCGGGCAATGGGCGAAGGGTTCAGCGAAGAAGGATTAGAACAACTCGCGGGGCATCTGCAAGCCGCCGCTGCAATTCAGAAAAAATTGTTACCCGAACAGCCGCCACATTTTGATGCGTTTGACATCGCAACCCTGCTACAAAGTTCGACTTCTGTTTCTGGGGATTTCTACGATTTCATTCCTCTCAGTGAAACACGGATTGGGATTGTACTTGGTGATGTAAAGGGCAGTGGCATTCCTGCTGCACTATTGATGGTGATGATTCGGACGGCACTCCGTCTACTCTGTCATGAAGAAGACGCACCCGATTTAATCCTCAAACGGGTGAATGATTTGGTGGTCCGAGATACCGAGGCGGATCTGTTCGCAACAATGATTTACGGGATACTTGATATATCAACTGCCACCTTTACATATTCAAATGGTGGACACTGCTATCCGTTTTATTGGAGAAACACTCGGACTGCAGAGGTACTAAAAACAGATGGTATGTTGATCGGCGCATTTGAGGAGGCAAAATTCACAACTGGCACCTGTCTCTTGGAACCGGGTGAAGTCCTTCTTTTTTATACGGATGGTATCACTGAAACAGAAGCTGGAGACAGCGAGGCTTCCAATGGAAATCAGCGTGTATCCACAAGTTTAAACAGCAGCACTTCGTTTTCAGAGCAGAATGAAGGGCATCAAGATGCAATACTGACCGATATGTTCTACGGTGGGGACAGACTCGCTACTTGTCTCTCTAAAAACGCTTCGCTGTCAGCATCAGGTCTATGTGAAGCGATCGTTAATGACTTAGCCCGGTTCAGTGGAAGTACACAAACCCATGATGATAGGGCTTTAATTGTTATAAAACGTGACGTTTAAAATAGGACGGGCATGCCGTGTAGGCACTTACCCGCACAACAAAATAACGAAAGACGAGACTATTTTCAAGTCCGTCTTGTAGGCACCCTTGGAAAACATCCAAGCGCATAGAGAAGGAGCTTCAAACGTGGGCGAGAGAACTGAACAGGCTATTACGCTTTCTCTCCCAAGTTCAATGCAACATGTTTACCTGCTCACAGCTGTTGTCACCGAAATCCTCAAAGAGACAGATTTCGATGAAGACACTCAAGAGCGGATTAACCTTGCTGCCATTGAAGCGGGTACAAACGCGATTGAAAACGACGACAGAGAGGGTCCGGGTGAGCAGATAACTTTTCAGTTAATGTTGACTGAGAACGAACTTAGCCTTAGCACTCTGGAGGAAAGCGAAGCACTCAAATATAAAGAAACCGAAACCGCACAAGTTATTATGCTTTCCCTTCCAAGCTCGATGCAACATGTTTACCTGCTCGACGTTGTCGTCAGCGAAGTATTAAAAGAGGTGGGTTTCACTGAAGAAACCCAAGAGCAGATTAACCTTGCTGCCATCGAAGCCGGCACAAACGCAATCAAACACGGAAATAAAGAGGATCCACGCAAAAGAGCGACAATTCAGTTTATCCTTGATGACGATAAATTAACGATTGTTATTCAGGACGAAGGCGAGGGATTTACACGTCAAGAAGTTGCTGATCCACTTGACCCGGAGAATTTGCTCAAAAGTAGTGGCAGAGGCCTATTTTTGATGGAAGCCTGTATGGATGCTGTCACCTATGAAGCTAAGGGTACCATCATTAAAATGGTTAAATATAAAGCAGAACTGGAGCCGCAATGATATTCGTTTCATATTTTTATACATTTAATATCACTAAGCGTCCGAAAAGTATGTTTTGAGACTATTTTGTTCGATGCATCCAAGTCTTTCCGTCTATAGGATACAACGTATCAAACATTGAACCTTATTCAATCGGATGAGCGGGTATTGTACGCAGCAATTGCCCATTTGGGTTTGGCATAATTTTATCTTTCAAGGAATTACTATGCAAGTTAATATTCGACATAAAGGCAGTATTACAATTTTAGATATTGAGGGTAAAGTTATTGGAGCAGATACCTTAGCCCTTAAATCCATCATTGATCAACAGATTCAAGCAGCGAATAATGCAGCGGAAAACGAGGAAAAACTCAATTTGATTTTAAATCTGGAACGTGTCCAGATGATGGATAGTTCGGGTTTAGGGGTGCTTGTTGCTTCTTATACCACTATTCGCAGGAATGATGGACGCGTCGTACTTCTTAATCTTGGCGGCAACGTCAGAAGCCTTATTGTTATGGCAAAACTGATGACAATTTTTGACTGTTATAATACAGAAGCAGAAGCTATAGGGCATTTCCTATAGGTTCAAACGGGAATAGTTATAAGTTATAAGTTTGGTTTTTGATGTTTGATCGTTATTCCAAGAAGTCTCTACTCGATTGAAGTACTGACAGTTACCAAAGAAACTTGAATCATCAGAACCCTCTTAACTAAAAACTTATAACTGTTAACTAACAACTATACAAATATGGAAGCGCGTATCTCTACTGACACACCAGAGAGCATCAATTTATGGTATAAATGCACCGGGTGCAACGAATTTGTTTTCAGAGGCGAACTTGAGCGAAACCTTTACACCTGCTCGCACTGCAATGCCCTATTTCCTTTACTTGCTCAAAAACGTATCGAACACCTGCTCGATGATCCTGCAGCAGCACAAATCAGATTGACTGATACCGCAGGCATCGCTGCCGAAGGAACGATTTCAGGGTATCCGACTTCTCTTTTCATCGCTGATATGGATGTGATCCCCGCTGAAATTGATGTATCCGTTCTTCTGGCAACCATTGAAAACGCTTTACAAAAACGAATTCCGCTGATTACGGTTGTCGCATGCCAACCAGAAGGATCCGAAGAGACGCTAACGGAAACCACCTATTTGACAATGCAAATGGAGCAGTTAGTAGACACGTCTCTTCCCCATATCACTGTTCTGACTGAAACAGATGTATATCCATTTGCTACGCATTTACCTGTCGGCGAGTTGATTATTGCGGAAAGTGCAACGCCGCCTCAAGAACCCGCACCACCAAATCTGCAACCTGCACCACACGCTCCGGAAGAACAACTCCTTACGCAGCTGCCAACATCAGAGGTCCAGCGAGATCCTGACATAAGTGTTGATTGCTATATCTCGCGTGAAGAACTTCCTGATATGTTAGGACGATTTCTAAAATTTTTTTCGATATAACTGCCAAACCCGGCACCTCCTACAATTTAAACGTGTTATACCGTTTCTAAAATTTATACCCTATTAACCGCACGGTTCATCCTGGCTCGGTAGGTGTCGTTTCCTAACCGCACCGGGTATAAGAAAAAATAGTAACCCCCTTTAAGAGGGATCATCAATCAGAATTGAAAAAAATGAACAAAGATGTTTCGGACAGCGACCTGAGGTCCGTAAGAACCCGCGACCAACAATCTAATCGAATTGCCTCTATTACACAAAAGTTTGAGGAGACATTCGGCAGCCTACCTACATTCGTCGCATCCGCACCTGGCAGAGTGAATCTCATCGGTGAACATACAGACTATAACGACGGTTATGTGTTTCCCGTCGCGATTGATAAATATATTAATATCGCTGCGCGTCAGCGAACCGACCGACATGTAACATTACACGCACCAGATGTCAATGATTCTTCGGAAAGCGAAGCGCTGTCGTTTAAATTTGATCTTGACGCGCTCCCTTCTATCCCACAACAGGCACCCGCGTGGAGCCGTTACCTTATCGGTGTTGCATCCCTCCTCCAAGCATCAGGGAGAAAAGTAGCCGGAATAGATGCCCTTATCACTGGTGACGTCCCAATTGGCGCAGGGTTAAGTTCTTCAGCTGCACTCTCAGTCTCTGCCACACTCGCCTTTTTAGCTGCCGGTTCTGAGCTCGTAGCGGACGGGTTTCCCGTCCCTGAGGATAACAAGAAAGAACTCGCGGCATTATGCCAACGCGTCGAACACGAATTTGCTGGCGTTAACTGTGGTATCATGGATCAAATGATCTCACTGTTAGGTAGGGAAAACCACGGACTGTTCCTTGACTGTCGTTCACTCGAATATGAACATATCCCACTTAATTTAGCAGGGCACTATATTACGATTTGTAACACCAAGGTAAAACGGGAACTTGCTACCTCAGAATATAATAAACGGCGTGCGGAATGTGAAAGAGGCGTAGAGATCCTTAGCAAGTGGATATCCGGTATCTCTTCACTTCGTGATATCGCGTTAGCGGACTTCAAAAAACACGAAGAAGAATTACCGATGTTAACACAAAAGAGATGTCGGTATGTGATTGAAGAAAACACGCGTGTATTAGATGCAGTTTCTGTCCTCAAGGCACATAATCAACAGATAACAGAAAAAACAGATGAAGCCCTCATCCAATTCGGTCGTCTAATGAATGCGTCACATGACGGACTCCGCGACGATTACGAAGTCAGCTGCAAGGAGTTAGACCTACTTACCGACATCGCACGTAGTATAACAGGGGTGATTGGAAGTCGCATGACGGGTGCTGGATTTGGAGGTTGCACCGTTAGCATCGTTCATAAAGACGCTTTAGAAACGTTCCAGACCCGTGTGAAGCAGGAATACCACGAACAGATCGGCATTGAACCTGAAATTTACCTCTGTCGTGTTGGTGATGGCGCGCAAGTTTTTTGGAGCACGGATGCAGGAGAAATCCATGAAAATGCAAAGCATTTTCATTGAAATCTCCTTATTACCTTGACAAACTATATGGAAGCAACAAAACACAGGATCGGCGTTGACCTCGGCGGAACGGATATTAAAGCAGGTTTAGTCTCATCAGAAGGTGATGTCTCTTGTCGTGTGGTAGTCCCAACAGATGTGGAAACAGGGGGTCCCAAGGTGGTGGCTGCGCGGATCGCAGAAGCCGTCCGTCAAGTGCTTGTAAAAGCAGAAACAATAAGCATCTATGGAACATCGGGCGTTGACGCAACGCAGCCAGCTTCGTCAAGCCGTGTTAAAGCATCTGGATCCGAGGACGAGGTATTTGAAATTGGGGTTGGACTCGGTTCACCCGGACTGATTATCGCTGAAACAGGGGTCGTCCATTTTTCACCAAACTTTCCCGGTTGGACTGACATACCACTTGTCACCTATGTCAATACAGAATTATCAAAACTACATAACTCAAAAGATAGTGCGGCGCGGAAGATTAATAAACAGTACAAGCCTGTATTGAGAGGTATGGACAACGACGTAAATGCGATGACCTTAGGTGAACTCCATCATGGAGCGGGGGTTGGATATAAGAGTCTTGTGGCGTTAACGCTCGGTACAGGCGTAGGCGGCGGTGTCGTGATTGACGGCGCGGTTTATCACGGAAGCCGAAATACCGCTGGCGAATTGGGACATACTGTCGTTGAACCCGATGGTCGTTATTGTGGTTGCGGTAACCAGGGGTGTCTTGAGGCGTATGCTGGTGCAAAGAACATCGTTGAACGGGTTCAGGAAAAGATAGAAGCTGGACGCAGCACGACCTTAACCGCTGCGACAAAGAATGACGCTTCACTCACACCGCGTCTGATAGCAGAGGCAGCACAAGCAGGGGACAAACTCGCAATTGAGATTTTTGCTGAAACGGGACGGTATATAGGCATTGCGCTCACCTCAATCGCGCATATTCTCAATCCGCAAATCGCAATCATCGGTGGCGGTATCGCGGAAGCGGGTGAAAGCCTGCTCTTTGAACCGATCCGCGCTGAACTCTCTAAACGGGCAATGGACATTCCATCACAGATGAAAATCGTGAAGGCACGTCTCGGAAATGACGCTGGCATTGTGGGAGCCGCCATGCTTGCACTCGAAGGATTTTTTAAATGATCTCCCTTTCGTTCTCTATTGGACTAAATTCTCATGTTTTACGCAATATGACTTCAATAAAGGAACTTTAAAAAAAATGAAAAATGAGATACATTATCGAGTGTCCCTCTTACAAATTTTAGCACTCTTCTGTTTAGCATTAATTCCGTTAAGTTGCTCAAGAGTGCCAGATTTCATCAAAGACACCTTCCAGCCAGAGGTGATTGTCCCTGTGTTTGATCCTGATGCTTACATTATGCCACAGACAGGCACCGTCGGTTATCTTAGAAACGGTATCAAGGCGATGGCAGTCCCACTTAACGATGTGAAAGCTGTCGATGCATTCGGTATTTTTATCTATAATGGGACTGACCACTGGATCTCCTTCAAAAAGAAGGATTGCCAGATGCTTGATGGAACGGGAAATGTTACGAAGCCGATTGACAAATCGCAGGAATCCTTTTATCTGAAAAAGAACTTTAGACCGACACTGCCGCCTGAATTTGCAGCAGAGGTGTTTCGATGGGATAAATCCATCAGAATACAAGGGGATCCAGCAGTTCTGCCGAGGGCGGACATCGAAAAAACAACGGTGATGCCGAGGCAACACGCACGATTTTTCCTCTATTTCCGCAAACGGAGTATTAATTATAGCAGCTTACGGATCATTGTACCGAGAGTCACAAGTGATTTCAATAACCAACAAACAACCTTCGTCTTCAAATTTAAGGTGCAACGCGGTTAAGCAGTTTTCAAGTTACGAGTTACCAGTTACGAGTTACCAGTTAAGAGAAAGACTTGACGCATCATATCCCCTCTTTAACTGGTTACTGGTTACTGGTTACTGGTTACTGGTACTCTGTGTGAGTTGTGCTTTGCCCGAAAGTGAACTTGTACAGCCGGTCGAAATTCTCCCATCAAACCGTGAACGGGGGCCTGCGCTAATAGTAGGTATCAACTACATAAAGACACTCGGCAATCCTGGACAGGGCGCAGGTGAATTTCAGATGCCCTTGGGTCTCGCAATAGATGAAGCAGATAGAATCTATGTCGCTGACGCCGGTAACGATCGGGTACAAGTTATTGACAACCTCGGAAATTTCATCACAGAATTCGGAGGACGCGGGTGGCGGGTAGGCGAATTTGATCACCCGGCAGATATAGCCTTAAGTTTCCAACGGAGTTACCGCCTTTATGTCGTAGATACAGGCAACAATCGGGTGCAATACTGTAATTTTGTGGACCGGATTTTTTATCCACTCAGCGAGAATGTAGATGATATGCTGCTTGATCAACCCGAAGGCATCGGTATCGGTCGGAATGGTGAGGTCTATATCGTGGATACCAGCAATCATCGCTGGATCGAGTTCAATGTCGCAGGAACCCCAGTTACAGCAAGAGGGAACTTCGGAAGCGGTCCAGAACAACTCTGGAACCCTACAGACCTCGGTGTTGATACCCATGGGAATATCTATGTGGCTGACACAGGAAACCATCTCATCAAAAAATACGACTTCAGCGGTAACCCTATCAGGGCTTGGGGGAGTGAAGGTGATGGACTTGGGCAATTCCGAGAACCGAAGGGCATCGCTTTAGACGACTGGAATTATGTCTATGTAACCGACAGCGGCAATCGGCGCATCCAAGTTTTCACACCCAATGGAAAAAGTATCACAGAATTTAGCCACCCCGCACTTTTGACACCCGTAGGGGTCGCACTCTCGAAAACTGGACGCGTCTTTGTGAGCGACGCTGAAGCGAACGACATAAAGGTGTTCCAAATTTTTCGTATAAAACTCACGCACCTTATCAAATACCTCTATGCCAGTAAACGTAAGCCGTAATGTAATGGGGGGTTTTTGCTAAGGTGTTTCTTCAACTCTACGGAATGAGACTCCAAACATCAAACCCACCTAACCGAACCGCAAGGAAAATTAAAAGATTTCTTGTTTCCTTCTGTTTGTGCCTGCTACCCTGTCTCGGAAGTACGGCACAAGAATCCGCTGATGACAAGACTAAAGCCCTTGAGCTTCCTACCTTTTCCGTCCTCCAGAAAACCGAATCCATTGAACTGAAAACGGGTGAACGGGAATTCACGGTGAGGTACACACCTATTCTCCCAAACACCGAACAGTTAATCGAAGCGGATGGGAAAACCCTTGTACGAAGTATAGATTACCAAATTGATTTCTATTCAGGAAAAATCACTATTACCCCCCTGATAAGGGGGGATAAAGGGGGGTTGCGGGATGCCACACCTACCCCTTACAAGTTAAAGATAACCTACCGCACGCTGCCTTTCGCAATTAAAGATGTCTATAAACGCGACCTTTACGGCGAGCAAAGTCCGAATAATGGTCAGCCATCAGCAGCCGACAGCCGTAGGGGCGAGGTCCCCTCGTCCGAACGGGTTGGGCAACCCAACCCCTACGATGGTTCACAACAGCCGACGGTTTCCGACAGCCAGTCATCACAACTCGAAGTGTCCGGTAGCCAAACATTTGGTATCTCGCTTGGCAGTGGACGGGATATATCACAAAATCAGGAACTCCGAGTTAATGTGGAAGGTAAAGTCTCTGAAAACATCAGCGTCCTTGCACTGCTCTCCGACCAAGACCTCCCTATTCAACCCGAAGGGACAACCGAAAATATTCAAGATATTGATCAGAAATTGATTCGGATCACACATCCAAACATGAGAGGCACCTTAGGCGACTTTGAGGGGACGCTCGGCACCTCTGAGTTTATCTTTTTCCCACGTGCCCTGGAAGGCGTTCAAGTCGAAGGCGATTTCAAGTGGGGGAACTTCCACCTTATTCCGAGTGCTATTCCGAAAGGGCAGTCTACCAGCTTAGTCCTTCGCGGCGAAGAAGGACGGAGCGAGTATCGACTCACGGTTGATGGGCAATACATCATCGTAAAAGCGGGCAGTGAAATCGTCTGGTTGAATGGCGAAAGGATGCGACGTGGTGAAAACAACGATTACATCATCCGCGAATATGGGGACCCGATTGTTGAGTTCAACAGCAAACACCTCATCACAAGCAACGACACCATTCGGATCGACTTTGAATACATTCCGGAAGATCGCGCATATCAACAAAACCTCTACGGACTCAGCAGTGTTTTCAAGCTGCCCGGAGAATGGATAACCCTCGGTGTCTCTTATGCTGTTGAGGCGGACCTGAAGCAACCGGAACAGGCTTTAATCATACTTGAAGAGACCGATCTGGAGGCACTCCGTCAAAATATCCTTGATCCTGAAGAGGACGGCAGATCACTTCTCACGGCACCCCAAAAACATACCGTTTGGGGGTTAGAAAGCCGTGTGAACATCACTGAGAAAGCCTGGATTGAAGGTGAACTTGCTTATAGTAATCTTGATAAAAACACCTATTCGACTGTTGATCGGAAAGAGGTGAGTCAGGCGTGGAAACTGACCGGTTACGCGGATTGGGACTTTGCGACATGGACAGATAAACTGCGACCTAAACTCAACACAAACCTCGACATCCGAGCAATGGACGCTGGCTTTGTACCTGTCGGTGCGTCAAGTCGTAATCGCAACCGTAATCGTTATGAAACACAATACACCAAAGAGGGATTTGATGACGCGTTTTTATTTGATACGGCAGGCATTTCACAAACTGCACGGGATGAGAGAACCGCGAATTTTGACGTTCGACTGATGCCGACGGATTGGTTAGCAGTTGATGCTGGCATCGGTAGAAGCGAAGAGAAAGAACCACCCACCCCCCTGATAAGGGGGGATAAAGGGGGGTTGGCGGACGGAACAGAGGTATCACCGACGACAAACGCAACGATCCGCAATAATTTCAATTGGGGTGTAAATTTCAATCGTCAGGCGGGCAGTGGAAGTGTAACGCCTATCAATAGACGCGAAAATACACGCACAAGTGCGCAAAAGGCAGCCACCGCGGCATCGGAACAAAATCCATCTAAAGGTATGCAGCTGCTCAAGAAGTTACCGAACCTCCGCTGGGATGACTATCGGAGTAGTTCGCGGGTCGAGAATGAGGATTCAACACGGGCAGAATCGCAGCAGAAACTCCGACAGGAAGGTAACTTGGCTTACCCGCTCGGTCCGTTCAGAGTTATGGGAACATTAGGCAGGGTGGAATCAAACGAGGCGCGTAATGCTGCACGCAACCGAAAGCGAAATCGCGCGATTGGACGTATCAATCTTGTTGAGTTTAGTTGGGCATCTCTCAACACCAGTTACGAACTTGAGGAGGCTTATGCAAAAGAACCGTTGCTCACTGTTGATGACGAACCGATCGGTTTATCCGATTGGCAGCGGAATACGACCGGACGCACATGGAAAGTCGGCATCTTTTCACAGCAGAAATCCTTTCTCAGCGGTGGTATGAATTTGACTGCGAACCTCGCGCGTCGAATGCTGAAAGCACACACCGACCTCGGCGCGGATACGACGACGCAACTCGCAGATATTAACATTCAATTGACACCCCTAAGCCGGGCAATTGACATAGAACTTACTTACGAATTAGATAAAAAATTAACGAGTCAACGCCACGAAGTCTATACCAACATTCATCCACACACCGGTGTTATGCTTCAACCCGGAGATGGATATTACGTGAAGATAGATGATCTACATTATGTAGAAGACCCTGAGGAAGGTACTTACATCAAAATCTACCAAAACGTCGGGGATAAACCGACAACAGCGGTAAATGCGGAATTCCGTCTCCGTTTTCAACCCCGCCAGTTTTTCGCTCGGCGCAACCGAGCGCGGCAGCAACAGCAACGCGACTTAATGCGGACGGGTGATAGTTTGCGACCAACCCCACCACCCACCAGAAACCCGTCGGCGATCGGTAGTGGGCAGTTTCAGAATGGAAGGCAGGAAGGAGGGAAGAATGGTGGCTCCACCCTTCCAAACTTCCAATCTTCCATCCCCAGCCAACGAAGCCCGCGTCCCTCTCGTCTTGAGTGGTTTCTGAACGCACTCAGAGGTCAAACACGACTCTGGTTGACAGAGGAACAGGAGGTAGAAGATGCGGTCTCTCTGTATCTACTCCAAAATCTACAAGGTTCAGATACGCTTTTTGGGCGCGTGAACCAACACCACCGACTCGAATTCGTACCCTCAACGGCATTCAGTTTTGAATTTAACTTTCGTGCAGGGGAGACGCTCAACAAGCGGATTAATAATCAGGAACGCCACAGACATCACAACACTTGGGATGTCGGTTTCTCCGTGAATCCGACGCAACGCTTGTCTGTCGGTGCAAATTGGGAACAGCGTCGGGAAAACGAAAAATATGGTCAATTTGATTTTGAAGACCTCGCACAGAAAGAGGTGAGCGATCTTTCTCCGAAACCTATTTCAGACTTACGTCAACTTGAACAGATTACTGAACTGAACCTCCGATACGAATTGAGCAATGCGTTGCGTTGGAGCGGTATCGGTGGCTATAAACAGACAACCGACGAGGAGCAGCTTGACGAGGACCCCGAAGCCAAAACGCGCACTTTTTCGTTTGAGAACCGCGTCACGTATAGTCTCATCGGCAAGGGACGTATTGATTTCAACTACAAACTCGGCTACGGCAAAAGCAGTGGCGGCATACCCTTCGCGCAATACACTTTCTACGAAGGCATCAGCCACGAAATCCGAACGATAGCAGACTACAGATTACGGAAATTCACCGATCTACTCCTGCGACTCAATTACCGCCTGCTTTCAACAAAACAGCGGAAACCCGAACACCGTTTAGAGATGACCGTCAGTGCGGAACTTTAATAACGCGAGCCCAATAACAAACGCCCCTTAATATTCCCCCATGTCGTAGCGATTTTATCCTTTGGCGAAACCGCGAACAAGGTACCCCGCATCACAGCTCTGGTTTCGGTTTCACTGAGCGCACGATTCCATATCGCGACTTCGTCAATAGAACCTCCCTCAAACGCATACGCCGGTTTACCTTTGGCACATCCGATCCGCAAATCTTCCTCGTTTATGCCATTAAAAATAAAAGGTGGTTTCCTATCATGTTCAAGAATGTTTTCACCATCAAGATACATTCTCACCTTGAGATCCTCACATACGCCGACAATATGATGCCACGTTCCATTCCTCATTTTGTTATCTGTTGTGGTTCGCACATGAAATTCTCGCGCCCCTAAAATAATTCCAACGCCTGAACCATTAAGATGGACTGCGAGATCTGGATCATCATTTTCATCGAAAACTCCCATACCGTACATACTACTGGATCTCGCACTATAACACCCTTTATCAAACCACTGAGAAGAGCTCCCCTTCCAATTCTCGTGATATACCCATGCCATCATTGTGATCTCTTCACTGATTTCCAGTTCATCGGCGGCAGGTACATTCACACAATCTTCAGTATCATTAGTAATATGGACAGCGTTCCCATATTTACCCTTGACAAATTTAGTTTCTTTGACAATTTCAGCATCAAGTCCGTTACCAGATTCATCAAGAATCCGCTTACCCAGGACGTTGTCGAACGTAAAGTAAACGACAAGTCCTTTATCAAGACCTGCGGTTGCATATCCGCCCGTGATAAGCGTCAGAGCGATGAGTGAGGCGTAGAGAAATGATCGTTTCATTTTATTTGTTTAACCTCTTATAACTATAGTTTGGACAATATTTAGAATTATAATGCGAAAAAGCAGAAAAGCAGGTATCCTTTCATAAACACACTACTGTTGTGAAAGGATGCTAAAAAATGAACCTCCTTTTCTGCTTAGGAGATATTCTATCGGATT
>JAJEDN010000132.1 GCA_022821495.1 Candidatus Poribacteria bacterium
AAATCCGATAGAATATCTCCTAAGCAGAAAAGGAGGTTCATTTTTTAGCATCCTTTCACAACAGTAGTGTGTTTATGAAAGGATACCTGCTTTTCTGCTTTTTCGCATTATAATTCTAAATATTGTCCAAACTATAGTATAGTAAGGTAGCGGTGGTTTTTTGAGTGCTTTCCTGTTAAGAGTCAATTTGAAAACTTCACCTCACGGCTGATTGGAATCCTTATTGGCAAGGATGCGTACCATCAGGCTAATTGCTTTGATAATAATTGCACCCTGTACTAAGGCGATCCCGCCAGCGAGTGCGTAGATGTTCATCCACTCCATTTTAAACAGGAGATAGAGCAATCCGCCAAGTATTGCGTATTTACCGATCGTGATGAAACCCAGCAGATACTTCGCTCGCCTCGTTTTCCCGGGACGCATCAGTCGCCGAACGACAAATTCAAGCGACCAGAACAGACTCAAGCTGATAGCACTGCCAATCAAGAAACTTGGGAGCGCAAGGCGTTTGAAGACTAACAACACTGCAGCAATAACGACGGTGAGGCAAATCGTCAAAATGTAGATATGACGGATGGATCGGTCGCCAAATTCTAACACGGGACCCATCTAAGCATCTCCTGTGCTACGTTTCTTCGGTGTCTTGTGCTTGTCCTGAAGTGTCGTGGCGTTTTTTTGTTAAGCGTGCAAGCCGTCGATTCCAGCGTGCGATTGAACGGAACATCTCCATGAATCCGGCGGCGACCCCTATGCCGAAACCGATGAAGGATCCAACCGCTGCGTTGCCTAATTTTCCACCGATCCACTTGCCCCCGAAATAACCGATACAGATGGCGAGCGCAAGCGTTATCCCGATGGACGCGAGGTCAAACATTCCCACATTTTCATGTTTGAATTGGTTTAGCCGACGTTTAAACATGACGGTTGTTTCCATAAGATGAAAATGGTATTAGAAATAGATTTCCTCGTTACGCAACGGTATATATTATAACACGCGAATATCGGGAATGCAAAAAAAAATAGTATCTCTTCTGAATTGGGAGTTCGTGGAATTGGATGAATCTCGGATGGATAGGATTAGAGGGATTATGGCATCTTCAGTTATGGCATAGTTGCTTGCCTACCAATAAGAAAATTTCCAAATCCCTCTATTTTTATCCAATGAAAGTCAGACACTTCGACCTACAATTAGTTAAGCCTTATTTTCATTGAATTAGGACAGCCCAATGACCTGCGGTCGGTGCAGATAATGTTATATTATCACTGAAAGGTATTTCTTCTTTCAATGTCCATTCGCTTTTAGCGATATTTAGCCATCTGATTGTTAGTTTTTCGGTGCCTGTCTTTCCGCCAGCACTCAGATCAATATCGACTGAGCCGCCATTCGGAAAGTAGACAGCGTATTCCCGTCCTGGGTTCGCGATGGTATAGGCTTCGTTTTCTGATCTGTTAGAGAGCAGGTCATTATGAGGTTCGCACCTAAAAACGTCCATTTCATCTGTGATAGTTCGCATGCTCTTAAGGTGCGCTTGTGCTGTTTCGTTCAAACCGACGCCACTGTCGGGACGATGGAATCGTGCTGATGCGAATCCGCCGAAGATGTTTCGCCAAAACCGCTCTAATCCATCTTGCGTGCTACCGAATCGTCCCCCGTCGGCACCGTAGATTTTAATATTATTGATGGGACGGACCGGTGAGAGTTTCGCCCGGATGTTCTGAGCGTTATCCCAATGTCGTTGTCGCTTCTGATGGTTGTTCTGTGATATATCACAAAACGAGTAGGTTTCAGGATGGTCAAATGTCGCTTTATGCATCTCGTGGGATAAATCCCATGGATCCCACATCTCGGTGGTTTCAACGGCGCGTCCTGCTTCTGCTGCCTTTTTCTGGATATACGTTGCCCAGTATTCACCCCAGGCAGCTGTAACAGAAGTTTCGTTGTCCATGCAGTAGAGGATATGCCCATACGGAAGTGTTTCGGAGAGAAGTTTGTCTACAAATTTTTCCTGATATTTCAAGACGATTTGCTGATTACGTTCTTTCGGTACAGACCAGAAAAAATTGTTTTCCGTTGCAGTTGGATGGCTTTTGACAACGGTGGGTAACCTTGTCTCTTCTGCTGTGTAATTGCTGTTATTTTTTGGGTTGAACGGGTTGGCAGCCCACGGTTCGCGGTAATAGTTGAAGGTCGCCCATACCTCGATCTGGACGATAATATCCATCTCGTGGGTCCATGTAATGAAGTTCCGAAAACGGTTCCAAAATTCGTCGTTCCACTGATTTAAATCGTATAGGTCGCCGACTTTTTTGAAGGGTGGCACATCACCTTCATCAACCCAACTCATTGTGGAGCGTACATAGTTGCCACCGACAGATTTCAACAGTTCGAGATGTGCTTTGAGGTTCGGAATCTGAAATAGGTTGTCTTCGACTGAGCCACCAGTGAGTAGGATCGGTTCGCCTTTATACTGCCAATAACGCGGGTTTTCTTTATAAATCTGGATTCGGTTTTTTTTCATTTTTATATCCTTTTCGGTTCTGGTTTCTGGTGCTGCTGAATAAATGAAAACGAATATAGACAGAACCAACAGGAATTTATGTGGTCTCCAGAGGCTTTGCATAAGGTTGCCTCCTGCATATTAGGACATAATAACGGTGTGCGCACGTATTTTTAGGTTTTACTATAGTTGGACTGGACCTTGGTAAGTGATAGCATTTTTGCGTGGGCAGATTCTAAAATTGAATCCCGAATAAAGGTGCTGGCATTTAGAATTTCAATACCGATGAGTTCACCATCGCCGTTCAATTCAGCGGTGATATTAGGGCTAAGTTCAAGACTGCCACTTTCTGGTTCCTCAGAAATCGCCAGATGCAATATATCCTCTTTCTCAAAGTAGGTCATCTTTGTTTTATTCAAGGGTGTACCTCCCTGTCGTAACTCGAAATCGAATCTGTTGACGGGTTGTGGTGTGAATCGTTATTGGGGTGACAGAATCTTGATATACCTCATAAGGAATCACAACGAGTTGATTGTCGTGATGTCCTATAGCAACCCGCCGCCCTGTTTCGGTATCTAAGTAGCGTTCTGTAGAATATCTAACGATACCTTCAATTTTAACAAGGTCAAATCCGCGCAACCTTGCTTTGTATTTCATGTAATTTGTCCATACAAGCATGATCGGATCACTAATTTACACTATCCTGTCCTGAGACTGACTTCATTGTACAGTATAGCACTGCAATCCTTGGCTGTCAAATTTAATTTTGGCAAGGCTTTAAAATGCGCGGATCACCTTTGCGACCAATCGTTGTTTGAATTCTTGGGCGTTTGGGTCACCGAGGATGATGAAGAAATCGGTGCCAGCGTATCCAGAGCGGCGCAATGCGAAGTAGGTATTAATACCTTCTGCTTGCCAAATTAAACGACTTCCGAGACTTAAAGCAGGACTGAAGTCATACGTGAGCGTTAGAATCTGTTGGTAACGCCGCTCAAAATGCCATTGGACTTGGGAGGTCAACCCAGCAGTGAAGTCGTAAGCACGCAAATTCAGATTCGCACTAATACGATGAAGCCCCTCGTCTGCCTGTTCACCCCATTCATAGTTGACACTGAAGTTGTTAAAGCGATCGGAAGCCCGAGCTCCCAAACTGACACCGAACAAAGAATCCGTGAATTCTTTAAATCGACCTCCGTGCCAGAAAGCAGAAAACGAGTAGTCGCTGTGTGTCAAGAGTTCTGAGTAGAGCCTGATATTGCGGCTGAAGACCTCACTTTCATAAGTGTTAGCAACATCAGTATGGCCAAAGAGGGTAAGACTGCGGACAATCCCTTCACGCCACTCGTTTTTGAACATAGTGGTAAAGTTGACACCGCGGTAGCCTGTGAATGGCTGATAACCGAGATTGTTCACAAAATTCGGAAAATTGGTGCGTATGGAACGGATCAAGACTGAAAGACATCCAGTCTTCACCTTGGAATCGGGTTTGGTCTTTGGTTTGGCGTGCCACAATTTTATCGGGCATCTCGTCATAGAGATAAACGCCGAGGTAGATGGCTTTGTCTGTATAAACAAGGCGACCGACAGATTGACTCTGCGTCAGTTCTCCTGAACGTTCATCAATGAAACCAGTAGCTTGCGGTGCGTCTTGCCAGCAAGGGTCATCAAGAACACCGTCAATGGTGGGGGGATGCTCGGTTTTGACTGCGGGGAGTTCTTTTTTTACGGTCTGTATGTTTTTAGCTGCCCAAATATTTGAGTTTGTGATTAACGTGAATGATAGGGCAATGAACAACAGTATCGGGTAAGTTTTTTGTTTTGCTTGTCTACTTGTAGTGTCTCCGTGCGCAACGTAATTCTCTGCTATCGTAAATTTCTGCGATCTCATTAATTAGTTTCCTCTGTATGTGGGTGTTTTGTAGATGCAAACGCTATAATTTGATGAGGATTAAGAAGCAGTTTCTTAATCCTCATTGTTCACTTACCTTTATAGAGACACGGACTCTTAAAAAGAGAGTGAAGAGCGTTTTTCCCACCCTGGATGAGAAAACTAAGTGACACTTCGCGTAGTGCTGGTATGAAATTCTGTGATACTCTCGACACCTCGGAGCAGCATTTCATCGCTTAGACTGAATGCTTCACGTATTTTCAATGACCGATCCATCCGGTCAAGGAGTCGTTGGTTCGGTACCACAACAACAGAATCAGCATTTCCTTGAAGCTCTTGTAAGTCTTGTTCTGCCTGTTCGGCGCGGCGTTGACCTTCAAAATTAAACGGACGCGTCACAACGCCTACGGCTAAAGCACCTTGTTCCCGAGCAAGGGAAGCAATCAGAGGCGCAGCACCTGCCCCCGTTCCGCCGCCCATTCCAGCAATGATAAAGACAAGATCTGCGTCTGCAACGATGGTGCCGAGTTTTTCTCGGTCTTCCTCAGCTGCTTTTTTGCCCAATTCTGGATTCGCTCCACAATACCCCGGTGTAGTGTTAACGCCGATTAGCACCGGTATTGCCTTTTTGCACTTCTCAAGTGCTTGCTGATCTACATTCACAACGTAAAATTCAATGTCTGTCAAACCGGTCTCTATCATTCGTTTAACAGCGTTGCCGCCCGCGCCACCGACACCAATGACCTTGATTCTGGTTCCGGTGTGTTTGGATCCTTCTCGTTTCGCTGACATAATTCCCTCCGTTATACGTTCGACACCGAATTCCTTACGTAGGAGTTCACGTGTCTGTCTTAATTGAGTCTTGATAGTGCCTATCGCTAATCCAAGTTCGCCGTGGATTTCCTTGATACTCCATAATTCCAAGTAGTATAGAATCGCAACGTTACGCACTTTATCTGGGAGGCGAAACACGGCTTCTCTGAGATCGTTACACAGTTCTGTTTCCCGAAAACGTGCGACCGCGTCCTGATCAATGTGATCGGTGAGGTCAGCGTAACTCTGTGGAATTTCACTCCTTGAATGATGGGCAGAGGCGTAGTATCTGGTGCAAGCGTTGTAAGCGATTCGCTGTAACCATGCCCCAAAACTTTCAATGTTCCGTAGGCTACTGATGTTTTCCCAGACAGCCCGCCAGATGTCCATGAGAATTTCTTCGGCATCGCGGCGTTGTCTCGAATTTGCGATAACCACTTTCCAGACGCGAGGACTGTAACGCGACATCAACGCTGTAAATGCCGATTCATCACCAACTTGTACGCGTTGAATGAGTTCTTCATCTTTCAGATTCGTGTGCATAGACAGTCCTCAATTTGATTTTAACTTAATGAGTAGGATTCTTCCGGGGGCGGTTTAAAAAAATACAATTTGTTGAGAATTTATTTATGGTAAATTACCGAAATATGCAAACAATTCAGGTGAATAGCTTGTTGTAAGTTGTGATAATTTTTCGCTGAACCTCTCGCAACGACTTATACCTCTGAACGTAGGAAGACAAGAAATGCCCCTGCAAGAGACACACTGAGCAGTAAAATCAGCAACAGTATATCCACTATTGCCGGGTTGAGCGTGTCCTGAAAAGTTAACTTATCTTCAAATATCGGGATAGCCTCTGGCGAGACAGGCTTTTCCGACATACCTTTTGAGATACCGATGAAGTGAAGGCTTTCTGCATCCGCTCTATCCATTTCGACGATGAAGTTTCGGAACTGTTGGATATGAAGATTAACGTACGCTAAAAATTGCAAGTGTCGATTGAAGCCTGTGCCTGCCATGGACTCAAGTGCGTATTGGACAATCGCCGCTGGGGAGCATCGGGTTATCTGTCTTGCACGCAGCACTTGGGCACTTTGTGCGGCGAGATGCTGGCGGCTAAGCCGTTCGCGAATTTCCATATCCTTGTTGACGAGTTCCTGCTGGATCTCCAACTCCGAAGTGTCTATGCTTGCAGCTTCTTCCTGCGAGGTTTCCACCACTTGATGCCGTTCTCTTAACGCTTGTCGTTTATCCAGAAAGTCCTTATGAATTTGGTCAGTAGCAGCTGCTGTTGTCTTCTGAAATTGATGATGTGTTTGAACCGAGGGCATCCATTTTGTCGAGAGGGTACCGAGGGTTGATGGCATAAACACCACGACGGTTACCCAGATGAGCAACAGGACAACGAGACTCAATCGGCTTTCTCGTGTCATGGCGGAGACGATGAGTCCGACTGCAATGAAGATGCCAGCATAGCAAGAAGCAATGAGGACGATAAGCGCGACACGTCCCCAGTCTGCTCCACCGAGTTGCGTCCAACTCCCGGTAGAAATGATGGCGAGATTGAACAACACGGCAAAATAGAAAGGGATGAGGACTGCGATCAGAGAACCAAAGAATTTACCGACTAACAAGGCAGGGCGCGAGATGGAATTTGCAAGACACAGGCGCAGCGTCCCGCGTTCTCGCTCCCCAGAGAGCGCGTCAAAGGTAAATAGGAGTGGAATGAAAGAGAGTAGATAGGTGATAATAAAGACCCAATCAATTACTGTAGCGGTGGGACGAAGATTACTGAGTGCTTCCATATTCAGACGTGGAACGCCCATCGACCAAAGATAGGTAAGTCCGTAGAGCCTCCAGAAACCGCCACTCACACTTTCGTCTGGTAGAAATGCATCCCCTCCATCGGCAATGAAGGCGAGGGATGAGGGACGTTTGTAAAGTTTACCGGGACCCTTTTGCAGGAGTTCATACAATTGCGTTCGGGACTTTAACTCGGTCTGAGACGCATTAACTTTCTCGGAATACTTCCGAACCCGCTCCGGATGTGTCTGAAGATGCACAATTGCGTTGGTGACCATTAATGCCACAAGGATAAGCGTGGTCAAGGCAAAGCGGAGGCTCGTGAGATGGTCTAAAAGTTCACGTGTGACAATATGCCTCATTTTTTAATGTTCCTTGCTTCTATACTTCAATTTTGATAAAAATCAAAAATGTCGCCATGAATAGGACAAGATTGATAAATACCAATAAAAGTAATTCCGGTAGGGCGCGCTGTGCATTGATACCGATATCTACAGGCTCAAATCGAAAGTGCGGCAAAATCGACCCATCTATGGTTTTTTGTTCATTCGGGGCAAACCACTGTAGACTCGCGAAGGTCTCTCTCTCATGGAAGGTGTCAATAAGGGTGCGCCGGTATGCCTGCGCTGTTTGGATATAATCCGTCATGCCATCTAAATCGGTGCCTGCCCACGCCGCCGTAGCAAACGTGTAGAGACTCGCTGGACTGAGTTTCATGAGACGTTCATCCCATCGTGCCTGTCGGACAGATGTCTGTCCCACCAGTTCCTCGCCGACGAATCCGACCTTTTCGGCATTTCGGATTTGCAGCGGTGCTGCGAATGCATAATAACGGCGGTAGTGTTGTGCCAAGGGGTGTGCGGCATCTTTCAATTCAAGATTAACCCGAGGGAAATCTCCGAGAAGGAAATATCCGGCTCCACTAAAGAGTGTTGAAAGCCCTTCGGTATCCATAAAAATCGGCGGTTTTCCCTTAAGCGGACTGCTCACCAAAAATCGATCTCGTTCTCTGTCCGCCTCTTCCCGAATTTGCGTTATCCGCTGCTCGGCGGATCTTTTTTCTCCACGCATATCGCCCACCGGATTCAGGGCAAACCGGCTCCAGTTTGGATAGACGAGTACTAAAATCACGTATATGAACATGCAGAGCATTAGGGATGTGGCAGCACGGCGGGTTGTTGCGGAAATGAACAGACCGATCAGGTAGAAAACCGACAGATAGACAATTGTTGTCATAACAATGCCGCCAATTCGCAGAAAATCGTCTGTACTGAATTGCAAGGAGCGCGCGAAGGAACACTGAATCAGTGCGAGCAGTAGACTCATCAACACGGGGAGCAGCAAGCAAACCATCGCCGCAATATATTTGGCGAGCAAGACCTTCCCTCGCCCGATAGGGTGCGAGAGCACCAAACGCAAGGTCCCTGTTTCCCAATCTCCCGCAATGGCATCATAAGCGAAAAGCAGGGACAATAGACTCAACACAACTTGGAAGATAAAAACAAGATCTATCTGTGAAAAGAGATGTAAATATGGGTTATTTAAACCGAGAGGTGCCCCCGGGCTTGAGAGAGACGGTACACTGCCAAACGCCCACTGTTCTTCCGCTGGTCTGACATCAACTATGGGGTTTGAGAGGGCTGGCACGCTGTCAAATGCTATGTCAAGATCATTGCCAAAGCGTGTTTCTAAACCGGCACTAAAGAGACTCAGCGGATTCGGGGGACGTTGAACCTTTAACTTTAAAACTGAATAGGTAGGTGTCGCATCGACTTTTTCGCGGTTGATCGCTTCTTTCTGACTATAGTCGGCGAGTCGTTCTTCATGTGCACCGATCAGGACAAACGTATTCGCGACAACAAGTAGGAGTGTAATCACGACCGCAGCAAAAAAACGCGCGCTCATCAAATGAATCAAGAGTTCTTGGCGTATTAGGGTCAGGAACATCGTTTTAATTTACCGAAGTCTCTAAAGTTTAGGTATATAGTGACGCGATTTGGGGGTAAAAGCGTACATAATTTTGGAGAAAAAATAATTCGCGTTGAAAAGCAAAAAGAGGGCATCCCTTCAGAAACGTCTCACCGTTTTGAAAGGGAGGTTAACAATTGCCCTCGTTTTCTGACTATACGGATATTTTAAACGAGTTCCGCGCTTTAATTCAAGCAAAATAATTTTGCATCGTTTTGTGTATTCGCCCTCAATTCTATCCCGTTTTTGACCAGGTATTATATAAGTCCTTGCGGCAAATGTAATGCGTAATCTGTGAAAAAACCTAAAAAGCACGGATCACCTTTGCGACCAACCGCTGTTTGAATTCTGAAGCGTTTGGGTCGCCGAGGATGATAAAGAAATCCGTGCCAGCATATCCTGAACGACGTAAGGCAAAGTAGATGTTGATGCCTTCTGCTTGCCAGATTAAACGACTGCCGAGGCTTAGTGCTGGACTAAAATCATACGTCAATGTTAGAATCTGTTGGTAACGTCGCTCAAAATGCCATTGGATTTGGGAAGTCAACCCAGCAGTGAAGCCATAGGCGCGGAGATTTAGATTTCCGCTGATGCGATGAATCGTCTCACCTGCCTGTTCACCCCCATTGTAGGTAATACCAACATTATTGAACCTGTCAGAAGCACGTGCACGGAATCCGATGCTGAAAACACTATCGTTGAATTCTTCAAATTGTCCGCCCCTCCAGCCAGCGGCAAGGGCATAATCACTATGCGTTAGAATAAGTGAAGATATGGACAGGTTACGTCGGAAAACCTCACCTTCATAGGTGTTAGAAGCCTCAGATTGAACAGAGAGAGAGGCACTGCGGAGGAATCCGTCACGCCATTCGTTCCGAAAATAGCTCCCTAAACTTAGACCGCGATACCCCGTAAATGGGTGGTATCCGAGTCTGTTGACGAAATCTGAATCCACGAAAAATACGGATAGATACGGTTGGACGAGTTGTCCATTGTAACTTAAACTGGCGTATCCATCTCTTCCGGTTGATTCGCCTGCCTGACTTTGGGCGAAAGTGGATCTTGCTGAAAGTTTGCCGTGCCGCACATCACCTGACAGGTAACCAACATTGTTGACCTCTGTCTCTTGTTGATGACGGGAGAGAAATGCTGCGCTGATATTAGATGTTGCCGTTAGCGATTGGGTGGCTTGAAGAATAATATTTTGGTTATTGCGATGATATGTGCCGAGGGTGCCAATCGAGGTGTTTTTGCCAAGTTTTCCAAAGAGTTTAAGCCCGCCGTCCATATCCATTATCCGTCGCGAGTGGAACAGACGATCAAGGCGGTAAACATTGCCCCCTTCCGAAAAGAAGGGACGGCGATCGGGAACATAAAGTTCGCCATAGGAGAAATCGATGCCTTCCACTGCCTGTTCAATATTCTCGAAATCCGGATTAGCTGTTCCGATGAGTCGCAATTGCGGTGTAACCTCGTAGCGAATATCCGCGCCTGCCCGAGCCGTGTATTCCCGCTCATCAGTTTCCGTTTCGCTGATGCCACTGATTAGGTAGGGTAACAACTTGAATTCACGCTTTCGCGGTGGCGGTAGCATATCCACCCAATGCCCATCGTTCTCCCGAAATTCGTTAACGCCCAGATTACACCACCATGAACGTTCCCCTGTGCGTTGCTGTAGTCTGTCAATGTTAATGCCCATCCGAATGGGTTTGTCTGTGTCGGGATAATCCAGCATCTGCCACGGGATTTTCATCTCTACGATCCAGCCGTCTTCTACAATCTGCGCTGCGGTTTTCCATAACCCAATCCATTCACTTTTTTCGGCGCGTCCGGTAGCGAGATGCGCGTATTTCGTGCCGAGTGGGTTTACGATGAAGAAATTTCTGTCAGAAAACTGGTGTGTATGAAACGGATCAAGACTGAAAGAGACCCAGTCTTCTCCACGGATCCGGGTCTGATCTTTGGTTTGGCGTGCCACAATTTTATCGGGCATATCATCGTAGAGGTGAAGTCCGACGTAGATAGCTGTGTCGGTGTAAACAAGACGACCGACGGATTGGTTTTTTGCCGGTTTTTCGGTGCGTTCATCTGTGAATCCAATCGCTTGCGGAGCATCTTGCCAGCAAGCATCGTTGAGAACACCGTCAATGATGGGCGGTTGCTCAACTTTGAGTGCGGGGAGTTCTTTTTTTACGGTCTGTATATTTTCTTCTGCCCAAGTTTGTCCGTTTGTGATTAACATGAACGATAGTGTAATGAGCAACACTATTGCATAATTTTTGTGTGATTTCATTCTCAATTAGTATCCTTCATCTTTAGATATTTTAGCGGGCTTTCAACAAGAATCATCAAATTGTCAACAACTGAACAACAGATTAAAGCGTTTCTACCTCGCCTGTGTCCAAGTATTGCAGCGGACTTTCCAAGTGATAGACTTCAGAGTCTTCCACAATTTGTTTATTGTCGGTTTCGTTGACATGTTTTCTCCTGCGTTCAATATATTCGGCCAGATAACGAAAATGCCTGTTGTTTTTTAGAGAGGACTTACGCAGTCCCTTTGCAGGCGGGGTTTAAAACCCCGCCTGCAGCGTAGGTGCCTCGTTCAATAGGCTTGTGGTTTAAAACATACGCGACCATTTAAAGTCAACTTGATAACCGCGTTCTTCCTCAAGCGGTTTTGCGAGGTTCAATCTGAACGGACCACCTTGGAAACCGATGCCTAAGTTAATCTTCGGTCCGATGTGCTTTACGTCTTTCAAGTGATACCAGGCTTGTCCTATATCTATGAAAGGAACAATGAACGCGTCACTGCCTAAACTATGTGCATACTCCAGATTAAAGAGGAACCCGTGATTACCCACAAATTCATAAAGCGAGTACCCGCGTAACGTGCCGATGCCACCGACGACGAATTGCCGTTGAAAAGGCAGTGGGTCAGTCGCGATACCGACTTTTAAACGTGTGTCAATTCGATCTTTTCCAATAGGACAATAGTGCCGGAGATGAATCAAGAAACGCGTAAAATCGAAATCGGAACTGATTGCGGAGCTGGCATGTTCTACAAGGAATGTGTTATACCATTCGCCTGCATTTTTTCGGTTCTCAAAATTATATTCTAGGTCTGTTTCACCGCGAGTATCAAAATCGTATTTGAAAGAAATGCTGCGCATACTGCCATCGTGTATTGGGGAATTTCCCTGTGGTGCCAATGTCGGATTAGTTGACCAGTTCCTTAAATGGAAGTGCATCGTATTTTCGAGGCTTTTATGTTCTTCCCAAAGTAAGGACAATCCGAGTGAGTGTGTGATGTTCATCGGCTGCCATTGGACGGTCATCACTGCGCCTTCTCTGAGGTAGTAGTCCTGAAAATCGGTACCCCACAATGCTCTCAAAAACTGCTCACTGTTGTTTAGTAGGATATCGGTATCTCTGACAGATGTTAGCCGGTGGATTTGCGCGCCATACGTCAAATTCAAGTTTTTGCCTGATGTGATACCCCCGCCGGCTCGATAATTAAGGCTTTGGCTTGAAAAGGCATAACTCATTGTACCAAACAGGAATGGACTCGGTGCCGTAAGATATCGCGTGCCAGAATCGTTTTCATTCATGTCGGTTAGGGCAAGCGTTCCGTTCTCATTTTTCTGAATTGTTGCGCCGGATCCTGGAAAGAAGAGCGGATCCAGATGCCCCTGCTTCCCAGTTTCAAATCCACCACCGAGTCGGAGTCCATCAATCCGATTTAAACCGCTGGCATTCACAGGGCGAAAGGTATCCCCGCTCGTGAAGGAGATATTATTTTCGCTCATGAAGGAGATATTATTATTCTGGTCTAAAATTTGTGGGACACTGTATTTGTCGGCTTCTAATGCATCTAACAATCCTTCCACGCGGGACGATTTTGGCGGTGGTAAGACCTTTAGCCAGTGTCCATCGTTTTTGTAAAATTCCTGTGTACCTATATTGGACCACCAGGAATGTTCATTCGTCCGTGCCTGTCCGCGGTCAAAGTTAATCCCCATCCGAATGGGTTCGGTTGTATCAGGGTAATCAAGCATTTTCCACGGAATTTCCATCTCCACAACCCAACCGTCCTCGACAATGTTCGCGGTGACATTCCACTGTTCCATCCAGTCGGTTTCGTTTGAGTTCCGCGCGGGAGAGTGGACATATTTTTTGCCGAATGGATTTGCCATAAAGAAGGTCCGGTCGGAAAATCGGTGCGTGTGGAACGGGTCAATACTGAAGGAGACCCAATCCTCTGTTGTTTTCCCAAATCGGACATGATCTTGGGTCTGACGGGCAACAGTTTTATCTGGTCGGGAATCATAGAGGTGCCAGCCAACATAGATGGCTTCATTTGTATAAACCAGTTTAACTTGCGTATTATCCTCGACCGGGTTTCCAGTACGTACATGCGTGAAATTGTCCGCTTGGGGCGCGATTTTCCAACACGCGTCATCAAGTGTTGCATCGAGAGTTGGCGGGTTTTCGATTTTTACAGCGTGTATCTCTCTTTGAACTGTATTTCGCATCGGTTCGGCTTGCGCCTTCAATGCGCCGCCGACATCAATATCTATCGCGCCAAAATTGCTGAGGCTGCCAAGCAGTTCCTCGATTCGTTCCGGTGCAATCTCGCCGACGATGTTGACAAAGGTAACTTCGCCAGAGGTTTCGGGAAGCACAATGACGAAAATCCCATAAACTGTATTTTCGTCAAATAGCAGACTGATTTCTACGATCTCATTCTCTTCCTTGATTTTGACGAGAACTTCCCACTTCTCCGCTTTGAGTCTTTGCTGGAAGTGGTTAACTAATTTCTTCTCGTCAATGATGGTTCTATCGTAGGTGCGGACATAGATGCCGTCTAACATCTGGATCAGTTCAGCGACCTCTGGTTGATTGCTCACCGATTTGCTCACCAGATTGATGAGTTTGGCTGTTAAGTTAACCTCGACTTTTGCCTCAAGGCGTTCAGGGGAGTCGAAGAGGATAAGTCCTTTTTTCTCAGTTTTGTCCTGTTGCGCGACTGCTAAATGCGCCGGTGTTAACGATAAGGCTAAAAACAGCAGCGCGAACAGTCGTATAAAGTGATTTCGCAATTTCATGGGTTTTCTCCTTCTTGCTGTGAGCGTTGATGATGTTCTGTATCCGGAACGTTCTGGGGTAACCGATTAAGGCTATTCAGACTTCGATGGATTGCTGATGAAATACTGTTTTTCTGTTTCAGCGCGCGACGGGAGGCTTTTTCAATCTGAACAAGGGGGCGGCCTGAAGCCTCATTAATTCGGACATCTGGAAGTTTTTTGTTAACGACAATGCTTGTTCGTTCCACTGCGTAATTCAACTGACCGAGCGCGTAATAGAGGTCACGTGAGGCTTGTTGAACTTTCAGGTGCTGTTGATATTGATAGGTGCCGAATAGCGCAATTCCGATGAAACATACCAACGCCCCTGCGCGAGCGAGTCCCGAAGTCACATCACCCGAGAAAGTGAACAGTTGAAATATCCAATTTAGCCACTTTGGTCCCTTGTTAGGATGCGCGCGCACGTAAGCCTCAACCGCGTTGGAGATTTTTGGCGGCGGCTCTGGTTTCGGAAGTTCGTGTAATGCTCCACTAATTGCTTGAACGAAGCGAACTTCATTCTGACACGTTGAACAGGATGCGATGTGTGCTGCAACTGTCGCGTGTGTGTCCGCCTCCAATTCATTGTCAAGATACGCTTCTAAGGTATCCTGAACTTCCGTACAAGTTGGATCGGAGTGGGCTGTCAATTGGTTCATTCGTCATTTCTCCAGTAGGGACGCAGGAGTTCCCGCAATTTTTTTCGGGCACGAAATGATAGTGATTTCACAGTACCTACGGGTTGTTCTAAGACCTCAGCAATCTCTTTGAAACGCATCCCGTTCAATTCTCGCATGATAATCACCGAGCGCATATTCGGTGGCAATTTCTTAATAGCACAATGTACTGAATCTTTGAGTTCTTGTTGGATCACAATCTCATCTGGCATCGGATTCGACCGACCAGAATGGGCGTGCATTAAAGTTTCGAGTGCTGTTTCAACGTCTGTATCGTCGTCTTCTGTTAAATGCACCTGAAATTTTTGTCGTTTGAGCAGGTTGAAACAGAGATTCTGCGCGCATTTGAGCATCCATGCGCGTGCTGTTTTCGGACGCAATTTGGTCCGGTGTTCCCACGCCTTAATGAATGTCTCTTGTGTTATATCCTCTGCATTTTCTCGATTTCCGAGTAGGTAGAGGGTGTGTTGATAAATCTGAGCTTTGTGTTTGTGGACAAGCTCAAGGAATTTATCTTCAGTCATGTTTCAACTCCGCGCATTTTGAAGTTGTGGTTAACTACAAATGAGTTGAAAAAAAGTTGCACTTTTTTTCTATCGTAACTTAACGCGTTTTGGAGTTAACGTTACTACAAACGGGTTGGGAAAAAAGTTGCACTTTTTTTGATTTAAAATTTTCGGAGGAGTTTAGATGTGGAAAGTTAAAAAAGAAAATGACAGCGAAACCCAACACGCTAACTTTTGGGAACCTAATGGAGCGTTGGGTTTCACTTGGGGGTTCGGTTGCTTCAGTATCGCGAGCGACAAGAAACACCGCAGCAAAAACACTCGCTCCTACAAGAAAAAATTGACGCGTCCGATCTTATTCCCATTGAAACACGGTGCCTAATAGGCGCATCGGTTCATCGCGGAGCCATCTGTATATCTGTGGCGCCTCTTCGACAGGCACGCGGTGTCGAATCAGCGGAGCAATCTTGATAGAACCTTGACGGAGCAATCGACAGAGGTTTTCCAGATCATCGCAAGTGAAGTGACTACACTGAAGGATGCTAATCTCCTTAAATTGTCCGATGTTAAAAGTATAATTGACATCAAACCTTCCAGCGACGAGGAGGAGCCGTCCGCGGGTTTTACAGGCGCGAATCATTGGAGTGACCATGTCCGGGACACCAGCGAAGTCCATAACTGCGTCAAATGCGCCGTCTTGGATCTGTGTATCCCAACCGTCTCCACTTGTGTTGAAAACCTGTTCTGCTACACCTAATTGACGGATCTCTTCCAATCGGGATTCCTCGATATCGCACACAGTAACGCGGGCACCCATGGCGTAAGCGATCTGTGCCGCGAACATCCCGATGCAGCCCTGTCCGACAATAAGCACTTTTTCCCCGATACGCGGCTCGACGCGCCGACAGCAGTGCATTGCGACGCCAGAGATGCCAAAAAGGGCGGCTTCACCCGGATCAATATCTTCCGGCAATTTGAGGAGCAGTCCATCCTCTCGGATGGTGAATTTTTCAACGTGGTCCACACTGGCATAGATAAGGTCACCGACCTGCAGCTGCGTGGCGTCTGGTCCCGTCTCAACGACTTTCCCGACGTTCTGGTACCCACCACCTGCGGGGAGTCGGTCATCGGGTGCCGAGTAGTTTCCACCGATAATCTGATTCCGTTCTGTTCCGTTGGTGAGTCCAGTAAAGACGGCTTGACAGAGCACCTCGTTTTGGACGGGGGGTTCAGGTTCTTTCCAGTCGGCCACAACAGTTTTTTCGCGTCGTTTGTCTGGTAGTAGTTTGGTAACAAATGCTTTCACGATGCTAATGTCCCCTTATAAAAATTTGCGTTTGTAATTCATTTTTTTAAGGTAAATGAAACCCTTGGATTTGTCAAGGCCAAATCGGTCTAAGGTCAGAATTTTCGGTTTTCATTGCTTGCGAATTTAAAAAAAATCTGTTGACAGATTGTCGCGTTTACTGTAAAATTTTTTAAACTATTACACCGAAAAAAAGTCGAAAATAGTCGAAACGATTTTTCATTTTGCACGTTAATTTTTAAGGAGAATCCGTAATGCCAAAACGCGTTAATAAAGCGATTGAATTACTGGAAGATGACTTGCCTGTTTTCTACACTGGCAGTCACACGGGCGCGAACTTGAACTATGACGCGGGTCGTGAGATGGCGAAGACTTGGGCAGACTATATCAATGTCGGTATGGAGCATGGAAGTTTCGATCTCGCTGGATTGGATAGTTTCATGCGCGGTCTTGCTGATGGCGGTCCAACGAATAGTGGACACAAAACGCCAGCAGTCATTGTCGAATTACCAGTGGATGGTGTGAGCGCAGATGTGATTCGTGCTAACGGTTGGCAGATGCGGCAGCTTCTCGCACGCGGTGTACACGGACTCCTACTTTGTCATGCAGAATCTCCCGAAGCTGTCAAAGCGTTTGTTGAAGCGTGTCGCTACCCATTCCAAACAATCGGTGTCGGTACGCAGTTAGATGTCGGCAGACGCGGTTCAGCCGGTCAAGGTTCTGCCGCACCGATTTGGGGTATTTCTGCTAACGAATATCTGGATGTCGCCGATCCATGGCCCCTGAACCCAAACGGTGAACTCTTCTTAGGACTCAAATTTGAAAATAAACGGGCATTAGCGAACGTTGAAATTACGGCACAGGTACCCGGCATCGCCTTTGCAGAGTGGGGACCGGGTGATATGAGTATGTCGTTTGGCTATAAAAATCCGCCGAGCCCGCGTCCACAGGAATTGCAAGATGCTCGGGATCGCGTCTTTGCAGCGTGCAAAGCAGCCGGCATCCGTTTTTTAGAAAGCACGTCCCCTGATACAGTTGAGGCGAGCATCGATGCGGGGGTTCGGGTCACCGGTGGTGGTGAGGAAGCTGCACGCATCGGACGAGCGTACGCCGGTAGGACAATGCCTGTCTAAAACCTATAGCGTTCCCGAGAGCCAAAACACTAAGCCTGAAACGAAGTGGAAGGGTGTTTTTGCTTGGGTATTTCTGCGTATTGCTTGGGTGTTTCTTCAACGCTACACAAAGGCACGTGAGTGCCCCAACCTACACTACTTAACCGCAAGGAAAATTAGAAAAATGGCATTAACAGAACAGGAAATGTTGGCGGAATTGCGGAAATATGATACGCCTTCCATCACGAATGTGGTGGCTACGTATCCGGGGAGTCCGCTCTGCCTTGGACTTTATAACCCGTGGACTGAGGATTGGTACACGGATACCACTATTCGTTGTATGTATCCAGATCTTGGAGCTGTTGCTGGGTACGCAGTGACCTGTGTCTACGGTTTACCGGATCCTAACTATTCAGAGCTCTCTTTTATGGATGTCATAGATGCGTTGGGTGCTTCCAAACAACCGACGATCTTAGCGTTTCAGCAGAAGTTTCCACCCGAATTGGAGAACAAGGTCGGCTTGGCAGGTGGAAATATGACGGCAGCAATGAAGTCCATCGGTTGCCTCGGGGCAATTTCAAACGGGCCGTCGCGTGATATTGACGAAATCCGACCGATGGAATTTCAGTATCTGTTGAGTGGCATCACACCTGGGCATGGCGCGATGGCGGTTCAGGCTGTCAACGTACCCGTCTCAATAGCGGGGATGGATGTCGCACCGGGTGAGATTATCCACATGGATGAAAACGGCGCGTGCAAGTTTCCGGGCGACAAATTAGAAGCCGTGCTGACGAACGTTAAGGCGTTGCTTGAAGAGGAGGGCGATCGGATTGGGAAGCTGCTCTCAGGTCCGAAAACAGCCAAGCAGGTGCGTGCAATTTTCAGTGGACATTCTTATGCAGAAGATGACGAAGAATAATACCATTTCTGAAAGTCCATATTATCAAAACTAGGAACAAAAGAACCACCCTTGCTTTAGCTGGGTGAGTATGTCAGAAGCATAACTTTTCTAAACGGATACACGGCGGCACAAACTAAAAGTTTTGCGGCGTACTCGCCCAGATGCGAACTGCATCATGCTACATGCCCATGGAGACACGTATGTCATCTGTTGCAGCACAAACCTATCTGACCCCTGAAGAATACCTTGCCTTTGAGCGCAAGGCGACGACGAAACACGAATACGTGAACGGACAGATAGTCGCAATGTCCGGCGCAAGTTTCGCACATAATTTCATCACCGCGAACATAGCAATCCATCTTGGTATTCAATTGATGAATGGAGAGTGCCGAGTTGCTACAAGCGATATGCGGGTGAAGGTTACCGAAATAGATTCCTACTTTTACCCGGATGTTGTCGTTGTTTGCGGCGAACCCATTCCGGAGGATAATATTTTTGACACGCTCCTCAACCCAACTGTCATGGTGGAGGTACTTTCACCCTCAACTGAAACTTACGATAGAGGTGAGAAATTTGAGTTTTATCAGCAAATTGCTTCCTTAAAAGATTACATTCTCATCTCCCAAGACAAGGTTCACATTGAACATTATTGTCGTCAAGGGGCCGAGTGGATACAGACCGAATTTCAAGGACTTGAGGAGGTGCTGCCGCTTCTCTCTATAGGCTGTGAACTCCGTTTGCAGGATGTCTACAGACGCGTCGAGGTCGCTTCAGGTTAATCTCAAAAGTTTGAAAAACGTCAAAAGTCTGAGAAAAAAATTACTTGTCAGAACTACAAAAATTCTATATAATATTGGGCAAGGATATTTCGGTAAGAAATTCAGATATCTAATTTCCGTATTCGTTTGTAAACATAATTTTACTATCAAATTCCCGATTGTTCCTTGTATGTTAGGTCTACAAACGGCACATTGTAGAATGAAGTTTGTAGATTCCCAATATTATAGAACCGTACCCTCCGAATTCTTTAAAAATTCATAAAATTGAAACAGGATAAAAAATGCCAAACGTCTTTGAAGCCCTGAACGAACGGGGTTTTATTAAACAGACCACCAACGCTGAACAGGTCGCGAACCTGTTAACTGAAGAGCAGGTTACTTACTATGTCGGTTTTGATCCGACAGCCGCAAGTCTGCATGTCGGAAGTCTTGTTCCCATAATGGCGATGGCACATCTGCAGCGTGCGGGACATAAACCGATCGCGATCATCGGTGGTGGGACAACAATGATTGGCGACCCGACCGACAAGACCGAGATGCGCCCTATGTTGTCGGAAGAACAAATTTCAGCCAACGGTAAGAGTATCCTTACGCAACTCCAACGTTACTTAAATCTTAATAACGGAATAACAGATAGCGAATCCTCACAGACTGGAACGGAAGTAGGTGGGTTTCTCAACAATGCTGACTGGCTGCTTTCGGTGAACTACATTGAATTTTTACGCGATATTGGCCAACACTTTCGCGTGAATGAGATGATTAAAGCAGAAGGGTATCGGCAACGGCTTGATCGTGAACTCGGCCTCTCATTTCTTGAGTTTAATTATCAACTGCTCCAAGCTTATGACTACTTGTGTCTTTTTCAGAAGTATGGGTGTCGTCTCCAACTCGGCGGGGATGATCAGTGGGGCAATATTCTTGCTGGTGTTGAGCTTGTTCGGCGCGTTGAAGGCGAACGGGTCCACGCGGTCACTTTTCCATTGCTCACGGTGGCAAGTGGTGCGAAAATGGGAAAAACCGCAGGTGGCGCAGTTTGGCTTGATGCTGAACGGACATCGCCGTATGAATTTTATCAGTATTGGATCAACGTAGACGATCGTGATGTCTCGCGATTCTTAGCGTATTTCACTTTCCTGCCCATGGATGAAGTCCGACGACTCGGCAGTCTGGAAGATGAAGCAATCCGGGAGGCAAAAGAAGTACTCGCGTACGAAACCACGCGACTTGCTCACGGAAAAACAGAGGCAGACAAAGCGCGAGCAGCATCGCACGCGGCATTTGGTGGTGGCAACCTTGATGGTGCCGCGATGCCGACTTCGCCTATCGCAACGGAACGACTTGACAGCGGTATTCCAATCATGACGTTGTTTCATGAAGTCGGGTTGGCAAATTCGCGGAGCGAAGCACGACGACTCATTCAACAAGGCGGTGCTTACATCAATGAAAAGCAGTGCCGTGAGATAGATATGGTTATTGATGCCGATCTACTTGAGGATAATGAGTTGTTGCTCCGTGCTGGCAAGAAGCGTTATCATCGAATTATTCTTGAAGAAAAGCAATTATAATCAGAGGAATTTTTATAGGCGCGCTTAGCAGCGCAGATCATCATAATATAGTTTTCACAGGTGTACTTCCTCAGTAGCACCGCTAATTATAAGGGGTATGAGTATGACAGTTGATAATCCGAATGGGGTTGATGAAGGGACAACCTCTCCAAAACATTCTAATGGAGATGATCGGGCAGGTCTCGTTTTCACGCGCTATTTTACCGAGTCCGGCGTTCATCCATTCGATTTGTTGGAGTGGGAACGTCGGGATGCCGTCATCTATAATGAAAAAGGTGATGTCATCTTTAAACAGGAGCAGGTTGAAGTACCAGCAAACTGGACGCAACTCGCTACGGATATTGCCGCATCAAAATATTTTCGTAAAGCTGGTGTTCCCGGTTCTGAATCAGAAGACAGTGTGCGTCAGTTAGTTACCCGCGTGGCACGTACGCTCCGTCGCGCAGGCGAAGAATTCGGGGGCTACTTTGCCACGTCTGAAGACGCGCAGGCATTTGAAATGGAATTGACGCATATCCTCGTTACACAACGGGGTGCTTTTAACTCGCCTGTCTGGTTCAATTGCGGCTTGTGGCATGAATATAATATTGATGGGGGCGGTGGGAACTACTATTGGGACCGGGACGGAGAAGAAGTCAAGGTTACGACCAACGCATATCAACACCCGCAAAATTCCGCCTGTTTCATTCAAAGCGTTGACGATTCTCTGGACTCTATGTTGGAGCTCCAGAGATCTGAAGTACGTCTCTTTAAATATGGGAGCGGTACAGGCTCTAATTTTAGTCAAGTTCGCGCGAAAGGTGAACTGCTCTCTGGCGGTGGTGAGAGTTCTGGGGTGCTCTCGTTCCTTGAAGGTTTTGATCGGTGGGCAGGCAGTATCAAATCTGGGGGGACGACGCGACGCGCAGCCAAAATGGTCATCCTTGATATGGACCATCCAGAAATCGCTGACTATATTGACTGGAAACTCAGGGAAGAGAATAAAGCGAAGGCACTTATCGCTGCAGGGTACCCTGCTGATTTCAACGGTGAAGCCTACAGTACTGTCAGTGGGCAGAACAGCAACAACTCTGTCCGGATTCCAGATGAATTCATGGATGCATACCTCCAAGGGGATTCTTGGAAGACGACTTTTCGGACAAGTGGTGAAGTCGCCGACGAGTATGATGCCAGAACGTTAATGGAGAAGATTGCCTACGCCGCTTGGGCATGTGCGGATCCTGGCGTGCAATTTGATAGCACGATTCAGAAATGGCATACCTGTAAAAACACCGGAAGGATTAATGCCAGCAACCCCTGCAGTGAATACCTTTTCTTAGATGATTCTGCTTGCAACCTCGCCAGCATTAATCTTGCGAAATTCTTGACAGACGATAATACCTTTGATGTTGAAGGTTTTCGAGCTGCTGTCCGTGTCTTCGCGACTGCAATGGAAATCATTGTAGACCTCTCTTCATACCCGACCGAAAATATAGCACAACGTTCTCATGAATATCGTCCGCTCGGACTCGGTTATGCGAATTTGGGCGCGCTTTTGATGCGTTTAGGTATTCCTTATGACAGCGAACAAGCCTTCGCTTACGCAGGTGCTATTACTGCTATCCTGAGTGGTCAAGGATATCAGACGAGTGCGGAGATTGCCAAAAGTGTCGGAGCTTTCGCTGGATACGCGAAGAATAGCGATTCGATGTTGGGCGTTATGCGGTTGCACCGCGATGCTGCTTACAATATTGATCCAGACGCATGTCCATCGAATCTATTAGAGGCAGCAAAAGCGGATTGGGATCTTTGCCTTGAGAAAGGTGAGCAGTGGGGCTACCGGAATTCACAAATCAGTGTCATCGCGCCGACGGGAACTATCTCCTTCCTGATGGATTGCGACACAACGGGTATCGAGCCAGAGTTTGCTCTCGTCAAATTCAAGAAATTGGCGGGCGGTGGCTACATGAAGATCGTCAACCAGAGCGTCCGAGATGCCCTGTACAACTTAGATTATACGCTCCAGCAAACTGAAGCGATTATTACGTACTTGGTCGGAACGGGCTCTTTTGAAGGGGCACCGCACATCAATCCGGATACATTAAAGCGAAAGGGTTTCACGCAGGAAGATATCGATCGCGTTGCGGAGATGCTACCGAGTGCGTTTGACCTGAATCTCGCTTTTGCTCCGGGTTTTCTCGGAGAAGCGTGTCTTGAACGGTTAGGGATCACCGAAGAAGAAGCCGCGGATCCGAGCTTTGAGCTCCTTTCTGCAATTGGATTCAGCGAAGATGAAATTAGTATTGCTGAAGAGGTTATCTGTGGTACAGGCACAGTAGAGGGCGCACCGCATCTCTCACCGACACACTATGCCGTTTTCGATTGTGCTGTTCAGTGTGGTAAGCACGGAACGCGTTATATCAATCACATGGGACCGTTGAAAATGATGGCGGCTGTGCAACCCTTTATTTCCGGTGCTATTTCCAAGACTGTCAATGTGCCGCACGATGCAACGGTGGATGACATCAAAACGTTATACGTGGAAGCGTGGCGACGGGGTGTCAAATGTCTGGCTGTTTATCGGGATGGTAGTAAAGGCAGCCAACCCCTTTCAACCCGGAGCCAACAGGATGCGGAAAGTGAAACCCAAGAGGCTATTACTGATGTTCCTGGTGAACGTCCTATCAGAAAGCGTCTTTCAGACACGCGTACGTCTCTTACACACAAATTTAGCGTTGGCGGTCATGAAGGTTATATTCATGTCGGCTTTTATGACGATGGTAGTCCTGGAGAAGTTTTTCTCCGTATGAGCAAAGAAGGAACAGCCGTCTCTGGACTGATGGATTCTGTGGCGGTCCTCACTTCTATTGCATTGCAATACGGTGTCCCGTTAGAGTCGCTTGTGAATAAGTTTAGCCATGTTCGATTTGAACCTTCGGGTTTCACGTCTAACCCTGACATTCCGATGGCGAAGTCGATTATAGATTACGTTTTCCGATGGCTCGGCATACGGTTTCTCTCCCAAGAACCGCACGGCGGTGCCGACATGCAGGCGTTTGATGCAGAGATGGTGCCACCAGAGGAACTCCATCCGTATGGACACGGAAGTAATGGTGAGACCGACGACTCTTGGATGGCTCATGAAAAGCAGGTTGTGCTACAGCATGCGGATGCCCCGCCGTGTCTTGAGTGCGGTGCACTTATGGTGAGAAGCGGGGTCTGTTACCGTTGTGCGAATTGCGGTGCGACGAGTGGATGTTCCTAATCTTCTGTTACAACACAATATTTTTAAAGGCGCGCTTTGCCAGCGCGCCTTTTTGTTTTCTCAATACCCCTTCCGCGAGGGCGCGCCCAATCTCGTTGTCTGTTCAAACAATTCTTTATTTCGTTGCTATCAAGTTGTTAGATAAGATATAATAGAGAGGCTTGAGTTGAGTAGATGGTCGCGTCCTGATTGTAGTTTTACTTTCGGGATGAGGAAAGTCCGGACTCCACAGGGCAGGATGCTGGGTAACCCCCAGGAGCGGCGACGTTATGGAAAGTGCAACAGAAAGTAGACTACAGCACCTAAAGTGCTGTACAGGTGAAACGGTGTGGTAAAAGCGCACCAGTCCATAAGGTGACTTATGGAGCTTGGTAAACCCCGTCTGGAGCAAGGTAAATCGGGGACATGTAGAGGTTGCCCGCCTCGTCCTCAGGTAACCGCTTGAGGTGGATGGTAACATCCATCCCAGATGAATGATCATCGCATACAGAATCCGGCTTATTCTCAACTCAAGCCTTCAGTTTCATTTTAAAATGTAATGGCAGAACGAAATACAAATGTCCCAAAAATTCTGGAACGAATACTATAAAAACACTAACGCACCTTGGACGACACCGGATGCCGGTTTCGTAGCGGAAGTGACGCATCTCCCAACTGGAAGTGCCCTTGAACTCGGTTGCGGAGAAGGTGCTGATAGCATCTGGCTCGCAAAGCGGAATTGGGAAGTCACAGCCGTAGACTTTGCACCTGCTGCTATTGAAAATCTCACGCAGGCAGCACAGACGCAAGGCGTAAATGTTAAAGGGATCGTAGCCGATGTAACCACCTACCAATCAGATGAAAAATACGATCTGGTTTTTCTCTGCTATATGCATTTGCGCCGTGATGAACGACACCAGATGTTAAACTGTGCCACAAAATTGCTAAGCCCCGGCGGTATCCTTGTGTATATCGGAATTGCACAGTCAAGTGCCGCCGATTCGGATATTCCTGTCGAATTGCTTGCAACCCTCGACGAAATAGTTGCTGTTCTCCCTGATCTCATTATTGAGCGTGCGGATGTATCCTATCGAGTCATTGAGATGCCTGGCGAAAACGAAAACTTCACAGCTGATGTCATAACGGTACGAGCGAAGCGGCCACTGTAAAGAAATCGGGTTTCAGGACTGCGCCTTGTCTAAATCCTTTGTTTTTTCAAAGAATCAATAAGGTGAGGCAATTGAATATTCGATTCGAGTGATTGGTATATCTACTGAATCCTTGACAGGGGATGATATGGGTCAACTTGGTAATTTAATCAAGCACGAACTGATTGACAATCTCACGAGTGGTCGTTACATTCTAACAAGTCTTGTATGTATCATCTTATGTGTAATTTCTATCGTTTTAATGTCGCATGATTACCAACACCGAGAAAAAGCGTCGAATGTGGCGCGTGGCATCTCTATACCTCCACAACCCCTGAGTCTGATAGCGAAGGGAACAAATGAAGTACATCCGGTTATCCCTAATTTTCATCCCAGATATAATGTTATCGGACAGGTTTTCATGCGTTTTGGTGAAGAACGTCACATCTTTGAACTCTTCGAGACACCCGACTTTGTCTATATTGTCAGCATAGTTTTGTCAGTCCTAACGATTTTTCTCTCTTATGATAGCATTTGTGGTGAAAAAGAGACGCACACCCTCTCCTTGGTGCTGAGCAATTCTCTTCGGCGATCAACGTTTCTGTTAGGCAAATGGATCGGCGGCTATATCAGTCTGCTTTTGAGTTTCTCGCCAGCAGTGCTGCTCATGTTCATCTATATGTATATTTTCTCCAGTGTTTCACTTTCCAGTGAACATTTTCTGCGACTCGGTGGCATTATCTGCTTTACTTTAATCTATCTCTCCGTGTTCTTTACACTCGGTTTACTCGTTTCCACAGCGGTTCATCGAGAGGCAACTTCCCTCGTTTTGTGTCTATTTATCTGGATGATATGGACATTATGGATACCGAGGCTCGCGCTTTTAACGACGCGGACAATTGCTCCCGCTCCATCTGAGGGTGAACATAGAAAAATGAAAGAACAGGCTGTTACCGAACACGACATCACCGAGGAAGAACGAGAAATATTGTGGGCAATGGACGATACCTATATTTCCAAAATCGACCGCCAAATTGCGTTAGGAAAAAACCTCTCTCGTCTTTCGCCACTGGCATCCTACGTCCACGGTTCAACGACGCTCGCGCAAACAGGAATACCAGATTATCAAGATTATCGGCGGCGGCTTTTCGCATGGCTTAAACGGAGTGTGAGACAAGAGGGACAATGGTCCATGTTTGTTCATCAGCCCCAGCCATTGGAACGCAGTTTCTCTGCGGTTTGGATTGATCTACAACTGCTTCTCTTGTGGAACATCTTGTTGTTCATGGGAGCAAACTTAGCGTTCCATCGTTATGATGTGAGATGACAGCGAAATTGAGGAAAACATGTTCTGGACATTAATCAAAAAAGAAATACATGATCATATCCTCAGTGCTCGTTTCGCGGTTTCAATGATCCTGGCACTGATTTTTCTCATCGGGTCAACGGCCATGTTAGCGACGGATAAGACTTGGGCAGGACGACAATTATATACAGGCTACAAACTCAAAGACTATCTGTATACCAATAAGTATAGTTGGTATTGGATGAACCGAGACCTTCCGACATTGCGGGTTTTGGCAACAGGATTGGACGAAGAACTCTCTTTGAATGCCAATAGTGAGGCAAAAATGGGGCCTCAATTTGAGAACAATCGACAATTTGTTAATAACCCAAACCGTTATCTCTTTTCCCAGTTGGATTTTGTTTTTTTCTTTAATATCGTCGGGAGTCTATTAGCATTTGTGTTTACGTATGACACGATTTCGGGAGAATCTCGTCGCGGGACCTTACGGCTGGTGTTGGTTAATTCCATCTCACGTCCTTTGCTTTTGACCGCGAAGTTCGTTGGGAGTTATCTGAGTTTAATTGTTTCTCTACTGCCAGCACTGATAAGTGTGATTCTACTCTTATACCTGATGCCGAATGTGAATCTGCGTCCCTCCGATTGGGTAGCAACTTTATTTCTTTTTTTACTGGCGCTGCTTTACCTATCTGTTTTTTGTGCGCTTGGGCTTTTTGGGTCGTGTCTGACAAAACATCCGAAAACGACACTAACTATTTTGATGGCGTTATGGGTCGTCACGGTTTTAGTGATTCCCAATTTCAGTCCATTTTTAGCCTCCTATTTGCGCCCTATCCCTACAGTGTATGAGGTCCATGAGAATATACGAAGACTCTCAGGAGATATTTGGCAACAGAGTCAGGAGGAGGTAGCGGAATTCATACAAGCGCATGGCGGCGATCCTGTAGCCTTAAGTGATGCGGAGAAACAAACTATAAACAAAATCCGCGCGAAAGCGGAGCGGAGACAGATGAACCTAAGCGTCGGAAAGGCAGCAGAAATCCGGCAAGATTTTATCAATGCGGTTGAAGCACAAGCCGATATGAACCTGTCCATCTCCCTAATTTCACCCTCAGCGGCATTTGTTTTTTTAGCGACTGATGTAGCGAATACCGGGATTCTCAGCGAATGGAATTTCCGTCGCGCTGTTATTCGATACCGGCACCAATACGCCGAACACGTCAATAGCTATATTGAAGAAACGGGGGACTATGAAATCCTACAACGTATTTTGAAGGCGGATCCGCCAGATTTTGTGCCACCGAAGTTTTTCCTTCCAGACGTAATATCGATGCATTTCAATCTGTTGCTGGTTCTTTTGCTTTATAACGTTGTATTTTTCTTTGCGGGTCAAGTCGTGTTTATTCGCAGACCACTGACATAACACACAGCGTGAATTGATCCTGCCAATTGCGTCAATCAGCACTTTCTATTCACCCACTTGCTCAATGCGACCAAAATCTTTCAATGTTTTCAAAGTATCGACCGTGAACCTGGATTGCCATTCCCGCTTGGCTGTTCGCCACGCCTCTGGATATTGATCGCCCCAAGAAAAATTCGGGGACCAAGAACCGTCCTCGCCCTGCTGTTCAATCTCAAAGTCCAAGTTCATCTCCACCTCATCCTTGAGCCCAGCAGCTAAGGGTGATTTCGGAGAGGGCACCAACCACAAAGGCTTGAGAACATAGCCAGTCAACTGCTCCGCGTTCCGGGCAACACCGGGCGCTGCCGCTCGAGCGAGCTTCGCCCAGACCTTGTTCCTATTCGGCAGAGCCTCCGTCTCCGCGAGCCTAACGAAACAGAGAGAGTCGTGCATCTCCATTTCGTCGGGCAGCGAATCGAGATGTTCCAGAACAGTCGCAGTTAAGGTCTTCAGCAATTTCGGCGGCACGCCATCACTAAATTCGTGCAAATATCCGACAATCTCTGCCCGGGGGTTGACCAGAAACTGACCGAAGGTTTCGGCACTATTCTCATAATTCCACCAAGGCGCGTGAGGGGCATCATCCACTTCGGGTGGAACGATAGGCCATACCTGCCGACATTCCTCATAGGTAGCGATAAAATACTGGATTCCCTTCCGGACCAATACGTGACTTGCGGGTGCTCGAATTTCTCTGAGAACCTGGAAACCGACTGTGGTCACAATCGCAGATGAAAAAGGTGTTCTGATGTCAGGTTCCAGACTGTGGGCGAAACCGCCGTCGTCGTTCTGATAAGGTGTTAGTGCGGCAAGGACAGCATCAGTGGGTCCATCTTCAAAATGGAATTCAAAGCGTCTTTGGTCCAACGTTCTCCCGTGATTCATTATAAAGTTCTTTGCTCTCTGAAATGCTGATTGTGTCAGTTTTTTCACTATCGCTCTCCGTAATTTTTTCTTTGCTGCTGGAAATCACGATCCTATCAAGTCACTCCAGCAGCAAAATATTCTCATATACATGATTAATACTGTTCAAGTTATATATGATAACATATTTAATTTATGAATGCCAATGATTTATCGCCTGTCTGTGTAAGTCCTATTGTTAAGACGAAAATCCACCGCCCCCGGGTGTCTCTATGCGGATAACATCACCTTCGTCTGTAGAAATCGAGACTTTGCCCGGTAATGGATGTTCTTTGCTGTCAGAGACAAGCACGTTACGGCCGGATTGCCCCGCCTCTCCACCTTGCAAACCGTAAGGACCGCGGGTTCGGCGTTCTGAAAGGATGGTGACTTCCGCGTCTGTCAATAGCCGCAATGCCCGGATAACACCCGCGCCGCCTCGGTATTTTCCTGCCCCGCCTGTCCCACGTCTGATCCCATAAGTCACGACTTGCATCGGATAATTCGTCTCAATTGCTTCTATGGGTGTATTCATTGTGTTGGTCATGTGCGTGTGGATGGCATCAATACCGTCTCGGTCTGGACGTGCCCCCATCCCGCCCGCGATCGTTTCGTAGTAGGTAAATTCCTTGCCGCGTGCGGCATCATAGCCGCCTATTGTGAGATTATTCATAGTGCCGGAACTCGCTGCCGGAATTTGATCTGGACAGGCTTGTGCCAAAGCACCAAGTAGGACATCAACGATTCGCTGTGATGTTTCGACATTTCCACCGGCAACCGCTGCAGGGAACTTCGCGTTTACAATGGTACCCTCAGGGGCAATAACTCGGATCGGATCCAGACACCCAGCATTCGCAGGAACGTCTGCACCCGCGAGGCATCGGAAGGTATAAAAGACTGCGGAGAGGGTGATAGCGTATATTGCATTGACAGACCCGCGCACCTGTGGTGCTGTGCCTGTAAAATCAACAACCGCCGTATCGTTTTCGATCTCAATCGCGACCTGTATTTCAATTGGTTCATCGCTAATACCGTCGTTGTCAAGAACATCGGTGTATACGTAACGCCCGTCGGGAATTTCTTGTAAGCGTGCACGAATCATTCGGCTTGCATACGCACAGAGTTCCTGCATATATGCCGTGATTTCTGTCGCGCCATATTTGGTGACCATCTCCTGCAATCGCCGTTCACCGACGCGGTTTGCTGCGAGCTGCGCCTCCATATCACCACGGCGTTCTTCCGGCGTTCGTACGTTTGAGAGGATTAATTCCCACAGATCGGTGTCAAGTTCACCGCTTCGGACGAGTTTAACGGGCGGGATACGGATGCCTTCCTGAATTACACTCGTTGCGATCGGCATTGAACCTGGTGTCATCCCGCCAACATCTGCGTGATGCGCGCGATTTGCGACAAAAAAGACAGGGCGATTTTTTCCATGATTCGTCTTTTCATCTGAAAAAACAGGCGCGACGAGCGTAATGTCGGGTAGGTGAGTGCCACCGCGATACGGATCGTTGAGGGCGATCATGTCCCCGGGCACCATTTCGGTATGTTCAATCGCAGCCAGAACAGAGAGCGGCATAGAACCGAGGTGTACGGGGATATGTGCGGCTTGTGCGACCATCTTGCCGGTTCCATCAAAAACAGCGCATGAAAAATCGAGCCGTTCTTTAATGTTCGGTGAGAATGCAGTGCGTTGTAGTGTTACACCCATCTCTTCTGCGACTGAAGTCAGCATATTTTTGTAAAGTTCAAGTTTAATAGGATCAGTATTCATAGTGTTATTGTGAAGTTGATAAAGCGTGTTAGAATTTAGAAGTTAGTTGCATTTTAACACCTTCTCCTATAACATGCAAGAAAACATTTGCGGTCACTTACCCCCATTTTTTTTCGAGGGTAGTCTGTTGTTGATATTGTTAGGTTTGTATGCGAGAAACACAGTCATCAGTTGTAAACTCAGAATGGATCGCCTCTGCTGTGTCTCTGGGTGAAAAAGCAAATAAGAAAGT
>JAJEDN010000098.1 GCA_022821495.1 Candidatus Poribacteria bacterium
TTCGGAGTATCTGGCAACTCACAGGTAATATGAGCATACCAGTTAGATGCTTTTTTGACGAGCGTGACTTGTGTTGGATCCCCTTGAAGCGGGCGGTGCATGTATATTTTCACTTCGCCAAGTTTTGGAACTTTCAAACGGTCATGTTTCCATGCTGTTTCGCGGATCGGGTTTTCGCGAACACGTATGGTTTGTTTTTCAGTGCCTTTTGTTTTCCGACGAACAACTTTGGTATAGTTGCGAAGTTTCCACGTCATAGATTTAATCTGTTTGCGGTGTCTTGGATAGCCTTTTTTCGCAGTGCCGTTTTTACAACGTCGATAAAAACCATCAAAGGCTTTATCCATGCGTTCTAAAGCACAGACTTGCATATCTTGCGGAACAGCCCGAAAGTCCGAATATCTTTCACGCGCAATCGTCAACTTCTTTTGTTGCTCATTGCAAGAAATAGATTGACCTTCAGTCTCCCAAGCAACTTTGCGATCGTGGCGCGCAGAGTTCTGAAGTTCACAAAGATGCTCAAGCCATATTAATAATGTTGTTTGTTGTGTCCGTGTCGGATACACAGGGTATCTAAAAGTCAGTTTCATGGTATATCGTGTATCGTGCGTTTATCCCCTTCTTAGTGGGAGGCAGACACATTACCAAGTGGTAACGCTAAGAATGTCTGCCAACACGATACTATAAGTATACCACAATTTCAGACCAAAGTCAACTGTTTTTTTAGGCGTTTGGTCTAATTCATGAGGGCGGATTTTCCTCCCAAAGATAAATCTTTGGGAAACCTCCAATCCCTAAACTTAGGTGAGAAAGAAAAATACGGTTAGCACGAGCGTGACCATGATTCGCATCATTTATTTAGGGGTTTCCGCTGTGTTTTGTTCAACGGATTCAGATGGCTTTGCGTCTTCGGCAATCATCGTCTCCAGTTCATTTCTCAAGCCTTGGATCTGAGAAATCTTTTCCGCCATTTTATCAAACATCTGCTGTTTGGATTTGATGCCTTCATCAATGAGGAACGCTGTCGCTTCAGAACGACTGTTAAATTGTCCTGATTCCACAAGTTCGTCAATCCGACTGAGATTTTCCTCATCGACTCTGACCATAACCACATTATTCCGTCTTCGCGGTCCCCTTGGGTGCCGCGGGCCTCGCCTTTCACGAGGGCCTCTGCCTTGTTGTCTGGCAAGAAATTTTGGCATTGTAAATCTCCTTTCTGTAAAATACGGTTAATTTAATTACACGTAATTATTATACAATATTACATGATAGGCTGTCAAATTAAATTTTTTAATTTTTTGCTTTAGGTTTTTGCTTTAGGGTGTAAATTCTAACATTAAGAAGTATTTACACAGCTGCCTCACTACCCGCGTCGATCCGCTTTCGGGCAGGGCATCCAATTTTAAGAAATTATTGGGCTTCACATCTCTTTTTAAGGATCCGGTTCGGTTAGGAAACCGAACCTACCAGGCCTGCGGGTGAAAATTCAATCGAAAAATAGAGAATTGAATGCCTCTGGTTTCTCCGATGAGAAGATTGACATCGGTTGAAATTTAGGATATAATAGTTGATGTAGGACAGTCAACGAAAGCAGCATACCAAATAAGGAGATCCACAATGAAATGCGGGAGATGCGGTTCTGAGAAAATTATGCCCAACTTGCGGATTCGGGATCGCTACGAGGCAGGAATGGGACAAGACTTAGAAGTCGAGGTACAGGGTAATCCTAATGCCTTAATCTTTAAGCAGGCGCATAGGGAACCCCTACGAGCAACTGTCTGTGGTGAATGTGGTAACGTTGGTCTCTCTGTCGAGAATCCGCATCGGTTATGGAAAGTCTATACCGAACGAGAAAATTCGTAGGACGGACTTCTGGATCGGTTTTACGATTGATGTTTCAACACGGTCAGAAAATGCGCGTACAGATTTATGGAGGAGTGATGGAATCAACCGAGCCGCATTTCAAACGTCTTGTTTTTATTATCGTTGATGGGGCACCCTACAAAATTTTTAGAGCGTTGGTTGGAAACGGTGACCTGCCGAATATAAAAAAACATGTGGTAGATCGGGGTAGCCTGAACAAAGCGGTCTCCGCGTTTCCTTCAACAACAGGACCTGCCTTTATCCCTTTTTTCATGGGGTTGTATCCAGGCACAGCAAATATTCCGGGGATTCGGTGGTTATCTAAATCAAATTTCCAACGACCCCACCGCTTCAAACGCCCCGGCATTTGCAGTTACATGGGACTTGATGGACTCAATTTCGAAGCCGATTTACCGTCAGATGCCTCGACCCTATTTAATTTCTTCTCCCCTGTAAGCAACATTTACAATCTACTCGCCCTTGGATGTCCGCCTGTCAAAAATCTGACGCGCTGGGTTAAACCGTTTGTCTATACTCACGCCCATTTTTCGCATCGCTGGCGGTTCGTTAATCGGATTGCGGTTCGTCGGTTACACAAAGCCGCTGAAGCAGGTGACGAATTCATCACGTGCCTCTTTCCGGCAGTTGATACTTTTTCACACCTCACAGCGATACAATCGCCAGCGGTGCTCCAGACCTACCGAGAGATAGACGCTGCGATCGGTAAACTTGTTGACATTTTACAAAAGGCGAATACTTTTGAAGAGACACTTATCCTGATTACCAGCGACCACGGGATGAGTGATACACACACACATATTGACATTCCACAGCATTTAGACGACAACGGTTGGCGATGCCTACATTATCCAAAGATTTGGCGGCAAGACGCAGTATCCGCCAGTATGGTATCGGGAAACGGGATGACGCATCTCTATTTTAAAGACAGTTCGGCTGAAAAAGGATGGGGGGCGCGCACGCCTTTCGAGAAACTCTATCAAATGGGTGTTGTTAACTCGCTTATTGAATTGGAAGGATTGGGATTCATCGCCGGGCAAAGCGAGACAGGAGACATTATGGTCCAAAGCCGAGGTGGACAGGGGAAAATCTCTTGCCGCTCACGGGAAGCGGATCACGGAAACCCACAAAATGTAGCGTATTCCACGAAATGTGCAGACTCGCTACGTTTCTCCTACGAGTTTATAGGAACAGACCCGCTCGGATACGGTGTCTTCTACAAAAATCTGTCCTCACGCGAAGCACTTCGTGAAACCTACGACAGTCCGTATCCAGATGGTATTGTCCAATTGTGGCAAATTTTCAATAGCGAAAGGACAGGCGATCTGGTTCTAAGTGCAGCGAGCGGTTATGATTTGCGCGCCCGTTATGAGATACCGAAACATCACGCGACGCACGGTGCTTTAATTGCGGAGCACATGCACATCCCGCTTGCGACGAATTACCCAATCGCAGCGCAGTGCGTTCGTTCCGTTGATGTCTTTCCGACGGTGTTAAGCCTCTGTGGTCACAACGTTTCAGGGTATCCGATTGATGGTCGGATCGTCAAATGAACTGTAGTCATTTGAATGTAAATTAGAAATAGATTGTGTTCTATGGTACAATTTTCAATCTCGCCAACTCTGTCCATGTTTTAGGCAAACCTGCCGACCGATATTTTTCATAAACATTCCACTTTTTTGCAGAATTATGTACGCTTTCACCCCCAAGTCGCGTCACTATATGTCACATGAAGCACTTTCTTTTTAGAGGCACTTGATGAGCAACGACAACATTGAACTGATTCAACGTATCCTTAAAGGTGATGACGCTGCCTTCACGTGTTTGGTGAGAAAGTACCAGAAACAGGTTCACGCGCACGCATGGCGGAAAACAGGGGATTTCCATATCGCCGAAGATATTACGCAGGAAACGTTCCTACAGGTCTATCGGAAATTGGCGACGCTGAAAGATCCGAGCCAATTTCCGGCATGGCTTCATGTCATTACCAACCGTCGCTGCCTCGCATGGCTTCGCAAGAAACGGATCCAAACGCATCCGTTGGAGGAAATGGCTATAGAAATAGCGGAAAAAACTTCCTATTCGAGCCACATTGCTGCAGCACAGGCGGAAAGTGCAGCGGAAGCAAAACGCGAACTTGTTCAAAATTTGCTGGTAAGATTGAAGGAAAGCGATCAGACAGTGATCAGACTTTACTACCTGAGCGAGATGACTTATGCCGAGATAGGTGAATTATTAGGTGTGTCAGCAGATACTATTCGGATTCGGATACGTCGTGCCCGGGAACGCCTAAAAAAGCACAAACCAATGATTCAAGAGGCATTGGACATCACAATTGAACAGGCAGATCACTTTCACAAATATTTGCATGAGGGTTTTGGAATGAAATTAACTTTTGAAAAAGATGATCTTTTGTCGTCCTTACAAGTGTTAGAGCGTGTCGCGACTCGTCAAGATACCGCGCCTATTCTCTCAAATGTTCTTATCCAAGCGGAGGGGAACACGATTGAGTGCATGGCAACGGACACCGAAATTGGTATTAGAATGAAAGTTGACGGGACAGTGAAAGAAAAAGGCACGATCCTTGTCTCCGCCGAAAAATTGGTGGATATCGTTAAAGCGTGGCCCGCCGAGCAACCGATAGACTTGGCAACAACAGACGACCGAGTTGAAATTACCTGTGGCGATAGCGTCCGGAAAATCGTTGGGTTTCCCGATAAAGCGTTCCCACAACTCCCTTCAGTTGATTCGGAAGCACCCATTATTGATGGAAAAACCCTACGGTCTGTCCTCCACAAAACGGGATTTGCTGCATCCACAACGGCAGAGCGCCGATTTCTAAACGGGCTCTATTTTAACCTGCTTGAAGATAGAACAGAAGTCGTTGCAACCGACGGCATCCAGATTGCACTTGCCCATTGTGAACCGCTCAAGTTATCTGACGGTAATGGTGGATTCATCGTACCCCTCAAAGCGGTCAAAGAAATTGAGCGAACTTTTGCCAATTCTCCAGAGATAAAGATTTCACGCATTGAGAATCAGATTCTCTTTGCGGACGATCACGCCACGCTGACATCGCGACTGGTAGCTGCTGAGTATCCAGCGTATAATAGCATCATTCCAGAATCTTTTGTAGGGCGTGTTGTTGTGTCGAAAGCGTCCATTGTGGACACGACGCGTGAAATTTTCTCGCGCGCAAATCCGAAAAACGCCTTGGTCTGTTTAGAAATAGATCCTGAACAGATTCGGATCTCAGCGAAGATCTCCGAGACCGATGAAATACATGAAACGTTAGCAGTCGAGTCCGGCACTGGAAGCATCCGCATCGGGATGAACGCTCAGCTGCTGATAGAGACACTTTCACACATTGAAACGAAGTCTGTATCACTGGAGTTCTCAAGCGCATTGAAGCCTCTTGCCGTTAAACCTATCGGTCAGGAAGGGCATATCTGTCTTATTATGCCGATGAGCATGGACTTCTAAGCACCTCCTTTCTTACAGCCGTCGAGAACTGCCCACACGGTTTAGAAGGACACCCTAAACTCTACGGAGAACTTTAATGACCCCTGAAATCGCTTTACAAAAACGCGAGCAAATGATTCGCGACGGTTTCTGTGTTATCAACAACATTCTCACAGATGCGTTCTTGCAGGAACTCCGTGACGAATCGGAACGACTTCTCACTAATTATGTGCCACCAGACCACACCAGATACCATGGACATCATCTACAAGTTACAAGCAAAGACAATACGCTTGTTCAGAAACTATTAGAATGGCAACCTACCGTCAATGCCTTAGAAGAAATGGGGTTTGGCGATTTCCCAGTCGCCAGAGGCATCACGATTCTGACGAAAGATCCAGGCGCGCCCCCACTTTATTGGCATCAAGATTGGTACCATTGGAATGACCCAATCAGTTGCGCGCCTTGGCCGCAAGATATCTTTATGAAGTATTATCTCACCGATACAACGCCAGAAAACGGCTGTTTAAAGGTTATTCCGAGCACACATCGCAAGCGCATTGATTTACACGATAAACTTCTCTATGCAAGCAAACAAGGTAATGTTTTAGAGCCAGGCTCAGAATCTAAGGAAAAATATGCTGTGATGTTCAGGGACCATCCGGATCAGGTGGATGTTTGTGTCAAAGCCGGATCATTGGTGATGCGAGACGCACGCCTTCTACATTCCGTACGAAAAAACGATACGGACAAACGACGCACAATGCTTCTCGTATGGATTCGCCGCCCGAACACTATTCCAGACTATTGGAACGACGAAATCCCTGAACCGGTTTTGAATCGAGATGAAAGCAAGGACTATCCCAGTACAACGATTCCCAACGAATTTTTAAATTAAATGATGTTCCTAACCCTGATACGCCAAGAACTCTTGACCCATCTGATGAGCGTGCGTTTTTTGTTCATATTTTCAACCCCACCTAACTTCCTCCCAAAATCATGCACCCCCTTTCCGTAAACTCGCGTCTTTATATATAAGTGAACAAAAATACGCGCTGGAGTCTTTTGGTGAAAAACGAAGATGTTGCATTGATCCAACGTATCCTTGCAGGCGATGAAGATGCTTTTGCAAGTTTGATCAGAAAATACCAGAAGCAGGTTCACGCGCAGGCATTACGAAAAGTCGATGATTTTCAGATCGCTGAAGATATTGTACAAGAGACTTTCCTGCAAGTCTATCAGCGGTTGGAAACCTTGGAAGACCCGAAACTTTTTCCAAAGTGGCTTTATGTGATTGTGAATCGACGCTGTATCGCATGGCTCCGTAAAAACAGGCTACAAACCGAGCCACTGGAAGAGATCGACATCTCAGAGATAGAGACAGAGGCGTACTCCCGATACGTCGCTGCAGCACACGAAGCGGCTACTGTTGAAGCACAGCGGGATCTCGTCCAAAAACTCCTTGCGAAGTTGAAGGAGAGCGATCGCGAGGTTATCACGCTTCACTACTTTGAAGAGATGTCATCTTCAGAAATAGGCGAGTTTTTAGGCGTATCCGAAAATACGATTAAGAGTCGGCTCCGGCGTGCGCGACAACGGTTAAAAAAGTATGAATTCATGATTCAAGAGACGTTAGACATTACAATCGAGGCGGGACACCGTTCCCAAAGACAATTGGAACGCCGTTTTTTCTAACCTTCGCCAAGCGCAACACTATATTTTTCACAAACCCTCCGACAAATATTTCCCTTTCAAACTTATTTTTTTCAAAATTATGCACCCTTTTCTCTCAGTTCGCGTCATTATATAGTGAAGTGAACGGATAGGATGTTGTTCCGCACTTTGTAAATGCATCTATCCGAGAAATGTGTAATCCGATTGGTGACAGTAGCCTTCTGGAGATGACAGATGAGAAGTGACGACGTTGAATTGATTCAGCGCATCCTCGCGGGTGATGAGAACGCCTTCGCGACTTTGATTGAAAAATATCAACAGCAGGTTCACGCGTTCGCCTTTCGGAAAGTAAGGGATTTTCAAACTGCTGAAGATATTACACAGGAAACCTTCCTGCAAGTACATCAGAAACTCGCGACGCTAAACGATCCAGCAAAGTTTTCAGGGTGGCTATATGCGATTGTGAATCATCTGTGTATTGCATGGTACCGAAAAAATCGGTTACAAACCGAGGCATTGCAAGAGATCTACATCTCAGAAATAGAGACAGAGGCATATTCTCGGTATGTTGCGACAGAACACGTCAAAGCGACTGCCGAAGTGCAACGCGACCTCGTGAAAAAGCTGCTTACCAAGTTGAAGGAGAGGGACCGTGAGGTTATCACACTCCACTATTTTGAAGAGATGACATCTTCAGAAATAGGCGAACTTTTAGGCGTATCCGAAAACACGATTAAGAGTTGGCTTCACCGTGCAAGACAGCAATTAAAGAAGTACGAATCCATAATTCAAGAGGCATTAGATATTACAATTGAAACGGAACGCCGTTCCCAACACCAATCGAAAGGAGAAATTAGTATGTCTGACGAAATGAGAAATAAATCTGAGGTTGACGCGAAGTTGGAAGGGATGCAACGTCAGATTACCGATCTACAGGAGCAGATTAGCGGCATCGCAGCGAACTTGGATAATTCTATTCGCGACGATAAAAGTGCAGCACTTAATGCATTACTCCAACTTCCGAACGATTCAAAAGATCCGATTACATGGTGCTACGCAGGTGCCTATCGTGCTGCCTCTGGACAGACGTCAAGACGCGGCTCCATCTGGACGACCAACGTTGATAGCTTCCTATCGAACGCACCGGATGCTGAAATTGTGAAACTTGCGAAATTCTTCACAAACCCTACTGTAGTCGCTGTTTTAAGACAATTAGTGGCGGGCAAGAAATCGGTCGCGGATTTGGCAAACGGCTGTGGCATTTCCGAAAGTGAGATGGAGGAAACCGTGGAAATGTTAGCAGATGGAGCGTTAGTGAAACGCGCGGAAGACGATCTCATCGAGCCGAAAAACGATGCCGTTTTTTATTTTTTGAACTTCGTCGGTATGGTAACGGTCTATTTGAATCCTGAAGACTACCATTCTCAGGATTAATTAAGGAGAAAACTGTTATGGCAGAGGAAGTGAAAGATCGCGTTAAGCTCGAAACACGGCAGTCTTTTCTGGAAGAAAAGCAGCGGACGCTTGAATCAAATCTGGAGGGACTACAAGGGCATCGCAAAGAAGTTGTGGAAACGAGAGACCGTCATCTTGCTGAGGTAGATGAGAAAATTCAGTAACTTCGTGGGTATGACAAGGGTCTATCTGGATCCAGAAGACCACTAATCCGAGTCCGGCACCTCGTAGGCGCGTTTTGCAAGCGCGCCTCCTAAATCTCGCGTGCGTGTTTATTTCGACAATCTTTAAATCTTGGACAAAAACGCGCAATGGTTTATAATTACCCCGAACTAATGACACTTGCCTAAACCGATACAAAGGAATTGTTTAATGTTTTGGGTGCTACTGCGGCGCGAGATTCTCGCCCATCTGATCACATTCCGTTTTGCGATTACGGTGATTACCTGCTTGCTGCTGGTTGCCACAACTATGTTCATCAGAATTAATGATTATGAACAGCGGTTAGCGAGCTACAATGCCGCCAGAGATGCGCACCGTGATGAACTTTTATCGACCCGCACCTATTCCTTTTTAATGCCAAAGATCGATCGACCGCCGAATCCGCTGAGCATTTTTAACGCGGGTATGGACAGTCGGCTCGGTAATACACTTCGGATTTATTATACACATGTCCCTGTCCTCTGGGATGCCCATTCCCACAGCTCTGGCAATCTTTTCATCGATCATTTCTACCGAATCGATCTTGTCTTTGTTTTCCAGTTCGTGCTTTCATTACTGGCACTGCTGTTTGCCTACGATGCGATTGCAGGCGAACGTGAAAGCGGCACAATGCGGGTGACAATGAGCAACCCGGTCCGACGGGGCAGCATCTTGGGTGCAAAGTACGTTGGCGCAATGACATGTCTAATCCTGCCACTCATCATCAGTTTTATCATCGCTTTGATTTGGATCGTATCAACGGGTTCAATCGTCTTTAGTGAAGCGGATTTCCTACGAATTGCGGGTATCCTGCTAACTTCGATTATCTATCTTTCCGCTATCTACCTGATAGGATTTTTTATTTCTGCTTCGGTGCACCGCACCGCAACAGCACTCATGCTCTCTCTATTTGTCTGGGTGGTACTGGTACTGATCTATCCCTCTGTTAGCGTGTCGGTGGTTGATCAACTGATAAAACCGCAAAGGAGCCGGTTAGATTCGAGTTACGATGCGATGTGGCAAATACGAGAGACAGCCAATGAAGAGGTGATAGAATATCTGCAGAACGATGGCGTTGAAGGTGAAAGCGAACACTTTAATGTAGAGGGTTCTCGCGGTGGATTAAACGTGGGTCTCAGTAACCAAAGAACACTGATGCGTATAGACTTCAGAGCGTATGATTGGCAATTCATCAGTCCGGAATCTGAAAAACGCGTGCCGCATGTCATCCGCTACCATCAATTCTTAGCACCCTTACGTATTGATGCAGCAGAGAAAATGGGATTGATACGTCTGCCCGCCTTAGATCAAATCCGGTTTCGGAGAGCCAGAATCGCGCAGCATCTACTTCGACTCTCCCCTGCAGCGATGTATAATCTCGCAACACAAGCATGGTTAGGAACAGACCTTGATGGTGTCGTAGATTTCTTTGAGGCGGCGCGCCACTACCGACGGACGCTGATTAATTACTTTTACGATGAAGAAGCTTTTTCGAGTCGACAGTGGTTTGCGAGCGATCAAGGTGCCGTCAACTTAGACGATCTGCCGAGATTTGTTTATCAACGCGCCAGCCTCTGGATAAATGTTACACGGGCACTTCCTGACCTGCAGTTGCTGATACTCCTCAATGTTGCGTTGTTCCTTGGGACCTTCGCCATTTTTGTCAGGCAAGAGATTTAGAGAAAAAAATGATTTTTTACATCGTTATACGGGAACTGTACGATCACCTCAGTAGTCTCCGTTTTGCACTGACAACCCTATTAATTCTAATACTGATGATTGTCAATGCCGTTGTGTATCTTGGAGAACACAAGCAGCGAATGGGCATCTATCGAGGGCGGACCATTGCATCAGAAAACCGACTGCAATCTCGGTGCGAGACGCTGTATGATCTGGTGCTAAGGGGTCCTGGACACCTGTACAAAAAACCGAGTCCTCTGGCTTTTTGTGCAGATGGCGGCGAAAGACTTCTACTTGACGAAGTCCGCGGCACCTCTGAAAGACGGATACGTCGCTGGTGGAACGGAGATGTTTCTTACGAATTCACAGAAATATGGGGGTTAACCTATCCACCCAATGTTGATATATTGTTCATTTCAGAGCAGGTGCCGAGCGAAAGAAGTATCATGCCGGACTATATCAAAATTGATTGGGGCTTCGTGACGGCTGTGCTATTAAGTTTCATGGGTATTCTGTTTACGTTTGATGCCATCTCCGGTGAGCAGGAACGTGGCACATTGCGGTTGATACTATCCAATAGTATTTCACGGAGCACCGTGATTTGTGGTAAATTTCTCGGTGCTTTCTGGACGATTGCGATCCCTTTTTTGCTTGGAGCGATTGTCAATATCTCCATCATATACCTTTCAGAATCCGTTCCACTCAGCGGGAACCATTGGGTCCGGTTGGGTTTGATCATCTGTGTCGCGTTGATTTATACCTCAATTTTTATTTTCTTGGGCATCCTTGTTTCCAGTCGTGTCAGAGAGTCCTCAACGAGTTTAGCGATTCTACTATTGATTTGGACAGTTTGGGTGGTGCTACTGCCAAACGCTCTCGGTTCCGTTGGTAACCGTTTGCACGCCCGTCCTTCCGCCAGAGAATTTATGGCGCAGGCACGGGATTCACGCGAAGATTTGCAGGAACGCTACTTTGCTCGGATCAAAGAACCGCCGAAACAAGAAACGCCTGCAACAATTGCAACAGCATTAGGGGCGGAATATGTTAATAAAGATGCAGAACTACGGGATCGCTTACATGCAGGCTACCTTTCTGAGGAACTCCGTCAGATTCAAACCGCTCGGTCCCTTACCCGTATTTCGCCAGCAGCCATTGTGCAGTACGCCTTTGAAGGGCTTGCGGGTACCGGTTTGTCTCGCCATTTAGACTTCATCTCTCAAACACGTCAATACGCAAAACAGTTTCGGCAATTCCTCATTGATACGGATCGCGCGGATCCTGCGAGTCCGCATGCGGTCGGTATCCCAGAAGGGACATCGCAAAAACCGGTGAACTTTGATGCCGTCCCGAAGTTTGAGGATCAACACCACTTTAGTTCGGATTTTGATGCGGCAATTGTCGATTTATTGCTGTTGATTCTGTTTTTGTTGGTGTTGTTCGTTGGCACTTTCCTTTCTTTCCTGCACACGGAGATTGGGTGATTTTCTGATAAGTGTGGATCGTCCATGATTCGCGGTGTAGAACTATTTAGTTTTAATAAATTTAGGACTTACGCAGCTCCACTGCAGGCGGGGTTTCAAACCCCGCCTGCAGTGTGCTTTTCTGCACACAGAGATTGGGTGATTTTCTGATAAGTGTGGATCATCCATGGTTCGCGGTGGCTTTTGACTTGATTAATGAACGGCTTTTCGGTAAAATTGCGGACAATCCTACCTTCATTTATTAGAGAGCATCGCATAAATAAGTTTTAGAGTCCTTTGCCTCTAAAAATATGCACTCTTTTCGCTGACAAATCGTGTCATTAATAATTGAAGACTTTGTTATTCGGCAAATATGTTAGTATGAGCAATTTTATTCGGAGAACAGATGCGAAAATTCTTTTCCGCACGGTGTTGGATTCTTGTTTTCTTAAGTCTCTACGTTACCGTTGCACACGCCCAAGATAGCGTTCCCACGCATTCGGTTGATGGCACGTTTATTAAGGAATGGTTGGTACTGGGTCCCTTCTTTCCAGAGGATTTGGAGACCGATTTCCTCGCGTCAGTTAACGGTGAGGCTTCTGTTAATCCCAAACCCGGCGATACCGTGCCCACTGCTGAAGGAGAAATTTTGACGTGGACAGTATATCGCTTTCAAGAAAACATCGTCAATCTGCTTGATGCCGTTGGAAATCATAGAGAAGCGGTCTGCTATGCGTTTTGCCTACTCGAAAGCGACATGGATGGCGATGGAGAAATCCTTGTTGGCAGCGATGATGGGGTCGTGGTTTTGCTCAACGGTCAAAGGGTACACACGCGGAAAGTTAGAAGGCCACTCGTCGCGGATGAAGATAAAGTTGCTGTTTCATTGCGTCCGGGTACAAATCGTTGCCTGATAAAGATCTCAAATCGTTTTGGAAATTGGGCATTAACAACGCGCGTGCTTCCACCAACACGTGCGGTGATAGATGGGATTATTACTGATGCGTCGGGAAAGACCTTAGCCAATGCCCTCGTGCACCTATGGCAGGGCAGCACCCTGATTGCCAAAACAGAAACTGACACCGAAGGCTTTTACCAGTTTTCAGTCTACCCAGCAAGTGGGCACTATAATATTCAAGCCACCCATGAGGACAAAGGTAATTGGGAAATGGGAGTCCAACTTCCTGCAGGTGATCGTGCGAAAATGAACCTGACGTTACGGCAGGCTATTAGTATCTCTGGGAACCTATTGGCACTTGATAATAATACCCCAAATGCTGGTGTTCTTGTGGAAGCGATTTTAATCGGGGAGAATAGTGCCGGTCAAAAGAGAACAACGACTCTTTCAGATAGCAGAGGTAGGTATCAATTCATCAACCTGATTGCTGGGTCGTATCAGTTACGTTGCCATACCTGGGACACGCATAACGATAATCCAAACCCAATTGTCTCTGTTGACCGACAAAATACGCTTAATATAGATTTCCGTTTTCCGCCTTTCAAACATGGGACATGGAAACACTATACTTATCTTGATGGATTGGGGCAGAACCGTGTCTGGGCGATTTTCCAGGACCGGGACGGTTTCCTGTGGTTTGGTACCGATAGTGGCGGTATTTCTCGCTACGATGGCGATAAGTTCGTCAACTTTACTACCGATGACGGACTCGTATCTAACGCCGTCTGGACGATCCATCAAGACAGAGAAGGGATTCTTTGGTTCGGGACAAATGGCGGCATCTCTCAATATGATGGCGATAAGTTTATCAACTTCACTATCAACGATGGACTTATATCCAACGATGTCTGGGCGATCCATCAAGACAGAGAGGGATTCCTTTGGTTCGGGGCAAAAGGCGGCATCTCTCAATATGATGGCGATAAGTTTATCAACTTCACCACCGATGACGGACTCATATCTAACGATGTCTGGGCGATCCATCAAGACAGAGAAGGGGTCTTCTGGTTCGGGACAAGTGGCGGCATCTCTCGATATGATGGCGATAAGTTTATCAACTTCACTACCGATGACGGACTTCCTAACAATTCTGTCCAGGCGATCCATCAAGACAGAGAAGGGGTCTTCTGGTTCGGGACAAGTGGCGGCATCTCTCAATATGATGGCGATAAGTTTATCAACTTCACTACCGATGACGGACTTCCCAATAACATTGTTCAGACAATCCATCAAGATCGAGAAGGGTTCCTCTGGTTTGGAACTTGGACAGGCGGTGTTTCTCGTTATGATGGTGATAAGTTTATCAACTTTACTACCGGTAAGGGATCTATCGCTAACTATGTGCGGGCGATTCATCAAGACAGAGAAGGGTTCCTCTGGTTTGGAAGCCCGGGCCAGGGACTCAGTCAATATGATAGCAACGGCTTTATTAACTTCACGACTGCTGATGGTCTCCTGAGCAACGTTATTTACGCAATTTACCGGGACCGAGAGGGCTTCATCTGGTTCGGAACAGACAGCGGAATTAGTCAGTATGATGGTGATAAGTTTATCAACTTTACAACTAATGAGAGACTCGTGCAAAATGATGTCATCTCGATCTATCAAGATCAGGAAGGGTTCTATTGGTTCGGAACCGACGGTGGCGGTATTTCTCGCTACGATGGTGATAAGTTCGTCAACTTTACTACCGATAACGGACTCGTATCTAACTCGATCTGGGCGATCCATCAAGACAGAGAAGGGTTCCTCTGGTTCGGGACTCGGGACGGTATTTCTCGCTACGATGGTGATAAGTTTACCAACTTCACTACCGACGAAGGACTTGCGCAAAATGACGTGACTTCGATTTATGAGGCCCAGGATGGTTCTCTATGGTTCGGTACTGAGAGTAGTGGTGTTTCTCGTTACGATGGGAATAAGTTCGTCAACTTTACCATCAATAATGGATTGGGATCCAATACTGTTTGGACAATTTGTCAAGACCGGGATGGTTTCCTATGGTTTGGTACTTTAGGTGGCAGTGGTGTTTCTCGTTACGATGGGGACACGTTTGTTAATTTTACGACCAATGAAGGACTCACACAAAACGATGTGATCTCAATTTACAAGGACGGGGACGGCTTCCTGTGGTTTGGCACAGACAGTGGGGGTGTCTCTCGGTATGATGGCACCTCATGGATGGCTTTAGATACACGGGATGGACTCATAAATAATCAAGTTTTGGGAATTTGTCAAGATTCGGATGGGAGGTTCTGGTTTGCAACGCCTGAAGGGGTGACCCAATATAATCCGAATCGGGTTTCACCGAGGGTGCGTATCGTTTCAGTTCAGAGCCACAAAACATCTGCCCAAACTGAATCTCTTAAGACAATTAAGGATATTACGACCGATACGCGTGTAACCATCAAGTATAGCAGTATCGACTTCAAAACCGTAAAAGATAAACGACAGTATCGGGTTCGCATTAAAGAGATTGATGCCGATTGGCGCGAACCGACCCGCTCAGATACGTTCAATATCAGTTTTGATAAACCGGGCACTTATACTTTTGAGGTCGTTGCGATTGACCGGGACCTCAACTATTCCGCCCCTGCGCGTCTAACATTGACTGTTGTGTTACCGTGGTATCAAAACAAGTGGATTCTCTATCCTGTAGGCGGCGCGATTGTTGTGTTAATGTTGCTTTGCGGCATTTTGGCGTATCGCTACTACCAGCAGCGTCAACAAGTTTTAGCCTATCAGCGGGAAGCGGTCTCCGAACTTGCCGATGCGCGAGAGATGCAGACGGGATTAATCCCGCAAACGGCACCTGAAGTGCCGGGATTTGAGATTGCGGGTGTCTGTAATTCTGCGCGCACCGTCAGTGGGGATTTCTTTGACTATGTTCCACTTAGTAACGGTACGCTTGCCGTTGTGTTGGCAGATGTTACTGGAAAAGGTATGAAAGGTGCGATGAACGCTGTTTTATCTTCTGGTGCCCTTCATTCTGTGGCGCAGTTGGAGGTGTCCCCGTCTCAAATGTTGCAGGCACTGAACCAGAATCTTTATCCTCGATTTCAACGGTATACCAATTGTGCAATGGCGATATTGACGATTGACCCAAATGATAAGACGCTCAAATATGCTAACGCTGGCATCCCTTACCCTATTATCAAGCGCGGGAAAGACGATGTTGAAGAACTCTCGATAGATGGAACGCCGTTAGGTGCCTTTCGATCCTCTGAATATCAAGAAACGCCATCAATTGAATTAAAATCTGGAAATTTAATAATCCTTTTCAGTGATGGTATTACGGAAGCACCTCAGCGTGACAATCCTGCCCAACTTTACATGGAAACCGACCGTTTGACGCACCTTATTAATGGACTGGATAAAACAATAAACGCGGAAACCGTAATTGAGGCAATTATTAACGATGTCTGTGATTTTTCGGGTGACGCGCAACAGAGCGACGATATGACGATTGTGGTTATCAAAGTCCTGTAAGAATTTAGACTGACGACTCATAACTATTGACATTTTCTGCGAGTACAACCCCCCTAGGGGAAACACCCTATCAAAAACACCCCCCTTATCAGGGGAATTGGGTTATTTGTAGATGTCAATATATTTTTATAATTTACCATAATTCCGTGGTTACGATTTGGCATCGCCTGCTAAATTTGTTATCATTTTAATCCGACAACAAAAAAGGAAGGGACGTTACTATGGACGGTTTTGCCTTAGGTTTAAGCATAGGTATGGGTGGAGGTTTCACGGTAGGGCTCGCAGCAGGGCTCGAAAGCGGACGTGGTAAACTTCAGAAACAGCTACGCAAAGCAATAGAGGATAATGAGATCTCTATTCACGATAAGAATGGTGAACCGTTGACGATCGAAGCACTTCTCGCGCTCCTGAATAAAAACTACAAGAAGGTCTGACATTAAAGGAAAAGCAAATGGCACTATTAACACAAGCACATCACGATCATTTCGATGAATACGGCTACATGGTCATCGAGGATGCCGTACCGACTGAACTTTGTGAGGCAGTGGTTGACGCGATTTTTGATTACTTGGAGATGGATCCTTCAGATCCAAATGACTGGTACCGATCGCCTCATAAACCCGGCGCAGGTATGGTAGAAATGTATTTTCATCAAGCGATGTGGAACATCTATCAACATCCACCTATCCATCAGATTTATAGTGAGGTTTATGGCACAGAACGAATTTGGGTTCATATTGACAGAGTCAACATGAAACCGCCGAAACACCCCGACTATCCTGAATGGGACCATAAAGGTATGTACCACTGGGATGCGGACACCTCAAAATTACCCGTTAGATTTAGCACACAAGGCGTTTTGTTTCTCAGAGACACAGCCGACAATCAAGGGTCTTTCGTCTGTTGGCCCGGTGCGCATAAGTCGCTGATTGACGAAGAAAATCCGTGGGTACCAGAACTTACACCGGAAATATATAGGGAAAAATTCATACAGGTCCCAGCGAAAGCGGGTTCGTTGCTTATATGGCATGTCGCACTCCCGCACGGGAATGGTCGTAATACTTCGGATAAACCCCGATTGGCGCAATATATGAACTATTATCGTGCGCCCGATCCGATGAATGAAGAACGACGGCAAGAACGTATTACACTGTGGCGGGAGCGGAGAGCATTAGGCCGCGGTCCCTATCCTGGTGATCCGAGGGGATGGGAAGCAAAAAATTATGGGTCACCAGAACTTACATCGTTGGGACGGAAGTTATTAGGACTTGATTTATGGGAGTAACGAAAAAAATCCTAAGCATAACGACCGAGAGTACTTCACAGTGAGAATCCTACAGAAAAATAGGTTAATATGTCTTAATCATTGCCCAACTTGTGGCTAATTTTCCTTGTGGATCAATACCGAGTGCTGATTGCAAACCGTTCTTTCGGATCACATTGATCTGATCTAAACTCAAGTCCACATTGAAGATAGCGACTTCATCAAAAAAACCGAACATAAAAGTGTGGTGCGCCAAAAAGTCGCCCATGTTGACCTCTTGAGCTTTATCATTTGTGTTCATGGCATGTTCGGTCCCCTCCTTGACTTGAAGTTTACTATCTACATAGAGATCGTGATCTTTAACTGCGTCTGAACCTTTAGGAAAAACTACAGCCATGTGATGCCAGTCGCCATCACACACGTTGTCTGTCCCAAAATTATTCCCACCGTTAACCTCAACTCTCAAGTTGCACTCTGCTCCTCTTATGTGCGCTCGGATATAATATTTTTCTCCCGGAGAATTGGGACCCCATTTCACCCACGAATGATCTCTGGTGTCTTTAGACTTAAACCAAAAGACTGTTGTTCTGGGTTTTGTGCCGCCGACTCCAAAATAACCGTTAGCAACCAGATTGTCGTCCTTACCATCGTATTCTAAGCAGGTGCCAAAAACACCTTTAACATATTTAGCACCAGATATTTCACCATCTCGATCATTCCCAGAAGCATCTTTAGCAACATTGCCTTTTCCTTCGTCAAAGAGATAAGCAAGCTCAATAGTTGCTTTGTCAATTGGAGCAGGATGGCTGATGCCTATAATCACTAATCCAAAAACGACAATACTTAACCAAACTACTGTCGATCTACCTCGACTTCTAACTCTCATCTCTATTTTCCTCCTATGTCGAAAATACTGTTAAATTCTCTATCCAACTCTGTATTGCAATCTGAGAATACGGTCTCTAAAGTGTTTAAAGCAACTAAATTATAGCAAAATCGCCCAAAACAGACAAGTGAAAAAAGTTATAGATATAACGTAACTATTCGATTTGCTACGCTAAAACATCAAGAAATCTAAAACTAAAAAGTCTTATGGTAACGAGTGAAAAAAGTTATCATTTTCATAGATTTATTATGTCCGAAAGAGGTATAATATTCTACGGTAACAATGATTCAAAGATGCGGGTTTTCATTGCTTGTTATGTATTTCTACGGAGCAGACACTATGGCAACACATTCTAATATGTCCTTCAAAGATGTGAATTCAGCAGTTCAGACGATACTTGCCCAAAAATTCGGTGGAGAAGTTCGCCTTGATAAAAGCGAGAATATCCATCCTGATACTCTATATCGTTTCAGCGTTCTTTCGGGACCCGATGGAATACCGGCAAGTGTCTTCGTTAAACGAAAGCAAGCACGGAGAATGTGCATCGAATGGGCATGCTTGCAATTCCTAAGTGAGCAGACGGATGAAAACTGCCCCACACCCCGCTTTTATGGTGGCGGATATATTGGAAAAAATAACGTTCCGTTCGTTGTTATGGAAGATATGGGGACTGGTCAGAACCTTCGGGCAATATTGTCCACCGAGGATAGCCAAACCGCAAAAACAGTTCTGATAGAATGTGCCAAGTTGCTTGGAAAAATTGATGCCCTCTCAATTGGTAAATCAGAAACATTCTTTAAAATTCGGGATTCAATTGTTCCCATCGAAGAAAAAAGTGAAGACTTTTATAGTGTTTATTCTGAAAAATGGGCGGAGATCTGCGATGCTGCAGGCGTTGTTCCGCCTCAAGAATCCTTTCTACAGTTAAAACCTCTCGCTGGCTTCCTTGAACCTTCTAACCGTTTTCACGGATTAACCCACGGTGACCTTTATCCCGTAAAGGTCTATCAGTCTACCTCTAAATCAAGAGTCTACGTTTTCGACTACGAGTTTGGACATTTTCAACATGTTCTCGTTGACGGATTTCAGATTCGCGTTCACCTTGATATGTGGGCAGAGGTTGCACGATTTCCAAACGATGTAATGCAAGAGATGGAAAACAGATACCGTTCAGCACTTGGAACAACGTGTCCGGAAATACGAGATGACCAGTGGTTCTATCAGCGTCTCATAGAGGCATGTGTTTATGAGACGATTCGTTGTATATACAGATTCTTTGAACCACCCAAAACCGTGTTTAGCAATGCATTGAATGATCGACCTGCTGGTGATTATGAAGCCTTAAGGACTGATCCGAACTATAATCATTGGGGATTACCTGCTGTCCGCAGACGCGTTTTCTACCGTTTAGGTATGTTAGCACAGTTGACTGAAGAACATAATTATCTTCAGGCACTCGGTGTGACAGCAAGAAAAATCCAAGATAGATTTAGCAAAATTTGGCCACTTGAAGTTCAAGAAATGCCGCTTTATCCAGTGTTTGAATAGCGTCCTCGCTTAAAAAATGACCCAAGAAACCTATTCCGCTTTTGGTATTATTTTTTGAAATTCAAAATATCTAAGATTCTCTGAGTGAATCTGGCAACCCGCGATAAGCATTAACTTAGAGGTTTAAAAATGGCTGTAAAAATTATTTGACAAAAAGAAATTTATGTGTTATACTTAACAGTGTTAAGTTAAATGACTATGTAAATCAAAGGTGAAGCAATGGGTGTTAAAGAACGGAGAGCCAGGGAAAAAGAACAGTTGCGGCAGCAAATTCTTTCTGCGGCGCGAGAATTATTTGTCAATGAAGGTTATGAGAACGTCTCGATGCGAAAGATTGCCAATAAGATTGAATACTCACCGACAACAATTTATCTTTATTTTGCGGACAAAGCAGATCTTTTAGATTCGGTTTGCAAGGAGACGCTCTTGAACCTGCTAAATACACTTGAGCATCTAAAAAGTGATATAAGCGATCCGGTCGAGACGTTAGGAAAAAGTGGACGCGCGTATATCGAGTTCGGTCTAAATTATCCGCAAGATTACAAACTAACGTTTGTTATCCGTCCGCAGTATCAGAAAGGATTAGGTCTGGATGAAGGATCTGTTGGTGAAAAGGTATTTGATTACTTGCGTGAAATGGTCTCTGAATGTATTCAACAAGGGATATTTCACCAAACGGATGTCGAGACCACCAGTCAGGTAATGTGGTCAGCAGTTCATGGAGTCACACTGCTCCTGATTGATTTCCCAGATTTTCCTTGGACTGAGAAAGATAAATTAATCGACACGGTAATCCACACAACGATTAAGGGTCTAAAAGCATAGATTTGAAACTATTTGGCGAAAGCCAAATATATTTTCCCTATAACTTAACACTGTTAACTTATTTATCTATGTTAACTAAAGGAGAATAAAATGAAAAAACGAAACTTAGCCCACAAACGTTTTTTTATCACAAAAACAGGGTCGGTTGGCAAGTCTATAAGGCATTTTCAACAAAGCCTGTTCTTCGTTCTGGTTTTTGGCGTATGCCTATCAAGCTGCTCCGGTCGATCTAACACAGTAGTTGCGCCGACAATGATGCCTGCGTCTACGGAATTTACTTTCGGGCAGCATGAGGTTGTGACTGGCACAGCGAAACATCAAACTGTTTTGGTTGGGTTCTTTCTTGGCGGTGATTTCGCTGAACTGGCTGTGGTAAAGACCAGAAAAAATAAGAATAATCACTTACACATTTACGCGTTCAGTGATGGTACTTGGGTATCCAAGCTCAACGCGCCATTAGCTCCTGAAGTGCTGTTTGTGGATGTGGCGAATATCAATGGACGCGATCGTTTAATCACGTACGAGCAGGGTCGCCTGAACTGGTTTGATCCTGACTCAGCAACGGAACATGCACTGGTTGAAATCACTACGAACTACAAGGCGACGGGCGACAGTGGAATTCCATATCTTGATATCAGTCGAGATGTGAACCGCGACGGTCTTGATGACTTGGTAGTTCCAGACACCAACGGCTTCTGGATAGCCACGCAACTGCGCGACGGATCATTTACGGATCCGATAAAACTCGGACCGCCGGACCCGTTTCTGGACAAGATTGCCTTGGACGATACCCACAGTTACCGCGAAGTCGGGATAACCCCCTTAACTGTCCATTGGTATCTGAGCCGTCTCCACCAGATGGACTACGACCAAGATGGACGTAATGATCTCGTGTTCTGGAACGTGGATCACTTTGACGTTTACCGTCAGGATGCTCGCGGGACGTTTTCTCCAGTGGCAGAGACTTTCACTGTTGACATCCCATTCGATACTGACGGTGCTTATTCAATCGCTTTTGACTTCAAGGGCGAGAATATGTTTTCGCTTATCTTTGGCTTCAGAAAGAACACGAAGCGGAGGGTGCTACACACATTCCAAGATCTGAACGGCGATAATGTTGCCGACTTGGTAATCCACTCGTTAGAGGGACGAAGTCTTGGAAAACAGCGCAGCCTGTATGAGGTGCATTTCGGCACGCCGACACCTGATGGAATCGTGTTCGCACGGGATGTTAGCACGACAATCCGACCGCGAGGTACCGCTGGTGGCTTGCAGCCCTGGGGCTATTCGTCGCAGTGGTTCCAAGATCTCGATGGAGATGGTAAGACTGATATTCTGTTCAAAGACGTAAAGACTGGGCTTATCGGGATGAGTCGTGCGATGGTCGGCAAGTCAATTGCAATAGATATCGAGTTCTATCGCATGGAAGGCGGCAGTCACCCTGACAAACCTACGACCAGACGTAAAATCAGGCCCAATTTAGACATCTTTGATACAAATAGGGTCTTCTTTCCAGTGGTCCTGCTCGGCGATGTGAACGGCGACGGACGCTCTGACCTGCTGGTCGGAAAGAACTGGGAAGAGCTGCACGTCTTTCCAGGCGTACCGGGACCAAAACTGTTAGCGCGGACACCGCAAAAGGTGGCAATCGCTATGCCTAACGATGAGCGAAACGCTCGACTGGTGGACCTTAACAAGGACAACAAGCAAGACATCCTTATACATTATCCGTCCACCACTAATCCGCATCGGGTAGCACTGTTAATCGCCCGATGAACAAAATAGTGAGTTTATTTATTGTAAACCGAGTTCCCAGAACCGGGGACCAATTTATTCAAGGAGAAAACAGTGAAACGCTTAACTTTTTACTTAGCCAGCATCTTTTTTGGGATAACCTTAAGTTTCTCAGCACAGGCACAAGAGCCAAATCTCACCAAAAATTTTGGTATTGGACTCCAAGGAACCACTCCCTCTTTTGGTGGAATTAGTTTTCGCTATACTGGGTTCGCACCCGTATACCTTCAAACCGTCGGACGTTTTATTCTTACTGATGAAAGTAGTGACCATATGTTAAGTGGCGGTATTTCGTATGCCATATTTGAACACCAAAGCAGATGGAACATATCCCGGCTCTATTTCACCTTAGAAGGTGGCTGGCAATACAACAAAGAACGGGACTTTCTTACCACAACATTAGGCGGTGGCGTCGCTTTTGGGGGCGAGATCGTGTTTTCGCTTGGTGGGATTCCGCTCGGTTTGAATGTGGAAGTCGGTCAAGGATTTGGCAGGGAAAAAGACGATTTTGGATCCGAGGGTCTCGCTGGTGTGTACGTCGGATCGGGCATACACGCCTATTTTTAAATGGCTATCGGAAATGCTCGGTTTTCGTAGGGACGAGGGAACCTCGTCCCTACACCAACAGCCTACTACCGACGACTGACACCCATCTTAGCGTTGACTCCGACGCGCTTGTTGTGCTGAAACTTGCGTCTCCCATTCCTGCCAAGTCGGTTTGTCGCCTTCAGTGAGGACGACAAGCGGTACTCTGCCGCCTGCCAATGCTTTGTCCTTCACAAATTCGGCGGCTTCACGCTGCTCGTCAGTCAATTCAGCGCGATCAGGCGTAGGGAAATAGCGGAAGTCGATGCTCCATCGGGATTTCCGTGTTGTGTTCACCTTGCTGGTATGCACGCAGAGATTCGACATGAATAAGGCACCACCGGGTTCAAGCGGAATAGGCACAGGTGTACCACGCGCCTCGACATCCTCGTCCATTCGGACGTTTGAATCCGCGCCACGCGCACCGTCTAATAAACCCCAACGGTGGCTACCGGGAATCACCCAACAACATCCATTTTCAACTGTCGCCTCGACAAGCGGCACCCACACTGTAACCATGTGGAGACTTTCGGTGTGTTTCTCCTTTTTGCCGATGGTTGATTGGTCGAGATATTGGCTGTCTTGGTGCCACGGGAACGAAGTAATCACGCTTCTGGGAAGTTTTGTCCGTAACGCGGGTGTGCCGATATTCGAGACTTCAGACCCCAAGAGCAGACGAAGTACATTGAGAACACCGGGGAGGTTGTAGAGATCGTAAAACTCACGTCCGAACATCCCAAAACTCCAGTTGCGAGGTAGGATATCCAACGCTTCGCAGATCGCAGCGTACCGTCTCTCAAAAGATTCATCCTCATAGCGTGACGACAGTTTGCCTTCACTATACAATTCGTCGCCATAGGCATCCACCTTTGCTTTGATGAAATCGCGGATGGGATCTAAATCTTTATTATCAATAATGTCTCTGAGCACCACATATCCGTCACATTCATAAGCGGTTTTGATTTCTTGATCTGTCATCAGCATACTCCTTTCGTCGCTATTGCGCAATCTCAAAAGACATGTTATCATGAATGCTCAACAGATGCAATATCTATTGAATTTTACCGCAGAGGCATCGCGAGCGACAAGAAATACCCAAGCAAAAACACTCGCTCCTACAGAAGACCGACTACAAACACCTTTTGAAAAAGACACATGTTCGATCGTGAGCACAGCTCGCTCCTACAGAAGAGTCGTCAAATGGACAAAGGAGAATAACCATGAAAATTACCGATCAGGTGGATTGGCGATGGGATCTCGCAATTTCCGATGCACCGCTTATGCAAGATAATGCATTCGTGGTGCCGGAGCAGCCCGGATTAGGTGTTGAAATAAACGCAGAAGTTGCAAGGGAACATCTGATGCCAGGTTCCGATCACTTCGGTATATCTTAAACTTCCCGCGATTTTTTTTTAATTGTGACAACTTTGCAACATATCACCCGTAAAATTGCGTCACTACTAATTGTAAGCCTAAATAGGTTAAGACGCACGCAGGCAAAACATAAAGGGTTTCCTTATGTGTTGCGTCCGTCCTTTTAGTTACGGGAGGTTTCTGATGGAAAAAGGCGACGTTGAACTGATTCACAGCATATTGTCAGGCGACGAGAATGCTTTCGGTATTTTAGTTAAAAAATACCAAAAAAGTGTCCACGCCTTGGCATGGCGGAAAGTCGGAGATTTCCATATCGCTGAGGAAATCACGCAAGATACCTTCCTGCAAGCACACAAAAAACTCGCTTCGTTGAAAAATCCGAATCAGTTTGCTGGGTGGCTCTATGTGATTGCGGATCGGCTTTGCAGGGCATGGTTTCGGAAGCAGCAACTGCGGACGCAGTCCCTGGAAACGACTGATGCGGAAACACTCGAAGAAACCGCTCACTCGAACTATATCCGCGAACAACGTGAAGGGACAGCCGTTGAGCATCGCCGTCAAATCGTGCAAAAGCTCATGGAAAAGCTGCCCGAAAGTGAACGGACAGTGATGGTACTTTACTACCTCGGAGAAATGAGTGGTAAAGAAATTAGTAAGTTTTTAGGGGTGTCCCCGAACACTGTTAGAAGTCGACTTCAACGTGCGCGAAAACGATTAAAGAACGAAGAACACATAATTCAAGAAACCCTTGGTAGCATCCCATTAAGTCCAAATCTCATCGAAAACATTATGCGGAACGTTGGGACAATCAAACAGACACCCCCTTCAGGTGGTAAACCGTTTCTGCCGTTAGCAGCTCTGGGTTCATCTGCTATTTTGATTATTTTGTTGATGGGAGCGAGCAATCAATTCATCGCGCGTTCTCAGCCGCCTTATAGTTTCGATGCACAATCAGAAAGCACTATTGAAATCGTTGACGCACCTGTTATCCGTAGTATTGTATCAAAACCTGATGCGCAAAACCGAGTTGGCAGCGATACTATCCCCGGTAGAAACAGCAACAAAGGTCTACCAACAGGAACTCAGTCCATGAAAAATAATACAGCACAAGAAGCCATGCAATGGCATCTACCGGAAGATGCGAAAGCGCGCCTTGGTAAAGGTAAAATAAACGAAATACAGTATTCTTCCGATGGGGCAATTCTCGTTGTTGCGACGCGGATCGGTATTTGGCTCTACGACACAACAACATATCAAGAGATCGGACTTCTTACAGCACATACGAGTGCAGTCAAGTGCCTTGCGTTCAGTCCGGATGGAAACCTCCTTGCGAGTGGCGGCAACGATGGCACCATTCTACTGTGGCATAGAAGCACAGGCGCGCAAAAAGTGCTTACTAAAAGTACGAAATCGGTCTCAAATTTGGCTTTCAGTCCCGATGGGAAAACGCTTGCCAACGGAAGTGGCGGTACGATCCGATTTTGGGATACCATCACCGGAGAACAGAAAGGTGCGCTCACAGGGCTCCCAGAACATATCAATAATTTATCATTTAGTTCGGATGGGAAAACAATTGTGAGTGTAACCTGGGGGGATGGCGAAGTCTGTATATCGGACAGGATCACCGGTAAACTGAAGAAAACGTTCACTGTGGAGATGACAGATAATGTATTTAGCGTAGCCTTCAGTCCGGACGGTAAAATAGTCGCTATTGGCAATAGCGATGGTAACATCTACCTCTCAGATTTAAACACAGGCGAACTCAAGTTTACACTCACTGGACACTCGGAGGATGTTCAAAGGGTCGTGTTTAGTCCGGATGGAAGAACGCTTGCAAGTTCATCATATCTGGACGAAACAGTACGTCTCTGGGATGTCCGCACAGGTGAACACAAGCGAACACTCACTGAACACACGGGGGATATTGAGGGTTTAGCCTTCAGTCCGGATGGAAAAACGCTTGTGAGCAGTGGAAGTGGTGATGGCACCATCCGTATCTGGGATGTCCACACAGGCGATCAAAAACATGCAGTCACTGGACATGCAGATTACGTTTATAGTGTTGCGTTCAATCCTGATGGAAAATTTTTTGCAAGTGGGTATGCCGATGGCAGTATGCGTTTCTGGGATGCGGAAACCGGACTACACTTGAAAACATTCAAACCAAATTTCAAACCAAATTACGATGCATCATGTCTGGTATTCAGCCTGGATGGGAAAACGCTTGCTTGTGCGGATGGCATAGACATTCGTCTACAGGATGCACATACCGGAAAAGAAAAAATGCGACTTACTGGGCATACGTTGGGTATGCATAGCATGGCACTCAGTCCGGATGGAGCTATACTCGCGAGTGGGAGTGAGGACATGACGATCCGCCTGTGGGATATGCACACGGGTGAACATAAAAGAACACTCAACGGACATCAGCACAGAGTCTATAGTGTTGCGTTTAGTCCTGATGGTAAAATCCTCGCAAGTGGGAGCGATGACAATACGGTCCGTTTATGGGACGTTGACACTGGCGAGACCCAGCGGATACTTACTGCACATGCCGGTGAGTTTGAAGGTCTCGATAACGGTCACTCCAGTGTTGAAGGTGTCAAGAGCGTTGCGTTTAGTCCGGATGGCAAAACCCTCGCAAGTGGCGGTGGTGATAATGTTATTCATCTGTGGGATATAAGGACAGGTAAAAGAAAGATGACACTCGTTGGGCATACACATTGGGTGTTCAGTCTGGCGTTCAGTCCGGATGGCAAAACCCTCGCAAGTGGGAGCGTAGACAGCGACATCCGCTTATGGGATGCGCACACAGGTGAGTCTAAGAAAACACTGACGGGTCATGGTGATTGGGTCAGAAGTATCGCGTTTAGTCCTGATGGCGAAACCCTCGTTAGTGGCAGTGATGATGGCTCTGTGCTCATCTGGGAGATAAATCCGTAAATACCCCTGCCTCTGACTGTGCTATTTCTATTGTTTAGTAAACCTATAATTAATTGGGCACACTCAAATAGAAGGAAAACTTATTGCGTTGCATAATTTCATCCCCCTTTTAAAGTTAATGACACAATTTTCGGGGAGTAACGTGCATAATCCTTTAAAAAAACGAAAATCATCCGGGTAACGCGCCTTGGTAATTAACGCCGGTAAACATCCCAAGCACCATCCAAAATCCGACGATACCGAACTCGCCTATGATTAATCCCATAAAGAGTGGTCGAAATCTGCGATAGTATCCGATGCCGCCTGACTTCAGTGCCAAATACTTCAGAAACCAGCCGACACACATACAAGACCAGAGAAAATAGGAAGAATAAACCGCGCCCATCACATATCCGATTGGATGAAGTTGCCACCACATAAATTGCCGTTGCATAATCAGTAGAAAACCGGTAATACCGGCACCGAGAATCATGCTGTATGCTTCTCCTAATTTTGGGTCTTTCGGATATTGAATCAGGGAAACCATGTGATTGAAGTACCTCGGCGATCCAACGAAGGGGCCTCTTTGCAGATTCAAGCCACCTTTTTCATAGATCAAAGGCAACGACGCAGCGTAGGAAACAACGATAGCGACAACAATAGCGAGCCCCATCGCGCCGAGGATACTCCTTCGATTTAATCGGAGTGGATCTGCGGCTTTGAATCCGTGCAGTACGCTCGGCATCAAAATGCCGCCCCAGTCGCGCATCATCACCCGCTGGAACCCAAGAAGCGCGAAACTATTTGCGTTGATAATTCTTGAGCCTGCAATGATCTCGAAGTATTCTACAGGGTACATCGGTGCCTGGATCAGCAACATCCCGCCGTTGACGACCATCCACGACAACGCAGTAGAAGCAATTAAGAAAAGCACGATAATGCTACAAGCGACCCAAAACGACATGCCAGCGTAGAAACAGAGTCCAGCAAGCAGTAGGAAACTAAAGATCGTCCCCAGAACTGCCCATCTATAGGGTAACACCTCATCTGAATCGTCAATCATTTTGGAAGCAGCGGACTCCAGAAATGTTCGTTTCAAGAGATCTGTTATGTGAGAACGACTGTTAAGTAGGAAAGCAAGCACCATGACGACATAAGCAGCCATCGTCTGTCCCCTCGCAGAGATCCACGGGCTGATAGGGATCGCGAAAGCGTTGATGATGATGTACTGGAGCTTGAAGAATAGGAAGAAGAACCAGCAGCTAAAGGAAACCTCCATAGCGAGAAAATAAGTTATACCGATAACGGAGAAATAGAGGAAAAACCGAAATTGGGGCCACCACCCCATCACAATCCATGGACGTTCAGTGAACGGGGTATACAGGTCATACCGATTCGGGATAGATGGTAGTGCGGGCACATACTCATGCAATCCGTTGAGCAGATGAAATACGGCGGCAATCCCCACCCCTACCCATACAAGCGGATTTCTGAAAAAGCCATCCAGCGTACGATGCGTTGAGGTCTGTTGAACCATCTCAACCGGAATTGTAACGAGCGGAAATATGAACCGCTCGCGTTCAATCCACTGTTTCCGTACCACGATCGACACACAAATAATCAGGCAGTAGAGCAAGAGTATGAAAACCGTCCAAACGATGAGCGGTTTTATCCAGAGTGCCCAAGGCACAGCGGACTCGCCTTCATAGAAATCGGTAACGGCGTGCATATCCCAGACAATCAACCATTCGGGGAAGTGCGGGTGCAGCGTTTCTGCCCACTCGTTTTCAGGTGTCGCAAAATAGACGGGTGCTGCCAAATAGGGGAGTAGGTACCCAATCATTCCTTTCGACGGAATTGCGGAAGCGACTCCCATCATCACCCATATTACCATCAACTCCGCTGGACTCAATACTGCTCGAGGAAACGCTTTTTTCAGTATAGGGTTGATGACTAAGGTGAGAAAAATCAGCGTAAAAACTGCCCCCAAAGGAAAGTGATTTCCTGAAATATCAGTCCCTTGAAGGTAGTAGTCATTATAGGGGGTAATTGCCGTTTGGACGATGACGAGTACCAAACCGATCAAAACTGCTCGTACGGTCATCCATTCCCCCCTTCTTATCGACTAAAGTATTAATGTGAAGCAACACGAGGTATCATCTGCGGGTGTGCATAGACGGTCGCATCGAAACTCTTTTGCATCAGTTCCCACTTGACGGCTTGGTAATCGGCATGCTCGGAAAGGTCGTTGTGTTCCCACGGGTCGTTATCAAGGTCGTAGAGTTCAGAAATCCCTTTTTGATGGTAGACGACGAGTTTCCAGTGCCGGTCTCGGTACATTGTGGCGTGGGTCTGATCGGGCATTGAGATTGCATCGAAAAATTCGCAACGAACTGCCTCTCGATGTTTATCTGCGGGGACATCACCACGTAGGAGGGGTGCAAGCGATTTGCCCTGTATGTAATGAGGAATGTCTGCTCCCAACACATCGTACAGCGTCGGGACAATATCAAGCAGTTCCACGAGTGCATCACTTTGGACATTCTGCAAGAATTGGTTTTGCCAGGAAATAATGAGCGGCACGCGCACAGAGCCTTCGTAAAAACGACACCCTTTGTATACGAGTCCGTGATCTCCGAGTGCCTCTCCGTGGTCGGATGTGAAGATAATAATAGTTTCCTCGCGGAGTCCTTCGGCATCAAGATAGTCGAGGATACGTCCGAATTCGTGGTCGAGTTGTTCAATCATGGCGTAATAAGATGCTTGCATCCGCTTGTCGTCCCACTCTGAGGGGGGTTTCGCTTGAGATTGGAAATCAATGCCTGCCTCGGTTAATTTCGACTGAAAGGCAATGTCGCTTTCTTGGAAGTGAGGCCCTGGTAGTGTTTCGGGGTCATATCGCCGATAATACTCCCAAGGCGCGTCAAACGGCGGATGTGGATCAAACGGATTGAGACTCAGCAGCCAAGGCTGATCTTCTCGGCGATCCTTCTCAATAAATTCAATCGTTTTCTCAGTACACCAATGGGTCTGGTGGAGATGTGTCGGGACGTTGTCAAGGTCAGTGGTCGGGGCATTCACGCGTCCGGTCCTGTTCGGATACTTTTGCGAGGCTGCTTTTCCTGCTATTAGTGCTTCAGGATCAACACCTTGGGCGCGTTGCCAATCTGCGTATTCGTGTCCGAGTGCGTTCGGTTTGCCGTGGTCGTGGCTATATTGGAAATAGCGATAACCGTCATTGACGCGATTTTCTTGTGTATCGTAAGCACTCGCGAGATGGAGCTTACCAATTAATCCGCAGTCGTAGCCATCCTGCGCGAGGGCATGGGTAATCAGTCGGTCTTCGTAATATTTGGGGAAAACTGGGTTACCGTTGCCGGTGACACTCACGGCTGAAGGATACATGCCGGTCATGAAACTTGCGCGGGATGGGGTGCAGATGGGGGACTGGCAATAGGCGTGCGTGAATGTGACCGACTGCTGTACGAATTCGTCGAGTCTCGGTGTATTGATATGCGGGTTTCCCAACGCTCCGATGGTATCGAAACGTTGCTGGTCTGTACAGTACCACAGGATATTCGGACGTTTTGACATTTTTACTCCTTTTCGCGGGTTTCACTCGGTTACCAAGGCTATTTATGGCAGATTTTAGAATTACTCGGACCCTCTTAACGCAAAGTCAACCCCCTAAAGAATCAGAATCAACGGTATGAATGCCTTATGGGCATTCACCGCCCCTTATCAAGGGGACTTTAAGAGCAAATGCGTAAGTCGTAACGAATTTTACCAAGCGTATGCTTCTGGTGCTTCACCGCCAGGTCCGGGCCAAATCTCATCAAGTTTTGTGAGGATTTCATCATCCAATTTCAATTCTAAGACGGACACAGTATCCTCAAACTGTTCGACTGTTCGTGCCCCGATAATCGGAGCTGTAATGTCTGGATTGTTGAGCACCCATGCCAAAGCGACGTTAGCAGGGGCTTGTCCTATTGATGCACAGAGTGCTTCATACGCTTGTAACTGTGGTCGATGTGTTTTAATAACATCTCTGAGTACCTCTCTACCGCGTCGTCCGGTGGTCGGATTGTCAAGTATACCGCAGAGCAATCCACTCCCCATCGGACTATAGGGAATCACTGCCAAACCGAGTTCTCGACAACAAGGAAGCACTTCAAGTTCTATTGCCCGGCTGCGGAGATTATACACACTCTGTTCTGAGACGAGTCCAAGGAAATTGCGTTGGGCGGCAATACCTTGTGCGTGTGCAATATGCCACGCGGCAAAGTTGCTACTGCCGACGTACGAAATTTTTCCTTCACGCACCAATTGCTCCATTGCTTGCCAAATTTCATCCCACGGCGTACGACGATCAACATGATGCATCTGGTACAGGTCTATGTGATCAGTTTGTAAACGACGCAGGCTGTCTTCGCACGCCCGACGGATATGATATGCCGATAGACGCGCGTCATTAGGACCTTCACCCATTTGACTATACACTTTGGTTGCCAGCACAATTTGATCACGCCGACTTTTATCCTGCGACAACCATTTTCCAACGATTGTCTCCGTTACACCTTCATTGTAGGAATTGGAGGTATCGAAAAAGTTGATTTCTGCTTGCAGTGCACGATCGAGTATGGCAAGCGATTCTTTTTCAGATGTATGCCTACCAAAACTGACGGTGCCGAGACAGAGACGGCTCACCCGTAGTCCTATCCGACCAAGGTGGGTATATTCCATGGTGATTTCTCCTATGACTGTATTGGTGTTAGTAATTTTGAAATCTGGCATTTAAGAACTTTTATAACCATTCTATCAAATCTTGGCTTTTTGATTAACAAAAATTTGAGAATTGGCTGTCAGCAATCAGCATGCTTCGCAGTGAGAACAGCTAGCCGTCAGAAACTTAGTGGCTCTGACTTATAAGAATTTCTGCTTGTTCTGCTCACAAAGATGTGGTATATTTGTTTTAGAATTCACCGAGCATCCAAGCATAAAGGAGGCAGTATGCGAATTGCAGTCGGTTGTATCGGACACGAGACGAATACATTTTCACCCGTTGCGACAACCCTTGATAATTTCAAAAAAGGAAGTTACTACCGCGGCGACGAAATCATCACCGCCTTCCGTGGTACCCGAACGATTACCGGCGGTTTCCTTGATATTGCAGAACACCTTAATTTACAACCTGTTCCGCTGCTGTGGGCGTTTGCGACACCCTCCGGTATGGTGGAACATAGGGCTTATGAGACACTCAAGGCGGAGTTTTTAGATCTTTTGCAGAACGCTGGAAAACTTGATGGGGTGCTTCTTGATTTACACGGGGCGATGGTAACAGATGAGTTTGAAGATGCGGAAGGTGATTTGATTCATGCGGTGCGTGAGATAGTAGGTGAAACGTGGATCGTCACAACGCTTGACCTGCACGCAAATATTACCGCCCAAATGGCAGACGACTCGGATGTCATCATCGGATTCGATACCTATCCGCACATAGATTGCTATGAACGCGGGTTTGAAGCCGGACAACTGCTCTTCGGTATGAATGAAGGTAAGATTCAACCGACAATGGCATACCACCAACTCCCTTTACTGACCGCGCCACCCGCACAATGCACAATGAAAGCCCCAATGACAGATGTACTCAAGGCACTTCACGCGCTTGAAACCAAGCCCGGCGTTGTGACAGCCACCCTCTCTATGGGTTTCCCGTTCGCCGACATAACGGATGCAGGCGTTTCAATACTCGTTACTACCAATGGGGATATGGCACTTGCTGAGGAATATGCTGATAGGTTTGCGTCCGATATCTGGGAGATGCGTACAGCGTTCACATTTAACTTACACACTGTCGAATCGGCAATTGAACTCGCCAATCAGACGGACGGCAAACCGATTATACTCGCTGATGGTGCGGATAATCCGGGTGGTGGCGGTCCCTGTGATGGCACAACGATCTTACAGAAATTCATAGAGGCAGACGTTCAAGATGCCGTGATTGCGGTGATCGCAGACCCCGAATCGGTCGCTCAGGCAATCGCGGCAGGTGTCGGAAACAGCACCCAACTGAATGTCGGCGGGAAAACGGATACACAACACGGAGCACCCGTCGCGCTTAGAGGCTATGTCAAAACGCTCTCTGATGGCAGATTTACGCTCAAGGGTCCAATGGGTCGCGGCACCATCGGGAACATGGGTAGGACAGCCGTTATTCAGGTTGGTGGCGTTGAGATTATCTTGACGGAACGACGGATTCAACCGTATGATGCGGAAGTGCTTCGGAGCGTCGGGATTGAACCGCAGGCGCGCAAACTCATCGCCCTTAAGTCCGCTGTCCATTTCCGCGCAGATTACACGCCGATCGCGCATCAGATTTTGGATGTAGATACCCCTGGTGTTCACAGTCCAAATCTTTTCAACTACGATTACCAGAAGTTGAGACGTCCGATCTATCCACTCGATCCAACCGTTACCTATGGTAAAATCGACGCAACCTAAATCGGTTACCCCTAACACATAGATTGGGTTGAACAGAAACCTCTGTAGGAGTAGGTCCTGCGTCTACCCTTTTTACCAACAACCCCCCGAAGGACAAAATCGGTAATGGAAAAACGCGTTACCGGAAACTATGATGGGAGACAGACGGTGGAGAGACAATTGAATTATAGTAAACCTATAAAGAAATTATCTATGGATTGTTGCCCGATGCTGGTTCTTTTGCTGGACGCACGACCCATTCCTCAAAGGCATCCTTGAAGAATTTTGTCTTCTGTCCAAAGTAGAGGGACTCGATACTTTCTATGGGGACAGATACTGCTCCGTAGATCGGTGAGCGTCCAAGGAGTTTGTCATCTCTAGCTTCAAGCGGATCAAAGACTAAAATCGAACCATCGGTCAACTTGACGTAGACCTGCTCCTTGAGAACATTATCAGGAAGTGCTGATTCATCAGGACGCATTTCTGGTCTGCTAACATTGACGACCCGCGCCACGCGCTCCATAGGAACAGAAGACCGCCGCAATTTTGAATCGAACTGGATCGCCTGCCCGTTGAAGGATAGGAGTTTTCCACGCTTCATATCACCATTGTTCGCCATTAGGATGTGATGCGGGGGTGTATCGCGACTGAAACGCGGAACGGTTAAGGCTCGCTTCAAGTTCAGGTCCACCTCATCGTTTTGTTTGGATCGCTGTGGTGGGACAGATAAAGCTCCGGGGCCGAATTCAATCCAACCTTGCGCAGGCGGATGCTTTAATTCACCAGCATTTATCTGTAATACCATCCTGCCATCCTGTAATTTTATGTTGCTCTCATCTAATACAAATTTTCCTCCATCGACATGCACCACAATTTCTTGAATTTTGGCATCTTCCAATCCATCCTTCCATTTCGTAGCAGAAACGCTCAAGGCGTACCCATCGTCTTTAGGACGTGTTTCGTTGCGGCTTATGGCATGTGTTCTGTCAGAGAACTCAAGTGCTTTCAGATTTGTCAAATCCATGCGCTGGATACTGATAAAAGGCGATTGGAAGCTGAGCATCGTTCCATCGGAGGATATAATTTGACACGGGAGGATCTCGCCACTCTGCAGATGTAGGGTATGCGGGAACTGCGCGGGGTCAAAATAACCTGATGCTTCCGCTGCAGGTTGTAATGATCGTTTTATACGCGTTGCACGATTCTTAGCCAATCGTACGGGTTTCAACGCGCCGACGGACTTCCATTGAAGAGACGATGTCCCTTTTCCATTAAATAAGACGCGTCCGCGTAGACTGCTCGAGGCATAAAATAGTTTGTCTTCCTCCAACCGCTCTTTTTTCGCCCTTATTTCATTCAACCCCCCTTTATCCCCCCTTATCAGGGGGGTAGATGTTTCAAAACGGAGTCTTGAAGCATCTACCAACGAACAGGTTATCGGTTCATCCGCGAATGCGGTCTGGAGTCGTACGCTGTCAGGGTTCACCTGTACAAGTTTACCACGCAATACTACCCCGCCCGGATATTCCAAAGTAATGGGTTGATCCGATATAATCAGCGGAATTCCGGGTTGAACAGCGCGGGTAACCTGTAGCAGATCGACATCTCGGCGCGTTCCATCTATATCAAGGACATAGCCATTGTCTTTCTGAACAAACAATTTGCCTTGAATTACCTCGCCATTTCTCATGTAGACGCGCGGCTTGGAAAGATCAAGTTGCTGCGCTGCTGGCTGAGCAAACTGGTGGTAAACGCGTAACCGTCGCACTGTCAGATCTTCGCCTCTGTTCTGAAAATAGAGACCGGGTCTTTCAGTCGTCGGTTTGACCCCCTCTAACTTCAGCAGTAAATTTTCGGCAAAGTCAGATACCGTTAGCACACCCGTGCTTTCATCGTAAACAAGTCGCAAACGGACGTTCCGTTGTTCCGGTTGAACCACCAACACAGATTTAAACAGCGTGCCTTGCACAGCCACGAGTTCGTTTTTCCAGATTTCTAACCGCACTGCTTGGTAGAGGTCTTGACCAAAGGCAAAAACAAAGTTCGGCGGTTGCGTATCGGATGTTAACTCTAATTCAATCTCAAAACGTTGGGGCCAGTTGAGCGCGTGGAAGATTTCCGCCCTGGCGACATTTGTCCGTGGATGTCCCTCGGTATCCGAATACCAGTTGGAGGAAACACTATCGAGGAACAAAGACGCAAGGTCGGTCATATCTTTTTTGGGTTTAGATGATTGCCAATTCGCCAGTTGGGAACCGTCGAAAAGGAAGTCGTGGCGTTCCTGTCGCTCAAGTCTATCAAGCCTATGAATTGCTGAACGCTTCACTCGAAATTGGCCGTGCCGCTTGCTGGAAAAGAGGAAGGTATCGTCATCGGAATCAATAAGGTCTGCCATCCAGACATCGCCTGAGATAGCGTCAACACGAAACGCTTCGGTTATTAACACCGATGGCTTCAGAAAAGCGACTGAATCCAATACGTTGACATCAAGCACAAGGTCGTCCAAAAAGTAGGGGGATGCCCAGTGGATCGCTCCTGAACCGCCGCCGTTTAGCTGCCCTGGCAGCATATCCCCATTCTTCCAGTGCAATAATAGTCCGCTCTCTTCAGCCTGTGCGGTTGGAAACCCTAATGCTGTTAGTATTGCGACTGCAATCAGTATTTTTTTCAGGTGCCGTTGCATCGGACTTCTCCTCCAGCACAAATCGTAAATAGTTTGAGAGTATTTCCAACAAGGATTGCTTATCGAAGAAACCCCCTAAATCCCCCTTATCAGGGGGACTTGTTGAGTATCTAATGATCGTGCCCGTGAAAGGATTGCTTACCGAAGAAACCCCCTAAATCCCCCTTATCAGGGGGACTTGTTGAGTATCTAATGATCGTGCCCGTGAAAGGATTGCTTACCGAAGAAACCCCCTAAATCCCACTTATCAGGGGGACGTGTCGAGTATATAATGATAGTGTCCGT
>JAJEDN010000047.1 GCA_022821495.1 Candidatus Poribacteria bacterium
TTACAAGAAACATTAAAAATACTTCCGCAAAAACCTGATACGATTGTTATTGACAACATCGCTGAACATCTGGGTGCTCTCGGTGCTATTCATTACACTTCAAATCAAATCAGACCCGGATAAATTGGCGAAGGTATTGATAAGTTACAAGAGATTTTTGATAATCCCGACACCTCTTAACTTATAACCTAAAGCGAAGCGTACTAAGAACTAACAACTATTTATGAATAACACAGCAATTGTCCACACAGAAAATCTATCTAAATGGTATGGCGAAGTTATGGGAGTGAATGATGTAACGCTCACGATCCGTCCCGGAATAACCGGCTTATTGGGCCCAAATGGTGCAGGCAAAACCAGTTTAATCAAACTCATGACGGGGCAACTTAAACCGAATCAAGGTGAGGTAAAGGTTCTGAACCAACCGGTATGGAATAATCCTCTACTGACTCGGCGGGTAGGCTACTGCCCGGATATAGAATTGGCATATCAATTCATGAGCGGTCATGAGTTTGTTACTTTTTTTGCGACGTTAAGCGGATACGACACATCAGAGGTGGAATCCCGGAGTCTACAGGTACTGGAAACAGTGGACATGCTATCAGCAAAGGACCGACCTATCGGTTCCTATAGCAAAGGGATGCGGCAGCGGATTAAACTCGCGCAGGCGTTGGTGCACGAACCGGAACTCCTATTTCTTGATGAACCGCTCACAGGTTTAGACCCGAATGGGAGACGGCACGTCCTTGCGCTGCTGAAAGACCTTGCCGATAAAGGTATTAGCATCGTTGTTTCGAGTCATATTCTTTATGAAATTGAAGCGTTAACGGAGACGATTTTGCTTATTCATCAAGGCCGTATTCTTGCTGAAGGCACCATCTCCGATATTCGCGAACTCATTGATGAACATCCGCATAAGGTTTATTTAAGCACAGATGAACCACGTCGTTTGGCGCAAGTCTGTTTGCCTTTTCCAGACATCCTGAGCGTAACTTTTGTCAATAACGGTGACGCTGTAGCTGAATTAGGAACAGACGCAGCAGATGATATTATTATCGAAACTGCTAAGCCTGATGCTTTTTATGCCCGGCTCCCCGAACTCCTCATCGAAAACGAATTGAACGTTTCCCAACTCTACTCTCCTGACGACAATCTCTCCTCTGTGTTTAAATATTTGGTTGGATAGACTGCCATCGCCATCGTCATCAACCATTCACCAAAACGGGAAATACTTCATCATGAAAAAGACACTATTTTTCATGTTTCTGACGCTACTTGTCATTTTAACCCAATCTCTATCAAAAACCTTAGCCCAGGATTACACGCAGTGGGGCCTACCGGCAGGAGCCATAGCGCGTCTTGGTAAAGGGGAGATATCTGGTAATCTTGCGTATTCACCAGATGGCACACGTTTGGCAATAACCAGTTACACCGGAATTTGGATTTATGACGCACAGACGGGTGAAGCGTTAGATTTTCTTAAGTCTCATGGTTCGGGTGTCCAGTGGCGGACCAAGAGAGAAATTGATTTACTCAGAGCACAAGGCCATTCTGGCCGTGTCCTGAGCGTGAGTTTCAGTCCGGATGGAAAAACACTCGCAAGTGCTGGTGGATTCCAGTGGTGGCTTTGGAATGTTGAAACAAGACAACTAAAAGCAAAAGGGCATCACGACTCTATTCGGCGTGTGAGATTTAGTCCTGGTGGTAAAATATTTGCAACCGGAGGGGGAGACCATGCCTTGCGACTGTCGGATACAACCACAGGACAGCCAACAGCAATATATTGGGGACATATCCCCAGTGTTAAGGACGTGAGTTTTAGTCCTGATGGTAAAACACTTGCAACTGGAAGTGAAGATGGAACGGTACTGCTTTGGAACATCGTGTCCGCAACTAACACTACAGATAATGTAAAATAGTCTATATATCTACTTTTTATCGCAGAAACGGCAGTCAATTTTTAAGTTTCCTTGCGGTTCAGTAAGGAAACTTAAAAAAGCTGCCCTAACTTCACCAGCGCGCCGATATCTGGTTGATCTGCAAGTTTTGCGAAACTTCCATCACGGATGGCACGTCGGATGCCCCGCATGAGACTGAGATAAAAATGCAAGTTGTGCAATGTATGTAGCTGCGAACCGAGGATTTCATTCTCAATATGCAGGTGTCTAAGATACGTCCGTGTGAAGTTTTGACAGGTATAACAGGTACATTCTGGATCCAAGGGACTGAAATCCCGTCTGTATTTCGAGTTACGGATGCGGACGATACCCTCCGTCGTAAATAGGGAGCCGTTGCGTGCGTTTCGAGTCGGCATCACACAATCGAACATATCAATCCCGCAGCGGACACCGTAGACCAAATCTTCAGGTGTGCCGACTCCCATCAAGTAGCGTGGTTTATCTTCTGGTAAGAGCGGGGCGACATAAGCGAGCGTTTCATACATCAAATCCTTTTCTTCACCAACACTCAAACCGCCGATAGCATATCCGGGGAAACCGATTGACACTGTGCCGTCTACACTCGCTTGACGTAGATCGCGTTCCATACCGCCTTGCACAATGCCAAAGAGGAGTTGATCGGGATTTAAACGACAGTACTTCGCTTTCTGATGTGCCGCTTTACTGCGTGCTGCCCACCGCAACGTCATCTCCATCGAACCTTTAAGATACGCATAGTCGTTTGGCAATGCAGGACACTCGTCAAACGCCATGATAATATCCGCGCCGAGCGCGTTCTGGATCTCGATCGAACGTTCGGGAGAGATAAAGTGTTCGGTGCCGTCTATTGTAGAACGGAACGCCACCCCTTCTTCCGAGATTGTGCGTAAGGGACCAAGACTAAAAACCTGAAATCCGCCGCTATCGGTCAGGATAGGATGCCGCCATCCCATAAACGCATGCAATCCGCCCGATTCTTGGACGATTTCGTGTCCGGGACGTAGGTAGAGGTGATAGGTGTTCGCGAGAATAATTTCCGCCTGAATCTGGTCGGATAGCATTTGGGGTGTGCAGGCTTTCACCGTCCCGCGCGTCCCGACAGGCATAAATATCGGCGTATTCACAACGCCGTGCGCTGTCTGGAGTTTACCGATCCGGGCTGAGGTGGTCTCATCTTGATAAATAAGTGTATAGGGGGATTCTGGCATATAGTTATAAGTTATAAGTTATAAGTTATAAGTTAAGAGATTTCCGATTATTTAAGCCGCTTCTGATAACGGTCGGTACTTCAATTGGGTAACAACCTTTACAAAGCACCGCCAAACATCAGAAACAAAACTTATAACTTATAACCAACAACTAAAAACTAATCAATGGATGATCTTTGCATTGAGGATAGGACTATCCTGTTCAAAGGCTTTACCGTTGATTGTTGCTGAACCTCGGAATTTGAACTGATACGTCTTATCTTCTAAGGAGCCGAGTGCCTTCAGCGGCACTTTTATCTCAGTTTCATTCACAGGGATCGTAACGGCTTCCGTGGTGAACCCTTCTGGCAAATTGAGTGGTGTCAGTGTGACTTCATCCGTAAAACCGCCCTGCCGAACGATTGTTAGCGTGAGTATCGCTTCCTTTGTTGCTGGTGCTTCGCTCTCCCCTCGCAGAGAAGACTCGGAAAGCGAAGCGCTGTCGTTTAAATCTGCGGTCGGGTTTGCTGCAATCGCCACGGTGCCTGTTTGTGCGATAGCGTCCGCGTTTCCATTTGCTGCGACCGTTGCGGGGAAGACAATACTAAAACGTAAAGGCTCCACCGTTACAATGAAAGGTGCTTCAAGAATTGTCAACGGAATGGCAGGCGTTGATTGGCTAACTGTCTCCCTGCCGACCTTCGCCGTACCAACAACAGAGATATAGTTGATACCCGGCACGGGTACGACAGAAAATTGTTCTCTTCGTTCAAAACTTCCGGCTTTTACTGAGAGCACGGCTTCGTTTTGACCTTCGGCAATATTGACAGCTGCTGCAGTCACTCGTGGGGGTAAGCCTACGACCGAGAGCGTGATGGGACCTGTGAAGTCAGCACGCCGATTCGCCGTTACATGCAAGCTGACCGATTTATTATGTGTGACACTTGTGCTAATCTCGGCAAGCGTCAGTGTGAATTCGGGAGCCTCCATCACTGTTAGCAGCATCGGAGAGGGTACTGCGGTGCGTTCTACCTGCCGGCTGCCAACTGCCGAGATGCCAGCAACAGTAAAAGGCATCAGACCAAGCGGGGCATCCCACGGTGCTGTTACTGTCAGCAGTGCCTTGTTTTGACCGACTTCAACGACAGCAGGACTCACTTCAAATGTTTTCGGCAGCGTAGGACAGTGTAAACGGATGGCACCGACGTGTCTATCGAGCCTACCAACGTTCACTTGCATTGTGAAGGTGCCGCCTCGACTCACGCGCGGGCTATCTAAACCCGACGGTCGGTTCTGACTGTCAAGGACAACTGCGCTGAGTGTGAAGTCTGGTTCCAACGGGCGGATGTTTAAACGATAAGGATAGGTTTCACCGCCTTGGTTGTTCAGATCTCGGATAGCGATAGAATACTTTCCAGCTTCCGTGAAATTCCATTCAACGCGTGCGTCAGTACCGCTGGCATCATCATTCACCATCAAGACCTGTTCTTCCGCTGCATTGTAGGTTTCCATGTCGGTCCCGGTTTCCATCTGTTTCTTTGCACCATAGAGTGTGAGGAGTGCATCAAGTTTTGATGATAGCCTGAGAGCTTCGACCTCAAAAACGAGCAGTTGCGGTTCTTTTATCTCAAATGAAAACCGATCAATATCCCCTGAAAGCGAAGCACTGTCGTTTAAATCGTCAATTTTTCCGTTGATTGTTATCGGAACGTTTACAGCATTTGCTTTCTCAGCCGTATTATTGGGTTCAGTTTCCGCCATTTCCGCCAGACTTCCAATAGAGAAGGGGTGCGAGTTGCTTGCCAATCCAGAAGGTGTCTGTACCCTGAGCGTCTGTTGACCTTTGGGTGTTTCGGCATCTATTGCGACCTGTATAGCGTTCACAGTTCCAAGGTTCGCGCCCGTAACAGCAATCGCATTATCCGTTCCGCGTTGCGCACCAAGTGGGAAAATTGTTTCAAGGTAAGGTAATTCACCGATACTTAACCGATAGCGAAATCCGTTGCCACCTTTGTAGCGGATATCTCGGATATGAAGCGTGTATTTACCCGTTTCAAGAGCGATGTAATCTAAGAGGGAGTCTAACCCGTTGCCCTGTCCACTGTTAGCAACTTCGGCACCATTAGCATCTTGGAGGACGAGATATGAATCAAGTGGCGATCCTAACCGTTGCGCCGTCACTTCACAGATGAGTCTTGCATCTTTTTTCAGGTCAAAACTGAAACGATCCTCATCATCAATAGATGCGATCTCACCGTTCACGGTGACTGGCAATTCCAACCAGTTTGACATTTCAGTCTTTTCGATTGCTTCATTTTCGGATATTTCCGGCAGGCTACCGACAACGAAGTTCAGTGCATTGGAAACACCGTAAGGTGTAACAATACGCATCTGTTGTATTCCGAGTGGTGCGTCGGGGGCAATCGTTAGGGAAGCGGCTAACTGTGCATCGGTAGGTATACGTCCGGAGACACCTGCACCGTTGAAGAGCACTGCTGCTTGCTGTGTGCCTTGTCTAATTTCCGCGGTGATCCCGTTGCCACTGAACCAGATGGCTGTCGCTATATCAAGATTTTTGCCTGTAAGGGTAACTTCTATATTTTTTCCCTGTTGCGCGCCTTGGGGAGAAACAGTTGAGAGTGCTGGTACAACCTGGGCATAAGCGACACTAATCGTTAGGAGAAAAATAGAGAGCGAGAGAAGGCAGTAATTGGCTCGCTCCCTCGATCTTTGAAATAACTTGTTAGGCATTTTGATCACCTTGGTAATAGTTTTTAGTTGTTGGTTATAAGTTATAAGTTAAGAGGTTTCCGATGATTTATAGCGAAATCCGTAATTAATTGGACACCTTAATCGGTACAACCCCCCTAACCCCCCTTATCAGGGGGAATCTGGAGATTTGGTAAATGTCAATCTATTTTCGGGCTTTACTATAAGCCGCTTTTGATAACGGGCGGTACTTCAATTGGGTAACAACCTTTACAAAGAAACGTCAAACATCAGAAACAAAACTTATAACTTATAACTTACTATAGTTTGGACAATATTTAGAATTATAATGCGAAAAAGCAGAAAAGCAGGTATCCTTTCATAAACACACTACTGTTGTGAAAGGATGCTAAAAAATGAACCTCCTTTTCTGCTTAGGA
>JAJEDN010000037.1 GCA_022821495.1 Candidatus Poribacteria bacterium
TTACAAGAAACATTAAAAATACTTCCGCAAAAACCTGATACGATTGTTATTGACAACATCGCTGAACATCTGGGTGCTCTCGGTGCTATTCATTACACTTCAAATCAAATCAGACCCGGATAAATTGGCGAAGGTATTGTATAATAGAGATAAACTGCCAGCACGCCGGCAATTGATCCAATCACATCCGCCACCCAATCTGCGATCGTAGCGAATCTGCCGGGGACGAAGGTCTGATGCCACTCATCGCTTGCGCCATAGAGAATTGAGAGCACCGCTGCGGCAAGCCATATAAGTTTTGATGGCATGACTGCGGGCTTTGCTTTCACGAAAGCTAAGGCGAGGAGTCCACCCAGTATAGCATATTCAATAAAATGATAAAGTTTGTCAATCGTCAGCCACTCAAATTCTGGCATCGGCAGCGGCGGCTGTTCCAAGGACGAAACGACAAAAATGAGTACCATGTACAGAAACGGCGGCACCCAATGTTTTAATTTTCCTTGCGGTTCGGTGAGGTTCGTCTTGGATTTCACGTTTTCAAGTTTCAAGTTTCCAGTGACCAGTTGCCAGTAAGAAAAAGCCTCTTTTCTGGTAACTCGTAACTGGTGACTGTTAACTGTTAACTTCCTTCCATAATAGTTATCGGTCTAGGGCATTGAGGATCGCGTCTACATCGTAAACACAGCCTCCCCATGTACCACCGCCTACGGATTGTAAGGCTGCCCAAAGTCGCGTGTCGTCTGGCAACGCTTCATCCGATGAGAGATCCGGCCGCGGTTGCCGTTCTGCCAATACACGCTCGCCCGCCTCGGCACCGAAATTTTCGTCTCCATGCCCGACCAAATCAATACGTCCTACAAGTCGTCGGGTATCGACCTCTATCTGAATGATGTCACCATCCAGCACTTTCCCGATGGGACCATCAGCGAGTGCCTCCGGTCCGACGTGCCCAATACATGCGCCCGTTGACACACCAGAGAACCGTGCGTCCGTAATCAAGGCGATGTTTTTACCGAATGAAAGGTGTTTCAATGCTGCTGTTACTTGATATACTTCTTCCATTCCTGTGCCTTGTGGACCGCGACAACACAGGACCATGATGTCACCGGGTTGAACGTTACTTTCACCTTGACCTTTAATGGATTGTATTGCATCAGACTCCCGAACAAAGACACGCGCCGGTCCCGTCATCCGATATACGCCGTCTGCATCGACAACACTTGGGTCGATAGCCGTGCTTTTAATGACAGATCCTTCGGGTGCGAGGCTGCCCCGTGGGAATGTAACAGTGCTCGTCAATCCAGCGGTTTGCGCGGCATCTGGATTCAAAATTACCGCGTCAGGCGCAACGTTATCCCGGTCTTCCAGAATTTCTCGGACGCGCTCGCGCCGTTCAGAGGCTGCCCACCAGTCAAGGTTGCTCCCAAGGGTTTCACCTGTCGCCGTGAGTACGTCTTCGTTGAGGCATCCCAATTCACGTAGATGCAGCATCACTTCAGGCACACCACCGGCAAGGAAGACTCGGACTGTCGGATGTCCAACCGGCCCATTCGGCAGCACATCAACAAGGCGCGGGACGCTCTGATTCACTTCAGTCCAATCGTCCACTGTCGGACGTTGGAGTCCTGCAGCGTGTGCAATCGCTGGGATATGCAACAAGAGATTCGTTGAACCGCCAAACGCTGCATGCACGACCATAGCATTCCGAATCGCCGCCGGTGTGACGATATCCTTCATTGTCAATCCTTTCGCTGCTAAGTTCACAACAGCGCGTGCCGAACGCAACCCCATATCCGACCAGATGTTCTGACCAGAGGGTGCCAATGCCGTATGTGTTAAACTCATTCCCAAGGCTTCACCGACGACCTGTGAAGTCGCCGCAGTTCCCAAGAATTGACAACCACCCCCCGGAGTCGCACACGCACGGCATCCCATATCTGCTGCGTCTTGCAGGCTGATCTCACCGTGAGCGAAACGGGCACCGATTGTCTGGATTTTCCCAGCGTCTTCGCCTGTTGTGGGCGGTAACGTCACGCCACCTGGCACGAGAACAGCGGGGAGTTCGCGCATTGAAGCGAGTGCCATCATCATCGCAGGCAAGCCTTTATCGCACGTGGCAACACCGACAACGCCTTTCCGTGTGGGTAAGGAACGGATGAGTCGGCGGAAGATTTGTGCAGCGTCGTTTCGGTAAGCAAGACTGTCCATCATCCCGACAGTCCCTTGTGTCCGTCCATCGCACGGATCGGAGCAGTAGCCTGCGAACGGGATCGCCGCGAGGTTCTTCAATTCGTGTGCGACCGCCTGCATGAGAAGTCCGACCTCCCAATGCCCGGTGTGATATCCAAGTGCGATCGGACTACCATCAGGTGCGCGGATCCCGCCTTGTGTGCTGAGAATCAGGAATTCCTCGCGTCGCAACTCCGACGGCACCCATCCCATGGCAGCGTTATGGGTCAAGCCAAATACGTCGCCACTTGGTCGATTGAGGAGCATCTCTTCTGTAAGTGGTAGACTGCCTTCGGGACCGGCGGCGTGTGTCTGAATATCATAAATCTCACTATCACCGGTTTCTAAGATGTCAGTGTAGTTAATCGGTTTTGCCATTTAGTACTCCGTTTTGCGGCATACACGCCCCGGGGAATGCCACACGGCATTCATACCGTTGATTCATGCGACGTGCCTCCATCCGCTTTTTCTATTCAAACAGTTGCGCGACCAGACACGTAAACCCTTCGACAACATTTTCACCCGTCAGTGTATCTTCACAGGTAAGCAGTGTGAAATCTGTTTCAGAACGATAGACCATTACCGTCTTTGCGACCGGTTCAATCACCCAGACGAGACGTGTTCCGGATTTCAGATAGGCGAACGCCTTTTCGGTGACATCATAGTGCATATCTGTCGGTGAAACTATTTCTACGGCGAGATCCGGGGGGACAGGCGACCCCTGACGTCTGTCCTCGGGCAGCCGGTTTGTTGAAACAAACGCAACATCTGGTTTCACGACACGGTCCTCCAATTGAAACGTTGTTTCAGCAGTATACAAATGTCCCAACTGATGTGTATGAACATGTAAATCCAAATACCGAATCACCTTGATACTTATTTCACCATGTTCCATGGATGGTGGTGCCATAGGAACTAATTCTCCTTTTACATATTCATAACCCTCGAAATCATTTTCAAGAAATTCTTCCTGCGTTATCGGGGTTCCGTGTGTCGTGATGTCTGGAGTCGACTCAGGGTTCGCCTGTGAATTAAGCATTGATTTTTCCTCGCTTGTAGAATTTATTTTTTATTCTATTGGGAAATAAGCTTTATAACTTCGGTTCTGCCCGCTTTCACCTTTGCTTCATCCACCTCAATTCGTAGCATACCGATAATACCTTTGGTGAATGCCCAGTCTAACTTTGCCCCATCTATCGCCGTGCTACCCATGCCATTTTTAAGTGTGGCATCGGCACCTTTTTCAAGAAGCAACTTCACTGTCTCAGCACGTCCAAGGAAAGCCGCTGCATGCAGTGCCGTGCCACCGTCACGACTTCTCACATTCACATCGGCACCGTGTTCAAGGAGCAATGCCACAATTTTGGTGTGTCCCATCAATGCAGCTGTCGCCAATAGCGTACTTCCAGATTGTGGATCTTTCGTATTCGGATCTGCTCCGTCGACTAACATCTGTTTCATCGCTGCGATGTTACCGGTAAACGCCGCTTCTGACAACCGCTGCGCTGAAAACGCACCTGCTTCACCGAGAACACCATCAACGCCAAAGAGTTTCGCAATCTCGTTTCTGCCCTTTTTCATGACCGCGATCTCTGCCTCTTCAATATCTATGCCGATCAAGCTGCAGACGAAGGCAGTGGTTTCCCAATCAACGGACAAAACATCCACGGGTGTTGCACCATCGTTGTTACGTGCTTTGACATCCGCTCCGTTTTCCAGCAGAAGTTTCGCTACATCAACTCTTCCGAGGAATGCCGCGCTGTGTAACGGTGTCGTACCATCACCATTTTTTAAATTCACATCAACACCGTTTTCAATCAAGAATTGGACAACTTCAGTCTGTCCGTGCAGTGTCCCCCATGCTATCGCTGATAATCGGAACCCATTGTCCAAAGCGTTGATATCTCCGCCTTCTTCAATATGGCGTTTTATCGCCTGTAGGTTGCCGGTACGGGCTGCTGCCCATAAATCTTTTGAATTACTGTCTTGGACATTCGGCACAGTTTTGACACCGAGTTTCGGGGCAGTGCCAAACATCTCCCGAATCTTGGCTCTTCCATCTTCAAACTGTTCCTGTTCCAACGCTATACCCATGGGTTTTGTTAGAAATTGTGTCATCTCCCAGGGTACACCTAAGATGTCTATAGCGGTCGCGCCATCATCATTCCTTGCGTTGATATCCGCTCCGTTTTTTAGAAGGAATTCGGTAATTTCAGCGCGCCCTAAAAACACAGCGAGGTGTAACGCAGTATTTTCGTCTTTGTTTCTGCCGTTAATGTTCGCACCGTGTCGGAGTAGCAGTTCAGCGGCTTCTGTCTGCCCCATCATCGCTGTCCATGTCAACGGCGGCATATCAAAATGCAACGCATTCACATCAGCACCTTCCGCTATGTGTTGCTTGATGGCTTCCAGATCCCCATCGCGTGCGGCACCTGCTAAGGTATTTTCTATTAATTTTTGAAACCCTTTTGAAAAATCGCCATCCTCTGGAATCGCGAACGGCGGATCCGGTGGCCTGCGCCATACCGGCATCCCATTAGCAATTTCTGCTTGGACATCACTTGCGCGGTTACGGATGAAGTCTCGGACTTTATCTAACTCGCTGGCAAAGGTCGGTTTATTGGATTTTCCCCACCCACCTCTATTTCCGTCCCACTCTTCCTCAATCGTCTGCTGGGCAGGTGCTAAATGCGGTTCAACCATTACAGCCATTTTGTCTAACGTTGCTAACAATTCTGGCACATTCCAATGATTGTCTAAAATCTTGGTAAGTGCTTCCGCATACCGTTGCCTGCCAGTCTCAAATTGATACAATTTGTATGCAATCAAGCCCTGCGTCTTGACTGAAATCGGCGCGCGCCGGTCGTTCATGAACTCAAGCTTACTCATCTTTGTAAAGATAGAGTCCATCCCCCACGGAATGAAATAAAATTTGTTATCTTCAGGGTTCAGATAGGCGAAAAAGTTGTTTTTATTTCCAGAGTAACCGTCCCAAAATCCGACTAACCCTTCAGTTGCCCAGAACCTATAAAACGAGCCCAAATCCACCAACGCGCCGATGTCAGCCTCTGTTGCTTTTGGGTCCGCCAGAACGTCGATTAAGGCCTTAATTTGTGCCCTACCGCGTTCGTCGTTACCACGCTTGTGCTCAAAACTGTTTTCCCAATCCTCATAAAAATCCACAACTGTCCCTTCATAAAGGACACCCTTACTATTACCGAAGGCGCGCTTCAACAACGGTTTACGAACAGTCTCTACATGCGAATAAATGCCAAGACTTTCGCCATTCACCGTCACCTTCGCGTATGCACATCGCGGCGCGGGCGATCCAATTGCATTAAAGAGCGCATACCCCATAAACTGGCTCATTAAACTCGTGTCTTGCTTGTTGTTATTGAGTGTCAGGTTCGTCAATCCTTCAATTCCACCCTTTTTATCAACATGATTTAGTTTGATTTTCAGGGATGGACGCGTGTGGCTCAGCGAACCGATGAACCCTTTTTTACGCAGTCCGACCTTCGGGAAAACGACCCCGTCAATACTGACACTCGCCTCAACGTAGGTATACGGACGCTCCATCGGCTTAAATTGTCGGGACGCACCGAGTGCCGTCATAAAATCTCGTCCCTGATACCGGATTGTATCCCAATCCCGCTGTGTAACGGTAATTTGCACATCTATCACCCGATCCGCTGGGAAAATATCGTCTAATGTGAGTTCTCTTGCGTTGCTATTGTAGGCAGCGATTCCCAAACAGAGAATTGTCGCCAAGCATAGTGTCCATTTCGTCATTTTTTTCTCCTATTATTTCCATTACAATCTGCAATTAGTATAGCACATTTTGGATTTTTATGCTTGTAAATTATGAACACGATTGGTATTATGAAAATTCAATCTCTATAACGGAACTTTCTGGTTGAGATTCTTGGATAATAGCGATCTGTCACTGAGATTCAGATGTGCCTTTGAAAGACAAAGTTGACCCACCATAGAGGAAAATCCGCTACCCCTAGCATGTTAGTTGTCCACTTGATAAATTTGGACGATTTTTCTTGAATGTTATAGAGAAATGTTTTATAATACAAATAGGTTGGAAGGGGTTGATTTCAACTGGATGGTTAGAGAAATCAATTTTGTTGCCTTCAGCATTTCGCTTTGCTGTACCTGTGATGCTATTCTGTTAAACGGAAGTGTAATTGAAACACTGTGTTTGTCCATTTAGATACGTCAATTCCAAGTTTCCTAATCCGAGAACACGGGACGGAACCTGATATTGTTGAGATGCAAGAGGTAACTTCTCGCTTATGGAAAGACAAACGGTTTCAGTTGGTTATTTCGCAGCGAGTTATAGACGAAATTCAAGCCGGAAGACGGCAGGATAAAGTAAAACTCAGATTGCAAGCCATTGAAAAATTAGGGCTGCTTGAAATCACAGAGGAAGTTGAGTTTCTCGCTGAGTTATTGCTCCAAGCACGAGCTCTGCCTCCGGATCAGGAAAGCGATGCAATATATGTGGCGGTAGCTACCGTAAATGCAGTACCATATCTGGCTACGTGGAACCTTAGACATCTTGCCAATCCAAATCAGGTAATTCAGTTTAATCGGGTTTGTAGAGTAGCAGGTTATTTTCCGGTCAAAATTCTAACACCAAAGCAATTACTGGAGATTGAAACATGAACAAGATTCTCGAAGAAGTCCACGAAGCGAAGCGACGAGTTAATGCTCGCTTCGATCATGACGTTCATAAGTATTGTGCCGATGTAATGCGTAGACAGGAAGAACTCAAAAAGCAAGGTGTGAAATTTTTACGCCTGAACGACAAACAGAAGTTAAATTCGGATTTCCTGAAAACTGACGACACGGATGAGTAAGTATCGCGTTGAATATTGCACGGCAACATCTTTTGATCTGTGATACGGTGTTCATCCAGAAAACAAAACACAATGTCAAAAACCTCCCGTATCCGAGACAACAGCATGTACGGCACCGTCGCCGACTTTCTGCGAGATAAAATCCAAGACGGTTCTTCCCTTTCCATCGTCTCCGCCTATTTCACCATTTACGCCTTTGAAAAGCTTAAAGACGAATTGACGAACATCAAGAAACTCCGATTTCTCTTCGGCGAACCCAGTTTTATTGACGTTGATCCAGACAAAACCGAAAGCAAGGCATTCCAACTCGCCGAATCAGGGTTAAAACTCCAAAATTATCTCCCGCAAAAAGAAGTTGCTAAGGCTTGTGCCGACTGGATTAAAGAAAAGGTGGAGATCCGTTCAGTCCGTAAATCAAATTTCCTGCACGGCAAGATGTATTATATAGAGAACGATAAGACTGAAGATGCAATTATCGGAAGCTCAAACTTCACCGTGCGTGGTTTAGGATTAAGCGAAACTACAAGCAATATTGAACTCAACCTCGAAGTTGACAGTAAAACGGATTGCTCTGATCTGAAAGAGTGGTTTGATAACCTCTGGGAATCCGATGAATCCGAAGAATTAATAACCAAAACAGAAGCCGAACAACTTCTTAATTATGCGGCCGAACCATCTGTTAACTGGTCATTTAGCGAACGTCATCAGTTCTTAAAACTGCCAAAAGAAGAAAGAGAGCGTATCCTAAGCGAACAAGCGGAGGAGATGGCGGATTTTTACGAAAACGATACAGAGTGGCGGGAATGGGAAGGAGGGCCCATTGTCGAATACGATACTCCCTAATCCGCGTCGGGGAGAAGTGTGGGATGTAGACTTCGACCCGACCATTGGGCAGAGATTCAAAAAACACGTCCTGCTGTAGTCATAAGTATTGACAGCATAGGACGGTTACCAATTAAGTTAGTAGCTCCAATCACAAATTGGCAAGCCAAGTTTTCGCACAATATCTGGCTCGTTAGGGTCCAACCTAATAGGACCAATGGCTTGACAAAGGTGTCAGCGGTTGATATCCTTCAAGTCAAGAGTGTAGATGTGCAACGCTTTTGTAAACGGCGCGGAAGGTTTACTGCGACACTTATGACGGAGATTGGCGCGGTAATTGCAGCAATTATTGACTATCAGTAAATGTTATTAGCAGCTTAAAACCTACGGTGCGGTTGGAAAACCGCACCGGTTTCGCGAGAAATACTGTTGACGGCATACGGAGTATGCCTACTACCTTGTTTTGAGTGCACCCCATGTCGTCGTTAATTTACCAGTAATGTCCACGGTCAGGATGTCCCTTGCATTCATGACCGTCTCAACTTCTTCCGCCGTTAACGCGCGATCGTATACCGCCAATTCGTCAAGTAAGCCTTTATAGAGATTGGCACCACCGTTCGTATCGGGTCGTCCACCGATTTCGATGTTGTTGTCGTTCCAGACCATCACAGGACCGTTATTGGGTGTCGCTTTCTCACCGACAAGTTCACCATCAACGTAGACTTTAAGGCTTTCATCATCAAAAGTCCCGACGACATGATACCAGTTTTTCGGTTTTAAACCTAAATTCGGCAGCGAAACCGTCGTATCAACATCGGCACCGTTGAAAGGTCCCATCTTCTTTTGACCGGAATTGATGTACCAATATAATCCCTCACCGCTACCGAGTCCAAATTCGACGTTATCGTCGCTTGTGCCCGATTTGTCGTAAAAGATGTTCCCATAGACGTGTCCATTACCGAGCGCGACATCCGATATTTCAAAAGGATGTATCCAAACGGCGACAGTCAGGTGTTCCACATAGAGTTCGCTCTGACCCCCAGGATCCATTATCAGTGCAGGTCCACCCGAAAATTCGATCGCACCACCGACCTTGCCTTTCGCAACAAATTTCGCGCTGTCGTGGAGTTCGGCTTCAAATCCTTTCGGACCGACATCTTTCGCAACATCACCTTTCCCTTCGTTGAACGGCAGGTAGAAGTGTAAGCCCTTCGTCACCTGCGCGGTTGCCTCGAAAGTTACAACACAAAACGCAAAAACCGCGAAAATCAAGAAAAGTTTCCTCATCTTCTTGTCTCCTTTTCTATTTCTCGTTATCCGTGTCAAAATCAGCAAAATTGTCGTGATAAGTGTTTCTATTTTAATACCCGTGCCGATCTTAATCAAGAAAAACTGGGTATCTATGGTAGATTTTAGAATTACTTGGACATTCTTAATGCTAAAGTCAACCCCCTAAATCCCCCTTATCAGGGGGACTTTGAAGACTTTGAAAAGGACAGGGTTATTGATAAATGTCAACTTATTTCTATAATTCACCATAAAAGCATTTAGTGTTCTATTTTCAGTCTCATAGGCGACGCGTGTACGGTCTTCTCAACTTTCACCGAAAAACCGAAAATTAAATCTCCCAAAATCTGAAACCGAACGATAAACCTAACGTTTTATGCTTGCACACATGTATACATGTTTGCATGTGCACATGTGCGGAGGCATTAACACCATGAAAACAGTAGTAATTCCGTCAGGCGAGCGTGAAGGTGCTGTCGCGACAACATCGAACCCTGTTGCAACGGTACCGCCATCCCGCCAAGGCAAAAAGATGATTTCTGGACATTTCGATAAAGATGTGCATCGGCAGTTGAAGATACTCGCCATCGAGAGGGATACGAGCATCCAAAATCTGCTAAGCGAAGCGTTGAATGCGCTGTTTGAGCGGAATAACAAGCCGCCAATAGCGTAACAATTCCGGGGGATACCATGATTTCAAATACGGATTGGAGAATCTTAGAGAAAACCAACCAAATGCTGGCATTGAGTTGGGAAGCACTCAGACGCGCACGCGAAAACGAAGATACACACACAATCAAGATGGCTGAGATGAGTTATTTTCAGGCATTACAAAGTGTGATTGTAGCGACGCAAAACGCAGTCGCGCAGCAGGCGGTTTCAGCAAAGTAACATCTTTAACAATTTTGTCTACTTTTATAGTAAAACCCGCAATTATCTTTACAGCAGCGGGGTTCCAAACCCCGCCAGCAGTGGGATATAGGTAGGTATTGTCTATCAAAGTGTAAACATATCTTCAGGTTTTACAATAATATTGCGAAGGGGAACAACAACCATGTTGTTCCCTTTACATTTTTGGTGTTGGTCTGCCGTAGATACAAATCAAACCGTGCCTCCATTAACTTGCACTACGTTTCGGGTAATCAATACAACACATGTACCCGATTCTTCCCACGCATTGTCTCATCTGGCATCACCACCGGTACCTCAACAACAACGATGAACGCGCCATCCTCACTGATCGCAAGCGTATCATAAGGCAGCTGCCCCTCTGTTCGATAAGTGTACAGGTATTTCGATAAGCCGCTACCCTCTGCTGTCAGGTCGAATACCGACACGCCGTGGAGGCTTTCATTCGGATCCTGCGTGCGCTTAGAGACAGACAACGCGGCGTACCGATCCTTCGCATCAATACGTAGACCTTGCGGCATATTCTCAAGTTGCCACTGCCAAGTTTTTTCACCCGTCCACGAATAGGCAAATAGCGTCATCGCGTTCGGATGCGCTGCCGATGGTTTTTGCGCACCCTTTCGGAGATGATATGGGATATAGGTGTCCCCCGTAACGAAGAATGCCGCCGCACTTGTTGCCCCGATCGTGCCAGAAGTCGCGACGATAGGGATACCACTTACTTCCAAGGGTGTCGTTAAATTCTCCTGCCATATCGGTTCCGACGTATTTACATCAAAAATGAACGCACGTCCATCGTCTGTTGTTATGTTTATGAATTTACCATCGGGGGACACGCTAACACCGCGCCAAAATGTGACCTGTGAGAAATACGCGCGCAGCGGTTCAATATCCGCTTGCCACTTTTCCGTTCCGTCCTCCGCGTTAAGAACAACAAGCTTTCCATTACCCGCACCGTTTCCATCGGTTGTGCTTCCCTGTAGATTATGACCACTATCCATTACGAGTGCAAGCGTTTGCCCGTCAGCACTTACATCAAACCAGCGGATTATCTGCTGCGTCGCACCGTCGCGAGGCCATTTCCAGATAACATTTCCGGTTTCACTGTCAAACCTATAGAGTTGTGATTTCTTAAGGGGTGTCCCGTTTTGTGTCCATGAATGCACACCCGCGACCAAGAGGTCCCCGTTAGATAGTGTTCGCATACACGCTGGACCGGGGTAGCTAACCCACGCATAGACGCTGTCGGGGTTGCTTGGCTTAGAGGTTTCTATGTCATCAGCCGTGCGATATTTCCAGCGGAGTGTCGATTCAGCGGCTGCGAAATTATAGCAATAGATGAATCCATCCGCTGCCTGCTCGCCGATATAGAGTAGGGAATTATCTGGACTGAACGCCATTCTTCTGACATAGCCTTCCGAGATTCGAGTTTTCCAAAGCGTTTTGCCTGAGAGTGTTTGGAGGACTGCAAGGTGCCCACTATCAGTCGCAACTGCTAATTTATGTGTATAAGGTGCTTTCCCATGCCTTAAGGCAATCGCGGTCGGTTTTGCAGGTTGACGCAGGTTTTCCATCAGCGATAAAAGACCATCTAACTCGACGGTGCTGATGAGGTATGGTGTTGGCTTAAGTGGAGAAGTCGCTGTTACTTTAATATCATTGGAGCGAAAATGAAATTGATAATCTTCGCTGGGTTGCCATGGAAATTGGAGCAGTATTCGCTTGGAATTGAACTGTGTATTGAAACGTGTAACTGTTGGGGCTTCAGCTAATTTGTGTGCTACGCCGTTAGACACAGTTGCGACGCTGATACTGCCTACAACATCCTCTTTGTCTTGGACTTCAAGCATGACACCTGTCCGGATCCAAGTCACACTTATCTCGGCTGTTGCAATGCTAATGGGTAAAATGACGAACAGACAGAGGAAAGTAAAAAATTGAATTCGCTTCATTATTGTATTCCTTATGTTTGTGCTGCAATTCTTGGACGAGGTTGAAAACCTCGCCAGCGAAAAAAATAACTATAGGCAAATTAGAGAAGCAGGATTAATCCGCCACACGCCAGAGGCCTCGTCCTAATCTCGCACCGAGAAGCACACCGATAAATGTATAGATAAACCCTTCTATCAGGATCCGAAGTACAATGTACCAATCGGCATAGAAAAGTCGGTAAAATAGCATAGAAAGTTGGAGCTCGACATAGACAGCGAGGGCATCGCAGATCCCCAGCACAACAGCCCACGCGAATATACTCCGTCCTCGCACAAACAGGAACCCTGTTTCGAGTAGCAAGACGCTTGTGCCGGTATAGACAATCGCCATCGGTGTGAAAAGTCCGAACGTGACGCCGCTAAGTAGTAGGCGCACCGCTGAGACGAGCAAGATTACGCCGCTCCCTTTATTGCTCGGTTTTGCGTCAGCGCGATTGGAACGCATCGGATCTCCGTTAATATAAATTAACAAGGCAGTCAGCAAGGCATAATAGAGTGTCTCATTAATCAAACCACTCACCAGCACAGAGATTGGACCGAGGAGCGCACTGATTAAGTTCAGGAACAGCGTTGACGGGACCATCACCGCCACGAAAACTGTCGTACCGAATAGCGCGATGACAATGATCTGTTTTGTTGTGAAACCCGCAAAAATCCGCTTGTGAAATCGTCCGACGATTGCAAAGCCGATACTACTGCTAAAGATCGCTAATAGACTAATGAATAGTGCTTGTTGGTTTGGAACGACAAGGTGTAGCGGACGTTGTTCGCGCAGAATCGTCGCGTCACTTCCCCAGACTTTCACCGCAATATCACGCATATACTCCCCAGGGATCGCCTGTTCTGGCGCGCCTTGTCTCATATACACGGGGTGAAAATAGATAGGCAGCGGAATTTCTGTAACCACGCCTGCTGGTAGGCTCGCGAACGCTATGCTCCGATTTGTACCGCCGTTCGCTGTTTCTGGAGGCGCGAGAAACGGAACAGTTGCACCACTCTTCATATCTGTGTTGGCAGATGAGACGACTACATGGATAGTCTCTTCACCCGTATTGCGTAGCCGTATTGTCTGGTAAGTCATCGGCTCGAACGCATTCGTCTGTGGTGTTCCGAGCCAACTGAATAACGGACGTGCGTGGTGGATAGTATCTTCTCGCTGTCTGGAGTCCACTATACCTGTCGCATCTGTAGGCATATCAATCGATGCGATAGAGAGATTTTCAGCGATCTCTGGGACCGTTGCTATCCGTAGCTGCACCGTTGCCTGCTGTTCCCACGCCTCCCCAGTATCTGTTCTAAAGCGAGCAATCCCCGAAATTTCTTGATCGCCTGTTTGGTTCGCCTCGGATGTTCTCAGAACTAACTCGCGGTACCAGACCTCTGATGCAACGTTAAATCTACCAGTAGCAGAAAGACAGGTTTCGGTGTCAGTTGTTTCATGTTTCCAATCTGCTGGCGATCGAACAATAGTTAACGTCCGAGGCAAGCAAAGTTTGAGATCAAAGGTTGTCGGTACATTCCCGTTTGTGACAAGAACTGTGGCTGTCATCTCGCTTTCGCGCAAAACGAGTGCTTCTTGATTGCTGCTCGACCCATTTTCCGAATCCGACTGCATCGCAGCACCGTAAGGGATAGCAATCTCCAAATTGCCTTGTGTGTATACGCGCGGTGCGGTTACCCTTTGCGTGTCAACATTTCCTGTGGACAAGATCGCTTCAAACCTATAGGGAGCCCCCGCATCCCATTCAAAGTAGAGTGGCTCTGTCTGCCGAGGGGGTGTAGGGAAGTTGAGTTGTGCGACCATCACGCCGTCTGCATTAAAGGCATTCAGACGCTGTATGGGTGCTTCTGCACTGAACTGCGCCCTTGCCCCCAACGAAAAGAAGGTCACTTTCCATGAAAACGGTTCTTCTTTCGGGGTTGAAGCACAACTGATTAGGAAAACGAGCAGTGGCAGACACCAGAACACCTTATTCCCCTGCGGTAAGTGCGATTTGAAAACGCACCTACCCGGAAACTGTGCCCATCCTACTGTAGTTCGATTCAGGAAATGCGTCATGTATGATTTCCTTTGAGAACACTTTTGCCGTTGCGCGTCTTCTGAGGTAAAAGGTTACAAATCCTATGAGTGAATACGGGACGCAGCTATAAACCGCGCCCGCGAATATTGGTTAAAGCCCTTGTCCTATCAGCACCAAGTCAAGGATATTGACCACTTCATCACCATTGACATCAGCGATGATGCCAGGTCCCTGATCCCCCAAGAACCGAGCCGCGATTACCAGATCCGAGATATTGACAATCCCGTCGTTGTTTACATCTTCGTTGCGCGAGATAATTTGTGCGAACGCAAGAATAGAGGCACCAGGCCCAACATGATACGTTTGCAGAAGAGATGCATCCGTGACATCCATGACACGCACATAGTCCTGACCCCCACCTCCCCAGTCGGGTTGGGTAATGTAGAGATTTCCATCTGGCGCAAAGGTCAAACCCCCACTAATAGATACATCCGCATCGTTGCTGAAGTTAGTAATCGTGTCATCTTCGTCACGAATCCAGTCTTTCGCCGCAACATCGTAGATGAGCAAACCCGGTTTTTGCCAGCTGCCTTGGATGAACAACTGTTTTTCTGCGTTGAGGGCAGAGGAACCCGGTGTTAGCTTGAGTTTAACCGTTTCCACAATCTCATCGGTATTCGCGTCAATCAGAACGAGGTGCCCCAAAACGTCATTGTAATTGCCGACAGTTTTGACGATGATCGTCGATTCGCCATCGCTAAAAATTTCGCCTGCGTTTGTTGGGACCGGAATGGATTTCAACACAATGTCTGTCGCCGTATCAATCACTGTGACACGACTCTCGTAATAGGTCGTCATCCTTGCCTCTGGATCCCACTCCCATGCAGGATTTGAGACGTAGGCTTTGCCGTTGAGAAGCGTGATACCCGTCGGTTTGTTGAAAGCACCGGTCAGGATCTTTGTCGTATTGCGATTGGGAATGTCAACGACATGCACCTCATGCGCCGCTGCACAGGTAACATATAGTTTCTGCGCGTTGATAAGCGCGACCTGCTGAGGCATCGAACCCTCTTGAATCGGGATTTCGCCAACGATCTCCCGGTCCTCCAAGTTGACAATAAAAATACTATCACCGGAGCTTGCAGCACCCGTAATGGGTAAGTTAAAAGTCGGGATATAAGCGAGATGTCCCCGAATCGAAAGACCAACGGCTCGCCTCCGACTAAGCGGGTCCCTGCTGAAATGGAGTATCTCATTGTCAACAGCCCGTCTTTCATTCGGTTCCATCAGATCAATAAGTGAGAGTGAAGCGGTGATCTCCAAGTCGGGATGCGTGAGGGCATTTATGACAACCGCAAGGTCTTGAACCTCTGTTTGCCCAAAGGTCGGACTAACGAGGAGCGTAAACAGGAAGGCACCTATTAGGAAAGATGCGTGTAGCTTGAGACGTGATATAGACGAGGAACGTCGCCGAGAGACTTTTCTATGCGCGCTTGCAAGAGGCACCGCTACAACTTTGTTCATTAAAACCTCCGTAATGAAACAAAAAACCCCTGCTTTCATTGAAAAGACAGGGGAAGTGGCGACACTCTATATATGCTAATCCAGCGATTGCGTCCGAAGACACCATACCTTACACTCACAGGATACTGCTACGCACTGTTCCACCGCTTTCCCGCGAAAGCAGATGCGTGAAACACGATCCAGGCAGGTCTCCTGACTTCCGATCTTGCGTCCGCTGTACCTTCCCATCAGTAAATTGACAGTGGTTTTTTCAGCGGGTATTTGTGATCGTTCACAGTGGCGGGGCCGTGGCGGATTTTCACCGCGCTTCCCTATTCTCCGACTTTCTCCGGCACCTGAACCGTTAGTTATTCTATTGTAATGCATATATTATATCACATTGCAACATTTTTTGCAAGTTTTCTGTGAAATGTCCAGAGAATAGGAACGTAAAAAATTTGACAACACAAATTAGATGTGGTATTATTAATAATAGTGTTTGAAATTAAACGTTTGGCTGAAAGTGAGAAAAATGATACTTGTACGTTCACACTCCAACTTGCATAGCGTATCCAACCATTGGCATTGGTGGCGGTCCAGTTGCTTGCGGGGAGTGTGCGCCTAAACGGATAACTGAAATAGAGATCGAAAATTATCGTTTTTCATTTTTAAGTCCTGTTGAAGCCTTATGCACACCGATCCGGGTAGCATAAGGTTTTTTGTTTTAAGAAGGAGAATTCGTATGAAGATTTTATCTGAACTCAAATACGACAATGATGGCTTAGTCGCCGCGGTCATTCAAGATTGTACAAATAATGAAGTGTTAATGGTCGGTTATATGAATACCGAAGCGATCAAACAAACGCTGTCAACCGGGCGTGTCTGCTTCTGGAGCCGTTCCCGCCAAAAGTTGTGGATAAAGGGGGAGACTTCAGGGCATACACAGGAAGTTGAATCTGTCGCAGTGGATTGTGACGGTGATGCCCTACTTATAAAGGTCGAGCAGAAAGTCGCAGCGTGCCATGCCGGCTATCGCTCCTGCTTCTTTCGGGAAGTCTCCCCCGACGGTGAGTCAACGCGTGTCGTAGGTGAAAAGATTTTCGATGCAGATGCTGTCTATTAGACGCCGAAACTTCGTTAGTTTTCATATCTTAGCATCCGCTTGAAGATCTCGATCTACATTATAATCAAAAGTTATCGGAAATCGTTTAACAAGAGATTTCTTAACTAAAAACTCTCACTGTGAGGCAACCGATAACTGGCAACTATAAGGCTAAAGATATGAAAAAGGAGTTAGGAATGTATTATCCTACGTTGGAAGATTTTCGCGAAGCAGCGAAATCAGGGAACACAATACCCGTATACCGATCAATTCTGGCAGATATGGAGACACCAGTATCTGCGTTTTACAAGTTGATGCCAGATAATTATGCCTTTTTGCTCGAAAGCGTTGAAGGTGGCGAAAACGTTGCGCGCTACTCTTTTTTGGGGAGTCAGCCCTCGGTGCTTTTCCATAGTAAAGGACATCAGGTTACCATTGAGTATTTGGAAAAAGGCGAAACCGTCGTTCAAGAATATGAAGATCCGTTGCGTGCCCTTGAGGAAGTAATGGAAAATTACCGACCTGTTGACACCGAAGAACTACCAAAATTCCATGGTGGCGCAGTCGGTTATATGAGCTACGACATGGTACGCTTCGTCGAGGAGTTGCCAGATAATACCAAAGATGACCTGCAGCTCCCAGATTGTTTCTTCATGATTGCTGAGACGATGCTGGTGTTCGATCATGTAAATCATCAGATTAAGGTTGTGGCGAACGCACATATTGATGGAGATATAGATGCCGCTTACGCGAACGCGCTCGCTAAAATTGAGGCATTGGTCGAGAAACTTACAGCTGCCTCCGAAGCACATTTACGTAGAAATAGTGACGAATACGAGGAACTGTCCGATAAAATCCCGCAATCGAACTTCACGAAATCCGATTACGAAGCCGTTGTCAAGCGTGCTAAGGAATACGTAGCTGCAGGCGATATTATCCAAGTTGTACCTTCGCAGCGCTTCAGTTGTCCGGTGTCCGTAGACTCGTTTGAAATATATCGGGCATTGCGAGTGATTAACCCATCGCCTTACATGTACTACCTAAAACTTGACGGATTCGACATTGTCGGGGCATCACCAGAGATGATGGTGCGGGTAGAAGATGGAATTGTCCAGACTGTCCCAATTGCGGGGACACGCCCGCGCGGGACAACGACTGAGGAAGACCAAGAGTTGGGACAGATGCTTCTCTCCGATCCGAAGGAACGGGCAGAGCACGTCATGCTCGTTGATTTAGGGCGGAACGACCTCGGCCGGGTCTGTGAATATCACACCGTTGAGGTGACCGACCTGATGATAGTCGAGCGTTTCTCACACGTGATGCACATCGTTTCACGCGTCACTGGACGGTTACGTGAAGATCTTACGGCTTTTGATGTGCTGCGCGCCTGCCTTCCCGCTGGAACCCTCTCCGGTGCCCCGAAGATACGCGCAATGGAAATCATTGATGAACTTGAACCAACACGACGTGCTACATACGGCGGGACGGTCGGATATTTCAGTTTTTCCGGCAGCGCAGACACAGCGATTACGATCCGAACCGCTGTTATCAAAGACGGCATCGCTTATGTACAGGCAGGTGGAGGTGTCGTTGCGGATTCCGTACCCGAAACCGAGTATTACGAAACCGTGAGTAAAGCGCGAGCAATGCTCAGCGCTATCGCATTGGCAGAACAAGGTTTCTTATTGTGAGGCATAATCGGCGATTTTTGTTAAAAAAACGTATTCCAAAGATAGGCAGCCCGTAACGAAGTGGAGGGCGGATCTACGGAAGAGAACTTCAATGTCCAAATCCGCCTTACCGAACCGCAAGGAAAATTAAAAATATGGTCTTGATGATTGATAACTATGACTCCTTTACTTACAACCTCGTTCAGTATTTGGGTGAACTCGGTGCTGAATTAGAGGTACATCGGAGTCGGAAGATAGGATTGGATGCATTAGACGCACTGGCACCGGAACGGGTCGTCATTTCACCGGGGCCTTGCACACCAAAAGAGGCGGGCATTTCCAACGATGCTATACAACACTTCGCTGGAAAAGTTCCGATTTTAGGGGTCTGCCTCGGACATCAGTGCATCGGGGATGTATTTGGAGGCGAGGTCGTCCGTGCGGATCGACTGATGCACGGTAAAACCTCCATGATACACCATAACGGCACAGAACTTTTCGAGGGATTGGATAACCCGTTTGAAGCGACGCGCTACCATTCGCTCATCGTGAAAAAAGAGACGCTCCCGGACTGCTTTGAGATTACCGCGTGGACAGATCAGGACGAGATTATGGGGCTTCGGCATAAGGACTTGCCTATTTGGGGCGTGCAATTCCATCCGGAGTCTATCTTGACTGCTGCTGGAAAAAGCCTACTCAACAACTTCTTAGCACTATAACCAAACAGAAAGGTTTGAGTATGACAAAACAGACCAACCCTACGCCGGTCTTAGTTTCTTGGTCGTCAGGTAAAGATTCGGCGTGGGCACTTCATACACTGCGTCAACAGTCTGAACGCTATGAGGTACGTGGTATCTTTACGACTGTCACAAAGACGTTTGACCGCGTCTCTATCCACTCGACACCAGCGTGGGCACTGAAACAGCAAGCCGAGAAACTCGGTGTGCCGTTGTACGAGATACCGATTCCGTATCCGTGTTCCAACGCAATCTACGAAGAAGCGATGCGAAAATTTCTCGCTGAGGTGGAAGCGTTACCTGAGCATTTGACAGCATCGCATTTCGCATTCGGAGATCTCTTTTTGGAAGATATCCGTGCGTACCGCGAAGATAAACTCAAAGGCACCGGTTTTACGCCGATTTTCCCGGTATGGGGAGAGGACACAACGCAACTCGCTGAAAAGATGATCGCTTCCGGCTTGCGCGCTATTATCACTGCCCTGAATCCCACCAAAGTTCCCGCCGACTTTGCTGGACGATGGTTCGATGCGGATCTCCTTGCAGATTTGCCAGACGGTGTAGACCCACTCGGCGAAAACGGGGAATTCCATACATGCGTCGTGGACGGTCCGATGTTCAGTTCGCCTGTCGCAGCAAAACCGGGAGAAGTCGTCCAGAGAGACATCGTTTCCAAAAAGGATGACGATGACAAAATTCACACAAGCAGCAACACATCGCCGACTTACGTCTATGCTGATGTGGTGCCTATAGATGGGTAATTGAATGAAAGCAGCTGTGTTGTGGACAGGCGGAAAAGATTCTGTGCTCGCATTTCAAGTCTCCTTAAATCTTTACGATATAAGGAGACTTGTCTGTTTTGTGCCAGCAGATGGTCGCCAATTCTACGCGCATCTGATCCGCAAGGTGAATTTCTAACGCGCTTTATCCGAACACACGCCTATATTTGCAGAATTATGCACCCGTTGCTCTCCTAAGTAGCGTCACAATTAATGAACCCAGAGGGATGCAACCATTTTTTACGGAGGTGTCTGAATGAAAAACGAAGATGTTCAGCTGATTCAACGGGTCCTTAGAGGTGAGGATGACGCTTTTTCTCTGCTCGTGGGAAAATATCAAAAACAGGTGCACGCGCTCGCGTGGCGGAAAATAGGAGATTTTCATATCGCTGAAGAGATTACACAGGATACGTTCCTGAAAGCATACAAGCGATTGGCAACGCTGAAGGAGCCGCAACGTTTTGTGAGTTGGCTTTATGTGATTGCAGCGAACCTTTGCAGCTCATGGCTGCGTAAAAAGCGATTGCCAACACAGTCGTTGGAGCATCTGGAGCTGGAAGACAAGGAGCAGTTAGAAAAAGGAGCGTACTCCGAATTTGTTGTGGAAGAAAACGAGCGTATATCTGGACAAACACAACGCCATGTTGTCAAAAAACTACTGGCAAAACTACCAGAGAGTGAACGCACGACCATAACCCTACACTACTTCGGAGAGATGTCATGCACAGAGATCGGAGCGTTCTTAGGTGTATCGGCAAATACGATTAAGAGTCGCCTCCGCCGCGCCCAGCAGCGTTTAAAGACGGAGGAGCCGATCATTCGAGAGGCGTTAGACAACTTCCAAATCTCACCGAACCTCACGGAGAACGTCATGCGTGAGATTTCGCGCATTAAACCTGCCGCACCCTCCGGCGGTAAGCCATTTGCGCCATGGGCAGTCGCTGCTTCCACACTAACAGTTATATTGCTCATGTTCGGTTTGGGAAATCACCAATACCTGACGCGTTTCCAGCAGCCCTACAGTTTCGATGCCACCACAGAAATGACGGTTGAGATCGTTGACGCGCCTATCGTCGCCAACCTTGAATCCAAACCGGATGTGCGAAAGCAAATAGGAAGTGTC
>JAJEDN010000114.1 GCA_022821495.1 Candidatus Poribacteria bacterium
AACAGAAGCAGCACATCTGAATCCAAACACCCACTGTGCAGGTGGTGTTAAAACAGCACTTTTTATTAAATCGGACAACAGGAGCGGTGTTTCCTCCCCCGAATAAATTCAGGGGGTTTCCACACCGAAGATTTTGATGAAGCATTCAGATCCAAATTTAAACGAAGCCGGCAACAACGCCCCCGATACAAACTTTATTCGTCAAGAGATAGAGAAAGACCTTAAGACAAACAGATATGAAGGTAGAGTACATACCCGGTTCCCTCCAGAACCCAGCGGCTATCTCCATATCGGGCACGCCAAGGCTATCTGTATCAGTTTCGGTACTGCCGAAGATTATGATGGCCTTTACAATCTAAGATTTGACGATAGCAATCCCATCACAGAAGAGAGTGAGTACGTAGAAGCGATCAAGCGCGATGTCCACTGGCTTGGCTTCGATTGGAAAGATCGCGAATACCACGCTTCTGACTATTTTGAGACGCTCTATGGGTACGCAGTTAAACTTATAGAGAAAGGCAAGGCTTTCGTCTGTGATCTGACACCAGACGAAATGCGTACTTATCGTGGCTCCTTAGTCGAACCCGGGACAAACAGCCCTTATCGCGACCGATCGGTTGAAGAAAATCTGACCTTGTTCCAAGGGATGCGTAACGGTGAGTTTCCAGATGGTTCCCGTACACTTCGCGCAAAAATTGATATGTCAAGCCCGAATTTAAATATGCGAGATCCTGTGATGTATCGTATCTTGCGGGCACACCATCATCGCCATGGCGACAAATGGTGCCTCTATCCAACGTACGATTTCACACACGGGCAATCCGATTCGATTGAGGGGATAACGCATTCGTTATGTGATGTCCAATTTGAGGATCACCGTCCGCTCTACGACTGGTTTTTAGAAGAACTCGAAATCTATCGACCTCGGCAGATTGAATTCGCTCGACTGAATCTCACCTATACTGTGCTCGGCAAACGGAAACTTCGGGTCCTGGTAGAAAACGGACATGTCAGCGGCTGGGACGATCCAAGAATGCCGACACTCGCAGGGATGCGCCGACGTGGGTACACACCTGAAGCTATCCGAGATTTTTGTAACCGTATCGGTGTTTCAAAGGCTGATAACCTCATTGAAATGGGGCAGCTGGAGTACTCGCTCCGGGATGATCTGAACCGCCGCGCCCCACGCGTTATGGCTGTTCTCAATCCGGTTAAGGTTATTATTGATAACTACCCTGAAGGGCAGGTCGAGATGTTTGACGCTGAAAACAACCCTGAAGATGAGGATGCTGGCACACGAAAAGTCCCGTTTTCACGAGAAATTTACATCGAACGCGAAGATTTTATGGAAGATCCGCCTCGGAAATTTTTTAGATTGGCACCGGGTCAAGAAGTCCGACTGAAACACGCTTACTATATCCAGTGCGAACGGGTCGTTAAAGACGAAAACACAGGCGAAATCCTTGAGATTCACTGTACCTATGATCCAGATACGCGTGGAGGTTGGTCCGAAGACGGACGTAGAGTTAGAGGCACATTGCATTGGGTTTCTGCTGAACACGCCGTTGATGCTGAGGTGCGACTCTACGATGCGCTGTTTACAGAACGCGAGCCTGAAAGTGCAGCGGAAGGCGAAGACTGGGTTAAGTTCCTTAATCCGAATTCCTTAGAGATTTTAAACAATTGCAAAGTTGAACCGAGCCTCGTTGACGCACCTTCCGAAAGTCGGTACCAGTTCCTGCGGACAGGTTATTTTTGCGTCGATTCAGATACAACGCCAGAGAAATTGGTGTTCAATCGTACTGTGCCGCTTAGGGACACTTGGGCAAAGATTCAGAAAGGCCAGAAATGAAAAAAGTAGCAGACACACTCGGTTGTGCCATAGCACCAGAGACTGTCCGCGTCCGAATGGCACCTTCGCCTACCGGTTTCTTACATATCGGAGGCGCGCGTACAGCCCTGTTCAATTGGCTGTTCGCGAAACACCATAACGGCAAATTTATCCTCCGCATCGATGATACAGATACAGCCCGTTCTACCGATGCGTCCATGCATGAAATCTATACCGCGCTGCAGTGGTTAGGATTAGAGTGGGACGAAGGCGGTGATAAAGGCGGACCGCACGGACCTTATGTGCAGTCCGAACGTAAAGCCATCTACGATGCTTACGTTACACAGTTGCTTGACAGTGGCAACGCATACCACTGCTATTGCACGCCTGAAGAGCTTGCGGAAATTCGTGAGCAGGCGCGCGCTGAGAAGCAAACCCGCTCCTACGATGGAAGGTGCCGACACCTAACATCGGAAGATATAGAACGCTTTGCTCAAGAAGGACGAAAACCGACCGTCCGCATAAAGATGCCTGATACACCGATACGTGTTGACGACCTTATCCTCGGCTCACGCAACATTGATCCCGCTACGCTCGAAGACGAGGTAATTGTCCGTTCAAACGGGATGCCGAACTACAACCTTACTTCAATTATTGACGATGCAGCGATGCAGATAACGCATGTCATCCGCGGCACAGAACATCTCAACAACACGCCAAAACAGATCGCTATTGCGAATGCTCTCGCGTTAGAGGTTCCGCAATTTGCGCACATTCCATTGGTGTTGGATGATGCGGGCAGGAAGATGAGCAAACGTCACCACGGCGATCTTGTCGCTGTTAACCGTTACCGCGAGCAGGGGTACCTCCCAGCAGCGATGCTGAACTTCGTCGCGAGACTCGGCTGGTCCTACGACGACAAGCAAGAGATTTTCTCGGTTGACGAACTGATAGAAAAGTTTGATCTCGCGCGGGTCGGTAAAAGCGGCAGCGTCTTTGATATTAAGAAACTCGAATGGCTCAACTCGCACTATATTAACCAACTTGATCTATCAGCACGGACAGATGCAGTCATCCCCTTCTGGCAGGAAGCAGGCTTAATCGATTCAACAGAACAGCGCGACCGTTTGGAGAATATTGTAGAAGCGGTGGGTGAACGGCTCACAACACTTCAGGACATCATCCCGCAGACCCGTTACTTCTTTACCGATGAATTTGAATATGAACCGAAAGCAGTTAAGAAATGGTGGGGCGGTTCAGACGAAAAGAGAGAGAAAACCTCCGAGATTCTGACGCACATCTTACAGATTTTAGAAGAAGTACCTTCCTTTGACGTAGAAACAGTTGAAGCGGCAGTTTGGAAATATACAGATGAGAACGATATCAAACGCGTCGCAGCGATGCAGGCATTGCGGATCGCACTGACAGGGACATCGTTCGGACCAAGTCTTTTTGATATTGTTATACTGCTCGGCAGAGACGAGGTTTTAAAGCGAATCCCAAGAGCGATCGCGCACCTATAAGTGACACAGATAAACGCCCACTTGTTTTTAGAGGCGTTAAGGAGCACGCTCATGGCAGGGAAACTCGCTATACACGGTGGCAAACGAACGATTCCTGATGGGTTGATTCAACCGTGGCCACAGGTTACTGAATCCGATAGAGACGCGATTGCCGAAGTCATCGCTTCCGAAAGAATTACCGAACAACAACGCATCCAATCCGAAGGTCTGGCAAACGAATGGGCAGAATACATGGGAGTTCGGTATTGTATCCCAGTTAACAGCGGCACCGCTGCGTTGCATCTCTGTGTCGCCGGGGTCGGTATTGAACCGGGTGACGAGGTTATCATTCCCGCCTTCACTTTCTGGGCAACGGCAGCAGCAGTCCTCCATCACAACGCCATCCCCGTTTTCGTTGATATTGACCCGATAACCTATTGTATTGATCCGAACGCGATTGCGGCAAAGATTACGGAAAAAACGCGTGCGATTATGCCTGTCCATATTCACGGTATGCCTGCCGATATGGACCCAATCCTAACAATTGCCAAAAGACACAACTTAAAAGTCATTGAGGATGTCGCGCAGGCACACGGTGCGCGCTATAAAAGCAAGCTTTGTGGTTCGTTTGGCGATGCGGCAGGATATAGCACACAGGCATCTAAAACGTTGAGCAGTGGTTGCCAAGGTGGATTGTTCACAACAGATGACGAGCAAACTTACAAACGCGCGGCGTTGTTACAGTATTTCGGAGAGATCGTCGTGCCGGGACGTGAACGTGAGGAGCAGGAATACAACGCTTACGGACTTGGATGGATGTATCGTGGTGATATGTTCAGTCAGGCGTTCATACGGAGTCAGCTCAAACGGCTTGATGCGAACAACGCACTCCGCATCGAAAATTGCAACTATCTCACGATGCATCTCAACGAAATTGACGGCATCGAGACACCTTTCACGCCAGAGGGATGTGAACCGGTGTATTACAACTACGTCATCGGTTTTAACCCAGAGGCGTTGGGGTTAGACATTCCTGCCCGAACCTTACGTGAAAAGGTGCAAGCCGCACTCCGCGCAGAAGGTGTACCGACGGGACAGTGGCAACGGCTACCCGTGCCATCTCAAGAGATCTTCCAGAACCGAGTCGGTTACGGTGCAGGCTGTCCGTGGCGATGCAATAATTCGACGGTCGAATACAAAACAGAGGACTATCCGAAAGCCGTTGAATTCATGGATTCTCACTGTTACGTCTTCGATGTCAACCCACCCAACGATTTTGAGTTGATGTGGCTATACGTTGAAGCATTCCACAAAGTGATGGATCAACTGGATGCGGTACTTGACGCTCCAGAGACAGTCTAAATTAAGTCTATTGTTTCCTTGAAATCAGTAATATTTCATGATACACTACAGAGATATAAGACCGCGAGTCTACCTTGAAACAACTGTTATCAGTTATCTGGTAGGCAGACCAAGCAGCGATGCAACGTTAGCGTCTTGGCAAGAGGCAAGTCGGCGGTTGTGGGAGGATTATGCGGATAAATTTGTGTTTGTGATTTCACCAATAGTCCTTGCAGAGGCAAGTCGAGGCGATGCAAACGCAGTCCAACGGCGGCTTGAAATTTTATCGGATCTAACAGTATTAGAAGTTTTACCTGAAGCTGATATGCTTACACAGAACTTCTTAGATGCCGGGGTTGTGCCGCAAAATTATAGTTTAGATGCCCAACATATTGCCATAGCGACGACACATGGTGTTGAATACCTCGCATCGTGGAACCAGAAACATATTGTCAATGAAAACAAAAGGGAACATATTCACCAAGTTTGTCAAGAGGCAGGTTTTGAACCGACAACCATCTGCACACCTATAGAATTAATAGGAGAGTTTCACATGAAAGAAGAAGATTTTGAAAATTATACAGATCCTATCCTTGAAGAATGCTATCGGATAAAAGAAGAACTTTCTGCCCAATTCAATTCTGTCGAAGAACTTTCAGCGTATATGAGAAAAATTCAAGAAGAGTGCAGACGGAAAGGCATGAAAGTTGTTTCGTATTACGTGCCACCCGAAAAGCGTAAGCAGACAGAAGCACATAGCGATGGTGAAAATTAGAAGCGCACCGCCACAAAAGGCTTCCACTGTGTAGACAGAAGCCTATTTCTATCCGCACCCGTAGCGATAATAAAGACACTGTATATATGCCAACACTAAACTGGATCGGAAAAGAAGCCGTCATCAACCACCACGACGAAGTGCCAATACACACCCTCACGCATGACCCAAATCGCTCCTTTGGGACTGAAAATGAACCGCTCGGTACAGGTAATCTCCTCATAGAAGGCGATAACCTTCTCGCCCTCAAAGCACTCCTACCCTACTACGCTGGTAAAGTCAAATGTATCTTCATCGATCCACCGTACAACACTGGTAACGAAAACTGGGTCTATAATGATAATGTGAACAACCCAATTATCCAGAAATGGCTCGGTAAAACCGTTGGTAAACTCGCCGAAGACCTCTCCCGACACGATAAGTGGCTCTGTATGATGTATCCTCGCCTCTGTCTCCTTCATCAACTTCTTCGAGACGACGGCGCGATTTTCATTACTATTGATGATAACGAAGTTCATCACCTTAGGATTCTCATGGACGAAATTTTCGGAGAAGAGAACTTCGCGGCTCAATTCTTTTGGATGCGAACAGCAACCTCTCCATTCCTCTCAAAAACCGTCCGTCGGAAAATGGAGCCTCTAATTTGTTATAGAAAATCAGTAACTAAAAAATTGAGTCTCTTTGGTGGGGAAACAGAAGGCGGAGACATGCCATTGCTCAACGAAGGAAATGCCCTTCGACAAGTTGAATTTCCAAAAGAAGCATTTAGTAGAGTAAACCTGAAGGATGGAGTATATAAACCAAAGGATTATGGCAGAGTACGACTTATTAAAGAAGTTCGTGTAGAAAACAGAGCCTTTTTAAGTGATTTGGTAATGGAAGGCAAGTTTAAGTGGACTCAAGAAACAGTTACCCGCGAGGTTAAAGATGGAACGCTATTTCTCATAAAAAGTGATCGGTTTTCTATTCGTTATGAAAGACAACAGAGCCAGCGAGCGAAAGTCCCATCAAATTTAATCACAAAAGATGAGTGTGGAGTCGGGACTAATGAGGACGCAAATAAGGAATTAGAGAAAATTATCGGTAATGATAAGTTTGATTATCCTAAACCAATCTCATTAGTAAAATATCTGATTAACATGGTTTGTAGTGAAAATGATATCGTTCTCGACTCTTTCGCCGGAAGCGGAACAACAGGGCACGCTGTATTAGAACAGAATCAGGAAGATGGTGGCAACCGCCAATTCATCTTAGTTGAACTGGAACCGAAGATAGCCCGTGAGATTACAGCTATCCGTCTCCAACGCGCCAGTGAAGGGACCACCCTTGAGAACAACGATGAGCAACAGTATGAATTCAACATTGGAGGCATTAATAGGGACACCGGAGGGACTTTTTCTTATTATCACGTCGGCGAAACCTTCTTAGAAAAACAGGAAATTCCCTTTAGTGAGATGGCACAGTTACTCTTTTTCAAGGAAACAGGGACACCGATGTCAGTGGATATCGCTTTGTCCCTCGTAGAAGGAGATCTGCCCTCGTATAGTTCTTGCACTACCAATGAAAAACGCCAACGCGCTTTTTTAGGCAGCGCGGATGGGGTCGGTGTTTATCTGCTCAATAGTGACGATATTCTAACTGAAGACCTGATAAAACGCTTACCGCGACATGATGGGATGAAGATTATCCATTGTGGCGGCACTCAACTCACCGAAGCCACTTTAAAGCAGCACGGCATCACCTTCCGCCAAATGCCTTACAATCTCGTATAGTAGTAGGCACACGCCGTGTGCCGTCACGTCCGCAGCGTATGATTCCTTTTGACAAATTCGTTTAGACATCATATACTATCCTAAAATGTGTTCCGCCGATTGCGGCGGCAGTTTCCTCGTAGCATAAACTTTTAGTTTGTGCATCTACACAAAGGTTTCCGATTAGGAGAAATCTTATGCTTCACGCATTGGAATTAGAAAATTTCAAAGCATTCGGTAAACGTGCGCGCATCCCATTTGCACCAATAACACTCATTTTTGGTGAAAACAGCGCAGGAAAGAGCACAATTCTGCAAGCACTCAATTTACTCAAACAGACGCGAGAGAGCCGGGAAACAGGGGCTTTGCTGCTCCCTCGCACCGAAGATGGTATCGTTGATCTCGGCAGTTTTCCAGAGATGATTTTCGACCATGACTTGCAACGGACGCTCTCTATTCGAGTTGAAACTACAGTGGATAGAAGAGATATATTTCGAACACCTTATAGAGAGAATAATATAACAGGAACAAGAGATAAAATAGCTATTGAATTTAGTTTCAAACGACCTTCCGTTGAGGCAGAAGTCCTTTTGGATCAAATTGGCATTTATGAAGAGGGGTCTCCTGAGTGTATAGCTGAATTTCAACCATTGAATCCAACTGAAATACCGAAGAGATTTCGCGGGAGAGTAAGCTTTTTCCGTGACTCGCGAGGTCTACCTCTACCTTCTTCAAAATTAGACGCTGTGAAGTGTGTTCGGTTAACGAAAGAAAAGAAATATTGGGAACCGGAGTTCAAATGGTATACAGAAAATAAGGACAGAATACGCCAAGAACTTGAAGAAAGCTTAAAAGATCTGCAAAATTCTAACGAGGAACGCCAGGAAGCCAATGAAAGGCTCAACTCCTTGAGTGCCGGGATTGAATTCTTGGCACAAGATTTTGATGTGAATACCTATATCTCCAAGAGGCATGAAGAAGGTATAAACACAGTCCTAGGAGTACATGGCTTCTTGCCAGTTGGAATCATGTCGCGTGAAACTAATACCTGGATAACGGAATACCGCTCGTTAGCTCTACTCCGTCTTTCTCAAATATTTGATGCAGCTCAATTAGTAGTAGCAGCCGGCCGTGCCTTGGAACGAACTTTAGAATCTCTTTTCCCGATGGGGCCCTTTCGGAGACCTCCAGAAAGATGGTACATCTTTAGAGGCACTAGTCCTCAAGATGTCGGATACCGGGGAGACTTGCTTCCGGATTTGCTTTTCCGTGATTCTAAATTGGTTAAAGAGGCAGACAAATGGCTAAAGCAACTTGAGATTGGCTATAAGTTAAAGGTGGAATCGGTGGGGGACCGCTCACGGGACCTTTTTGAAGTTAGACTCATAGATACACGTCGAAAAGGAAAAGAAGACATAGATGTAGCACTACCAGATGTCGGTTTCGGTGTTAGTCAACTCCTTCCCTTTGTTGTTCAGAGCTTAGTTTCAGAAGGACAAATTATTTCCATTGAGCAGCCCGAAGTGCATGTGCATCCGAAATTGCAGGCGGATCTCGGTGACCTCTTAGCGGAAGCTATTAAAGAGCCACGCCAAAATCGATTTATTATCGAAACCCACAGCGAACATCTGATCTTGCGTTTGCAACGTTTAGTCCGTAACAAGCTCCTTGAGCCAGAGGATGTCTCGGTTATCTATGTCAGTCGTAGACCTGAGGGGGCAAAAGCAGAACGTTTACATCTTGACGAAGACGGCGACTTTATTGATGAATGGCCCAACGGGTTCTTCTTGGAACGCCTTCGGGAATTGTGATAACAGAAGGAGTTAAGTTAATGCTAATGAGCGCAGTACTTGATCCTTCTGCGTTTGATGTAGAGGATTTTGATGAACTTTATACGATTCAAGTAGAGGATTTCTTGCAAGGAATTTGGAGAAATGGCGTACTGATTGTCGATTCAAAAAGAAAATTGCAAGAGGAACTCTTTGAAAAAGCTAAATCTTTTCCGGGGACAGGTAAATGGGAACGATTGCGGATTTTATTGACCGACCTCCTAAAAGAGAAATCAAAACGAGTTGCTGTGCGTCTTGTTTCACTAAGTAATGCATCATCGGTGGATATTTTAGATTTAACGCGTCATCTAAAAGTACACACTGAAGCTGATATCTTGATTGTTGGAGACAAAGACTTTGAAGAACTAAAGTTTACCCCAGAATACAATAGTCACATTTTCCCTTTATCCAAATACCGAGACAGCAATTTTGAAAAAGAGCGTCAGAGGTATTATGATGGATTGGAACCAATAGATACACTCTTAGAATCAGATGTGAAGAATGTCGTCAGCCGTTCAGCCCGTTTCACCAAGTGGTTGCGATTTTATGATGCGTATATTGGGTCAGGAGACAATACCAGCCATTTCCGGAAAGGTATTGAATATATTTTGAACCTTTGGCGTGAACAGGGTTTCTTTGCAACCGAACCAGACATTGGAAGTGTGGAAATATTTACGTGTAGTGCTGAGCAGATTCGGGACGATGAGACAGATTCTGCCAAAGAAAGTAAATTGGAGCGGAATCAGGAAAAACACCAAAAAGTTGTGCGAGAACTCGTAGAGCCATTAAGTGACAATTTTCCTTGGCCAATAAAGTTGTCTGTGAAAGACGATCCCGATGGCATCTTTCATGCAAGGTATTTGGAAACGCAGCACGCTATTATCCGAATTGATCGAGGTTTCGATCTCTTTAATCAAGACAACGAATTTCGGCGGAACTTCTTTACCCTAAATATGGCGGAAAGTTCTCACTTGAGAGAATGTCGTGATTTGCCGGATGCCTCCGTTTAATGTTGTGTCCTAACAATGCACTTAGAAATTATACATAATTTAACATTGCAGATGAGGTAAAGGTGAACCGAATGACACCCAATATAAAAAAAATAACCTCCCCTCAATTCTGCGACTGGCTCACGCCTATTGTTAATGGTGGTATATTTACATCGCGTGAAAAACTTGTTGTGCTGCTTGCAGAAGGTGCTCCGCATGAGGCACTTGAAGATGAGTTCAGGGAGTTCTTTAACGGCTACTACGTGCTTGCCTTGGACCTGGAAGATTGTGAGGAATCTGTCCTTGGATGTATAAACGGAGATCATACATTTGCACACCTAAAGCACCGGGTATTAGCAGTTGAGGCGCAACGGAAGAGTTCACCTCTTGGCCGTGAGGCGCGGCGGATGGGACTATTGGTACATGGTGATCCTGTGCCGGAGATAAAGGTAGCGGAATTGTCATCTAATGAATTCAAGACCTTGATGCACACACTCGGAAATTGGCGACTTTTTGTAGCACGGAATCGTCTCGTTAAGTTGATGGAAACGAAAGCATCTATTGAAATAGCGGATCGTCTGCGTGCTGAGTTCTGCGAATTTTTCGTCTGCTATTTGGAACTGGAATTGTTTCTTGAAAATTACGATTACGATCCGGATGACGGGTTGGAGCTACGTCCAGAATTTATTGAAGCGTTAGAACGCGAAGAGGAATACATCCGATCTGGTGGTAAAATGTATACGCTTGATGAAGTTGCCGCATCGTTAGGAATCTCGCTGAAGCGTTTATCTGCCAATGAATAAGTCTGACATTGCTCTAACGGTTCACAAGAGGGAACAGGAGACCAACGGTTTCCTATTCTACAAAAATTGTCCAAACTTTAGTCATAGTGAAAACAAAAGATGCACCTACCTCTCAAAGAATACCAAGAACGTACCCTTGAAACATTGACAGAATACTATCAAAAGTGCCTGCAGTATAAAGATGCAAATACTGCGTTCTACAATTTAACCCGACGGCCGTACGCCGGTCTTGATGGCTCACTTGGTATGCCGTACGTCTGCCTTCGACTCCCGACAGGTGGTGGCAAAACCTTCGTTGCATGCCATGCTGTCAGTATTACGGCTTCTGAACTACTAAAGACAGAGAGTCCAATTGTCCTTTGGCTTGTCCCTTCAAATGCCATACGGGACCAAACACTCAACGCCCTCAAGGAACCCGATCATCCCTACAGAGATGCTTTTAGATCCGCTGGTCACAACGTCGAGATTCGGACTATTGGCGACGCACTTCATCTGCAACCGCATATTCTAAATACAAAAATCACGATTATTGTCTCCACGATGCAAGCGTTTCGCGTTGAAGACACAGAAGGACGCAAAGTTTATGAAGATTCAGGTGCGCTGATGGGACACTTCACACACCTGTCAGACGATGCCCTCTCAGAGATTGAGCACGATAACGGTAAACCCGTCTATTCACTTGCAAATCTTTTACGCGTCAAACGTCCACTCGTTATTGTTGACGAAGCGCATAACGCTCGAACACCACTCTCTTTTGAAACACTTGCCCGTTTCAATCCATCCGCAATCATTGAATTCACCGCGACCCCCGCTATGGAAGAAAACCGTTCTAACGTCCTTTATACCGTTTCTGCTGCTGAGCTCCAAGCGGAAGACATGATTAAGATGCCAATTCTATTGGAAACTAAACCGGACTGGAAACGGCTACTCACTGACGCTATTGCCCAGAGGAATGCGCTTGAAATAGAGGCGGAGCAAGAACGCGAAGAGACTGGCGAATATATCCGCCCCGTTATGTTGATTCAGGCACAATCAAAATCTAAAGACCGAGAAACTTTGACTGTTGAAGTCGTTGAGAACTGCCTGCTTGAGGAACATAATATCCCCGAAGATCAGATCGCGCGCGCCACAGGTGAGGACAGAGGTCTTGACAATGTTGACATCAACGACCCGGAATGTCCGATTCGTTATGTAATCACTGTGCAAGCGTTGCGTGAAGGATGGGATTATCCGTTTGCTTATGTCCTCTGCTCTGTTGCCGAAATGAGATCTCCTACCGCTGTTGAGCAGATATTGGGTAGGGTCATGCGTCTCCCAAAAGCAAAACGTAAGAAACAGAAATCATTGAATAGTGCTTATGCCTTTGTCGCTTCTCAGAACTTCTATAAAACTGCATCTGCTTTAGCTGACGGACTCGTTCAAAACGGTTTTGAGAAGCAGGCAGCTGCTGAGCTTATTTGTCCTACGGAGGAACAACAAAACGAGTTACCGTTCTTTGAAGGCGTGCCACAGCCTGATACTGAGCCCACACCCGCTGAGAGAGGCGAAAGTTTTAAGGTGCCTAAATTAATGGTCCAAGGAGAACAAGGGCACCTTGATTTTGAAGCGTCACGATTTTTAGAAGTCCCTTGGCAGTTGTCCGAATGTGATGCTGAACTCACCGAGGAAGAGTTTCCATCCGAATTTAACACAGGCGAACGTGGCGAGATCGGACTTTCTCAAGAAGGAAGAGTGGAGATACGTTTCTTGGGTCAACTCCATCAACAGATGACGCTCCTTGCCCCAGATAAAGGGTGGGATGCTGCACGACTCGCCGATTGGCTTGATAGGACCATTAAACATCTTGACATCCTACAGCGTGAGTCTCTGCCTTTTCTACAGCGGTTAGTCAAGTATCTTATTGAGGAGCGTAGCATCCCTATAGAGGTTCTCATCCGCAATAAATATGCCCTGAAAGATGCTGCTGCAGCGAAGATTGATAGCCACCGCCAAAACGTGCACCAAGCTGCTTATGAAAACTATCTCCTGCCTGAATTTGCGACTCCGGTTATTGTTTCACCGGATCATTGCTTCTCCTTTGAGCCGCATGGTTACCCCAATAACACCCGTTATGAAGGGGCATACCGATTTCAAAAACATTACTACCGAGATATTGGCGATTTGGAATCCGATGGTGAAGAATTCCAATGTGCCCAGTTCATTGATACATTGTCTCAAGTCAAATACTGGGTGCGGAATCTTGAACGCCAACCAAGATTTTCGTTCTGGCTTCAAACTTCAACCGACAAGTTTTATCCAGATTTTGTATGTCTTTTAACCGATGGGCGTTATCTTATTGTTGAATACAAAGGGGACTATCTCTGGTCTGCTGACGATGCGAAAGAAAAACGCGAAATCGGTGAATTATGGGAAGAGCGGAGTGGAGGGAGTTGCTTGTTCATTATGCCCAGAGGACCTAATCTTGAAGCAATCCGGGCGAAACTTTCCCAAAATCCCGGTTGATAAAAACCAGTTACCATAGGTGTCAATTTAGCGATTTTCCACGACATTTTTGACAGGTCTCTATAGATGCCGCCTCTACGAGGCTTAGGTCTGTGAGGTTGCGTTTTTCTACAAAGATACTGAAGAAATACCCAAGCAAATAAACCCTACGGGATTCAAGAGAGGTTGAAGTATCCAAAGTTTCCGATCAAAGTCCGGTTCGGTTAGGAAACCGAACCTACCGGGCCTGGGGCAGAGGCGGTTATTTTTTTTAAAATTGACACTTATGGTTGATAAAAAACCAGTTAGATAAAAAAATAGGAGACTCAACTTGAACATCAGAAAAACCGTAGTTTTCGCATTTGTATTGGCTGTTATTGTCCCAATTGCGAGTTTCATCGGTTGCGAACGGGTTCAGCAGGTTGCCCAACCTACCGTGCCACAGCCAGAAGGGATTAGTGGAGAGATTTTAGTCGGTGCCGTTTACCCCATCACAGGGCACTCCAGTTTGGCAGGCCCTTCGGTAGAATACGGTATTGAACTCGCTGTTGCAGAAATTAACAACTCACAACACAGCGATATGAAAATCAAACTCATCATGGAGGACGGTCAGAGTACTGTAGAGGGCGCGGTTGAAGCCTTCAACAAATTGATTCATGAAGACAAAGTTTCTGTTATCCTCGGGCCCGGATCCTCAAGTCAGGTACAAGAGGCTTTTCCGATCGCGCACCAGAATCAGGTCGTAGCGATTAGCCCGAGCTCAGCCGCCTCCGGCTTGAGCGCAATTAGCAATTTTGTTTTCCGCACCAATCTCACCACAAATGTGCTTATTCCGAACGGAGTCAAGGTGACACAGGAGAAACTCGGATACCAAAGGGTGGCAACACTCTTTGATAACGTTGATCTCTTTTCCCAGACCAGCGATGCGGAGTTGAAGAAAGCACTCACTGATAACGGTGTTGAGATTCTCACAACAGAAAGTTTCCAAACAGCGGAGACAGACCTGTCTGCCCAATTGACTCGCATCACGGCATTGAATCCTGATGCCATTTTTATTTCATCTACAGTTGGGGACATTTCCGATATTCTGGTTCAAGGACGTGCACTCGGCGTTCCCTCTGATATCCCGTTCATTGTGAACCTCACGCTGTCGAGAGATTTAGTCGCAGCGGCAGGAGACGCTGCCGAAGGAACGATCACTTTTACAAGTTGGAATAGCATAGCAGATACCCCAGGCAACCAAGCCTTTGTGCGGAACTACAGTACGAAATACGGAATGGAACCCAATATTTGGGCGGCACAATTTTACGCCGCTGTTCATATTCTCGCCAAAGGAGTCGCAGATGCCCAATCAACCGATCCAAAGGCGATTGCTGCTGCGCTTGCAGAAATTCGAGATTTTGACACCATCCTCGGTCCATTCTCTTTTAACGATGTTGGGGACGCAATCTACGACCCGATTGTCCTGATCGTCAAAGGCGGAGAATTTGAGGTTTTCGAGTAGGCGTGTGCCTCAGTTAAAGCAATCCTGACTGTACAAAATAGAGGCTTTAGGTTACCATTACCTAAAGCCTCCTTATTATTTTAACCTTTGATGATTTCCTATTCATCCGAATCATCGGGATAGTCAATCGACCATTTGCCGCGCCCATCACCAGAGGGTTCTTCTTTCCAGAGATCGAGGAACTTCTCAGGTGCGTTATGCTCCGTGAGATGCGACATAAACTGCTCATGCAGCACCTTGACGAGTTCCATGTTATCCGCAGCGATATTGTTCTCTGCAATCGGATCCGCAGGTAAGTCAAACAACTCTGGTCTGCCGTATTCACCGACAGGTGCGTATCCCCAACGTTCCGTGACGAGGAACGGTACTGTCGCTCGGCGTGGGACACTACCGTCTCGCGCACCGATATGGCAACCCGTTACGGCGTATTCCCTATGCTGTGTGTCCCCTTGAAGAAGCGCGTTTGCAAATGAACGTCCTTCAAACGGTTTGGGTGGATTCAAAGTAACGCCAGCCAATTCGCAGAGCGTCGGCATAATATCCATCGGTTGCGCAATGAGATCAAGACGCTGCCCTTGCGGGACATCACCACCCGCAATCAAGAACATCTCATGGTTAATTTCTGGATACGTGGGCCAATAGCGCTCATCTTTCGGATCAATGTTCGATTTACCCGTTCTGCCGTGTTCACCGATAGACATCCCGTGGTCAGACAGCACAACAACGAGCGTGTCGTCCCACAGCTCTAAATCCTCCACTTTCTGTAGCACGCGTCCGATATGGCGGTCAACGAGCTCGGATTCACCGGCATAGTGCGCCCAGAGGTTGTGCAATTCCGCATCCGTAAAAAGGGACGACAGACCGTAGTTCGGATGTAACATCGGTGCACCGGTGTAATCCGGATCGTAGCGTTTGACGAGATATTCGGGTGGATCCCACGGTTCGTGTGGATCGAAGAAATCTACCCAGAGGAAAAAAGGACCCGAACGGTGGTTCTCTTCCAACCATCTAACCGTGGTCTCGGAAGTCCTGCTGGAGAACGTCTCTGTCTCGTACTGGTAGTAGCGGTTTGTCCAGCGGTGCGTGTTCGGGAGCGTATGCCCTCGGTATGACGGATGCGGTCGTGTCTTCTCATTCGGCATAACGACTTTTATCTCGTCATTGAGGTGGAGCAGTGGTTTGTCTCCCTCCTGCCCGCGGTGCTGGAAAGCGGCATCAAATGCGTGCTGGAAACGGACGTTGAACAGATGTGGCGTGTCACATATCAGCTGCGTTGCGTATCCTTGTTCGCTCAGGAGTCGCGTAATAACACTCCTCCCACTCTGATCAAGCGGTTGCCACGGGTAATGGGGCCACCCGACTGTTCCCGTTATAATATCCGTACGATGCGGAACCGTCGGGAAACTGCTCATATAGAATTTGTCAATAGCCGTTGCGCGTTCCGCTTCAAATTTATCGAGCATTGGGGTGCGAATCGGTCGCCTCGCCCGTTCACCTAAGTTGTCATACCGAAAGGTATCCGTAATCAGCAAAACAATGTTTTTCATATATTTAACTATTAACCTCGCTATGCGCGCCCTGTTCGGACGAGCGTCGGTTTCTGGTGAAATCATTACTCGTGCGGTAATGACACCTCAATTCTATTTCCTGAGAAATTCTTAATCGTCCATCGTAACGAGTGAAGTTTAAAGCCTCACCAGCGACAGGTTCGTAGGAAGTAGGGTGGCAAAATCGGACTTAAACCTCTTGGCGCGTCGTTTTTAACAGAAACAGTGTAATCAATAGCAACGGTAGAATGACCGCTGCGGAAATAACAATAGACACCTGCGCGCCGATAAGGCACGGAAAAAAGAGAATAGAACCCACCATCGAACCCTTCAACGCCAAATAGCCGTTTTTTTCGTTCGGCTGCAGATAGAGTGAGATACGGGTGCCAACAGTGGCAACAATGCCTAAGACCACCCAAATAACATAAGACCTTTGAATATCCGGTTCCAACCCATACGGCAAAAGTGCTATCGCGAAAGCGAGAACCGTCGCGACTGCTGACACAAAGAGTGCCGGACGGATGCCAATCTGAAGCGGTGTTGTTAGGATTCCGAGTTGTTCGTCGCGTGTGATGTCTTTGAAGGTCGTGGTGATATGCGTCCCTAAATCGTAAAGCGTTGTCGCAGCAAAAGCGTACCATACTAAACGCGGCACAGTCCCGCTAACGACCAACGCCCCGAAAATACTCAGCAACCCAATCCCTAAAGGCAGCGTAAGACTTCCTAAAATCCCTTTTGCTTTGAAAATAGCGTTATAGAGGTGGGAAATCGCGACCAATCCCATTACCAGAAAACCGGCTTGCGGATTGAGCAAGAAACCGCCGATGACACACACCGCATAAATAATACTGGCGGGGACAATCGCTTGTTGTGGGGTCAGTCGTTGTGAGGGAAGAGGACGCTCAGGGTTTGTCTGTTTGTCAGTTTCATGGTGAAAGTAATCGTTTTTTATCATTCCAGCGAAGTAGCCAAAAAGCGCGATTATCAGAGCCGCCCCAACGCGCCGTGTAAAATGCCCTTGACTTGCGATGAGCGCGCCGGGAAGCGTCGCTACAATCGGAATCGCAAAGAGCGGGTAACGGACGAGTTCGAGATAGGCTTTGAAGCGATGCATACATCAATTTCCTTAGGACTTACGCAAAAAGCAGTAATCTTAGTATTTTAACCCCCTAAATCCCCCTTATCAGGGGGACTTTGATCAGTATTTTAACCCCCTAAATCCCCCTTATCAGGGGACTTTGAGAGGAATGCGTAAGTCCTATTCATGTTAGAAATTTTCTCTGGGCACACCTGCCTCTGCCACTGGAGAATTTCTCGATTCAAACGCTTCCTCTACACCGTAAAACTGATCGCTCTGTGTCCCACCGCTAAGCTCTGTTATGTTAGGACCGATCTGTTTATTCCCTTGAATAAAATTGTCACGGAGCCTGCCGCCGTCATAGACTGCCCAACCGATGTTCATCATTATATTGTTAGAAACTATCTCTGGAGAAGCCGTAGAATAACAGGTAATGGCGTTCTCATAATTCGCGCGAAGCACATTATACTGAATACGAGGTCGGGAGTCGTCTTCGCAGGTAATACCGTAATTGTTAGCTGTGAACTCGTTATATTCGACATCTGGTGATGCGCTGCCTTGAAATTTTGAACCTACCCCGTTTCTGTTAAATTCGTTACCCGTAATCGTGGGACTGGTGTTTTCGCAAAGTACACCCGTATTGTTCTCACTAATAAGACACCTCTCCACTTGAACTGCGTCCGTTTGCGCTTTGATACCGATCGTCGCATGTTGGATGCGGCAATATGTTAGACGGCTATTTGGACTTGTGGCTTCGATCCGAATTCCTGTCCAATCTCCCGCCTTCGGTGGATCCGCTGTTACGTTTTGCTTGCGTCCGGTGTCGGTACGTCCTTGTATTCCGAGTGTAGAACGATCTGCTCCAAATGCGGTGGTCTTTGTCTCCATTGCAGGCTTTTGTTCACGTGCTCGCTGCTTCCCTAAGGAACCGAAAACTATCATCCGCTCAGGTGATCCTTCGGCGTAGAGTTCACCGCGTACGATGAGTTCGCTCGGCGTATCTATTGGTTCAAAACCGACAATAGTACCCGAACGGATCGTCAGCGTGATACCTTCAGGCACGACGACGGGTCCGGTAATATAGATCCGTCCGTCCCAGACCTCATTCTCGGTCAGTTCACCGGATTTCTCTATAATCTCTAAGCTACCACCCTCTACATTGAAATTGAACTTCTCACCTTGGCATCCGCAATAGAATCCTGTTAACACGCAGATGAGTAAGACAAGAACGCCATAAAGGGTGCGTTTTTGATGTTGTTTGAGAGTTACTGTTTTCATACTATATTTTTACCATAGATTCCGATTCTTGTCAAGTTTGAAACTTTACCGAGACAGGTTCTGACGGTTTTCTAAAATTATGCACCTTTTTCATCTATAGATGGTGTCTTAATAAGCAAGCGAAATCTCCACTCGCAACCGAAATACGGTAATTTTAGTAACAGACTGTATTTAGGAGATATTTTCTAATGTTATTGACCAGGGGCATTTATGGTAGATTTTAGAATTACTCATAGACTCTTAAGGCAAAGTCAACCTCCTAAATCCCTGGGGGAAACACCCTATCAAAAACACCCCCCTTTATCCCCCTTATCAGGGGGGTAGGGACTTTGAGAAGGACAGGGATATTTACGATTGAAGTTGCCAATAACTCACACAAATGTTACAATATACTGTGTAATACATACTCACGCCAACCCTCTCACCCACATAAACAAAAGGAGCCTCACAATGAAACGTTCCTACTCCACACGGATTTTAGGTGTTATTGGAAGCGTTGCGCTTTTACTTGCGGCCTCTCTGCTGGGCGAAGCAGCAAGCCTCTCAGGTCAGGTTATTGACGAAGAAGGGAAACCCGTTGAAGGTCTTATCGTCTCCCTCTCGTCATTCCGAGGCAACGCGCCACCACATCGGCACCAGCGATTTCAAGGCATATTTCCACCAGCACCGCCCAGCGAGACAGATGCAACCGGGGCATTTTCAATAAACAATATTATCTCACCTTCGGTGAATCGACTCACACTGTTCCCTGAACGCAATTCAGACTATGAAATGCTTTCCGTTGAAATTGAAGGAATACCCATTTACTTAGATCAACGGCAGCACCATTTTGGCGGTCTCAACTTTGCGATCGCGCCGGATGCAGATATTACAGACGCAGAGATAACCGTTCGGCTTCGGATGCGTATCCGGGGTCGCGTTGTTTTTGCGGATGGCACACCGCTTCGCAACACACGGGTTAACCTCATGGTCAGCCATCGCGACGTAGATGGTAGGGGCAGAGGTAGAGGGGGTGGCACAAGAACCCTTGATGACGAGGGTTACTTCGTAGACTACGTGGATGATGGAGAGGCTTATTATACCGTCACTGTAACATACCAAGGACAGACAGTGGAATCCGAGGAGATTCTGCTTGAAGAAGGGCAGCGGGTTGATGGACTCGTTTTGAAACTTGACGATGTGTCTGAACCGCCTAACTTCGAGAGAGTCGTGGTAGCACCGCCCGCTCGCGTCCACGATCCGGCACGTTTTGAGGCAGCACGAAAACGGGAACGCGAAGGCATGTGGGCAATCAACCCCGACAACCGACATGCCTACAAAATGATTCACTGTAAAACCCATGAGGAGGCACTGACACAAGCGACCGCTCAAGATGCCCATCTCGTCACCATCAACGACAAAGCAGAACAGGAGTGGTTACTGGAAGTCTTTGGAAAAGAAAAGAATTATTGGATTGGATTAATCAACGATTCAGAAGAAGGGAAACAGCAGTGGGACAACGGCGAACCGGTTACCTACACAAACTGGCACTCACCAAAAGAAAGTGCCAAAACCAGCGATGAAAATCCAAATTATATTGTCCTCGTCGGTATGACAGGAAAATGGCAGATGGCACGTCTCGGCAATCCACTCATGCGTATGACCGAGAGAGCGATTCTGGAAAAAGAGAACCTTATCATTGGTGCCCCTGACCCGACAGCGGATGTCGAAAAGCGTTGAGCACATCCACACACAAGGAGATATAGAAATGCGTTGTTCCTACACCCCACAAAAACTCTCAGCATTAGGATTGATACTCTTGCTCACCATAACAGGTTTTGTCGTAGCACAAGTGCCAATAGAGCCACCGAGTGGCATATCCGGCACAGTCGTTGATTCAGAAGGCAATCCTGTTGCAGGATTCACGTTTGCGATTCAGCCGATGCGGTTTCGCGAAGGACATTTGCAACCTGATGGAGGCTTCCTAAACTTTCTCCAAAGACCTGCTGAGGGTGTGGAAGGTCAGCGAATGCCTCGCCTTGATGTCACGGTAAAAACCGATACAGAAGGCGTTTTCACTGCCACCAATATTCAACCCGGACTCGTCCAAATAAACGCGATGCCCAGTGCGTTACTGGACCCGGATGCATTCGAGAAAGTTGATCCAGAGAAAATACGTCGCGGCGAAATCGAAATGCCGCCCCCTCAAGTGATGAGACTTGACCGTCTTGAGCCAGACAAACAGATTCTCTCCATTCAGATTGGGAAAGTCACTTTTTTCTACCCTAATGAGATGCCTGGCCCCGCTTTTTTTCAAGGACTCACATTCGCGCTCAAACCGGGCATCATCCACGGAAACGTCAAAATCACAGTCAAACAGCGGTTACGGATCCACGCGCGCATCGTTTATGCCGATGGCACGCCCGTTGTCAATGCCAACGGACGCCTCAGCATGCGGCACGGGCAAGAAGATAATCCGAACAGTGGCGGAACCCATAGTACGGACTTCTTTACCGATGCTGATGGTTACTTTACGCAATACCGAGATGAACCGGGGTTTTACACGCTTTCCGTGCAATATAGAGCTCTCTCTGGCGGCGCGGGTCCTTTCTTGCTCAAAGATGGTGTGGCACCGAAGGATCTGGTTATCACACTCGATGGTAACCCTCCCGATGTCGAACAACCAACTGATGGGAAAGTCGGTGTCGGTGCTCCGATTGAAAGCGGTAGAGTCCGTGTTCCGATTGAAAAGGGTAAAGCCCCTGCTGGTGCTGGAAACGTTGTTGTTGAATCGATTGAAATCCCGCCTCCAGTCAGTACCCGAGTCATTGTGCCACCGCAACCACCCAAGCCACCGAAAAGCGTCTGGGTCATTAACCCCGCAAATGGGCACGCCTACAAAAAAATTCAGTGTCAGGACTGGCACGATGCCCGACAAAAAGCTGTTGAAGAAGGTGCGCATCTCGTCTCTATTAACGATGAAGACGAACAGCACTGGCTGCAGGTAATTTTTCGGAGCCACTCCACATGGATTGGACTGACAGATGTAGAAAAAGAGGGAACGTGGCAGTGGGATAGCGGTGAACCTGTTACCTACACCAACTGGGCAGCTCAACCCGTTTTTCCTGATGGACGACCAGAGACCGAGAAAGACTATGTTGTGATCACTTTTAGAGATGGCGAATGGCAGTCTATCGGTCCCGAAAGCCATTTCTGGCGAATGACACGAGAAGCAATCATCGAAAAGGATGGTTTAGTGTCCATTGCTCCCGTTGTGGAAGCCCCTGATGAGGAGTAGCTTCGCTTTATATCGTTCTAACGTTTCCGACATACCGCACAAAAGGAGACACTCTAATGAATCGTTTTTACTTCACGCTGATTTTAGTTTTTGTTGGGAGTGTTGTGCTTTTGCTTTCTGTATCTCTGCCAAGCGTAGCCGCAAGTTTTTCAGGCAGCGTGATAGATGAGGAAGGACACCCGGTTTCTGGTATCACCGTGGCACTTCTACCACAATTATCCGAGACAGATGAAATGGGTGCTTTTTCGATAACCGGAATTTCCACATCTTCAGTTAGTAAACTGATGTTATTACCTATACACGAAATAAATTATGAAATTCGCGCCGTTGAAGTAGAGGGGGTAACCTTCTACCTTGAGCCAGCGTATCGATTTTTGTATAAAGGCGGCTTTCCAATTGCTATTGAACCCGGAGCAGATGTTAAAGATGTGGTAATCATCGTCCGGCTGCGGATGCGTATCCGTGGACGCGTCCTTTCAACAGATGGTACGCCACTTCGTAACGCGAAAGTACACTTTGAGATAAAATGGCGCGAGGCAGACAATAAACGTAGAGGCAGCAGTGAAGGTCCCAGAACACTTGATGCCGATGGGTACTTCGTTAAATACGCAGATGAACCCGCTTATTACACGATCACCGTTGGGTATCAAGGACAGTTCGCGGAATCCAAGTCAATTTTACTTGAAGAAGGACAGCAGCTCGATGGACTCGTTTTGACGCTTCGCGATGATCCGAATAAGCAATTACCTTCAAAAGCCGTAGTGAAACCGGTGCTTAAACCGGTAATGTTAGCAGCAGTTAAACCACCTGTCAAACCAAAAATGGTGATACCGCCTCGTGCTTGGGACCCACAAAGTGCCGAAGCCGCGCGGCAGCGGGAACGCGAAGGGATGTGGGCGATCAATCCTGACAATCGCCACGCCTACAAAACAATTTATTGCAAAACCCGTGAGGAAGCAGAAGCGAAAGCAATCGCACAAGGTGCATACCTCGTCGCTATCAACGATGCAGCAGAACAGCATTGGCTCTTTGAAGTCTTTGGAAAAGAAAAACTTCGGAATGATGAAAATGAGCAGGAATGGGACTTCAAAGCCTTTGGGCGTGAAAGCTTTTGGATTGGACTCACAGGTTCAACAAAAGAGAACTCCCTACACTGGGCTAACGGCGAACCCGTCACCTATACCAATTGGGAATTTTCACAGAAGCCTGTTCAGGGAGATGAGCAACTCGAAAATGATGATACGAACCAGCATTACACTGTCCTCATCGGAAGAACAGGAAAGTGGCGGATGGTGCGTCAATGGAGTCGCCTTGCAAATCTAATCGAGAAAGCGATTCTGGAAAAAGAAAATTTTATCGCTGGCACATCTGAATAAGAAGGTAGCAAAGCGAGTAGGAGAAAAACGTGATACGTTTGTGTTTCAGACAATGACAAAGGGAATGAGGATTATGTTATATTGTCGGGCTGTGATTTATCTTCGATCCGCTGTCCGAACATTCAAAAAAGGAGAATCTATATGAATCTTCAAAGTTTCAGACAAAATCTTGGCGTTTTCGCCGGGGTTATCGTATTCTCTTTTAATGTTGTTACGACAGCGCAAACGTATAACGCTCCGCAGGTTCAAGTGCGAGTCGTCTTCGCTGACGGGACACCGCTTGTGAACGCGGATATACATGTCTTGGTACAACACAGAAAGTTCGAGGGGCGTGGAGGCAAAATTTCAAGACGTACAATGCAGACCGATTCTGCCGGATACTTTGTGGAAACCCTTGACAGAAATGATGATGAATTCTATAGGGTCGGTGTTGGGTATCAGGGACACCTCGCGAAGACATCGCCCTTTATTTTTCATGAGGGACAACCGCAAGTTCATCTTCTTTTGACCCTCAATGACAATCCAGTTCCACCAGACAGATGGAACCCTGATCAAGTTTTCACTATATTAGAAGCATTTTTTGAGCCACCGCCGGTGTGGGCAGTGAACCCAATAAATGGACACGCTTACAAAAGGATTCGGTGTCTTGATGTAATGGATGCAATGACCCTCGCCACTGCAGAAGGTGCTTATCTCGTTTCCATTAACGATAAAGTAGAAGACGCATGGCTGCAGCAGATATTTGAACCGGGTAATTTTTGGATACAGGATAGTTTTTGGATCGGGCTCAGCGATGTCGCTGAGGAGGGGCAGTGGGTCTGGCACAGTGGCGAACCTGTTACATATACCAACTGGATCGGGCATGTAAAAGAGGTGGGCAACACCGAAATAAAAGATTACGCTATCTCTTACTTTGGCGGCGGATGGCGGGCAGTTGGCGATGAACACTCTTCTTATTTCACACGGGCAATTCTCGAAAAAACAGATATGCCGGTTAAGCCCCGATCTGATGAACAGATAGATGCCCAGCCATCTGGTGTCTCAACACCCGCTGATGAAACGATGTCCTCTCAAACCCGTCGTTCCGTTCAACCTTGGCACGCATTTGGATGGGCAGTAAACCCCGAAAATGGGCACGCTTATAAAAAGATTCGGTGCAAAAGCCTGGAAGATGCGAAAAACCGGGCTGCGGCCGAAGGCGCGCATCTCGTCACTCTTAACGACAAAGCAGAAGAGAAGTGGCTCTTAGGACTCTTCGGGAATCATCTGTATTGGATCGGACTCAGTGATGCGGAAAAAGAAGGAGAATGGGTCTGGCAGAACGGTGAACCGGTTACTTATACGAATTGGGGTGCCAAGCACAGTTTTCCGCGCAGCACGCTCTCACCAGAAGAAAAAGACAATGCCGTCATGACTTTTATAGATGGGCAATGGCACGCTGTCGGTCCCGGCGACCTTCTCTGGCAGACGACAAAGACGACGATCCTTGAAAAAGCAGATGTGTTTGTCAATCCAATTGCCGAAGAAGAGCGGTAACTTCTTGATTGGCATCATTCAGATTAGATTACTTGCATGCTTATAATTCCCAATTAATTTAGCAATCATTACCACAAAATCTATGATACGTCAATGTCCCGTATATGTTTTCAATTCAATCTCAGAAAAAGAGGAAATAACTATGCGTTGTCAAAACTTTTTACATAGCATTGTGGTAATTATGCTTACGATCACACTTTACGGATTGTTAGGTTGTGGTGACACCAAGGATCCAATGCCCGTCACCCCTTCAGAAAATGAAGCAGCAGAAGGCACAGCAATTCTTTCGGGGCGCGTTATTGATTTGGAGGCGCGTCCGGTGGCTGGACTCGCGTTAATCATCCAGCCTTTTGAAATTGACGATAGCACTGGCGTACAGACTTACGCGCCTGCTTTAGCAGCGAAAACCGACGACACAGGACATTTCTCTATCGCGAACATCTACCATGACGAGTTTCAATTCGTGTTGGCACCTGACGACCAGAGTCATGTGCCTTTTGATACAGAATATGAGATTATCTCAATCAAAATTGGAGATTTTGCCTACCATCCTCATGAGAATTTCCCTACACCTTTAACTCGAAACACCTTTTCCATCACCCCAGGCGCGCATCTCCAAAATGTAGAAGTCACAGTCCGGTTTCGGACGCGGGTTCGTGCGAAAATTGTTTTTGCCAACGGGACACCGCTGGCAAACAAGGAAATCAGAATCCATATAAAAGTGCAGTACTTACAGGGCGATGGCGGCGGCAGTATGAAAGCTACACTGCAGACCGATGCCGAAGGGTCCTTTGTAAAGTACGTAGATAGAAATAGGACAGCATCCTATACGGTGTCAGCGGAATACAGTGGGCTTACCGCAATCTCGGAGCGTTTTGTGCTTAACGTTGGAGAACGCCGCGACGACCTCGTTTTGACGCTGCCGGGGAATCCTCATTGATGTAAATAAACAACACAATTCAAAAAGGAGAATCTATGAATCTTCAAAATTTCAGACAAAATCTTGGGTTCCTCATCGGGATTGCAGTACTCTCTACTTTGGCATCATCACCCACGGAAGCACAAGAAGATGTGTCGGTTTCTGGGCGTGTTGTTGACGAAAGTGGAGATCCCGTTGTCGGTATCTCAATAGCGATCCAACCCTATAAAGTCATAGGGAACAGACGAAAAGAAGGCATCGTAGAGATATGGCAAAGGCAGACCGATTTAGAAGGGCATTTTTCTATCACGCATATTATGCCGGAAGAATCCCTTAGATTTATCGTACAGGCTGAACAGCAGGAAACCCAAATCCTGTCCATTGAAATCGGTGGACTCACGCTTCATCCAAGTAGCCATCCGCATTTTGATGGAATTCAGTTTTCCTTAGCGGCAGGGATGGAAATCGAAGACACGATTATCAAGGTGAAGACAGATATCCGACCGCAGGTCCGCGCCCGCGTTGTCTTTGCCGATGGAACACCAGTTCCCAATACACAAATCCGGACACGCATATTACGCTGGGATCTCGACGGAAGTGGCAGCGGGAGTTCAGGTAGCACAGCACAGACCGATGCAGAGGGATATTTCGTGGAAAACCTTAGGGTGGATGATGAACCCCAATTCTATACGCTTGGTGTTGAACACCACGGACTTCTCGCGAAAGCACCGCCTTTCATTTTACATGAAGGGCAACCCCAAGTCCATCTTCTTTTGACCCTCAACGGCAATCCAGTTCCACTGGCTGAACGTCCTATAAGACAGCCTGCATCCGAGGCGTTAACAGCATTTCTTAATCCACCCGCTGTGTGGGTAGTGAACCCTGCAAATGGACACGCGTATAAAAAGATTTATTGTGATAATATAGCGGATGCAATGGAGCAAGCTACCGCAGAAAAGGCATATCTCGTTTCCATTAACGATAAAGCCGAAAATGATTGGCTACAAACGATTTTTGCACGAGACCGTTTTTGGATCGGTCTCAACGATGTTGCTGAGGAAGGGCAGTGGGTCTGGCACAGTGGCGAACCGGTTACCTACACAAACTGGAGAGAACATGAACAGGATGGGGGCAACACAGAGATAAAAGATTACGTTATTAGAAGCGGATTCAACGGCAGATGGGAACCCGTTGCCCCTGGCGTTGGAGGCGTCGCACAATTTATCAAACAGGCGATCCTCGAAAGGTCAGAGGCACCAACTGAGGACAATTAGCGGCAACGCTGCCCCTATTTACTTTCAAGCACCCAATCTACACTACCTGTTTCAAAAGGAAAATTTACAATGAATCGTTTGAATTTTATTCACATTATGTACTTCATTGGAACCGCAGTCGCACTCTCCTTCTGTGCCCTGGTCCCTTGCATCGCACAAGAAGCAGCATCGACGCTCTCCGGTGTTGTCCTTGACATAGAAGGAAAACCGATTGCTGGATTTACCATCAATCTCTCGCCAGTTTTTCAAATGTCAAAAACTGATGAAAACGGAGCCTTCACATTCACCGATGTGCCTGATGGACCGGTTCAAATTATGATTCCGCCGCAGTTCGGGAAAACTGAAAAACCGACACTCAACCTTGAACCGGGCCATGAACTTGTCTCAATCAAAATCGGAGGGATAACCCTTTATCAAGGGAGACATCCGCCTTTTGGAGGCATCAACTTTGCTGTCAAACCGGGGAGTGATTTGAAAAATATAGAGGTGACTGTGCGTCCACGGATGCGGATTCGGGCGCGAGTTGTTTTCAAAGACAAGAAACCGTTAACTAATGCTTCTATTGCTACTGTAATCACAGGCAACGGCACGTGGAGCAACATCACTACCACGGACTCCGAAGGCTATTTTGTACATTACATTGATAACAATGGGGATCCTGCCGACTATACGGTCTCTGTGAAGCATAAGGGGCTGTCAGCGAAACCGGAACAGTTTGCGCTGGAAGCGGGCGGACACCATGACGATTTGGTGCTGACGCTCGATGGCGTGGCACCGCCTGCTACCGCCCCAACGCAATCAAAAAGTTCTAAGGCGTCACTGCCCAACCTCTTGCGTAAGCTGACCGGTGGCTCAACACCGCCTGATAAACCTGCTTCTACCCAAACAAATCGTCCTGCCCTAACTACACAGGAACAACGCCGTGGTGAAGTTGAACAGGGGCAAGTAAAAACTCGTGGAACAAGTACGACTACGCGAACTCAGCAAAAGCGACCTCCATCGGAGCCAAATACATGGGCAGTAAACCCTGCAAATGGACACGCTTACAAAAGGATTCGGTGTGGAAATCTCAAGGATGCGAAAAATCGCGCTGCTGCTGAAGGCGCGTACCTCGTTGCTATCAACGACGAAGCGGAACAAAAATGGCTCTTAGGACTCTTCGGGAATCATCTGTATTGGATCGGACTCAGTGATGCGGAGAAAGAAGGAGAATGGGTCTGGCAGAACGGTGAACCGCTTACCTACACGAATTGGGGACCCACGCACAGTTTCCCTCGTAGTAGCCTCTCACCGGATCAGAAAGATAGTGCCGTCATGACTTTTATAGATGGGCAATGGCACGCTGTCGGTCCGGGTGATCTGCTCTGGCGCACGACCCGATACGCGATTCTTGAAAAAGCAGATGTATCTAACAGTTCCCCTGCCGAACAGAAATGATAATGTTGGAACTGATACTGAACTCGCCTATCGAATTCTGTCCGTCAAAATCGGCGAGATTTCTCTCAAACCGGCTTTCGATCTTCATACGCTATCGCCTTTTAATGGAACGGCTTTTTCCATTACACCGGGCGTGCATGTCGAAGACGTTGAAATTGTCGTGCAGCGGCGGATGCGAATTGGCACGACAATCGTTCTCACTGATGGCACCCCCTTGGCAAACAAGGAAGTTAGCCTCAATATAGAAACACGGGATTTAGAGGGCGATGGTAGAGGGAAACTCTGGGGACCCGTGCGGACTGATGCCCGAGGTTACTTTGAACGATATGTGAATAGGATAGGATTCTACACAGTATCAGTAGAATATGATGGGGTTTCCGCAATGTCATCAGAATTTCTACTCAATGCTGGGGAGCGACGCGAAGATTTGATCTTGAAATTACCAAATGACCGCCGATGAAGTGTGACACTTTTACCGGTATAAAATGGGAACACCAACGCATCACCATGTAATGCCGTTACGAGAGTAGGTTTCCACAATACGCGCAAGCCTGCAGCTCGATTTCGCCTTTAAACACCTCACGCTCAGATGTTAGATACGTCTCATGATTAGTGACACAGTTCGGGTTCTCACAAGGTGTTGCTGAGGCAGCAATCTCTCGCTTCGGCGGTTGTGTCAAGATGAGTTGTTCTAAACCCATGAGACTGGCAATCAGCGCCATCCGAACCGGCACTGCATTTGCTGACTGCTCGAAATAAGCGGCACGCGGGTCGTCGTCTAACTCATAGGCAAGTTCATTGACGCGCGGGAGCGGGTGCATAATCATCGCGTCAGGTTTAGCGTGCTTCATGACGGATGCGTTCAGTAGATAACTTCCACGTACGGCAGCGGCATCCATATTCGGTGGGAGTCGTTCCTCCTGAAGTCGATTGACGTAGATGACATCAAGTTTATCAATCACCTCTGTAACGCTCTCTACCTCAACGGGTTTTTGTCCGTAACAGTGTTCGAGTTGCGCAAGCACCCACGGTGGCATCTGTAGCGGTTTCGGCGCAATGTGAACGAGGTTCCCGCCGAATCGCGCGACCGCAAGCGCGAAAGAGTGTGCCGCCCTCCCAAACTGAAGATCTCCGCAAATACCGACAGTTAAGCCCTGTATCTCAGATTTCCGTCGCATAATCGTATAGAGGTCCGCGAGTGCCTGTGTCGGGTGTGTGTGGCTGCCGTCACCACCGTTGATGACGGGGACATGGGCATGGCGTGCAATGACGCGTGCTGCGCCTGCCCAGTTGTGTCGCACGACAATGAGATCGGCGTAATTCGTTACCATGCGAGCGGTATCGGCGAGCGTTTCGCCTTTAGCGGTGGAGGTTGCACTCGGATCAGAGAAACCGAGCGTTCTACCGTTGAGCCGTTCCATAGCACTCTCGAAGGAGAGCCGCGTGCGGGTGCTCGGTTCATAGAAAAGCGTTGCGAGCAATTTACCACGGCAGATACCTGCCCACGTCTCCTGTTGCGACTGCATTCCCGCTGCGAGTCGAAAAATTTGTTCAATTTCAAAGTTCGACATATCGTCGAGTGTTACCAGATGCCGCATTGTCCTCCCTTAAACATGTGTTGCGAGCGCGTCCTTCGAGTTAATTACCATTCCTATCGCTTAGGGATCGCATGAACGTTTCAAGGTTATCAGATTGAGGAACTGCAAGTAACAATTGTCTGAGATCTTGCAAATCGTCTATGGATTCAAGAGCGGGCTTTAGGGCTTGGACTGCATCAGTCTCGAATTGTATCCCAAGCAATGCAATAATATTTTCGATGGTCCCCTTTTTCTCACCTTGTTCAATACCTTGTTCAATACCTTGTTCAATACCTTGTTCAATACCTTGTTCAATACCTTCTTTGCGCCCTTCTTGTTTAGCAGCCTCTGCTGCTTCTTGAATATAGTGTTGGAAAAAAGGAGATTCTTGCATGATGCCCTCCGGTAAAAGTTTTTTAATCAGTTGTGGTTGATAGACTAAACCGCCAAAAATACCCAGTGCTGCCAGTAAGGTCTCCCGAGTATGTTGATCCGTACGTGCTGAGGCTGTCGCATCAACACATCTTTCCAACCAACGATTCGGATCTACGCCTTCTGGCGGTTTCATTAGCGGCGTGAAAGGCAGTAACCCGGGTGCCTGCATTTCCAAAACTGATTGTCCGTCTATCTCAAGCAATCTGACCACTTTATAGCGTAATGTATATTCATAGCCGTGTCCCTTGTAAGCATAATACCCCTTATCGTTTCCGCCTGCCTTGGGGTGCAGATAGAGAACGTTGGAATAGACCGGTATCCCATGTAAATTCATGAGAAAACCGTTATATCCTGCAACGCGGGACCACATAGGTTTCCTACTGTTATCTGTTTGAACCTCAGTATGAAGTATTACCGTTTCATTGCCGAGTTTCACCTTCAACGTGCTATCATTTTGGTGCGTCTTGAGTGTCGGTTCCTCGGTCTCAAGTCTTTCCAGAACTGTAATATTTGAATGCCCCACCATAAATTCTGCGAATTCTTGTGAGTATTCCAGCATGATATATTTCGCTGCACTGTCATAGTACTGTGCCATGTTGTTATTATACCCAGATTGTCAAGAAATATCAACCTTTTCCAGCAGCAATTATGAATCGATCTTCAGACTCCCGACCAACTCTTTGACTGATTTCATATCCGCATTTTCGAGATAGGCGTGAATACCTTTAATCACTTCTATTGAAGCCTGTGGATTGACGAAGTTCGCTGTCCCAACTGCCACGGCAGATGCGCCGGCGATGAAAAATTCTATAGCATCTATCGCAGTCATAATGCCACCCATCCCGACAATCGGAATAGAGACACTTTTATAAACTTCCCAAACCAATCGGAGTGCCACGGGCTTTATCGCAGGACCGGAGAGTCCGCCTGTAACGTTTGCGAGTTCGGGTTTCCGCGTTTCTGCGTTAATCGCCATACCGAGAAGCGTATTGATGGCAGAGAGCGCGTCCGTACCGGCATCCTCAACGGCGCGTGCGATTTCAGTAATATCTGTTACGTTCGGGGATAGTTTTACCAACAGGGGTAGGTGTGTTATCGCTCGGACTGCTTTGACGAGTTCGTATGCCAACGTCGCGTCAACACCGAAGCTCATACCGCCGCAATCCAAGTTTGGACAGGAGATATTGAGTTCTATGCCAGCAACGCCGTCTGCTGTGTTTAATTTATCAACGACCGTCAGATATTCTTCAACCGTTTTGCCACAGACATTGACAATCACCGGTACATCAAAATCGCGTAGGTACGGCAGTTTCTCGGAAATAAAACCGTCCACGCCAACATTTTGGAGTCCAATCGCATTGAGCATACCGGAGGGCGTTTCCATGATCCGTTGCATTGGGTTGCCGGGCCACGGTACGCTCGTAACGCCTTTCACAACGACTGCACCGAGGCGGTTCAGATTCACGAAATCGGCGTATTCAGAGCCGTAGCCGAACGTGCCAGATGCCGTCATGACGGGGTTCCGCATCTCGATCCCGCCGATATTCACACTGAGTAATTGGGCTGCTGTATCCATTTTATATTATAAATGACGGTGGTTTTGCTGCTTTAGAGAAGATAAGAAAACAGTTCAAGCAACATGAGGCAGACTACAATAACACATATACAGAATGGCCATATCTCGTGGCCCCATCTTGGATGTTGTGACAATCTATCCTGAAAAAAGGTTGTAACGGTTAAAATAGAGAACATAGTGAACGTTATGAGTGCCTCAATGACACCTGCCGATAGAACATGGTGGACAGTCAAACCTATCCCAGCTATTCCAACGATAATACCAACAATATGGTGCCGTTTCATAAGAGTGTTTCCTATGGTCCGTTTTTGAAACGTGTTAGAAACCAGTTTTTTAGTTTTACACAAAAAGTTTAGCACCGATATATCCCGGATGTCAAACAATTTTTCGCATTCTCTTAGAAGGGGTTACCAACTCAGGTAGACAACGCGGAAGTCGAAAATCAATCCCAGAATGCTAATTATGGATGCAACGATTACATCACCGATAACCAACCCGATGAAAAACGGGATTGAACGGCGGTATAGGCGAACACCGCCCGTCGAGAGTAGTATCCGTTTAACAATCCAACTGATTAAGAGAGGGAACCACAGTCCGGTAAATGTCCACCAACTTGAGACGACATAGCCGACTGGATGTAAAGGCCACTGAATGAATCGCCATCGCAAGAGCAGCAGACCGACAGCAAAACCAAATCCACCTGCAGTATAGAGCATACCGCTGATACTGGTCTCACTCGGGTTGTAGAGCCACCCGGCGAGCCTATTGAACGCAGCGCGGGCATACCATGAACGCGCCTGCTCTAAGCCGACTTGATAGGAGAGATGTAAGTGCCCCCACGCAGCGGAGAGTGCCCCGACAAAAATAGCGATCGCTAATACCCAGAGGAGTTGAGACGGATTGAAACGGGTCTGATGTGCCAGTTTCAATCCTTCGAGTTGGTGTGGCATCGGATGTGCGCGATAAGAGAGGTGATTCAGCCAAAAGAAAAGCGACATTACCGAAAGATTGCGATTACCAATACGCCGCGTACCCAGCGCGTCTGTTAAGAGGAGATCGGGCCCCGCATTGTAAAGGTCGTGTGCCGGTGGGCCGAGTTCGGCACGGATGCGGGTGATTGTCACCGACATTGCAAAATAGAGCGCGAAAAACAGGGTTGCGAACCAGAACGACATCCCTGCCTTAATGCAAAACACGATAATTAAGATGAATCCAACGAGTACGCCAATCGCTGCCGTCCTATAACGCAACGCCTCGCCTTCATCATGTTGTAGGGACGAGGTAACCCAGCCCCTACGGAAAACAGTTTGCAGTACTACCTTGACGTGTGCGCGCCCCATCCATAGTGTCCAGAGAAATAGTGCCACCCAAACACCACGAATTTGTGCCATCTCTCTCGGAAATCCGATAGCCCCTCGCCACCCGAAACTCTCACCAATAATCCTTTGAAAGTGCCAAAACAGATGAAAAAACCAGCACGAGAACCCCAAATCGAGCGGTATCAGGAAACCGACACCGATCGCAAACGGGAAGAAACTGATACGGAAGCCGGGGTTATTCATCGCACTCCACGGTTTTTCGGGAAGCCGAAAACTACGATAGAGCGGAATTGTTGGAAAAACGGGATCAATCTGGTGTAAACTATAGAGCAGATTCAGGACAGCGGCAATGCTTAAACCGATAACCATCATTCTCCGATTAAAAAACAGATGGGGTGTTACGCGTAGATCACCTGCATTTGATGCCGCACGCGTGATTTCATAAGGGAGTTGAGCAATCGGATAGGTAAGCCTTTCGTGCTCCTGCCACTGCTTGCGTAGAAGCACATTGAGGCAGAGCATTGTTACACCAATCACGAGACAGAATCCTACCCAGATTAGCGTCGGTCCCAGCCATGCCTGTATGTGTGCCTGCAAATAGAACGTGCTTTCACCTTCATAAAAACCGCGCAATACCTCTTGCTTCCCAACGACAAGCCATTCGGGGAGATGTTGATGGAAGAGTTGGGACCATTCGTTTTCCGTTGTTGCGTACCAAAAACCGTTGCCCATCAAGGGAACTAAGACTTGTAGCATATCGCGCCCAGCGAAAACAGAGGCTTGGCACAGCATCGCATAAATCGTTAACAACTCACTCTGTGCAAATGCGAGTGCAGGACGCAAACGTTTAAGTATCGCACTGAGACCAATAAGCACAAGCAACGTAAACAAAACATTGAACAGCAACGCCAAACTCGTGGGACGGTTAGAGTCCCAGATATAGCTGAGATATAGAATCCAGTAACTATTAAAGGGTATGAGAACGATGCCGATCAGCGTTGCGCGTAGAGTGATGGGGCTTTTTGAAGGGTGTCTCATATTAGCATAACGTTCTGGGAAGGAGAAAACAAGAGATGCTGACAGTGGCGGTATTCGGTCTCGTCGTTATAATCATGATATGTGGTGGTGTGTTACTCGCGCGTCTGGCAACCGTTGCGAAATCCAAAGGTTCTTGGGTATGGGGATGCGTTATCCTCATCGCGCTGATCTGTGTGCCACTTTTTTTCTTAGGTCTCTGCGTGTGGTTCCTCTATTTTAGTGGTATATCGGCGAGTCAGTTCAGCCCGTTTGCTTAAAAAACGTACTGGTGCATACGATCAGTAGCATTTAAATAAATTAGAGACTCTCCTCGGTAGCAGTGGGTTCGGCAACCGTAGTGGGTTTGCCTGCAAGATAGAGAAACCATAACGTCAGAGCAATTGCCACGAGTATCCACAACCCTCCCCACACTTCAGTTGGAATGCCTGTCACTTCTGAGAGCATCCGGGCATCCGAACGCAGATGAGATCTATCAAGGATATCGCTCTTGATGTCAAGGATTGCGTAGAGGCAGCTTGTCACACCGATGACCCGCAGTATCCAATCGTTGACCGCCTCCGGCAGAAAGAAACCGACAGCCAGCAATACGACCCCGAAGCCGATTCCAAACAGGTAGGTGAACATACTCTCCCCGAAACCGATAGAAATAGCGACCATCCCAATACCGATAAAGACGCTAACCACTTTATCAAGATGTGTCCTCGCTGCCAGAAGCAGTATGAGTCCACCCCATAGCAGGCTACCGAGATAACCCGCAGTCAGTGTCCAAAATCGAGATCCGCCCTGTGTGAGTGCGTGTCCGCCTTGCTGCGGATTAATCTGGATTTCGACGATTCTACCCCCGGTCGCCATTGCAGCAAGCCCGTGACTGACTTCATGCATAAACACAACGAAGATTTTGAGCGGATACACAAACAGCGTATTCCATAGGAGCCCGATCCCAATAAAAATTAGAAGTAGGGCGATATAGCGTTTAAAAAGTGACAACATAACTTCTCTTCTTTTCAATAGCAAGTTTTCGGTTCGCAAGCAGCACCGACTTTTCAATAGCAAGTTTTCGGTTCGCAAACAGCACCCAGGGTCATTCAATTTTCAAATTGTCTGAATCGCGGAAGACACGGAGGACGCGGAGGACGCGGATTTTCGTGTTTAGATACGCCAAAATCATAAGGTAATTTAACTGTTTTCCAGAGAATTGAATGGCTCTGGAGCAGCACCGAAAAGTACTTGTATTTTACGAGGGCATCTGCTATAGTATATCATAAGAAATCTAAAATATACAATTCTAAAAGTAAAAGGCGCGCTTCCAAAGTGCCTACCTAATTATAAAAATGAATACCTTCGGCCATCTTTTTCGGATTACTACCTGGGGCGAGTCACACGGCGGTGCTGTCGGCGTTGTCGTTGATGGATGTCCACCGCAGATTGATGTAGATATATCCGCAATACAATTTGAACTCGATCGACGCAGACCGGGGCAAAGCCATCTCACAACACCGCGTCAGGAGAGCGATGTCGTCGAAATACTCTCTGGTGTCTTTGAGGGAAAAACGCTCGGAACGCCTATCTCGATGCTGGTATGGAATAAAGACGCGCGCCCCGCAGCTTACGATCACCTGAAAGATCTCTATCGTCCCTCACATGCCGATTTCACGTATCAACAGAAGTATGGCATCCGAAATTGGCAGGGCGGCGGTAGGGCGAGTGCCCGTGAAACTATCGGGCGGGTCGCTGCAGGCGCGATTGCGAAACAGATTTTGCGAGAGCACGCTGAAACTGAGGTCCTTGCTTACGTCAAACAGGTGCATACACTCACAGCCACAGTGGATATGGATAGGGTAACACTCGAACAGATAGAAGAGAGTCCGGTGCGCTGCCCTGACCCGATTGCGAGTCCAAAAATGGTGGAACGCATTGATCAGGCACGGCGCGATCAAGATTCGCTCGGCGGTATCATTGCGTCGGTTACGCGTAATGTCCCTGTCGGACTCGGCGAACCCGTATTTGACAAACTTAAGGCAGATTTGGCAAAGGCGATGATGTCCCTCCCCGCAACAATGGGTTTTCAAATCGGATCGGGGTTTGACGGCATCACAATGACGGGTTCCGAACATAACGATCCGTTTTACATGGAAAAACACAACGAAAGTGAACGCATTCGGACCCGTACGAACAATTCGGGTGGCACACAGGGCGGCATCTCCAACGGCGAAAACATTGTGTTCCAAGTCGCCTTCAAACCGACAGCAACGATTGGTAAGCCTCAACAGACGGTCGATATGGAGGGGAACGAGGTGACATTAGAGGCGAGTGGACGACACGATCCGTGTGTATTGGTGCGCGCGCCTGCGATTGTGGAGGCAATGGCAGCACTTGTCCTCACAGATCATCTGCTTCGTCAACGCTCGAAATCTTATAGTCAGTCCGAAAAATAAATACACACTTTCAACCCCCGGTAGGTTCGGTTTCCTAACCGAACCGATGTTGAGTGTATAAATAATTACGGAATCTACTATAATGCAGAGCCAAACAATCATAACGACACACGATGTTGATGAACTGTTTATTTCTACGATTGTTCGACTGATCCAACGGCGTGCTTTCCCGAATCTTCGGAAAATCATCGCCAAAACACATTCAGCCGACATCGCTCGTTGGTTTCCGCGCCTCCGTACTGAAGCGAAAAGCAGTCTCTTCAAGATTCTGGTTGAAGAAAAACGGATGGGTGAAGTACTGCGGGATTTGAACAGTGCTGACATCAGCGAATTTGTTGAAGAAACTGAGTCGGCTGTTGTTGCGGATATCCTGCATACGATGCCGGCAGATGATGTGACGCGAATTCTCTCTGACTTCCCTGAAGAGAAAAAGGCAGAACTGCTTAATCTCATTGAAGGCGCGACTTCTACGGATGTTGAGCGTCTACTCGAATATGAGGAGAAAACCGCGGGGTCAATTATGACACCGAACTTCTTCGCGTTGCCCGAAGAGACAACAGCGGCTGAAGCCACGGAACGTATTCGCGGACTTGCCGATGTTGAGATGGTTTTTTACGTCTATGTCGTTGATGAAGAAAATAAACTGAAGGGTGTCCTATCGTTACGTCAATTGGTAGCAACAAAACCTGATACGCCTCTCAAAGATTTGATGACTGCGCATCTCTATACCGTTCACACGGATATGCCACAAGAGGCGGTAGCACGTGCAGTGGCACGCTACAATTTGCTTGCTATTCCAGTCATCAACAGCATCGGGCAACTCGTTGGTATTGTTACGATTGACGACGTTGTGGATGTTATCCGAGAAGAAAATACGGAAGATATGCTGAAGATGGCCGGCACGGGGGCAGTGGATATCACTTCCCGTTCTATCTTCCGTAATACACGGGCGCGATTGCCATGGCTGTTGGCAAGTTTCGTGGGTGGGTTGATCGCTGTCTATGTCATCGGTATCTTTGAATCACAATTACAAACGATCGCTGCTTTAGCTGCGTTTATCCCGATCATCATGGGGATGGGCGGTAATATCGGCACCCAATCTTCTACAATCATCGTTCGCAGTATCGCTATTGGAGAAGTCGATATTAAGGATACTTGGCGGGTGTTGTGGCGCGAATTCAGCACCGGGGCTTTGCTTGGAACGGCTTACGGCGTTCTACTTGGCGGTTTCGCAAGTCTTTTCCCGCAGTTTCGGGAGCATGCTTGGAAATTACCGCTTGTCGTTGGCCTCGCTATTTTTGTGAACATGATCATTGCGGCAACTGTCGGCACAGTGATTCCGATGTTCTTCAAACGCGTTCGCATCGATCCAGCGATCGCAACCGGACCGTTCGTTACAACTGCGATTGACGTCGCTGGTATTTTTATCTACTTTTTATTTGCGAAGATTTTCCTTTTTTAGTGGATTTAGGACTTACGCAGTTTGCCTTAAAGTCCCCTAATAAAAGGGTTTAATGGAAAAATAGGGCAATGACTATAGAACCAAAAATCAGAGATATCTCAACTGACGAAACGTTGGAGGTTTGCGCGCGGCAGATCATCGTGAACTACTTTCACCAAATGATGTCCTACAAGGAAGGTGCGAAGGATGGGAGTGATATTGAATTTGTTCACGAGATGCGCGTTACCTCGCGTCGCTTACGCGCCGCAATGGATAATTTCGCCGACTGTTTTCCAGAAAAGTCTTTCAAAAAACAGTATAAAAAGATAAAATTGATAACCCAAACGATGGGAACCGTCCGGGATTTAGATGTCCTTATTGCTCGATTTGAAAACGAATTAAGCACGCTACCTAAAATAGAACAATCGGATATCCGTAAGTTAGTAGAACATCTAAAACAGGAACACGAAGCCGCTCGAAAACCGATGCTAAAACTCTTCGCAGAACTTGAAGAAACCGGTTTTGAAAAAAAGTTCTTGGCATTCTTTCAGGTGCCTTGATTGAATCAGTGGCGAATGCGTGTAAGGTATGTTAAAAAACTTACGTCAGAGGCTTCCAACGAGATTTATCTAATGGATACACCTACCGCGGAACCATAAGTACTCCGCAAGGTAAAGTAAAAAACTTACATCAGAGTCCTCTGGCGAGATTTATCTAATGGATACACCTACCGCGGAACCACAAGCACTCCGCAAGGTATTTTAAAAAATTAAAAGATGGCGAAAACGCATAAAATTATTGGCGTGATGCCGCAGGGCAGTTATCGCGAAAATGCTCGCATTATTCTCCCACAGAAAGTTGAAGAAGTTTACACATGGGAACCGTTCCTTTGGGACGTAGCGAGACGCGAAGAACTCCACAATATGCGAATTTCGATTAAACGCCTCCGGTATACGATGGAACTCTTTCGTTTAGCTTACGGGGCTCCGAAAATGCATTCCAAAGAAACTGCAGTGGCAGACAACGAACGTTTTACTGAATACCTCAAAGTGATTGTTGACCTACAAGAGATACTCGGCGATATCCACGATAGCGATGTTGTATTAGAAGTATTAACTGATTATGAGACACAATCAGAACAGCGGACGACAACATCAGGTATCGCTAAACTCATTACGCAAACGAGAGAGATCCGAAACACGGATTACAAAACATTTCTGGAAAAATGGGAACAACTATCAGCAGCAAATTTCAAACAGCAATTGCTATCATTTCTCGGATCATAACGAATTCAATTATAGCAAAAAACACGTGAAACACGTGCATAGGGGGGACAATTGCAATGCGCACTAACGTTGTCGGTGTCGATATGGGGGGTACCAAGATTCTCTCTGCTGTCATAGACGCTAAAGGTAATATCTTAGGCACAGCCAAAGTTCCAACGAAAGCGGACGAAGCCCCTTCCGTCGTGATCGATCGGATCGCCGACGCTATTCAAAAGGCTATCGGTAAATCAGGTGTTAATGAAGCATCAATTGAAGCGATCGGGATCGGCGCACCAGGCCCGCTCGATCCAGCAACAGGGGTTGTCATTTTCGCACCGAATCTGGGTTGGAGAGATATTCGATTGAAGGATGAACTCGAAACACGTGTCGGCATTCCGACTTTCGTTGACAACGATGTGAACGTTGGGACGCTCGGCGAACACGTGTTCGGTGCTGGACAAGGTGTTCAGAACGTCGTTGGGATTTTTGTTGGCACGGGTATCGGTGGCGGCATTATCCTGCAAGGTGAGTTGTTCCACGGCGCGAGTAAAACGGCTGGCGAAATTGGGCACATTATTGTCAAAGCAGGCGGCCCCAAATGCGGATGTGGCACCCGTGGCTGTTTAGAGGCACTCGCAAGCCGAACTGCTATGGCAAAACAATTCCAAAAAGCCATCAAAAAAAAGAAGCAGAAGAGTATCGTCACTGAACTTACTAACGGCGATCTTCGGACCATTCGGAGTGGCGTTTTGGCGAAAGCGATCCGCGCAAACGATAAATTAACGCTAAAAATTTTCAAAAAAGTGACGAAATACCTCGGTGTCGGTATCGGTTCGATCGTGAATTTCTTGAACCCGGAAATGATTATCTTAGGGGGTGGCGTCGTTGAAGCACTTGACGACACGTTCTTGGACAATATTCGCGCCGCCGCAAAAAAATACGCATTGCCGAACACACTGGATGGGGTACAGATTGTCCGCGCAGAACTCGGAGATAATTCCGGTATTTTGGGCGCAGCAGCTCTGGCACGACAACGATCTGAAGCAAGATAGAGTAACTAAGACGCAACGGTATCGTTTTATAAGTTCACGGAGGGTACATCTATGTTAGTAGATGATAACAGAGAAGAACATCGGATGATGATTTTCGGTAACGATAGCAGTCTTGTTCAAGACCGGTTAATCGTAGAAGGCGACGCGAAGCCGGACGGGATTCTGGCACAGAAAGTCCATGTAGATTCCTATACCGTCACGTTGTATGTGTTGCTGAAAGATTACGGTCTCACGCCGGTCTTCCGTATCAAGCCGCGCATCCGTTTCCATCGTTCTAACTACGATAACCTCTCTTCAAGCGCACCCATCCGGTATAGTCTTGACGACATCATCCATTTCGCTGAACTGAAACGTGGTGTTGACTTGACGGAAAAGATTGACGATGTCAAACTTGCGGAGATCCTCGGTGACGCACCTGCTCTGAAAGATGTAGCAGATGACGTAGCGTTGCAATTAGTCTCACAGCGCGATGTGTCCCTCCGGAACCCACCTTTTAAAACCAAAACCAAGATCTTTGGAAAAAGCGAAGATGAAGGTATAGAAGAAGGGGGTATCCCGATTGGAACGTTCCTTGATGCCCTTAACCAACCGCAACGCACGGAGCAAATTTTCAAGCGGTTCGCACGCGGAAGTGAGTTCGCACGCGATTTACGAGAGGCTTTGTCGCCTTATGAAGACTTTGAATTCCAATTCGGACTCTATTCTCGATATGAACGACGAGACTGCATCTTAGCGAACGGTGATGCTGAAGCCAGCGGCAATTACCGCGCAACCTTTGATCCGTGGACGGCTCTCGGTTATATTCGTACTGCTGGTGACATGCAGCAGTTCCAAATTTTAATGCATGAACGCGGGACGCGATGGGAACATAAGATTATGTTAGAGCAGCTGGACGCGCCGACACTTGAACGCCTCGCGACAGAAATTCCAACGCTTCGCCGCGAGTATCTGATTGGACGGATCTTGTCGAAAAGCCAGACTGCCTTGACGCGCTTGGCTGAACTTCAACAATCACAACTCAACCTCACGACCGATTTACAAACCGGATATACCCTTCAATTAGAGATACCGGTCCCTCAAAAGCGATTTTCTGTCATAGAACACCGTCGAAAGTTACGGGAAATGTTTAACGGCAGCGGTACCTATCGTCTACATCCACTGAACGGTGAATTTGTTGAGAGACATCATAACATGGCGAAAGGCATCCGAGAGGGTACCATCTGGACTTTAGATTCCGTCGAGCTGCTCACCGGGCAACCAGCATTAGAGACACAAGATGAGGGCTTCCTTATCATCAAAAAACCGCATCAGAACAGATTCGTGGTGCGTTCCGCTGAAGAACTCCGTGAACGGCTGCCGAAGAACGGGTTCGAGAAGTGCTGGAATGAAACTGTTGACATCGGTGGCTACACTATACTCAGCCAAATGAGCGGTAGAGTCTATACCGTGAGTTATGGACGTAGGAATACCGGTAGTATCCACGAAGGCAACATCACGCAAGCAGATGTCGCACACTATCTCTCAATCGAATACTTGGGGATAGACGCAGCGCGTGCCAGTGTTTCGCATTCTGAAATACCAGCACAGGCACAGCGAAGTTTCTTGGACAGACTTTTTAATAAGCGACCGCTACCACCGCTCTTCAACCATTTGGTTCAAACCGAGGCACAGATCATCTCAGAAATGAAGATACTCGCGCAACATTGCAAAGAGAAACTGGAGATTCCATAGGTATTCAGATTTTATGCTGATAACTATCTCTGTAAGGTGAAAACTCATGATACGAAGTCTTGAAGTAAAAGGATTAAACAACCGAGATGATGGAAATTTCAATTTTCATTTCCATGAAGACCTGAACATTTTTACTGGAGCAAACGGGGTAGGCAAGACGACGTTGCTGAAGTTGGTATGGTACCTTATCAGTGGCCATCTTAAGCAAATTCTATCTGAAATCCCGTTTACTTATCTTTCAATTAAAACTGAACCGTTTTCGATAGTTATGGATCGGCAGAACCCTGAACAACTTATACTGACTTTTAACTTTTCGAGAGAAGAAGGTAGTTATCCAGTTACAGTAGATCCTGAAACCAATACAATTGAAGAAAAGAATGTTGATCGTGTAAATAAATTTGAGAAACGAATCAGCGAATCGTCCAAGGGAAGTCTTTTTTTTCCTACGTTCAGGAGAATTGAAGGTGGTTTTTCAATTGGCTCCAGAAGTTCGGCACATACTGAGGGCGCGGCTGGACTAAGTTTATTAACTTCAACAACAGAGAGACTTTTGACTGCGCTATCACAATTATCAGACGATATGTCTACCGAAAGACACAAGCTCATAGTCTCAGTTTCAACTATGGATATAGTAAAATTACTACCGAAAAAATTCGTTGATATTTATCAAGAAATCAGCAACCATCAATCTCAGGTATTAACAAATATCTCAAGAGAAATACAAAGGAATCCTGAAAGTGATTCCTCCGTTTTGGACGCTATTCAAAAGGTTGATAAGGAAACAGAACAAATGAAGAAGCCGATTTCTGTGTTGTCTGAGTTGATTCAAAAGATTTTTCCATATAACGCAATCCTGATGACCGAAAAGTTAGTTCTTGGAGAAAAAAACGATGGTCCTGCCTTTGGAGAAAGAAGCGAAGACATTACAATGGAGGAGATAAATGATGCAATCTCCTCGGACAAACTTTCCTCCGGTGAAAAGCAGATGCTCAGTTATTTGTGTTATAATGCTTTTTACAAGGATACGGCTATTTTTATTGATGAACCTGAGTTAAGTTTACATGTGGATTGGCAAAGGGTCCTTTTACCGACTCTACTTGAACAAGGGACGACTAATCAGTTTTTCATAGCGACCCATTCACCTTTCATCTATACTATGTACCCGGACAAGGAGTTTATGTTGGATGATACTCGGGGATATCAGGGAGAAGTTTAGTGCCGACACCGAACCCAATGACAGTGGAGCATTTAGTCGGTGTTCTGCGCCGCGCTCGAAAACCTAATATTGTCGTCGAAGGAGACGATGATGTAATTATCTATCGAGAATTAACCAGACGAATTGGAATACTTGAAGTAGTTTTACTATCTTCCGGTGGAAGAGAAAAATTACTTCAAGTTTATGAGCGCAGAAGTGAATTTCCGCAAGTACCTGTTGCTTTTATCGCAGATCAAGATATGTGGTTATTTTCAGGAATTGAGCCAGATTACGATGATGTCATTTGGACTAACGGGTACAGCATTGAAAATGATCTGTATTCAGATGCTGAATTGGAACGTTTGTTAAATGAAAATGAAACAGCAGAACATCAACGAATTTTGGATGCTATCAGTACATGGTTCGCGTTCGCTGTTGAAGAGTATTTAGCGGGAAATGCTCCAAATCTTGATCTGCATTGTGACGAAATGGTTCCACCGGGTGAAACTGAATTGGATGCTGACTTTTGCGCACGTCAAGGCTTTCGTACACCTGACGTAGAACGAGCGCAACAAATCAGAAACACATATCAACTTTTACTTAGAGGAAAACAACTTTTCCAGTTATTGGTTCGTTTTTTGAGCAAACCTACCCACGGTTTCGAGAAGGCGAGCCTTAACGACTATGCTCTGTACAACTTTGCACTTAGAATGCCAAAACAGTCCCCATTGCTGGATAGATTAATGGAAAAAGTAAAGGACAAAATTGCAGCACACAAACCTACTTCCTGAAAAGAAATAAAATCCTGATAGAAGGAAATACCGAAAACAATGGAAAACCGTAGAAAAGTTCTCATTACAGGGGCATCAGGCTACGTCGCTGAACGGATGCTCCCAGAATTTCGTGAACGCTATGAACTCGTGCTGTTAGACGTGAAAACCACGAATCGGCAGGGAGAAGCGGTCGAAGGTATTCAGACCGCTGAACTCACCGACCCTGACCGAGATACGTACAGACACTATTTTGAAGAGGTTGACGCAGTCGTTCATTGTGCCTTTAAAGGTGGCAGTTTTGAAAACGAACTCGCCAACGTGCAGATGGCATACAACCTCTATCAAACCTGTGTTGAAACGGATGTCCGACGTGTCGTTGTTTGTAGTTCTAACCACGCCGCCGACTATTATGAACGCCTTATCTGGGCAGATAAGTGGGACATAGTAACGCCAGAGATGCGTCCGCTCTCCGATAACTTCTACGGTTGGGCAAAAGAGGCGTACGAACATCTCGGTTTTGTGTTCGCGACTGGACACGTTGACGGTAAGAAGTTACAGAACGTCCAATTGCGTATCGGCGGACCACGCGAAACGGATATGGCGAATGCCTCAGCAGACGATTTGAAATCGATGCACCGCGGACTCGGCGCGTATTTGAGCGTCCGGGATCAGGTGCAACTCTTTGTCAAGAGCATTGAGACGGAGAATATAGAGGACGAGAACGGAATCCCGTTCCAGATTTTCTACGGTATCAGCGACAATACGCATAAGTTCTGGAGTATCGCCAATGCCCGGAAAGTGATAGGTTATGCGCCAGAAGACGACAGTCAACGCCGTTTCGCTGACCGGTTAGCAGAATTGTTGAAGGAAGCGGAAGTGTCCTAACATGTCGTCTTTATTTAGCTTCCCGCATTCAGAAAGCCTGTGAGGGACGCTTTTGCATCACAGGAATGACGTAACTCCGAATCTTCATTCCATCTACCGTCTCTGTTTCTGCCCGCGGCTCTGGATGTTCACGATGATCAAACACCACATAGTACCCCTCAACGACACCTTCTAATTCGAGATACGCCGCAAGTTGTTTTTTACCAGCCTGATAGGACCGGGGTCCCTCCCATATCTTGGTCTCAACGATGTATTTCCGAGCGTTGTGGAAAATCGAGAGATCGATTTTACCGCGTCCTGTTTGCCCTTCAAGGTAAATATGCCCGTCTACCAATTGGACGCATTGATCCAGATAGGCATAAAGGAGGTGCTGTCCGACGAACTCTTTTGGCGTATCCGGCACTAATAAAATCCGAAAACCTGCCCGCGTAATAAAATCCCGAAAGTTGTCGAGGAGCAAATCCATCTTAATCTGCCCCGTGGAGGTTAGGTAATCAACCAAGTTCTGCTGAGTGTTCTCGGGAAAATATTCCTGCTCCAACCCATTTACAAGCGGCTTGAACGCCTGCATAATACGCTGCTGATATATCGGGTTGAGGATCTCACACATTCCGTCAACCCCTTTCGCGATAACGCCGTAAGTGGTGAGTTCCTTAATGATTTCATCGTCTGGATTAAAGCGGATGCCGTTCTCGTAAGAAGCGATTCGCATTAGGATACTTTCAAAACGCGGATTTCTGCGGATATTGGTTAGCAAGTGGCTAATATTCGCGTTTGTTTCTCCAAGGAGTTGCGTATGCGCCGCTGCAAAGTGCGCCATTTGGATCGTCTCATTTTTCGGGATGTCCATCTCCTCGGTCAGAATCTGTGCGAATCGGTTGGCGAGGAACGGCTGTCCCGCAGTCTGTCTATGAATGTTTTCAATAACTTCAGGGACGAAGGCTTGGCCAACTTCATCTGTATATTGTGCAAGCAGCTCGCTGACCTGCTCATGCGTGAAGGGTGGTAAGCGAAACTCATCTTGGATATTAAACGGCGAAATGGATCTGTCATAATCCAGCTGCGTGATGTCTTTAACACCGATAACACCGACGCTATGCGGACATCGCGTCCTGCCGGAGAGATAGATCTCGCGGAGCACGCGAAGAAAACCTTTCACGGCATCACGTGGAATAGCGTCAAACTCGTCAATGATGAGGACAACCCTTCGATCCTCTAAAACTTTTCCTAATGTCTTAAGGAATTGTCGCAGAGAGAGTTGATTGGTGAGGTGTGTTGTTTCTAATAAGTCGGTGAGTGCTTCAGGGAGTGCCTCTCCACGTTCTTGAAAGACATCTGTGATTTTCTCACGCATATCACCTGTGAGGCCACCGTAAAACTCTGAGGGTGTGCAGTCTTCATAGACCTCAAAATTGAGTTGAATTGGGAAATAAGTTGCGTCTTTGGCGGTGAGTTCCGCAAGTGCCAGTTGGAAAAAGGTAGTTTTGCCGGTTTGTCGGGGCGCGAAAAGGACGATGTATCGTCCCTCCTTGACACGGTTGATAAAATCCGCGACCTCCGCTGTGCGCGGGACAACGTAATGATCTTCAGGGTACACGCGGCCTTGGGTTCCGAAACGTCTCATTTCTTAGCATCTTCCAAGTTTAGGTATCAGAGGCATTCAGTTTTCAGTTTGGATGGGACGAAAGACTATACCTATTACGAGCCTTATGGAAGCCTCTGTTTTTAGCCATTATACACGTCTTTTCAAAATTTTTCAAACGAAAAGGGAGATAAAACAAAATTATTCAATCAGTCATCAGCAGTTAGTTTTCAGTAGGTTCAAGAAGCAATTTTTTTTGATTTACGCTTGACGCTACCAACAGGGACTTGTAAAATAAGGTATCTGATACAAGGAGCTGCACAATGCCGAACTTCACAGCAGAAGAACTCACTACTATTTGCCTCAATGTCTTCCAAAAATTAAACATCTCAGCCGCCGAAGCCGAAATCGTAACCCATTCTATGGTGGATGCGAATCGCGTCGGGCACGACTCACACGGCGTTATTCACCTCGCGAAATATGTGCGTGAATTGGAAGCAGGATTAATTCAGCCCGGTGTGCCAATAGAGACACTACACGAATCTGCATCCATCGCGGTGTTAGATGGAAATTGGGGTTTCGGTCCCGTGATTGCGACGCGCGCTGTTGAATTGGCGATTGAGAAAGCAAAACAGACAGACATCAGTTCTGTTGCCGTATCGCGGTGTAATGAGACGGGTAGATTGGGTGGGTATGCATGCCTCGCAGCAGATGCCGAGATGATCGCGTTGCTCACAGCAAATGACCACGGCGGTGGTACATGTGTCGCACCGCACGGCGGGGTTGAAGGTAGACTTTCTACCAATCCGATCGCGTGTGCAGTGCCGATTGAGGGACAAGATCCGATCGTACTGGATATGTCTACGAGTGTTGTTGCATCGGGGAAGATCCGGGTCAAACAGCATCAAGACGCGCCGGTTCCACACGGATGGCTCATTGATGCAGAGGGTGAGTCAACGACAAATGCAGACGATTTCTATGGTGTGCCACCGGCTGCCATATTGCCGTTTGGTGGTGTTGCTGCACACAAGGGGTTCGGACTGAGCGTTATCGTGGACATCCTATCGGGCGCGCTTACGGGTGCTGGATGTAGTCAAGGCGAAGATGCCCGCGTCGGCAACGGGTTGTTTGTGCTTGTGATTAATGTTGCGAGTTTTAGAGGATTTCCGGGGTTCAGCGCGGAGATACAACGCTTTATCGAGTATCTCAAATCAGCGAAACGCGCTGCTGGTGTTGACGCGATCCGGATGCCGGGGGAACGCGGTTGGGAGGAACAGCGCAAACGAGAACAGGACGGCATTCCGATAGATACGGAGACGTGGCAGCAAATTCAGGCATTATTGTAAGGGTTTCTCTGCTATGTTACTGTTAATGACTTGCCCGTCTCTGGATGGAATAGGTGCGCCTTGTCCATGTTGAAATTGACTGTCAATGGCGTATTATGTTGTGGTATATCAACAAGATCGGACTGCGCAACGAAATCGCTTTTCTCCGTCCGCAGATACAAAAGGGCATGGTTTCCAAGCGGCTCAACCAGTTCTACCTGTGTGCTAACGCTGTTTCGCTCATTTTCGCCGATATGAATATCCTCTGGTCGGATGCCAAGCGTTACGGAATCGCCTGAAAGTTTATTCAATGCCGACTGGAGTTGGGCATTCAACTCCACTTTGAAATTTTCAAATTCAAGTATCGGAGCACCGCCGTTATTTACAATGTGCGTCTCTATGAAGTTCATCGGTGGTGTGCCAATGAAGCCACCGACGAATTGGTTGGCGGGTTTGTGGTAGAGCGTCCCCGGATCGGCTATCTGCTGAATTTTTCCTTCATTAAGCACAACTATCTGATCCCCCATCGTCATCGCTTCAACTTGGTCGTGTGTGACATAAACAATCGTGGCGTTGAGTCGGTCATGCAGGCGACTAATTTCCATCCGCATTTGCACACGCAGTTTCGCATCCAGATTGCTCAACGGTTCATCGAACAGGAATACCTTCGGATGCCGAACGATTGCCCTACCGACTGCGACACGTTGACGTTCTCCGCCAGAGAGATGCTTCGGTTTTCGGTTCAATAAGTGCGAGATGCTCAGTATCTCCGCCGCCGCTTTGACCCGCTGTTCAATCTCTGCCTTCGGATATTTGCGGAGTTTCAACCCGAACGCCATATTCTTATAGACTGTCATGTGTGGATAGAGGGCATAGTTTTGGAAGACCATAGCGATGTCCCTATCCTTCGGCGGGATGTCATTGATGCGTTCGTCGTCGATATAGATGTCGCCTTCTGTTATCTCTTCTAACCCGGCAATCATCCGTAAAATTGTCGATTTACCGCACCCCGATGGACCGACAAGCACGGTAAACGACTCATCTGGAATCTGAAAATCTGCTTGTTCAACTGCGAGGACATCACCATCATAAATTTTAGTGACATCTTTCAAAGTAAGCTGTGCCATAATCTTCGCGATTCGGGGTTACAAACCCCTCCTACATTGCTTTATTGTCTGGGATGAAACAGTGCTTCGTCAACTTCAGCGTTCAACGCGATGTCGGTAATCAAAATTTGTCGATATTCCCCGCCCTTTGTCGCGCGATGATGTGCGATTTTAACACCGTCCACCTCCCGATAGTCATCAAAGAACGCAACTACGTTTTGCACCCCGTCTCCTATCTCAATGTCATAACCAAACTGAACTATATAGTGCGTCACATCGCTAATGAAAATTTTTAATTGTTTTCCAGAAGGCTGTGTAACGCGGAGAACGGACGTAGAAATCCCGTTTACTTCCTCTGTTCCAACGTATTGAACAGGGATATCGCCTTTTGAGAGCATTGGTAAAAGCCAAATCGGTTCTCGGAAAAAGCTGTCTTTAAAGAAGGTAATATAAGACGCAGCTGCCTCAGATGGAACCAGTTTAACCGCTCCATCTGATAACTGAAAGAAAGAATCACCATCAAAGATTAAACCACCTTTATCACCATTTACATCCCAATCGCTGCGGAATTTGTCAGGGTAAAAGTACGCTTTAGAGCGTCCTTCATCCTGTACATCTCCGTCAGGAAAGTGCTCAAAACTGTGGGATTCGGTCACGATATTTCTGACCGCTTGTAGCTTCTCAAGTCCACCGTGTGCAGCGACAGCTGCATCAATAATTTCTTTGACGTTAGGAACTGTATTTTGCGCACCTTCAGAGGCATCAGGTGGTATCGTTATCGGTGTATTAGGTGCATCGGCGGGTTTCGCGAGGTTCTCTTTCACTAATTCGGCAACGGCAGTTTCAACATCAAAACCGCCGAGACTCGCCTTTCGGACAATACCTTCACCGTCAATCAGGAAGGCTGACGGGATTCCCCAGACCCCGTAGAGTGTCCTGATCTCTCGACTTTCATCCCAATAGTGGACCCATTCAAGCCCCTCTTTCTCAATATACGTTTCAAGCGGTTCCTTCGATCTATCAAGGCTTATACCGATAATCTGAAACTGCTGGTCTTTGTACTGCGCATAAGTCTTCTTAATTTTCGGCATCTCAGTGATACAGGGTCCACACCACGTCGCCCAGAAATCCAATAGCACGACCTGTCCACGGTATTTTTCTAAGGAGAGTGTTTCGCCTTTGAGATTCGTCACCTGAAAATCCGGTGCCGGTTTACCGATCCATTCATTCGGATGTGCTCTTTGAGGTTTCTGGACTTCTTCTTTTTCAGGCGTTGTATTTGGCTTAAGAAGTTTTGTTGCGGGTATCGATTGTGACTGCGAACCTGCCTCAGATGTTTCGGTGCGGGTATCGGCAGGTTTTCCAAGATTGGTCTGAACTAATTCAGCAACAGCAGTTTCAAGCCTATGACCGCGGAGGTTGGTCTTTTGGATAACACCTTCACCGTCAATTAAAAAAGTTGATGGAATCGCCTGGACTTTGTAAAGATTGGCAATTTTGCCGGTGTTATCCCAATAGTGAATCCACGCAAGATCCTTTTCTTCAATAAACGCGTCAAGTGGTTCTTTCGACCTGTCAAGACTGATACCGATGATCTGGAATTTCTGATCCTTGTATTTCTCATAAGTCTTCTTGACGTTCGGTATCTCGGCGACACACGGTGGGCACCACGTCGCCCAGAAGTCGAGCAGCACGACCTGTCCACGATATTTTTCCAAAGAGAGGGGTTCACCGTTGAGATCCGTCACCTGAAAATCCAACGCGGGCTTGCCAATCCACTCGCTCGGCTGCGCCATCAGTGCTGAACTCGCCCCAGGTGATTTCGGCAATTCACCCTTTCTCTCCGATTTATCCTGTTCAAGGAGCTGCTCCGCAAGCTTCGCCTGCGATCGCCCGCCGTATTTTGGGTGATCTACCAATCTCTGGTAAGCGATATCCGCTGCATTGTGCCTGCCGAGTTTATCGTATGCCAATCCCAATCCTAACAGACAACGCTCGACGTATCGTGCTTCTGGAAGGTCCTTGACGACTTTTTCAAAGGCTTCGATGCCTTCTTCAACACGTTCCAACTTCACTAAGGCATCGCCGAGAAGATAGTAGACCTCATCGACCCGTCTGTATTCAGAATGCGCTGCAACAAAGTCTCTGGATTTTTCCACTAACTTCTCTAAATCTTCAGATTTGGGCTGCTGCCTAAGCGCTTTGTAGATTGCCTTAATTTCCTTATATTTGTCAGCAGGCTTCACCGAATAGGCACCCGCGAGGTTAGCGCGAAAACCGGTTAGCATGAGGCTTATAAGCATACCAACGAAAACACTATGAAGGACTCGGTTTCTTTTTTGTTGTGCATTTATTTTCTTTCGGCTGAACATCTCGAACCTCCTCAGATCTATTAAACTTACCTATAGGGATCTGTAGTTGCGTCTTATAGCAAATTTCAATGAAAACCTCACCAGCGAACCGGCATTTAATTTCCCAGATTTTCGCGTACGAGTTCAGCAACAGCCGTCTCAAGCGCGCTACCCCGGAGATTTACTCGGCGGATAATACCAGTGCCATCAATCAGAAAAGTTGATGGAATCGCGCGAACGTTATACATATTCGCAATCCCACCGTTACTATCCAAATATTGCCGCCACGCGAGACTTTCACTCGCGATGTATGTTTCAAGGGGTTCCATCGACCGATCTAAACTGATACCAATAATCTCGAACTTCTGGTTCTTGTACTTTGCATAAGTCTGTTTAACGTTCGGCATCTCAACGATGCAAGGTCCACACCAGGTCGCCCAGAAATCGAGTAGCACGACGTGCCCACGATACTGCGATAGCGAGAGCGGTTCACCCTTCAAACCCGTCACCTGAAAATCCAACGCCGGTTTGTTGATAAAGTGGCTTGGGCTTGGACCCCGGTTTGACGCAGACGCGTTGGCGACTTCGCCGGTTCTTGCATCTCTATCCTGTGCCAAAAGTTGTTCTGCAGTTTGGGAGTACCTACCCCCACGATACTTTGTGTGATTGACGAGTTTTTCGTAAAGCGGATCTGCCTTATCGTGCTCACCGATTTTGTCGTAAGCCAATCCCAATGTTAACAGGCTCGGTTCAACGTAATCAGCAGCAGGATAGTACCGAATGAGTTCGTCAAAAACCTCAATCGCTTTTTCAGTCTGACCGAGTTGGATTAAGCTGACACCAAGAAGGTAGTAGACTTCATCAACCCGTTTATCTTTTGGGTATGCTTTGATAAAAGTGCTGGATTTCTCAACTAATACCTCGTAAGCACCTGGATCACCGCTATTTTCAAGGTTTCCAGCAATCGTTTTGATTTCCTTGTACGCCTCACTATCTGACATCGAAATTGAACCGGTGGTGTTAAGCGTCGAGTTCACACAGGCACTCAGTACGACGAATCCGGAGAGTGCAATGACGAGCAAATACCGCCAAGTCACCCCGATGGTTGCATTTCGGAAAAACATTTCAGGCTCCTTCAGGTTAATTGGCGTGCATTAAACGGCATTCTGATAGGAATACGCCAGTAACAATTTGATCTCTTCCGCCTGTACCTGCTGCAAGAAACGGGTTACATCGGCATCAGATCCGTTTTCAGCCGCCTGACACCAATCAATAAACTGGTAGGCATCCCATTTCTCTTCCGCCTCAATAGTTTCTGTGATGTGTGCCAACGCCTCTGATGGATTCGGTATCTCTTTCAAGACAGCAAGTGCGCGTTCGCGGAGTGCTGGAAAAATCGGATGTGTGCCGACCCTACCAAACCAATATTTCGAGTTGCTGTAGTCTGGTTCACGGCGGTGCATAATACCGTGCCAGTAGCTGCCTGTCTGATTTTGAAGTTCCTGCGAGATTGTATGCGATTCATCCAGTGCGTCATTCCATAAAAGTAAACCGCTCTTGATGGCTTCACCAAACGTGGTATTTTTCACAGGTTCGCCCTGAAAAAGATCGTCAAGGGACGAAGCCTGTAGTGCTTCTGTCAGTTCAGGACTCCACGCTTTTTGCGGGACGAGTGTTGGGAGCGGGTTGCCCGCTTCTAATTTTTCAATAACTTCGGTGATTGCAGGTGTGTATGTTACATCCATGGAGATGCTCCTTAGTATACAAATCGATTAGTTGAAATTTAGTTTAGCATCTTTTGCTGAATATATCAAGTATTTTCAGATTTTCGTTGGCGCAGCAATAAATTTTGTTATTCCTTTTGAAATGTGTTACAATTGTTGGAAAGGCTTGCAAGTTTGGAGAAAATTTTAGTTAAAATGGGAACTGCGTTTAAAAAAGCACTTATCGTTTTCATAGCGTTCATCGTAATTTTGGGAGTCGTTTTAATCGGTGTAATCCAGAATTTCTCTCAATACGAATCGCTGCCAGAAACGATACAAATGGTAGATTTTCCGGGAATGTTGTTAGCGGTTTTAGGGGCGTGTATCCTGAGTTTAGTCAGTGTAGTGTTAACTTTCTGGTTAGCCCGTGCTTGGGCAAGTGAACGCCCTGAACTCGGCGAACGGATTATTCGTCTCGCGCTTGTCGTCAGCATCAGCTTGATTGTCGTTTTCGGCGGTTTAGCAAGCGGCTTGATTATTTTACGCACGTTATGGACAATCGGTTTTTTTTAACTTGCATTTGTGTTACCGATATGGTATAATTAGTTAACCCTGATTTGGGGATTTGGGCATAAGGTGTAGCCACAGATTCGCTGATGTTCAGTTCATTTGTACGACGCTAAGTGATCTGTTTCGCAATGTCCGAGTCAATACAAAACGTTTTGTAGATAGAGTTCTCTCACATACCGTAGCGCAACGGATAGGTTTGTCGCTTTCGTTTTAATATAGGCTTGCAAGCAGTGCTTACGATTTATACAGGCTTGTAAGCGGCGCATCATTACAGCGCCTTTATTTGGGGGTGTGAAAAATACACTACAGAGGCAAGCGTACGCAAAGAACGCAGGAAAGGCATAGTCGTTCAAATCATCAGATTCGAGCTAAAGAGATTTTACTCATAGACCACGAGAACAAACAGGTGGGCGTTATGTCCCCCCGTGAAGCGATGCAGCGTGCTGAAGAAGTCGGATTGGATTTGGTGGAAGTTTCACCGAATGCCAAGCCTCCCGTTTGTAAGATTATGGACTACGGGAAGTATCAGTATGAGAAAAACAAGCGCGCGCGTGAAGCTCGGAAAAAACAGACAAAGGTAGTCCTTAAAGGGATGCAGTTCCGACCAGACACTGCCGAACACGACTACCAGTTCAAGAAACGGCATGTTGAGGATTTTCTCAAAAACGGGTGGAAAGTCCGAGCGACGGTTCGGTTCAGAGGCCGCGAAATGCTCCACACCGACCTCGGCAGCAACCTGCTTTCACGACTCAAAGATGACCTTGAAGAGATCGCTGAGGTCGAACAGCCGCCACGTATGGAAACGCGGATTATGTCAATGATCCTTACGCCGAAATCTTCATAATATGCTCGGGTCGTGGCACCCGTGCGTAAAGAACAGCATTCGTTAAATGGCAGATATTCGCCATTTTGGGAGATGTTTGTTTACGGCAAATCGTAGGCGGGCGAAGGCTATATTCTTTTAAAGTTTCCTGTCCCTGTGTATTGTACCCTCGGACAGACTAAACCCCCTCACCATTGGTTCGATGGAGAGGTTAAATGCCTGAGAGCGTCCCTGTAAGACCTCACTTGGCGGCAGTAGACGTTGAAACAGGAACACGAAAACAAAATATGTCCGCTTTTGGGTAGATATATCCAGTTTTGAAGGAACAGTTCTGATGCCGAAAATTAAAACACATAAAGGTGCAGCAAAACGTTTCAAATTCACGGCGAAAGGTAAAATTCGTCGCAAGCGTGCTTATGCTGGGCACCTATTCATCTCGAAATCGTCAAAACAGAAACGTAGATTGCGACAGGCGACGCTTGTTGACCCGAGCAATGAGAAACGTTTGAAACGTCTGATTCATCAATAGAAGTGAACGCCCAAACGCGCAGGAAACAACGCAACCGTGGGCAAAATAGTGGAAGCGATCCCGGATCACGCCGTAGGTCGCTACAGGAGTTTTAGATGGCACGAGTAAAAACAGGGAATGTACGTCGCAAACGGCGGAACCGGATGCTCAAGCATTCCAAAGGTTATCGTGGTGGACGGAATAATCTCAAGCGCACCGCTATTGAAGCGGTAGAGAAAGGCTGGAATCACGCCTACGCACACCGTCGCTCACGAAAACGTGATTTTAGACGACTTTGGATTGCAAGAATCAATGCCGCTGCCAGATTGCACGGACTCACCTACAGCCGGTTTATACATGGACTTAAAGTCGCTGGTATCGAGCTGGATCGAAAGGTCCTCGCTGACATTGCTGTGAACGATGCGGCGAGTTTTGGGCAGCTTGTCACCCTCGCAAAGGGGTAGGTTAACGGATTCATCAAGCAGTTTGTATATTAAAGCATTAATACACTAAAAGGCTATGAAGGGACCTATGTAAGCTGTTGAGACCTCCCAAATAGAGAGACCACGTCATCGGTTGGAAGCGTGGTTTTGGGAGCAGCAGCCGAATTTCATCCTGGAGCTCTCAAAATTAGATAATGAAGCGGGTAGATTTGTAGGAACGACGTTTCGGTCGCTATAATCTGCCAAGCGGGGTGGTACCGCGGAAGTTTATGCCTGTCGCTTTCGTCCCCAGAAGGAAATTAACCTTCATGGAGCGAAGTGATAGGCGTTTTTTTATCGCTATCAGTTGCCAGTGAAATGGGTTCATTCTCCGCGCTGATGTGGCAACTTAGATTAACAGATAACTAAAGGACGGAAGGCGGATATACGGATTTGGGCGTTCTTCGTCTCACTTACCGAAACGAACCGCAAGGAAAATTAGAAAAATGAAAGCAGAATTACAGGCGATTCAGGCAGAAGCACTTGAGGCTATAAAGTCTGTGGATACGGTAGACACGCTTGAATCGCTTCGGATTAAGTACTTTGGGCGCAAAGGAAAACTAACCGATGTCATGAAGGGTATGGGCAAACTCTCCGCAGCGGAGCGTCCTGAGATCGGAAAACTCGCGAACGAAGTGCGTGCTACGCTAACACAAGCATTTGAGGCAGCTACACAAGCACTCCACAGCCAACAACAAGAACAGCAGCTCGCGGCAGAAGCTGTAGACATCACCCTGCCTGGACGGAAACCTGCCTACGGGAAAGCACATCCTATAATGCAAACCTTAGAACGGATTGAAGCGATATTTTGCCAAATGGGGTTTGAAGTGGTGACCGGACCGGACGTAGAAACCGAGTATTACAACTTCGATGCGCTGAATACACCTGCCGATCATCCCGCTCGTGATCTACATGATACCTTTTATCTCACAGATGGACATCTCTTGCGCACGCATACATCTCCCGTTCAAATCCGAACGATGGAGACCCAGAAGCCACCGATCCGGATCATTGTACCCGGAAAATGTTATCGTGTAGATTACGATGTCTCACATACGCCGATGTTCCATCAGGTTGAGGGCTTGCTCGTAGACAAGCACGCCAGTTTTAGTGAACTCAAAGGGATTTTGACCTCGTTTGCGCGACAGATGTTCGGGGACAAGACGGAGATGCGTTTCCGTCCGCACTTTTTCCCGTTCACAGAACCGAGTGCAGAGGCAGATATCTCCTGCGCCGTTTGTCAAGGGAAAGGATGTCGAAGTTGCGGCGGCACCGGATGGGTTGAAATCTTGGGGGCTGGTGCCGTTGATCCAGCGGTATTTGAAGCGGTGAATTATGATCCAAATGCGGTTACCGGTTTCGCTTTCGGGATGGGGGTAGAGCGGATCGCGAACCTTCAGTTCCGCATCCCAGACATACGCACCCTCTATGAGAACGATCTCCGATTCTTGCGTCAGTTTTAAAAGGAGGAGGCACGTAAAATTTGCAAGTTTGCAGGTGTGCTAAAATCTGTAAAGTTGTTTCGGATCCACGTCCAACTTTAGATCATTTTAGTTCACTTTAACTTACTTTACGGACTTTATCATGCATGTAACCCTAAATTGGCTAAAAAATTATATAGACTTTGAATTTTCTCCAAACGAACTCGCCGATCGGCTAACGATGTTAGGCGTTGAGGTTGAATCTATCAAGCAGCCCGGCGCCGAACTTGAAGGCGTGGTCGTCGGCAGTGTCACCGCTATCCGACCACATCCAAATGCAGATAAACTCGTCCTTTGCCAAGTAGATATCGGTGAGAGCGAAGAACTCCAAATCGTCTGTGGTGCACCGAATGTCCGAGAAGGAATGCTTGCGCCAGTTGCCAGAATCGGTGCCACACTTCCTATCGGTCTGACAATCAAACGTGCCAAACTGAGAGGCGAAGCATCACACGGCATGCTCTGCTCCGAAAAAGAGTTAGGACTCTCTGAAGATGCCGCAGGTTTGATGGAATTACAGGCGGACATACCGCTCGGTACATCTTTTTCAGAGGCACTCGGATTGGACGACGTTATATTTGAACTTGAGATTACACCGAACCGTCCCGACTGCCTCAGCATGATTGGTGTCGCTCGCGAAATTCGAGCGCAGACAGGAAACGCTTTAAAGCTGCCGCGAGTTGACTTCAACGAAGCCGAAACTGATATCCAAGAGATGACTTCTGTAACCATTGAAGCACCCGGTCTCTGTCCGCGCTATGCAGCGCGCGTCATTCAAGGCGTTAGAATAGAGGCTTCGCCGGAGTGGTTACAACAGCGGCTCGAATCCGTTGGTATCGGCGTTATTAATAACATTGTCGATATTACGAACTTTGTATTAATGGAATACGGGCAGCCGCTTCACGCTTTTGACTATCATAAACTCGCAGAAAACCGAATTGTCGTGCGCCGTGCAGCGGTCGGTGAAAACCTGACGACTCTTGATGAAATCGAGCGTGAACTCACACCTGATATGCTCGTTATTGCTGATGCCGAAAAACCGGTTGCGCTCGCTGGAATTATGGGCGGATACGATTCCGAAATCACGGATACCACCTGTGATGTATTGCTGGAGAGTGCCTATTTTAATCCGTCGAGTGTCCGTGCGACTGCTAAAGCATTAGGGATTAGTACAGAAGCCTCTTACAGATTCGAGCGGGGTGCCGATCCGGGTATAGTCCTCGCTGCACTCGACCGCGCCGCCCAATTCATCGCTGAATTGGCAGGCGGTACGATCTGTAAAGGCATCGTTGATGTCTATCCCGGAGAGCAGCCCTTGACTCGGATTCAACTCCGTCCGGAACGGGTCAATTTCATACTCGGAACTGCCATTGAAGCGACAGAGATGACACAGATTTTAAGCCATCTCGGTTTCGATGTCAAAGTAAACGGCGCGGAAAACCGTCAAGCGGACGAGGAGACCTCGTCCCTACGAGTTACTGTGCCGACATTCAGGTCTGACATCAGCCGTGAAATTGACCTTATTGAAGAAATCGCGCGCGTCCACGGATACGATAACATTCCGACAACACTCCCCAAGGGTGATATTCCGGTACCCGCGCCGAATCCAAGTACAGAAGTTCGCAAGCGCGTAAAGCAATTTCTTCTCGCCGCTGGAATGATGGAGGCTGTCAACTACAGTTTCTGTGATCCGAACTGCTTTGACAAGATCCGTTTCACGGCAGACAGCCCACTCCGCGAGACTTTGAAGCTGCAAAATCCGCTGAGTCCAGAGATGTCAGTCCTCCGTACGACCCTGTTACCACGTCTCCTTGAAAACGCACAACACAACCGCAACCACCAGATAGATACGATTGCCTTCTTCGAGATAGGAAACGTCTTCATTCGTAACGGAGAACAGAAAGAACCGGAACGGGTTGCAGGCATTCTGGCTGGGCAGATTGGGGAAGGTGTCTATAGTCATCCGTATCGATCCCCTGATTTCTACGACATCAAAGGAGTTGTAGAAGGGATACTTGAAGTATGCGGCATTGTTGATTATACGCTCCAGAAAACGGACACACCAACTTTCCACCCAGGTCGTAGTGCAGAAATACTATTGCGGAATAAACAAATCGGCACATTCGGGGAGGCGCATCCAGAGGTGCTCGAAAATTACGATCTGCCGTATAAGGCGTACCTCTTTGAATTCGACATGGAGGTGTTGGTGGACGCTGCTATATTTGCGAAACGCTTTGAACCTATCCCCATCTATCCTACGATTGAGCGGGATCTTGCGATTGTCGTAGATAAAGATGTCCTATCCGATATGCCGACTGAACTTATCTACGCAACAGGTGGCGAATTAGTTAAATCCGTACGTCTCTTTGATGTCTATGAAGGCGAGCAAGTTCCAGAGGACAAAAAGAGTCTCGCCTACGCAATCACGTACCATTCTGCGACCGAGACCTTAACAGACAAAGCAGTCAACACACTCCACGATAAGGTTGTTAAGCACCTTAATCAGAAACTTGGTGCCGAACTACGGATGTAGAATGCTGCTGCGAATGTGACGTATGGACTGACGCTATAGATTCTTGATGACTGTTCATGTCCAAAGCTCCGTTGGAATTAACCGAAAACCGGGGTCCCCGCCCGTTACTGGGAAGGGGCGTGAAACGAAGTGGAACGATGCCCAGATTTAATAGTTAAAAAAATGCAGGCACATCGAATAAAGAACCTATTTTCCGCCATCGCTCGTTATTACGACTTTCTCAACTCGCTCTTAAGTCTCAAGCGTGATAAGATGTGGCGACGGGAAACGGTCAAAGCAAGCGATGTTGAACCGACGAGCAAGGTGCTGGATGTCTGTACCGGTACGGGTGAACTTGCCCTTGCGTACGCAGACAAAATTGCGGCGGACGGTTTTGTTATCGGATCAGACTTCTGCTTCGAGATGCTTGTTATCGGAAATCGGAAGGTCAAGGCTGGAAGAGGAGAACAAAAAAGAGGAAGGCTGGAAAAGGGGAAGGATGGGGACTCCAACCTTCCAACCTTCCAACCTTCCAATCCAACGCCTTCCCCCCATCCACCCCGTCCTTCCATCGCCCGTTTCCTCGCAGCCGATACGCTCACCCTTCCGTTTTTAGACAATACCTTTGATGTGGTCTCCGTCGGTTTCGGTATTCGGAACGTTTCAGATTTAGAAATGGGAATACGTGAGATGGCACGCGTCGCTGCGCCGGGTGGCAGGGTCGCTATTTTGGAATTTACGCAACCGGTAAATCCAGTGTTTAGAAGCCTCTACTACTTCTATTTCACCAAAATTTTGCCTTTCGTTGGAAACCTCATCTCTGGCAGCAAAGATGACGCTTACGGGTATCTCCCGCGTTCTGTTATGAAATTCCCGAATTGCGACGCTTTGAAAGCGGTTATGGAGGAGTGCGGGTTGACGGACGTGCGTTTTTACCGAAAAACATTCGGCATCGTCGCAATTCACGTTGGAAAGAAACCGATAATCGGCTAATGCTAATCTTCAGCCAAACGCTCCACATGTGCCACGACAGACTCGGACACCCCTTTCAAGTCATACCCACCTTCCAATGCCGAGACAACACGTCCTGATGCGGTTTCCTCGGCAAACGCAAGCATCAGGTCCGTGAGTGCAGCAAACCCGTCTGCTGTGAGTTCGGTTCCAGAAAGCGGGTCGAGGTAGTGCGCGTCAAAACCTGCTGAAATTAGTAGAAATTCTGGCGAGAAGTCTCGGAGTGCAGGGACGAGCACATCCGTAAAGACTTTGATGTATTCGTCATCTCCGCTCCCAGCAGGCATCGGGACGTTTAAGGTCGTGCCATGTGCTTTGCCGGTACCGCGCTCGCGACTTGAACCTGTACCGGGGTAAAGTGGCGATTGATGGATAGAAAAAAAGAAAACAGATGCATCCTGATAAAAAATGTCTTGTGTGCCGTTACCGTGATGGACATCCCAATCTACAATTGCGACTTTCCCTACACCGTGTTCCCGTTGGAGATAGCGCGCCGTAATAGCGATGTTGTTAAATAGGCAGAACCCCATGCTCTGGCCCGGTGTAGCGTGGTGCCCTGGCGGACGTACCATCGCAAAAGCGTTTCGGACTTCGCCTGTTACGACTGCATCTGCCGCACGCAGCACACCACCCGTTGAAAGCAACGCGATATCAAACGACTCAAATCCGACGACTGTATCATAAGTGAGTGGAATCTCTTTTTCACAATGTTGTCGGATATGTTCAGGATAAGCAGGGTTATGCCCGTAACAGAGTTGTTCAATACTCGCTGATGTTGGTTCAATCTGATGCAATTGATCCCATACATCGCTCTGTTGGAGTGCTGCTAAACTCGCACGCAGCCGATCCGGTCGTTCAGGGTGTCCCGGACCGGTATTGTGGTTAAGGTAGTCTGGATGATAGGCGAAACCTGTTTTTTGTCTCATGTCCGTTTCTGTGCCCTCGTAAAAAATTGACTGTGTCGTTTCAATATGTGATAGGATATATTTGCTCGTCACTTAACGTTTGTATTAACGCTTCTTCTCTTGTAACTCGTTTGTCACTATAACATAAAACAAGAATAAAACAACTCAAAAGTACCGCGGATGAAAACAAATACCTCTCACTTAATAGACGGTAATATTGGACAGGTCTTTACGCCGTTAAAATGGGCAAAATGGCTCATCAATAACTGGAACATCTTTGAGGCATGGCTTGATGGTGCGTGTATCTGCGACCCGACTGCAGGACAGGGTGCGTTTCCGCTTGCAATGCTCCACATCGCAAGGCAAAAAGGGGTCCCTATTACCCCTGAACGCCTGTCACGGCTAACGCTTATTGAGATAGTCCCTTCGCATCTTGAAAGGTTCAGAGAGAACGTCAAGCGCGAGTTTGGCGTTGATTTTCCCGCCACTCAAACTTTCCGCCAAGATGTTATCACCGAGGCACACGACAGAAAATACGATATTCTCGTCGGGAATCCGCCGTGGACTAATTTCGGAGAGTTACCAAGCGCGTATAAAGCGCGTATAAAGCCTTTTTTTATTCAAGAAGAACTCGTGCCAGATAGACAGAAAACGCTTTTGGGTTCTTCCCGGACAGATATAGCAGCACTGGTGCTGAAGGTCGCTTTGGGGAGATTGCTTAAGAAGAAAGGTATAGGATACTTTTATCTCCCAACATCGCTCTTTTTTGGTGAAGGTGCGCATAACGGATTTAGGAATTATAGTGCCAGAGGATCGCAAAATGGCACTGACGCTCGTAGGAATTTTGCTGTAGATACCGTCTATGAATTCACATCAACAAAAGTATTTGACGGCGTTGGGACATCATATTGTTGTGCGAAGTTTCGGGCAGACACGCGACAGGATTTCCCAGTCTCGTATTTCAAGGAATTAGACGGCGAATGGGTCGCGCACAAAGCACTACCGCTCAAAAACTCGACAGATCCGTGGCGGGTCGTGCGAAATCTTGATGAACTTAATACAAAAACGACCTTTGAAATCAGACTGGCAGCAGAACAAAAACCACGTCAAGGCGTGAATACATGTGGTGCAAATAGCATCTTCATCTTTGACAACAAACCGCCGGATCTCCCTGAACAGTTCCTATACCCGCTTGTAACAAAAGAGATATGGCGACAACAGACACGACAACCTTACAAATGGATCCTACTGCCGTATCATCAGCAGACAGGAAAACCCCTCACTTGGGAAGAAATTGGACAGTGGCATCCGCTAAAAAAATATCTTCAAAACGCGCAAGATGCTCTAAAAACAAGGAAGGGGACGCTTCTCAAATCCGTTATGAATAGAGGTAATTGGTGGGCACTCCTCGGTGTGGGTACTTATGCGTTCGCACCGTTCAAAGTGATCTGGCAAGCATACGGGAAAAGTGATTTCACACCGGTAGTCCTGAGCAGTGTAGATGGACAGATGTGGCAAGGGAATCAGGCAATGCACGCATTTATTCCGTGTTGGACTGAGGATGACGCACAACGGATTAAGACCGCACTTGAGCATCCGGAGATTCCGACACTGTTACGGCAACTCAACGGTGCGGGCAAGTGCAATTGGGCACAACCGGGTAAAATTAAGAAAATACTGGAATCCGATCAAGAGGCTTGAGATATTGTGCGGGGCTCACATCGAACGTGTCCCCGCACATTAAAAAGCGGATTTACTTCACTGGCGCGATTATCGAGCAGCTTTCACTCTTCCTCATGTTGTTGCCAGTTTACCTTCCGGTTCAACGGCGAAAGCATCTTCCCAACCGTTCAGAAGCTGCTGAATCTCATCCGCTTCAAGGGCGCGGCTAAGAATGACGATCTCGTCAATACCACCGGTAAAAGACTCCGGTCCGAATTTGAGTTGTAATTGTTCGCCTGCAGCGACCTTGCCGTTCCATTCCGGTTTCCAATCCGCCTTGGCATCCGACAACGCGCCTTTTTTACTTTCGGGTTCACCATCAACGTACATCTCAACATTTAGACCATCGTACGTCCCGGCAACATGGTACCATTTTCCCTGTTCCAATTCTGTTTTACCATAAAATCCAGGCGTGATACCAGCATCCGTCCAAACTCTGAATGAGAAACCATCAGGAATGGGTTCGCCGGCGGACTGGTCTTCCAGCAGATAGGCACCATTTTTCCTGACACCGGTATCTGAATCAGCATCTACTCGGAACCATGCAGCTACGGTCAATTCCTTGCTAACGCTTTGGAGGCTTTTGGAATCTTGGACATCAATGCTACCGGCGCCACCTGCAACGATAGCTTTCCCAAATTTACCGTTTTCAAATTTAAAATTGCCGGCAATCTTGCCATCATTGCCGTTGCCTGATGCATCTTTAACGTCGCCTTCAAAGAGCCACACACCAACAATTGCTTCATCATTCTCTTCGAGTGACCAAGATGAAATAACACAAAGACATAGGAGCAGTGCAATACTTGTAATCAGAAATTTCATTTTAATTCCTCCATGAGGTAAATACCTAAAACCACTTAGGCACAATAACAGTTTTAAGACATCGGGATAACAGGCTCTTCTGTGTAGCCTTCATTTGACATATTATATCATATCCTTTTTCCTGTTTGTCAAAAACATTCCCTATGTGGAATACAGCGTTCAATTGTTGAATTTCTTGTGTATTTAATATTGTGTGGGTTAGTAATCAAATTTTCCTTGTAGATTCGGGCGAGGTATGCTAAACTTTAAAACATCTTTAGAGCGTACATTATGAGGTCAAGTAAAAGAGGACAATCAGATGGTTCAACACAACACACCGCGCGCATTTCATGTGATGACAAAGCCGATCGGGCCGATATGTAACCTGGATTGCGAGTATTGCTTCTATCTCGATAAAGAGGAACTCTACCCCGAAACACGATCCTTTCGGATGGATGACGAAGTTTTAGAGAATTACGTTAAACAGTATATCGAAGCGCAGGAAGTTAATGAGGTTACATTCGCATGGCAGGGCGGCGAACCGACATTGATGGGTGTCGATTTCTTCCGACAAGCGATCCGATACCAGCAGAAATATCGCCGTCCGGGTATGCAGATCCAGAACTCGTTTCAGACGAATGCCACACTGCTTGACGATGAATGGGGCGAATTTTTCAAGCGGAACAAATTTTTGATCGGGGTGAGCATTGACGGACCACCGGAAATTCACGATAAATACCGCTACGACAAGCGCGGTCGTCCATCGTCTGAACAGGTAATCCGAGGGTTGCGCATCTTACAAAAACACAAGGTTGACTATAACATACTGTGTGTTGTTAATAAACACAACGCTGAGTATCCAAAGGAAATCTATAACTATTTCAAAGAACTCGGCGCGGAGTTTATGCAGTTTATCCCCGCGGTTGAGCATTTCGGAGGGAAGAATGTGTCACCACGCTCCGTCACGGCACGGCAGTATGGCAAATTCTTATCCGAGATTTTCGATGAGTGGGTAGTGAACGACATCGGCAGAATTTTTGTACAGATTTTCGACGTTGCGCTTGAGGCGTGGTTGGGCTATAATCCGAGCCTCTGCGTCTTCAATGAGACCTGCGGTGACGCACTCGCAATTGAACATAACGGCGACCTCTACTCCTGCGACCATTACGTTACGCCTGACTACCACGTCGGCAACATAGCAGAAAACACGATTCAAGAGATGGTAGATTCAACGTTCCAACGCAAATTCGGCACCGATAAGCGGGACACGCTCCCCGAATACTGCCGGAGCTGCGAAGTGAAGTTTGTTTGCAATGGCGGGTGTCCAAAGAACCGTTTCATCAAAACACCTACGGGTGAAGACGGGTTGAACTACCTCTGTGCGGGTTATAAACATTTTTTTAACCATATTGACGAACCGATGAAAATGATGGCTGCAGCACTGCAAGCAGGACGACCTGCGAACAGCATCATGCCTGTTATTCGCCAACGTCAGCAGGAAAAAGCACAAGCTAACGCGCCAATAGTCTCCCAAACGTCACAGAAAGTCGGTCGGAACTCGCCGTGCCCATGTGGTAGCGGTCGGAAGTATAAACAGTGTTGCCTGAACAAGAAATGATCCAGTTTCCTTCGTTAGAGAGGCAAGACTTTGTCAAAAAATGCGATGATTATTGCCGGTCCAAATGGGTCGGGCAAAACAACCTTCGTTTCTGAGTATCTTCGTGGTTCAGAAGGTCTTGAATATATCGGTGCCGATGCCATCGCCGAAAGATTGGTCTCAAGACCGGAGGAAATGGATAGCGTTAAAATTCAGGCAGGACGACTTTTTATAAAGGAGATCCATGAACTCATTGAAGCAGGGACAGATTTTATTGTAGAGGTGACGCTTTCAGGAAAAGGGTTTGCAAGAACCATTTCTCAATTAAAACGTGCCGGCTATACGGTCACCATCGTCTTTATCTTTCTCAAGTCTCCTGAGACAAGCGTTGCTCGTGTGCGAAATCGTGTGCAAGCAGGTGGACACCATGTCCCAACCGAGGATGTTATCCGTCGCTTTTATCGGAGCAAACATAACTTTTGGTATACTTATAGAAATATGGTAGATCGGTGGAGTCTGTTCTACAACTCTGTGGAACACTTTCAGGAAGTTGCTTCTGGCGAAGGGAACGAAGTTAAGGTGATTAATGAAGTTTTCTTTGAACTGTTTATGCAAGATATTCGTAATGGAGGTGCATAATGCGTAACGACAAATTAAGCCTTGAAACCCACGAGTGGGCACGTGAGATGCTACGAATCGGCAATCGCGCTGTCAAAAGGGCGCAAGAGGAAAATCGTAAAAAAGGGATTCCCAATGTGTATGACTTCAACGGACATCTCTACTACGAACTCCCCAATGGGGAACTAACGAAGGAAGACCCGTATCCGTTATCGGAAAAGACGGATTCAAAAGAGGAAAAATGCTAACTGTCTGTTACGATCCGTACGCCGGTACCTTAGGCAAGTTTACACGTGCCGAGATCTTTAATCTTGTCGCTGAGGCAGGCTACGAAGGTATCAATATCCCTGTCCATTCCGGTTTTCTCGGTGAACTCTCCACTGCGGAAATAGACGATGCCGTGAGTCTCGCTGAGAAACATGAACTTGTCGCACCGACGATCGGTTTCGGCAACCATATTTTAACGACACCCGCCCGAAAAGCTGAAGCGTTGCAACACTTTGAAATCGTGCTTAAAGTGGCTTGCCGATTCAACGCTGATGTTATAGGTGTATGGGTGAACCCATCAGAAGGTGTATCGCGAGAAGCGTCTCTTGACGCGCTTGCCGATAACCTGTCCCAGATGACAGACGCTTGCGGTGAAAACGGAATGAAAATCGCGCTTGAGTTTGAGAAGGGATGTCCGCTCGATAACTATCGCGAAGGTGTCGCATTTATTGAGGATACAGGACTGCCTGTCTATCTGACCTGCGATACGTATCATCTTTTCAACGATGGTGCGGAACCACACGCAGCGGCACACGCTATGAAAGCGTGCCTCGGTGATGTACATGTATCAGGGAGTAACCGCGGTGAACCCGGTGGCGGCGTTTTCGATTTTGAGACGTTCGCGCAAGGCTTGAAAGAGGTCGGTTTTGCTGGTCCGTTGGTTGTGCAATATAAGATGGAAGATGTAGCGAGCATCGCACGCAGCTGCGAATTTACTAAGAAATTCCGAGCAATGATACAGGCATAGAGAGGAGATTTCAAATGAGGCAGGTTGTCTTTTTAATTTTCGCCGTCACTTTTATAATCGGGCACACTTACGCACATGTAGGGGATCACGCATCCACAGAAACGGAAAACTTTCAGTTCGTTGCACATCACGAGGTAGCTGAATCGGGGTTACAAACCCCTGCTACCAGTGGACAAGGTACTCTAAAGTTCAAAGTCCTCTATACACGTAACCATTTCCCAGCGGAAGTCGTCGCAGCGATTGACAAGGCACACGGCGGATTTGACGTAGACAGGCGGGAAGGGAAAGGCGAAACCTACTTTGCATTACCAGCAGTCGGTATCATCCAAATCAGTTCTGATTTGAAAACGACACGGCTAATTGAAACGCCAGCAGCATTGAAAAAAGCCAACGCACATTATGTAACCGTCTGGACAACAACCGACGGCACACCCTATCTCTCTTTCCCCGCAAACGATGTCGGTAAAATCTTTACGACAACGATGGATGGTAAACTCGTGCATACATTGGAAGCACCGGGGGTAATGACGGATTTCAAACATCAGGCAGTCAATACCTATTTCAGTGAAGGTGGGAAGTTTGTTCCAACGGGCGTAACGCACGTCGATGGTATGCTCTATGTTACGACGGGTTACTCCGATTTAGACTATATTCTCGGTGCAAAACTCACGAGTCTTGACCCCCTTGAGGCGGATTGGTATCCGCTGGCGTTCGGGGGTAAAGGTGATGAACCCGGACAATTCGGGACAGGACATCATATTACAGTGCCTTATGGCACCAAGCGATTGGATGCTTCTGACCGCGCAAATGCAGAAATTGAACGCTACTCCGCAGACGGCACCTATTTGGAGACGCTCCCGTTGATTAAAGGCTCGTTCCCGTGCAGTATTGATTACGAGGCGGGATACGCTGTTGTTGCCTGCCTCTTCGGACCGAATAAAGATAAAGGTGCCCCGCTCTACATACTGGAGGGAAACAACCTCGTCTCAACGGTTATGTTAAAAGAGGAGTTGGGTGTAGAGACGTTCCAGCATCTGCACGGTGCAGTCATCCGCAAGATTGATGGTAAGCTTTACATCATCGCCCAATCGTGGAACCCTGGCGACATCGTGATTCTGGAACAAGTCATGTAGGTTCTCAGTGCTGGTGAGATCACCTAAACTTACTTTGGCAGGCAGAGCGGCTACCCTTACTTTAGCTGCGTCAGATTGTTCTCACCCGGGACATATAGATACGCACTCCTACCCGTGAAATACTGTGCGTACACATTCTCCCAATCGCTGTTTGTCAGTTTCCAGCGTGGTGCGGGACCGAGTTTAAAATAGACGATGTCCGCTTCTTGGAGACTCTTAAACGGATAATCCCCTATCGGCGCGCCTCGGTGCCGAGATACAAAAATAACGGCGTTGTGAATGTTTTGCGCCGCTACCATCGGCGGCAGTTTCTGATAGACATGCCCCCAATTCTGGTATCTTTCCCCAATACGGACATAACTCCATACAGTGTTGACGCTGAGCAACAGAAGGCACAACCCAACAGCAAAAGCAAGCCAGCGTCGCTGACGTAGTTTGAACCGCTCATATAGGATAACCATCCCACGTGCTACTAACGGAATGAAACCGAGAAATGTCGATTCGGTGTAATAGCGCGCGTTTACCGGTGTGTATCCCCATGTCGAACCTTCAAAGTAGAAAAAAGCGTAAAGCAGCAGATTCCCGACGAGTAGTGCAAGACAGAACACATCGTATCTGTTCCGCGAAAGGTGGAAGAAAGGTATAAATAGCAAACACCACGGCAAAATTAACGGCATAAAAGCAATAATCCACGTCAATGACAACGTTGCATCTTTTACTAAATTGTGATGATAACTCCCCCAACCGAGTGCGTTGAAACTGATGCACGGGAGGATGTGTCGCCATGTCCTTTCGATTGCCCATGCCGGTGTAAAAATAAATGCCCGTTCAATATTAGGATCGTAGCCCTCCATCCGAGCACCAAACCCAATTTTATCGTAGGGCTGCGCAACCGTGTGCGTGAACATGAACGGGTCTTCCGTGAAATGTGAGTTCCACGCCATACACACACTCAGCATCACGACAAACGGAATGAAGAAGAATCCAAAGCGTTTTATGGTAGCGAACAAGGCTTGTCGGTGCTGAAGTTGGCTGAAAAGGTGATAAAGTGTCAATCCTGCGCCGACAACGCCAAAGACGACTGCCGAGAGTGGACGCGTATTGAACGCATACCCCAACGCAAACCCTGAGAGCAGCGGGTAACCAATCCGGGCAAGGAGTGGTGCCTCGCTCTCGCACTTCAAGGTTTTGAGAAGCGCGAATAGATAGAGCGAGAGATAGAAACGGCTGACCGGTTCACTGAACCATGTTGATCCCATACCGAGCGTTGCTGGCGAAATGAGTCCAAGCACCGCTGCAAGGAGCGCGATTCCGTTGTGGATGTCCCCATATATCTCTTTGACAAACAGGTAGAGGAACAGCAATGCACCACCCGTTGCGAGTGCAGGAATCAGCCACGGTGCGTTGATAAATACACCGAACATCAGCATCAAGGCGTTGCCGAACGGGTATTTTGAATACCATTTACCGTTTAGAACATTAACATGTGGTGAAGAAGAGAATCCCTGTTCCGAGGGTGCGGGGAACGAGAGTTTACCCTCCGCGAACAACTTTGCTTGGAATAGATATGAGACAGTGTCTGGCTCAAAGTAGGAGAACTGGAAATAGATACCGCATAGGAGTACCGATAGCAGTACACCGAGTATTGCGATGATGACAATAGGTTTAATTCTCATGGCGTTATCTGGTAACCCTTTAAAAAATTTGACATTTATCCATCAATACGGTATAATATCATTAAGTTTGAATTAAAGTCACTAACTTTTTGTAGCAAGTTCAACGCTTTCCCAATAACGGGAGCAATACTGACCTTACAAATAACGCTAAAAAATGCTTAACACTATTGCCTTCAATATCCATCACCATCATTCGGTCCACTTCTGAGTAGAGCGGATGAGGGAATGTGAATAAATATCATTGATAAGAAACAAGTTTAACTTGTGTGAACCCTGGTAAACAAGCCGCTCTCCTCCGTGCTATGTTGGCACGCGCGAGAAAAGCGTAAAAGTTTACTGGGTTTTTTTATTTTTTAACGATTAAGTTTCCGATCCGTTTTTTCCTGCTTCGCAGTGAGAACAAAAACGGGTTCTGCTGAGATCATGGCAGGACTGGAGACTTATAAGTCCTTCACTTCAAAAATTGCAACTGGAGTTTCTGAATAACAATAGATGGAGCATGTGCCCTCGTGCACATGAACGAAATATGGAGAAGTTTGATAAACCTGCCGGGACAAATGACTTTCTACCCGAGCAGATGGTTCAGCGAAATTTCGTTGAAAATATCGTTCGTGAAACCTTTGAAACCTATGGATACGCACAGGTTCAGACCCCTTTGTTTGAATCCTTCGCGCTTTTATCCGCACAATCCGGTGAAGAGATCCGGCACAAGATGTTTACGTTCGTCGGCTCGGATAGGGTAGACTACGCGCTAAGACCTGAGTTAACCGCACCTGTCTGTAGACTTGTTGCTAACGGGCAACTGAAACACATCCCGTATCCGTATAAACTCTACTATATCGGGCAATGTGTCCGACAAGAACCGATTACCGACGGTGTCGAAGTTAAACGTGAATTCCGACAAGCCGGTGTTGAACTTGTTGGTCCGGCTTCCGCGCACGCAGACGCAGAAATTATTGCGATGCCGATCCGAATCCTTGAAAAACTTAAGATCTCACCGACCCAGTTAAGAATCGGTAACACAGGGGTCTTTCGCGAGATTTTCAAACAGGTTGCGCTTGATACTAAAGATCACGGTGAAATTATATGGGACATTGATTACCTCGTCCGCCTCCGCAATGACAGTCAACTTTGGGATCTGGAAACGCTGCAAGACGCTCTGAATATGTTACGTCGGTTGCAAGGTCCCGACTATCAAGGCACTCACAAGATTGAGACCGCTGCGGTTCAGGGATTAACTGAAAGTACGGCTTCTACCTTTGCTGAGAAACTGCCAACAATCGCTGAGGAAACCTATAAAGCCCGGTGGCTTCGTTATTTCAATGTTTCTGAAGAGACTGCGCAGCGTTGTATAGATGTCTCAAAGGTCTGTGGCGATAAGGACACCGTCATGGCAACATGGCAGACACACCTCAGCGATACTGCGCAAGCTGCACGCCAAGAACTCCTCACACTCTGCGACTGCTTGGAAAACTACGGCATTACAGACTTTGAAATCAATCTCGGTATCACGCGTGGGTTTGATTTCTATACGGGCACGGTCTTTCAGATTGAATTGCCTGAGAAACGTTTACCGCTCTGTGGTGGCGGAAGATACGACGGACTCATCGCATCCTTTGGCGGTCCGCCGACCCCCGGTGCTGGTTTTGCGTTCCAATTCGACGCACTTGTCGAAGCGTTTGCTGACACAGGGACAGTGAGTGGTAACGGAAGAAAAGACTACTTCATCGCAGTTAAAACCCCAGAACAGACTTCGGAAGCACTCCAACTCGCTGAAACCTTGCGGAAAGAAGGCAAAAACGTAGAAGTGGATTTAATGGAACGTGATTTTGAAGCACAGTGGGATTATGCGAACCGATTGAACTACGATTATCTGCTCCGTTTAACTACAGATGATTCAATAGACCTGATTCACCTGAGAACTGGCGACACACAAAAAACCACTGTTCCTGATCTCCTATAGATGTTGTTGCTTTTCAAAACTGGTAAAGAATACAATTACTTTTCAGAGAAAGGAGTACAATTAAAGAAATGAAAACGGAATCACAACGGACGCTGAATCTACTGTTACCGAAAGGCAGTCTACAGGGAGATACCCTTGAAATGTTTCAGCGTGCCGGCTATGAACTCAACGGCTATACGTCAACAGACCGATCCTATCGAGCGACCTTTCGCGATGATAGCGAATTTCAGATTAAGATTTCACGCCCACAAGAGATACCGGTCTACGTCGGCATGGACGATTTCTATGATTTAGGAATTACCGGTCAAGATTGGGTTGAAGAAACCGATTCAGATGTTGAAGAAATTTTGCCTTTGGAATATGGGCACATTGACATCATCCTCGCTGTTCGCGAAGAACGAGAAGATATCAACACATTTGAGGATTTAGTGAATCTCGCTGATGGCGACATTCTCATTTCTACCGAATATTTGAATCTTGCCGAGAAATACATCCTTGAAAAAACGGAAAATAGGATCGCCCCAACGATTTTAACGCCGTGGAAGCGGCTTAATACCGCCGGTTCTTACCAATCACCGATCACACTCATGCTATCTTTCGGGGCAACCGAGGGAAAGCCGCCAGAGGAAGCCGACGCTATCATCGACAATTCGACGGCATCACGGCGTACAATCAAGGCGAACTCGCTCAAGGAGATTGAACGCTTACGCGAATCTGAATCGACGCTCATCGCGAACCCAAAAGCACTCAAAGATCCATGGAAACAGGAAAAGATTGAAGCATTCAAGCAGACCCTACAGAAAGGTTTGCAGAGGCGGCGGAGTCAAGCACTTCCCGGACACATTTAAGGAGCAAAACTCATGGCAACCCCATTCATTAAACCGCGCGTTCCGCGCGGGATGCGAGACATCTTACCTGAACAGATGATTCGCAGGCAGTACGTCATAGGTGTGATTCGAGAGGTGTTTGAGGCATTCGGTTTTGAACCTTTACAGACACCTGCCCTCGAATTATCCGAAGTACTTACTGGTAAATATGGACCGGATGCGGAGAAACTCATCTATCAGGCAGGACACGTCGGTGGAAAGGAGGACATCTCCCTTCGTTATGATCTTTCGGTACCACTCTGTCGGGTTATTGCGATGCACCCGCAACTGCCGAAACCGTTTAAGCGACACCAGATCGATCCAGTGTGGCGAGCGGAACGTCCGCAAAAGGGACGCTACCGCCAATTCTTCCAGTGCGATGCAGATACGGTAGGCAGCGAGAGTATGCTCGCTGATGCTGAAAATGTTACGCTCATCTATCAGGTGCTAACGCGTCTCGGTTTCAAGCAATTCGAGATTAATATCAACGACAGGAAACTCATCACCGGCATTGGACAATTTGCGGGTGTACCCACCGAGCAACTTGGTGGACTGTATCGTTCTATCGATAAATTGGATAAAATCGGGTTAGAAGGGGTCAGAACCGAATTAGCCGAAAACCAGATCCCCGAACCAGTCATCGAAAAACTACTCGCGTTGCTTGAGGTTGAAGGTGATACGGCGACAGTCCTCAATGCACTTAGTGAGCAACTCGGCGACGCTGAAGCCGCACGAGAAGGTATAGCGGAATTGGAGGAACTGATCGGCTATCTTACGACGCTTGGTGTACCGGAAGCGTTCTATAAAGTGAATGTCTCAATGGTGCGAGGCTTGGAATATTACACAGGTCCGATTTATGAAACGGTTGTTGAAGAACCGAAAATCGGAAGCATCACAGGTGGTGGTAGATATGATGAACTCATCGGAAGTTTCAGCAAACAAGGCTACCCAGCAACGGGCACCAGTTTCGGTATTGAACGGATTATTGACGTGATGGAAGAATTTGATATGTTCCCAACTGCTGTTGGGAAGACAGTAACACAGGTGTTAGTCACTGTTTTCGATGCCGATCTCGTGCAGGAATCCTTGAAAGTAGCCTCACTTTTACGCCAAGATGGTATCCGTGCAGAGGTCTATAGCCGCCCGGCGCGCATGAGTGCGCAGATAAAATATGCGGATACCAAAGGCATTCCGTATGCGGTCATTCTGGGTTCTGATGAAGTAGAGGCAGGGACGGTTGCAATCCGAGACCTCGCGAATAGAGAACAGCACGTTGTTCCACGCGGCGAACTGGTTGAACAAATTAGGCAGTTATCGGAATCGGATTAGTTTATTCAAATTAGCTGGGTGTGTAAGGTGTGGTTGTGGTGTTTCGTTAAAGAGAGGAGGGCTTTTCTTGCATCACGGGAATGACATGGCTTCGGATTGTAAAACCGTCCAATGTCTCTGTTTCTACGCGAGATTCGGGATCCGTGCGGTGATCAAATACGATGTAGTATCCTGCCACCGCGTCCTCTAACTTGAGATAGGTTGCCAACTGCACTTTGCCTGACTGATAACGGCGTTCGCCTTCCCAAATCTTCGTCTCAACGATGTATTTCCGTCCGTTGTGCAAGATAAGCAGGTCAATTCTACCGCGTCCGGTTTGTACTTCAAGATACATCCCGCCGCCTACAACTCGGACAAACTGGTCAAGATAGGTATATAGGAGATATTGCCCTACAAATTCTTGCGGTGTGTCGGGGACTTGCAAGATTCGGTACCCCGCGCGTGCGATGAAATCTTGAAAATTATCAAGGAGTGCCTCTATCTCAAGTGTCCCGTCGGGTGTGAGATAATCAATAAAATCAACACTGGCATCTTGGGAGAAATATTCCCCTTCAAGTCCGTTAATCAAGGGTTGAAACGCCTGTATGATACATTGCTGATAAATTGGATTAACAATCTCACACATACCGTCAGTACCTTTTGCAATAACACCATAAGTAGCGAGTTCGCTGATAATTTCATTATGAAGTCTGAATTGAACACCTCGGTCATAAGAAGCGATCCTCATCAAAACACTTTCAAAACGAGCGTCTCTATTGATATTGGTTATCAGGTGCGTCAAGTTAGCGTTATTCTCCTGGAGGAGAAGCGCGTGTGCTTTTGCAAAGTGCGCCATCGTAATTGTCTCAGTTTTTGGAATTTCCAATTCTTCGGTGAGAATCTGCGCAAAGCGGTTGACGAGGAAAGGTTGACCTGCAGTCTGCCTATGAAGTGTTTCAATGACTTCCGGCGCGAAGGCTTGTCCAACTTCATCGGTGTATTGCGTAAGCAATTCTTGGACCTGTTGACGGGTGAAGTTGTATAGGTGGAATTCATCCTGTATATTGAAGGGCGAAACGGATCTGTCGTAATTGAGTTGCTCAATACTTTTTACTCCGACGATACCGACGCTGTGCGGACATCGCTCCTCATCAGAGAGATAGATAGCGCGAAGTGTGTGAAGAAAATCACTTAAAACATCCTGAGGGATGCCATCAAATTCATCGATGATGAGGACAACACTCTGATCGCCATATTCGGTGTCTAAAAAACTTGCAAACGCCTCAAAGAACTCCATCATCGAAATGTGATTCGTGAGTTTCGTGCTATCCAAGAATCGCGTGAGGGCATCAGCAGGTACGTGTCTGCGTTCTTGGAAAACCTGCTCAATTTCCTTGCGAACCCGTTTGTAGAAAGCATCGTAAAAATCGGGTGGGGAGAGATTTTGATATGCTTCAAAATTGAGTTGAATTGGGAAATAGGTCGATGACGCAGCTATGAGCGCGTCAAGTGCTAACCGGAAGAACGTGGTTTTTCCTGTCTGTCGAGGTGCGAAGAGAACGATGTACCGTCCTTCCTCAATACGCGTGATGAAATCGGCAATTTCTTCAGTCCGTGAGACAATATAGTGCCGTCCAGGATACACACGACCTTGGGTTCCGAAACGTCTCATTTTTTGCTCCTCGTTTCCCTTAACATTCTTAGCCATTTATTGTATCATATCATTTTATGGAAATCCATACCTAATTTCTAATTTAAGCATACGACATGTTCTGATATTTTCTATTTCAGGTTCAGCAAAATACATAACAGGAGACGCTGTAAAATGCAAAATAACGCCTTCCGCTTTTTAAACCGTCCTAATCTCACCCGCTATATCATTTTGCTTTGTTGCATTATTCAGGCGATACAGTTAACAAGTGCGGGGTGTAGTCATACCAAACCGTATTACCATCCCGATATACCTGATATTGAAAGACGCGAGCGTGAAACAGAAGGCGTACTGCACTATCGACTTTTGTTATTAGGGGATGGTGGGGCACCGGAACCGGGTGAACCTGTCCTGAAAACCCTCGGCGAATGGGCACGAAAGGATGCTGCGAAAACGAGTATTGTTTTTTTAGGGGACAATATGTATCCAGACGGGATGACTGAACGCCGAAAACATGAAGCAACGGAACGTCTCGGACCACAACTCTCTGTCATCAAAGATGCGGGTGTCCATGGACTCTTTATTCCGGGAAACCACGACTGGGCAAGCGGAGGAGCAGAAGGGTATAGTGCGCTTCTTGCACAAGAGAAGTTTATCAATGATGCGCTTGCTGGTGAACAGAATTTCCTGCCCTCTGGAGGTTCACCCGGTCCAGTTGCGCTTGAGCTGCCGAAAGTTAACCCTGTAGTCCGGCTTATTGTACTGGATACACAATGGTGGATCCATCAACATGAAAAACCAAAAAAATCACCTGAAACGGTTATCGCAGAACTTATAACACTATTGGATACAGAATTGCCGGTTATCGTTCTGGGACACCACCCGTTGCAAAGTTACGGTCCACACGGCGGCTATTTTGATTGGAAGGCACATCTTTTTCCTACCAGAGCTATAAAAGAATGGCTCTGGATTCCAATACCGATGATTGGTTCAGTGCATCCGTATGCAAGGAAATACTTTTACAAATTCGATCAAGATATAGGCAGCGCACCCTACGACAATTTGATAGCGCAACTCAACCGAGCCTTTTCTGCACGGAAACTAACACATCAAACTACATCATTTTTAATCTATGCTTCAGGACATGAACACTCTCTACAAGTCCTGAAAGGCGAAACTATTGACTATATTCTTGTCAGCGGGGCTGCAGCGAGTCGAAAAGTGACGGAAGTGATGTCCGGGGAAAATACCTTGTTTGCGCATCAGCACACAGGTTTCATGGCGGTGGATTTTTTTCATGATGGGAAGGTCTTATTGCGCGTAGTTGAACCTGAAGGTAAAGGCGTTCTATTTCATCGCTGGTTAATTTTTTAGGACTTTGAAATCAGATAACACTCTCTTCTACACAAAAATTCGGGTTTCGTTAGTGTGTTTCCTAAATTGCAAATCACATCCCGAAAAATTCCTTTCGAGAATGCCCTACAAGCCTCTTGCAAAAGACGCTCCGCTATAGGAACCCTACTGAAAAAATATAGAACCTTGTAACGGGTTTATAATTGACAACTTCTGTTTCTTCAATATACACACATCGTAACATGCACATATTACGATGTGTGTATAAGGACAAAGATATGTCCTGCTTATGCTTCGATTTTCTTAAGATTTGGTATTCTGGCGGGCGTACTTTAAAAATTCCATATTCCGTAGATGCGGCTCGACCTCTTCCAACTCAAACCGAATTTCCTGTAGGTCTCCAACAACCTGTTTTAAATCCGAGTCTACCTGATCGTAAATCTGCTGCGCGGTTTTCGGTTCGTATTCCGATTTTTTGAGATAATACGATGTCGCCACCCAGACACATGCGATAATCGTAATTGTTGTCACGCCGACGGCTATCGTCACGATAGTCGTAATTGCAGCGGCAGCCTGAAGCACAAAGAAGAACACCAGTCCAAGAAAAATCAGGAGTAGTAGCATCAACATACGAGTTCCCTCCTTCACGCATCTTTGCCTTTGGCGATTCGGATGAGTCGTTGCACTTCCTCTTTAAGAACGACAACCTCTTCTTGAACATCTTTGACTTTTTGTTGAAGTGCGGCTATGTCGCTTTGCGATGCGCCCTTCGTCAACCCCTTCTTCTTTTTAAAGTAAGATAGACTTAACCAGAGGCATCCGAGTGTGGTTACTGAGATACTCGCAAATATAATAGCGACGATGAGTGTGATTTGCTCCATTTTCAAATCCTCCAATTTTTTCCAACGAATTGTGATGTTACCTCATTAGAGTCTGCAAGACACAAAAGGATAGTAAAAAATGGAAGTCAAATTTTCGTATTGTCTATAATCACTGAAAACTATAGCAAATCTATGATTGCTTACACATAAGAAAACTGGCGGAGTTAGAAACTCCACCAGTGAAGATAGGAACGATTGTTTGCCTAAAGGTCGGCATATTTTATTTTACCATAGTTCCGCCGATTCTACCGATGAAGTTTCTTTTCGATGGAAGGCTGTTTTTCTGCCGGCATCTGAAAATCCTTTTCTGATTTGTCTTCCTGAAGCAAGCGAGCCACGTCGTAGCCTCTACGGAGCAGTTCAATGAGCAGTTCATCATCTGCGGCATCATTGACCGAACTTAACGTTTTGTCCCTTACGTTAAGTTCAGAATGAATCGACATCGCTTCCGATGCGTCCCGCACGCTGGCGTAATTTACGCCCAAATATCGCTGTGTCGTCACCACACTTTTATGCCCCAACATTTCCTGCACGGCATAAATATCGTTCGTCTGTTCATAAAGACGCTGTGCATAAGACTTCCGCAAAGAATGTGTGCCGAGTTTTCCATTTAAACCTGCCGCTCCAAATGCTTCCTTTAGCGCATTGTGCGCCGCGATTCTCGTCATCGGCTTCAGACCGCGTCCCTTCCGCGACGGAAACAGCGGACGGTCAGCATCAATACTTCCAAATAACTCAGCATGCCAAGCAATGAGCGCCTCAATTGCCTCCCTGCCATCTACATTTACAGGAACGGCTCTGGATACCTCGCCGCCTTTTACAATGCTCCGATCAAACAACAAATCTCTGACAGGCTTACTGTTCTGCCAAACATCGTCTACTTTCAGGGCGATCAGTTCGCTAATCCGTCCCCCGACGGATACGCCTAACATAAACAGACTCCGATTCCGCACGGCAAACGTTCCACCAAATGCTTCCGCCACTTTTTGGATCTCGGTATTATCTAACGGTCTTGTGCCTTTCATATAAGAAACTCCTTATTTTATAAATACATACGCTTAATAAAACGAAATAAAAACTGTGTCGGTTTCTAAACCTCATCCAGACGTGTGCTATAGCGAAGAGGGTCTTCTTTCTGATGGAGTCCTGCAAAGTTCACACACTAATTGTTCCAAAATGCACGTAGCGTCTGAGGTGCTCGTCTTCAATTGTGCATCTGCATCTAAACTTTTTTCGAGGGCAATAACTAACTCATCAACCGTAAAAGCATTGAGTGTCTGAAAGATTTTGTAAGCGACATAAGGGTTCTGCTTCAGAATATTATGCGTAGCGGTTTTAGGTAAGGCACTTCCCACCTCTTCGGCAAGCGGCTGGAAAATATTTGCTGTAAAATCACGAAAAGGCATCCGGCTGTGGACGTTTCGGAGCTTCTTTCTTTCAGCGATTAGCTTCGCTTGGAGAGCGAACCGAAATTGGCGAGCGATTGTTGAGTTGATTGGGATAGGTTCTTGACCACTTGCCAACACCTCATGAAGGCTCTTCAACGCCTGCCCGATCGCCCGCTTTCCGATCGCATCCGTGAGATCGAAAATACCATCAAACGTATTCTGTGCGACCATGTTCCGAACATCTTGTTCATCAACTTGGCGTTTGTCGCCAACAAAATTGACGATTTTGTTGATAGCTTCAGCAACAGAGTGCATATCACCGCCGGTTCGACCCCGAAGTTGAGCGAACGCACGTGGCGTTATCTGCTTATCAAACTCAGCAAACTTTTCCGAGACCTTTTTATATAATGGATCCCGATTCAGCGACTGCCCGGCTTCTAAGGGATCGAAAGATCGGTAGCGTCCTGCAGCTTCAATGGCTTTAACAACACGATTCCGCTCGTTTACAGCCCCTCGCACTGTAAATATCAGCACACTGTTCTTTGGGAGATCCCCTTGAAGCCATTCCAGCAATAAGGCTGTATCGTCGGTATCATCAGCTTCCGCGGTGTATGTATCGAGTTGCTGGGCAATTTGCGGTAAACGTTCCAGAAACCCACGCTCTTCATCGGTCAGTTTCGTGCCCAACTCATCCATAAGCGAATTCATTGCGTTTCTGAAGTTAAAATGATTTTCGGCAATCTGCTCAGCACTCACTTCCAGAAGTTTTTCCAATGTAGAGATAGATTTCTGTGGATCTGTAATTTCAATTTTGAACGCATTTCGGAGGATTGTTATCGGTGCTGTCCGTTGCTGACTCTTAAAGAACGGTGCGTCTCGGACAACCACAACCCGCCATTTTGACATGACTGGATAGAGATCAACGTGACTCAAAATTTCTCGAATTGTTATATTTGTATCCTCTAAAAATGTGAGATTGAAATCACGCGTCTCAGACGTAAGCAAGTGGTCAAGCATCTGCTTGAGCGTCCCTTCAATGAGGAAATTCTCTTCACCACAGAGCAGATACACGGGTAAGACTTTATCATTTTGGATTTCTCGGAGGATATTTGAGGGTGGAGTTGTAGGTTTTTGTTTCATTATAGTAAATCCCCTAATTACCTATACACCAACCGGAAGGCGAGGTTCCTAAAAGAAACACCCCAGCAAAAACTTCCTCGCCTGCGAAGGAGAGGTGTTACGAAGCACCCTACCGGCAGGCGTTAATTGTAAAGCCGAAAATAGAACGACCCTATAGGACAGAAATATAGGTATATTGTAGTTAGTTTTCTACAAGTCAAATTGTTAAGGACAGGAGATATGATTAGGACAAACTGCCCGCAGTAGGGATTGCTCAGGTAGCATTATCGCCAGCAGTCTCCTTTTGGGTTCCAGCGGTAGCGAACGCAGAGAAGCGTTTTTTAGTGTTCTGCGCGCCACAACTTCGGCATTTTGGGAGATCTTTGATCTCTCGGGTGCGTTGAAGGACTTCAAAATCAGCACCACATTCATCGCAGTGATATTCAAATATTGGCATCGTTTCCCCTCTAAGCCGTGACGGGCCGAATGATTAACTTTATCTTTGTCCCTTTTGGCGGCACCACATTGGTATTAACACGATAGGTCCTGTCGTCTGTGCCAGTAGGCAAAGGATGATTAAACAAGGAATCTGGGTCGCGATAGACAGCGACGATGTTATGGAAAAGTTGCGCAGTATACTGGTCGTTTTTATGCCTGCCGCCTGTGAAAATCCATCTTGTTTCTTGCATCGGCTGGTCTGTAAAGGCGTTCCATAATAATTCGCGAGCGGGCCGCGAAACGACTTCCTCGCCTTGGTGCCATTCCACCCAGATTTCGACAGGCGACCCTATCGGCGTTCTCGGATCCCCTTCGACCTCAAGGTTCATGCCAGGCTTGAAATCTAAAGCACCGAGTACCGTAAATATATAAATCGGTTCCGCGTCAACAATCAAAACGCTTTCATGTGTTTTTCCGAGTTTACCACAGGCAAAGAATTCTATATTTGCATCTCTCCCCACAATGTTAATTTCACCCGGTATACTCACCTCACGTTTATGGGTATCAAAAACAACATTGCCGAGTTGATAAACATTTTCACGCAGCTGCTTCGGTTTCGCCAGTTGGACATCCGTCACCGCGGTAGATTTTGAATAGATGGTAAGTTTCTCTGATGCGGTATTGTCGCTTTCATCTGTATCTGTTAGGTCCACACGTGCTACCAGTTCTATTTCACCTTCCATCGTAGGTGCCCAGTCAGCTGAGACAACGGTTTCCCCAAGTTTCGGTGTCCAAAGCACTTCGGCAGTGGTAGCAGGTTCACCATTCACGTGAAAATGGACGTTGAGAATCCCATCAAAAGCGGTTCCGGTATTACGCAGGGTCGCGCTGAGTCGAACCACTTCCCCGACGCGCGGCGCAGGCGGTGAAAACCGAAGGCTGCGCGGAACAATCCCGATATTCGGCGCTGTTGGCCCGGCGAGTGCATGGCTTAAAGACATCACAGCGAAACACGTCGCCAAGAAATCGCTCTCAGAACCACGCCATCTTCCATCAGGTTGTTGTTGTGTCACCATCATTCGTGAAATCTCATCGTACCAATCGTAGCCAGCAAATGTGTCAACAGTTGGTGGAATGTCACAGAACCGTTGCAATGAGAGTAGATAATAGTAAAGCCATGAGTTAGAACCTGGATTCCGGGTTAAAGTCCAGTGCTTTTTCACCCATCCCATCCCTTTCTGGATCTGCGGATCATCAACGGGAACGCCACACGCGCGAAGTGCCCACAACCCAGTTGCAGTCATACTGCCGTAGACACCGATTGCCCAAGGTGAACCGTCATCAACCAAATTATAGAGCCAGCCACCTGTTTCGGTTTGGTTCCGGCGAATCCATTTTTCGGCACGCGTCCAAACGTCTTGCGGAATATCAAGCCCCCACTGCTTCGCGGCATAAAGCGCATAGATAACCATGTTCATGTGTGCGCCATCGGCAGTATAACCGTACCCCCAACCGCCGTCATCCCTCGGATCCGTGAAATCACTACCACTGATAGGGAGTTGTTTTTTGATTAATTGATTCACAGCAAATTGGGTGCGCTCTCTATGCGCTTCATCTTGCGTCGCTACGAGAACCGGAATAATAACCGCATACTGGTAAACCGCGAATTCATTCCAATCCTGTTCGAGTAGAAAATCCAAGCCTCTCTTAACGGATGGATGCGAAGCTGTGTGTCCTGTTGCGAACAAGGTTTGTAACGCCAGTGCTGTCTCTTGTGTCTGATCTTCACCGAAATTCCACACGGCATCCGGCTCGAAATTTTCAGCGAGCCCGTTTAAACTTGCTGTACAGGTAATGCAGATTAAAATGAGTTGGTTTTCGGTGCCACATTGCAAACAGGTGCGACTGTGTTTACCCTGCTGTGCTTCTATCCAAGCGACACCTTCCGTTATCGCGTTCTGAATCTGCTCGGACGAGACAGGCGGAAATGTCAGTGCCTGTGCGACAATGGTCGCACGCGTAATATTATTCCCAGCGTCTGCTTCCTCAATATGCTTAGTGCCTGCGGGGTTAACAACAGCGTAAATTTCTGTTTTACCAGGGGGTGGCTGCCATTGTGCTTTCACCCTGTCGGTCTGCCCAGATTTTAATTCGATGATCACATCCTTACAGACGATTTGGAGGGGTTGCGTCGCGGGATCCCCTTCGTAAAACTCAACGACGAGATCTTCGTTCATCGTCGGGGTAGCATCCCCGATGTTCTTCACCTCGACCCAAATGGTAATCTCTTCGCCCTCAACAGGCGTTGGGTTAGAAAAGGTAATACTATTAGCATCAACACGGAAATCTGGAAGCTGCGCGAATCCACTCGTGGCACACAATCCAACAACGTAAATTCCGATTGCGAATTTTAACAGAAATTGTTGGAAACCTGAATGCTTTACCAAAAGGTGATACCGAACCATAAAACACCTCACATTTACCTATCAGAAAAGTTGTAATTATGCCAGCGAGTACTCTACCGTAAGTAGAGCCGTGTAGCGACGCAATTCGCGACAGCCTTGGATTAATTTCCTTCCCAAAATCCGACTGAAACAGAAGAAGGTTGCGGAATAGGATTCGCGAAGAGTTTCGTTCCATTTGTAGAAAACTTACTGACTTCACCTGTGAATGTCGCGCCGAGCATGTCAGCGACCCAAATACCACTATCTGAAGGTGAGAGACTTATTCCGACGACAGCCATACCTGCCGGAAATTCATTCCTTTTCGTCCCATCTGCCGACAAATTTAGCAGCATTGACTGCTCTGAAACTACCCAGAGGCTACCATCTTTCGGGTTGACTCGCGGCGAAACGGGACTCGTAATTGTCAGTTTTACAACCGCTTCACCCGTCGGCGAGATCCGCATAAGTGCGTTAAATTGACTGTCAGCGACCCATGCATTTCCGTCGTAATCAACGGTTATACCGCCTTTCGGTTCTTGCATTGTCGGGCCAGTTGCGATGAGGTTGCCATTCGCGTCATAACGATTAATGGGACCGCGCGCGTCCGCTATCCAGCAGCTGCCATCTTTCGGGTTCACAGCAACATTAAATCGACCCGTTTCCACGTTGGGCTGCTCTGGGTTATAATCTGCCGGAAATACCTGTGTGAGAATTTGTTTTCCGTCGCTTGACAACTTCAACACCCCGTTTAACCATGCCACCCAGACGGTGCCGTCTGCTGGATTGACAGAGATCATGTTTGGTCGTTCAATCGCTGGTGCTTGTGTAAATTCGCCTGTTGACTGATCAAACCTAAAGACGGCGTTCGCTGCAGAAATAGCGATCCAAGCGACACCATTGGTAGGATTTACCTCCGCAGCACTCGCTTGCGTCAAATTCGGAATGACGGTCGGATCGGCGTTGCCATTCGCGTGTAATTTGTAAACTGTATCTCCTCCACTCACGACCCAACACTCACCGTTATATTGCCCGTAACTGGTAGCGACGCACATCACAAATAGCACTGCTACCCAAAACACGTTTTTCATAGCACATATCTCCTATTTTGTCCTATAGATTTGACTAAACTTAAAGCCTATGGAATAAAGTCCATGTTTTAAATCTTATCATTTTCCTGTGTAATTTTCAAGGGATTTTGCATATCCACAGTATGATTGACCTGATTCTATATTAAGACTATTAAGTTTTTGGCTTTATCCAGCAAGACCTTATTTATCAGATATGCTTACTTAACCCTCATAGCAAATTTCGTGCCGATCTGAATAATGTCGCCCTGATAGACCGTTTGATAAAATGATCATAAAATCCTGCACAGAATAGGGCATCCCTTCGTGCGAAACTGCACGAAATGGGGCAAATTTGATGAACCATCAGTGTGGAGGTCGCTATTTAGCATTTACGCTTAGTAGAAAACGAAACGCGCTTAATTCAATACCGTTTTTCCTTGATTTTTCTTAAAAAGTGTTATATACTTTCAGTTAGTAAGATATTTGAACTTCAGTTTCACGTAGCGAACACGGCAACTATTAACGAATCGAATGTCCTTTTCAAGAAGCACAAAATGGAATTTATTTTCATGAAAAAAAAGAGTGCTGCTATTCCTTTAATTTGGCTACTCATCTACCTGATTATAATTCCGATGCAACTGTCCGACTACGTTCTATGTATCGGCACAGATGGACATGTTGCCCTCGAAGTCTCTACCGATGGACGCTGCACGGACGCGCCTAATTTCGACCTATGCCACGCGGAACCCATAATTACAGCAGCTGGCTCAAAAGATAACCATTGTGGCTCCTGTATAGACCTCGCCATCTTTGTCCCCCTCAACACTGAACGATACCTTGTTCCAGCAAATGAAACGTCAATACACCCCACCGTTTCCTCACTTGCCCTTGGAACATGCCAGAAGCGTTCTGCTACGATTCCAATTCCGACTCCCCGTCAGAACACCCCTTCATTCGCTGATCCGACGCTCATATCTCTTCGGACCACAACGCTCCTCATTTAAACCTTACCTCCACTCTATTTGCGCCTGAAACACATTGTATCTGTGCAATCAATAGATGTTAACGCGCACTAATTTGATTATTATCAACCACGCGCTCAGCATTTGCAGACACACTGGTGATATTCAGAAACACCGACGTACTCTACAATCCGAGAGAACACAAACGGCAGTTCTCAATCTATTATTTATCAGGACTTACGCAAATTGAGCGAATATCAGACATTGAGACCCCAAAAAGTAGCAATTTTCGTCCCTTAAACCCCCTAAATCCCCCTTATCAGGGGGACTTTAAGAGGAAATGCATAAGTTCTATTTCTTTCACACGGAGGGGAGCATTGCGTAGAAAAACTACATTCAACCACATCTTCATGATGGTCGGCATCGGAATCTGTTTGTCAGTATTAAGCATGACACAAATACCGTCTGCGTTTTCAAATGCAAAGCGCAAAATTTCACTTGAGATCGCAATCGAGACCGCGCTGCGCGAAAATCCAAAACTTAAGGCGATTCGTGAAAAAGTCAAAGTCGCGCGTGCTCGAATTGATGGCATAGCGTTCTTGGGTAACCCAGAGTTAGAAACTGAACTTGTCGCAGGTGCTGATCTTGAACAGAAACTTGAATTAAGCAAGGCATTTGAACTTGGCGGACAACGTGGTCACCGAAAACAAATTGCAAAAACACTGCTCGAAAAAGTGGATGCTGAACTCGCCGAAACATCTCGCTCACTTAAGAAATCGGTGAAAATCGCTTTTTATGAACTACTACTTGTGCAAGAGAAACTCAAGTTAACCAGAGAGATCGTCAAGCACAATCAACAGATGCGTGACATCGCCGAAGTTCAGTTTGAAACTGGCGACATTTCGGTAACACAATCAAATCTGGCAAACATTCAGCTGCAATCGGCACTCCGAGAAGCCGCAACATTAGAGAGCGAATTGCAACTGTCACAACTCACCCTAAACGGCTTGATGGGTACTCCCCTCATAACAACCCGTATCGCGGTTGGTGATTTGGACAAAAAAGTATTATCAGATGTCCCACAAAATTGGACACTTGACGCTTTGAAAACCCAGGCACTCGCACACCGTGCTGACCTGAAATTGCTCCAATTAAACGCGCAACTCACTGAAAGCGATCTGTGGCTCGCGAAAGCAGCAAACATTCCAGATTTGGGTGTCGGCGCGATTGCTGAACGTAGCGCGGGTGAGAATGCTTTCGGTGTAAAGTTTTCAATTCCGCTGCCACTCTTCGACCGGAATCGTGCTGAAATTGGTGCTGCAAAAGCCCAGCAACAAGTGAACACCGTCGAAATCAAGAACCGAAAGCTGCAAATTGAACGAGAGGTAATGGTAGCATTCATTTCGCTGCGTACCGTGCAGAAAACCCTTAAGTTTTATGAAGGTGATTCGCTGCAGTTACTCAATGAAAATCTCACGTTGACCCGTACTGCCTATGAATTAGGGGAAGCAGAACTTTTAGAGGTTATCTTAATGCAGAACGAATTCATCAATACACGATTTTCTTATCTCAACGCACTCGGATCGTATCATAAGGCGTTGGCTGAACTTGAAGCCGCTGTAGATACATCTCTCAAATCTGCACCACAACCCCGCAATGATTGATGGACAACATAAGGAGGCATCGAAATGTTACGTTACTCCCATATCACACCACTCTTGGCAGTCCTCATTGTGACGATAGGAAGTTTAGTCTCACTAAACCTCATGCTTACATTGACTTGGGCTCAAGATGCACATGTCCATAATGGACAAACACACAGCCACGGCGAGCAAGCCGGACATGCACACAGCCAAGAAAATACAGTGACACTCACCGATAAAGCGAAGATCAATATCGGTCTAAAGACTGATGAAGCTGACCTTCGGGCAATTGAGGCGGTTGTGTCTATTCATGGAAATGTAATAACACACCCGAAACGAGAAGCAATTGTTACACCAAGAACCGGTGGTATTGTGAAACGTGTCCATTTCAATGTTGGTGAAACCGTTAAAAAAGGGGATGTGCTGCTCGAATTGGAGAGCCTCGACTTACAGATGGCACAGATCGAACTCCTGGAAGCAGCATCTCAACAGAAATCGTTAGTCTCCAAATTGACAAGACTGACGGAGGTTTTCGCCAAGCAAATTCGGCGTGAATTGCAAACCCGACAGATTGACTATCTACAGTCACTTTCTGAACTGCAGCAGCTACAAATGACAGTAGAAAAACGCGAAGCTCTCGCCGAAAAAAAGACCACTTCAGCATTAGAGCAGATGCGTTTTAGGCTAATCAAAGCTGACGTTGAACTCCAATTGCTTGAAAATACACTCCAGAGAATCAGAACGCTCACAGAACAACGTATCTCGGCAGAGAAAGAGCTTATTGCGAAAGAGGCAGAATATAAGAAAGCGAAAAATGAGTTGGCAGATGCGAAACGGCAGTTCCAGATCCTTGACATCGATGAACAGATGCTCGAAAAGATTCTTCGTGCCAGCGGAGAAACACCAATTCTGTCAATACTGAATGCTGATAAACTAAACTCAGAAACACTCCTCGAAAAATACGCCGTGCTCAGTGAAGACGCGACAGCATTGGTTGATGCTGAAGCCGCGTACGCGCTAGCGGCTATTAAGGTTGCGTCAAACAAGCAACGCGCTTTGGCTGCAGGATTAACCGAAACGCTTCTTGATACCTTAGCTGAAACCGGTTCGATTACATCTTTTGAGGATCTATCCACTGAGGCGTTGATTGAGAATTATCTCGCATTTGTAGAAAGTTCAGAAGCATTGGAGGGTGTGCTGCAATTAGAAGAAATATTGCGGAACGCTAACATCACATTGAATAAGGTTCGACAGAAGCTGCAGGTGTCTGGACTCACACTTGACAATATTGACACGATTATCCAAACAGGTCAACCGTCTGCGATGTTTCATGTCAAGGCACCCGCTTCTGGACAAATTACCAAACAGCATGTGGCAATCGGTACCACAGTTGAAAAGAGTGATGTCCTTTTCTCAATACTAAATACTGACATTGTCTGGGTTCAAGGTGAGGTACACGCAGACACACTTACACTTCTTCAGGATAAATGGCAAGTAGGCAGTGAGGTTCGGATTCACATTGCGGCTTACCCTGAAACAATTTTCACAGGCGAGATTTCTGGCATCTCAGATGTTGTGGAACCAGAGGAACGAACGGTTCACTTTTGGACAGAAATCGAAAATACGGATCGTCAACTGAAGCCCGGGATGTTTGCAGAACAGATGATTGTCCTTGACAAAGGTGCTGATGTCTTGAGCGTTCCACTGGATGCCGTGATTGAAGACGGCGGGAGTCGGTTTGTTTTTGTTGAGTACGGCGGGACTTACACCAGACACGAGGTTGTGGTCGGTGCTAAGGATGACCGATACATAGAAATCCAAGGCGATCTGCTTCCGGGTGAGTTAGTGGTTGTTCAAGGGGGGCATCAACTGATGAGAGTCATTGCGGCATCTTCTCAAGTTATTGAAACACACGGACATCCCCATTAAAGCAGGTATCGGAGAAAAATCAATGTGGTCAAAAATTACCGAAGTTTCACTGAAAAATAGGCTCCTCGTCCTCGCCTGCACGATTATCGCAGTTATCATCGGCTTCCGTATGTTTCAATCAGCACCCATTGATGTCTACCCTGACATCAACCCACCGCGTATTACCGTGCTGACTGAAGCACACGGCTGGTCACCGGAGGAGATGGAAACACTTGTCACTCTCCCCGTTGAAAGCGCGATGAACGGGGCGCCGAGTGTTACAAGGGTCAGGTCTTCGTCGGCGATCGGTTTGTCGCTTGTTTTTATTGAATTCGACTGGGGTATGGATATATTCCTTGCGCGGCAGATGGTTTCGGAGCGACTTCAACTCGTCGCGCCGGATCTACCAGAAGGCGTTGATGCCCCGATAATCTTACCGACTTCTTCCCTCTTAGGTGAGATTATAGAATATGCCCTTGTTGATGAAACAGGGGAGTTCGACGAGATGGAAATGCGGGATTTGGCGGATTGGGTCATCCGCTATCAATTGCAGTCGCAGGGTGGTATCGCTAACGTCATCAACATCGGTGGATACGTGAAACAATTTCAAGTTTTCGTTAATCCCGAGCGGTTGATAAGTTATCATCTCTCACTCGAAGACGTTGCTTCGGCACTTGAGAAGAGTAACGAAAATTCCGCAGGTGGTTTCCTCATCAAAGAGTCCCGCGAGTTAATGATCCGAGGGTTGGGACGAATCTCTACAGTTGCCGATATTGAAAACGTTGTCGTAAGTGTCCGAGGTCACAGCGCGCCGATTCTTGTTAAGGATGTCGCTACTGTGAAGATCGGGTCACTCCCCGAAATTCGGCGTGGTGCGGGGAGCCACAACGGTAAAGAGACCGTCTTAGGTAAAGTAGTTAAACAGCCGGGTATCAACACGATCCACCTCAGCGACAAAATTACATCTGTCCTAAAATCATTGGAACGGTCAATGCCTGAAGGTGTAAATATTAAAGTTGAATACTCACAAGCAGAGTTAATTCGCCGTGCCGTTGATACTGTCAAAGATGCGCTCCGCGATGGTGCTATCCTCGTCGTTGTCATTCTGGTGATTTTCCTCTTTAACATTCGTACCGCACTGATTACCCTAACAGCAATCCCACTCTCTCTAATCATAGCAGTCATCGCTTTGCTTGCTCAGGGAGACACCCTCAACATCATGACGCTCGCGGGTTTAGCGATTGCGGTCGGAATGGTGGTAGATGACGCGATCGTCTATGTCGAAAACATCTTTCGGCGGCTACAGGAATATTTCCGTCGTCGTTATATGGGTGAGGAACCTGAAGAGACCCCATCAGCAGTTGTGACGCGCGCCAGCGATGAAATTCGGGCATCAATCGTCTTCGCGACGTTGATTATTATTCTTGTCTTCGTTCCGCTGTTCAGTCTTAGCGGTATAGAGGGCAGGATGTTCCGACCACTCGGCTGGGCAGTTGTCATCTCGATGGCAGCATCACTACTCGTTGCGCTGACAGTGGTTCCCGTTTTAAGCGACTTGCTACTAACGCGCTTCCGATGGCAGCATATAAGAAAAGACTCCGATTCAGAATTTCCACCGTCGAAAGAGAGTCCTGTGGTTGTATGGATTAAACGCGCTTATCGCCCTATGCTTGCGTTGGTTATGCGTCTGCGCTGGGTTGTTGTGGTGTTAGCACTGTTATTGGTAGCATTGACCGTGGCAGCAATTCCGCGTTTGGGTCGCGAATTTTTACCCGTTATGGATGAAGCCACGTTTATTATCAGCGTCTTTTCACCACCGGGAACCTCGTTAGGAGAATCAACACGTATCGGCAGAGAGATGGAAATGAAGCTCTTAACGATCCCAGAAGTGACAAGTGTTAGTAGTCGCACAGGGCGTGCAGAAGCCGACGAACACGCCCACGATGTGAATACACACGAAATCCTTGTGAATTTTATACCGCCCGATGAACGGGAAAAAACACGCGAAGAGGTTCTTACTGAAGTACGCGCGCTGTTATCCCCAGAAAACTTTCCAGGCGTTCTCGTATCCGTTGGCCAACCGATCCAACACCGTCTGGACCATCTTTTGTCGGGTGTCAGCGCACAAGTGGCGTTGAAGTTGTTTGGCCCCGATCTTGGTACGCTTAGACAGAAGGCGGAGGAAATTAAAGCGGTTATCTCAGACATTGAAGGTATAGCCGATTTACAAGTGGAACAGCAGGTGCAGGTGGAACAACTTCAGATTAAAGTCAAGCGTCATGTAGCGGCACGCTACGGCTTGAAGGTCGAGGACGTGACCCATTTCACAGAAACCGCATTCAAAGGTGAGACGGTTAGTCAGATTATTCAGGGACAACGCCAGTATGCCCTATTGGTTCGGATTAACCCCACACTTGTCAACAGCATTGAATCCGTCGGGAACTTAGAACTCAAAACGCCGTCAGGGGCATTCGTCCGGTTAAAACAGGTTGCGGATGTCGGTTTCGGCTACGGGCCAAACACAATCAACCGTGAGAACGTTTCTCGGCGTATTGTCATTCAGTGTAATGTCCAAAATCGGGACCTTGGCAACTTCATTGCGGAGGTTCAGCAAGAAATAGAAGAACATATCGACCTACCGGAAGCGTATTTCCTTACCTACGGTGGGCAATTTGAGAGTCAACAGTCGGCACAAAGAAGAATCCTGATTCAGACGGGGTTTGTGGTTGTCGGTATTTGTGTACTACTGTTTCTGGCGATGGGTTCATTTCGGCTCTCACTGTTGGTGATGCTGAACCTGCCGTTAGCGTTAATCGGTGGCGTTGTTAGCGTCTTTCTCACAGGTGGCGTGCTGAGTATTCCATCAATGGTGGGTTTTATTCTCCTCTTCGGTATCGCAGTCCGAAATGGTATTATTTTGGTGACACACATCAATACGCTGCGTTCAGAAGGTATGTCGCTCTACGATGCGGTGATAAAGGGTGCCGAAGAACGGATCAGTCCGGTGCTAATGACGGCTTTGACTACGGGATTAGGGATGCTTCCACTCGCCCTTGCCCACGGTTCTGGGGCAGAACTCCAGAAGCCGCTTGCAATTGTCATCAGCGGTGGCATGATAACAGCTACACTTTTAACGCTGCTCGTTTTGCCGGTCTTGTATTATATCGTCGAATTAAGCTGGATAAAGAGTTTCCAACGTAAAGACGCCAACCTGTAAACTTCTTTATCGCACTGAACGTTTACCTTTGTAAGTCGTCAAGGTACATTGTAAAACGTAGAATTCTGACTTCATTGTAAAATTATGCACCCTTTTCACAGCAAAGTGGCATCATTAATAAGTAAATGGCATTCAGCACCATTCAATTGTCCGTTACAATGCTGCTTAGACTTTTTTTGAAACTTTTTACTTTGAAAGGTGTCTAATAGAATAAGAAAGATTCACCTTCATAAAATTAAGCGAGGAGATGAGAATGAAACGAGCACATTTCTACTGCCTCACGCTTCTGGTAGTCATCCTATTTTTAGGAATCAGCATGGTGAGCATGGCTGAAGAACCTGTCGTGTTAAAAATAGAGATTTCTGATGTTGTCAGCAACGCCGACGCGCGCCAGATCCGACGGTTGTTGGAACCGTGGGCAGATCCCAAGGATATTACGTTTAGCACACCTGTCGACAAGCACGGCAGGAAGCGACTTTTTACCACCGTTGTGGAAGTCAAGCCGAGACATGGCGTTAGTGAATATAGTGAGACGCATACGTTTGATGTTTATGACATCACGCGTCAACTCAACGACTCGCGTTTCCGGGGTCGCCACGGGATCGGGAGTGCTCGCGTCCTTAAGACCCATGCGACTATCCGGGGCGACATGTTTGGACATCCCGGATTTGCCCGAAGCTATATCCGAAATGTTCCGTCATGGCGACGCTGGCGACCGGAGACCTCGAATATCCAGCATGCGATGGTCACGGGGAACCAAGGACAGAACTTCGTTTTCGACGCGAATCCTGAATTCGATCAACTGCGGACTGATGCCGGCAATAGCGATAAACCGGTTGAGGTGCAAGGTATCGTTACTGGATTTGATGGCCCCTATCCAATTATATCGGTGCAGAAACATGAGGTAGGCTATCATCTCAAGAACAAGGCATCTGAAGAAGGTGCGGAAACGAAAGAGAAACCGACCTACGACTACCTTGAAAACCGATAAGATCAACGCTTAGTGGTATATAATTTTTTTAGGACTGGTACCCGCCCGTATTGAATAAGACGACACGCTCGGCGGGTTGAATCATTCCGTTAGCGACGAGTTGTTTGAGCGCAGCGACTGTCGCTGCCCCTTCAGGACAGGTCAAAAGTCCTTCAGTGGTAGTGAGTAGTTGCATCGCCTCACGGATAGCATCATCTGAAACAGCAATGGCGGCACCGTTGCTTTTACGAATTGCCTCTAAAATAAGGAAATCGCCGATCGCTTGTGGCACGCGTAAACCGCTGGCAACGGTATGCGCATCCTGCCACGGTGTCGCTTCAGTTGCCCCTTCCTCCCACGCCTTAACAATCGGCGCGCACCCTGTCGATTGTACTGAGATAAAGCGTGGTCTCTTTTTATCGATCCATCCGATCGCCTCTAACTCCGCAAAGCCTTTCCACATCCCGACAATCCCTGTGCCGCCACCCGTTGGATAGATAATAACATCAGGGAGTTCCCACCCGAATTGCTCGGCGAGTTCAAAGCCCATCGTCTTCTTGCCTTCCACTCGATACGGCTCTTTGAGGGTTGATACATCAAACCAGCCTTCACGCGCCTTGCGTTCAGCGACAATTCTGCCAGCATCGTTGATAAGTCCATCAATCAGTGTAACGTTCGCACCTGCGAGGTGACACGTCTCTTTATTGAAAGCGGGTGTGTCTTGTGGCATAAAGATGTGTGCGGTGATGCCTGCGGCGGCGGCATAAACGGAGAGTGCTGTAGCAGCGTTGCCAGCAGACGGGATTGCCAACTGTGTCAATCCGAGCGACTTCGCCTTAGATACCGCCATTGCTAAACCGCGTGCCTTGAAACTGCCAGTAGGCAACCGCGATTCGTCTTTTACCCATACTTCTGGCAGTCCAAATTTTGCCCCCAACCTTTTCGTTCGGAGGAGCGGTGTCATTGTCTCCCCAAGCGTCACTATGTCGGTTGGGTCGGATATAGGAAGGAGTTCGCTATAACGCCAGAGTGATGCGGGTCTTGATAGCAACGTATCGCGTGTCCATGTCCCTGATAGTTGCTCAAGTGCGTAACGCGCAAGCAGCGGTTTCCCACAGGTGTTACAGACGTTCTGTGGCACCGTGTGCGGATATGTTTCACCACATTTGCTGCATTCAAGTCTTTCTAATTTTCCGTGCGCTTCGGTAGGGTGGGTATTTTTGCTTGAGTGTTTCTTCAGGGTTTTTATCTCCGTTTTCGTAGACTCGCCCGGCGCGATGCTTGGGCTTACGCGCTTTGAAAAAGAATTCACAAGAGGTTTCTTCTCATAAAATTTTATCGAATATCTGTCAAAATTCTGAATATGGATTAGGCGTGTGCAAGCAATCTGAGCAAAATCGCTTTCATGCTATGGAGACGGTTTTCGGACTGGTCAAAGATAATTGAACGTTCATCGTTGACGAGTTCAGCCGAAATTTCATACCCGTGATGCGCGGGCAGGCAGTGCATAACCTTGCACTCGTGTCCATCTAAGAGTTCGGTATTTAATTGGTAAGGCATCATCTTCTTTAGCCGTCGTTCCCGTTCTTCAGCAAAAGCAGGATCCGTGAAAAATTCCATATCTACCCATGTATCTGTATAGACGATATCGCTTTCAGCGATGACGCTTTCCAGCGCACGACTGATGTTTATACTGCCTGTATCAAGCACTTTATAGAGACCTTTCCGAGCCGCTGCATCCCATAATTTTTTATCGACAGCAGCGGGGTTGACCTCCGGTGCGACAACAGTTACTTCAATCCCAGTCTTCATTCCAGCAGCGATCAGTGAATTACAGACGTTATTATGTACACCGATGAAACACAATTTGACCCCTTCGAGTCTACCGATATGCTCCTGTATCGTCATGAGATCGCCGAGTGCTTGTGTTGGATGGTACTTGTCGCAGCATCCGTTGATTATTGGGACAGTTGCGGCGGCAGCGGCTTCAACGAGGTCTGTATGTTTCAAGAAGCGCGCTAAAATAATATCGACATACGCCGAAAGCACACGCATTTCGTCGCTGAGGTCGGCTAAAGCGAAGTTTGTCGTACGCCAATCGAGATAGTGTGCGTGTCCACCGAGTTGTGTAATACCGATTTCACCGGCGCAGCGTGTTCGCGTGGAGGTCTTTTGGAATAGCAGACAGAGGCTTTTCCCACCTACAGCGTGTCTATATTTTTCGGGGTATTTCTTTATATTTAGACTATCTTCAACGGTTTGAAGAATATCTTTTTCTGACCAAGGGTCCAGCGTAATTAGGTGCATAATTACCTCCACGAGTGGGTTCTCTAAAATTAGAAACTATAATTATACCGAACTTTTTAAAAGAAGTCAAATATTTTCTATCTGCTGGGCAGGGGCATTTAATTTTCAAATTGTCTGAATCGCGGAAGACACGGAGGACGCGGATTTTCGTGTTTAGATACGGCAAAATCATAAGGTAATTTAGCTGTTTTCCAGAGAATTGAATGCCTCTGATCTGCTGGGCAGTGCCATTCAATAATCTACTACTATAAGACCGACGCGTTTCACAGTTTTCATAGCAAAACTGTGAATTCAATATATTTCTCGAAAGGCTATAAACCCTTACCATGATTGGGTTTTAGGCGGTTTTCATCAAAGGTTGCTATGAACGCTGCTATGAAATTTGCTATGAAAATTTCGCGAGTCAAGGGTATCGAGGGATCATTGAAATTCTCGGGTGTATAGGTAATTCCAAAATCTACTATAATTTGGATTTCCTGAGACTTATAACATAACATATATTAAATATCAACACCTGTGAAAAGGACGATACAAAAAACCTACAATTGAATGACCCTGATCAGGGGTCAGGTTTATTTGATGTTTCTGCTGAAAAATGCCGATGCGATTTTGCCTTAAAAAAGATACCAATCTGACTGAAAAGATACCAAATGGTATCTTTTTTTGCTTTTTGGTAATATTTTGAAATAGGTCGTAAACCCAGTCCCTGTGTGGTTTTATAGGTGTTTTTTCTGGTATTTCTCGCTGAAAAAAAGTTACCACGGAAAGTGCAACGTTTTCGATTTTTGGCTGCCCCTTGTATCTGTAGGTTGCTCCGTTTTTTGGATTTTCTTCAAATCTCTAACATAACATACTATAAGTATAACATACATGAAGGAAAATGTCAAATAAATATTGGATTTTTGAAGTTCCGAAGTATTAACACCTGTGAAAATACAATACAAAAAACCTACAATTGAATGACCTCGATCTGCTGGGGAGAAATAGTCAGTTGTCGGAGGAGCGATTGTCAGAATCAGGATTTACAAGATTAGAGGATTTGCAAGATAATTAACCTGTTGTGATTGACACGGTCTTCACACAATTACGTACGGTATGTGATTGGATTCATGCATAAACTATAACCACCCAATCACTTATTTTAATCGGAGGAGGGTTTCCACCAAGGGGCAATTCGAGGGGGTGAACCCGCCGAAAGTTTCTCACCACGACAATACTCACGAAGTTTTCTACCAAAAATTTCAATATTGCGTTTTGTTGACGATGAATTTTCCCACCGGGCCCAAAATCGATCGACAAGAGCAATCAATTTGGGATCTTCATCTTGGAGTTCCTGACCGAGCTCTTCTTCGTGGATTTGACGACACCAAACGCGGGCAGTAGGTGATAGAGCAGGTTTTATTTGTTCAAAAACGGAGGAGATTCGGAATAGGTCGCGCGTTCGTAAGGCTTCCCGATAAACTTCACGGCAACTGCGTTCCTGCTGTGCAACTTCGTACGCCCACCAAGCGTGCCCACGAACCCACTGGCTTGGATCATCTGATTTCAGTTGTTCAAGTTTCTCAATTGCTTTGTCGTTTCCAAACCACGGTAAAATAGAAATACCCAGATTCCGTTCTTTTGCGTAAGGACTTTCTAAGTACTCCTGTGTCACCAAATTCCACAACTCTTCCTGACCTTCTCCTACTAAAGCAGCCAGGGTCATGAACATAATTTCTTCGTCGTTTAGACACTCCTCCAGCAGTTTGCGTCTGAGGTCGTGATGTTCCGATAATCTACACTCCTCAACCCGCCAGAGTTGATCAAGAAATGTTTCCACGCCGTAGTAAGTTAAACAAACTATTTTAAAGCCTTTAGCGTTCGATTGATGATAATGTAGCATTGCGACAGCGAGTTGGAAACGCAATAACAAACAGAAAATGGCATCTGTGAGATCACTCAAAACTTGGCAATACCATGGAGATTTGGAAAGCATATCTAAATATTCGTTTGCTAATTGTAAGAAGTCGGTCATATTCTGTTCTGCCCAAGTCCGAAGAACTTTTCGATTAACCGAAAATCTTATTTCCGAATTATAATCGAAATCTACCTCAGCACCTCGGAGAATCGAAAACATCCTAGCCATAAGATCTCTGCCCCACCGCATCAGATCGTTGCACCGATCTGGTAGGCAGAGAAATGAACCCACAACTCCTGATGGTAGCCACGACATTAGTGTATCATAAGAGGGAATATCTCCACCTTCGTAAATAGGTATTATGAACCGTTTACCATGTCGAGAAAAAAGGTGTTTTCGTATTTTTTCATCAGTTAACGTTTCAGCCAAAAACTGATTTGGATCAGACAACGCTAGCCTGAGCATTGGAAATGTTTGAGTCGAATCGGGATCTCTGATCTTCAATGCTTCTAATGCATAATTTACTGTGTTTTCATCAACTGGAGCACCATAAGCGTAAAGCATACACCAGAATTCTTCCTCTGAGCATTCTTTCGATTCGCCATTGTCCTCGGTTTGATTATCAGGTGACGAAGACCAAAGTGTTTCCAACTTCTGTTGTGCCAATTTCACAATTGTTTTAGGTAATAATATCCCAAGCAAACAGGGGAGCGTATCATAGCAAATTGAAACTCTAAGTGGCTCATGTGAAGCCAGAAAATTAAACCAATCGGTTAACTTCTTTTCAGAAGCACAGAAAAGAAGGGTTTCTGTCAGTAAGGAGGTCAAATAAACAGCATCGGAAGATGAACTATCCGCCTGAGCGTCTTGAACGAGACGTTGTTTCATTTCCAAAATTGCTTCTGTAATTTTTGCGCAATCGTCAAGTTGAAAAATAAGCCCAGGAATTGACAAGAGGTTAAACTGGGGGTGTTCATTGTTCAGAGGGTTAATTTTAAGACAACAGGCAAGTTTTGCGTAACTCTCAGGGTTGTATTTAGCAATCCACGGAAGCAAGTTGTCTATACAAGAATCCTCTAAGGTCATTGATGCACTTCGACTCAGTTCAGCATTCTTTGATATATAGTTCAAAAGTTTTTTGATTTCAACCATATCTTCACTACGCAAATCAGGCAAGTCTGTCCGAACCGCTAAATAGTCAAGCCCGTGGTAATTACCTTTTACATTCGCTTCCGGTGATTCACCTGTTAGCAACTGTTCTTGATTAGAAACCCGATCAAAAGCGGATTTGAAGTTACGACGGAATTCAGCTGCGCGGGCGTACAACTCTCTATCTTCTTCTGAGAGAGGTCGTTGCAAGAGAGAGGGTAGATCCGCTACTTGAAGATTAGCAGCTAACTCATAAATCCCACTTAACAAAAATTCATTGCCCTCGGCTCGTTCTGCCAACGAATGCAAATCGTCTAAAACCATTTCAGTGTATCCCCATCGCATCAGTCTGCCGAGATGCTCACCAAAATGGAAAAGTCTACGGCTGTTTTTGTCAGACTTTTTTCCGCTCTGTAAGCCTGCATAGCAATTTGCAAGTGTTTCTAGAAATTGAGGCTCTGGTCTTTGGGATAGAATTGAGATAGCAGCCCGTGATAATTGAACTCGTATATCATCCTTTTCCCGAGGAAATTGGTTCCCTTTATGACCAACATAGACAATATCTTCTGATTCATCATCAGTCGATGGAGCGAGAAACCATTTAGTAAGACGCAATCTTAATTGATCAATCTGACCGGTTTGGTGTAACCAGACCTTGGCGAGAGGTCCAATGAGTGCTTCTTCATAATTCGGTCGATTGTGAGTTTCCAACTGAACTTTGACAAATTGTGCATAGGCATCGGTATCAGTCTGGACCCAAAAGGAAATGCGCCTATCGGTAATCTGGGCATTGTGATTATCAAACCACGCTAGCATCAAGGCAGCTCGTTTTTGTGAAAGTTGGTCTTTTGGAATATTAGGTTCGGGAGATATCGCAGTGATTTGTAGAGCGACAAATAGTGCCTCTGTCCTTAGATCTTCTGAAGGAATTGGCTCAAGCGCGTTCTGAAAACCCTCGGCGAAATCTTTAATTCCGATAAATTCCGTACAATCAAACAGGTTAGCAAGGTAAAGGGCCCAACCGAGTACAATATGATCTTCACTTAACTCGGCTTTCCTTTTATGTGCCTTAAGGGCAATCCGTTGTTCTTTAAGGTCTCGACGGATTTGAGGGTAATTAGGAAAACAGTCCTTAAGCAGTTCTACAGAAACTTGTGGGGCATTATCAACATCAATCCACTTTGTTTCCTGTGCAAGTTTTGCAAGATCATCCTGAGCATCTTCAATGCTCTGCCAATCAAGTTTTTCCCGGATTTGTGGGTCTCCCGTGTATTTGATTTTGTGAAGCAAATCTGCCCATAAAACCATTTCCTTGGTCACAACATCAAATGAACCAAATTCAGTTCGTAGTTCAACGCATCTCTGAAAATACCGAGGAATTCTTGCAATGCCTATCAATGAATCCGACAAGTCATCAAGTTGGAGTCCTTTTCGGGTTAGTGCCTCCTGCAGTTCAGAGTCATTAAAAGGATCAACAGAAATTTTATGACACCCGTTCCAAAAATAATTCCCAAAATCGTAGTCATCCAAAGGACGCGTGGTCAACAGAAAACGAAGTCTATCTCTCCACTCACTTTCGTCGTTCCTAAAGTATTCAGCGAGAATTCGCTGTGCTGCCTCAATTGCATTCCGTTCATTGACCCCATCAAGGATAATAAGCGTTTTACGCCAGATTTTTGCGGGCTTGTTCCGAAGTTTGCTGATTTTTCCTTCTTCGTAAGACGGATAGATTAAACTAAAACAGGTGTAAAACAAATCAGATATGGACTTGGCATCTCTCCAGTCTCTACTATCTAACCAAAAAGTGACAACATTTTCATTCTTACAGATTGCTTTCATACACTTGGCAGCAAGCCATGTTTTTCCATGACCTTCCTTGCCTTCAAGATAGCAGACGGGCACCCCCGAGGCTTCCCACCAATTCGCAATTTCTGATTCTAGAGATTCCCGCTCTATTGCCTCGGACAAGTTGATAGGATTAAAACCTTTGGCCCTACCAAAATGCTTAAGTAGATATTGTTCAATGTCCTTTTGAACATGTCTTTGGGTTTGGATTCCATCTTTCAACTTATCTCGGACATCCTTTATTTTCCGGTGTGTCTTTGGTTCACCCCTTGCTATTTGAATCCAATCTGAGAATTCCTGATCGGTGTCTGAAGGGTCAAAGAAATCGCGGATGTCCTTCCAAAAGGTAACACACAACGCCCCAAGCTCTGATAGTTCATCAGTTAGTTCAAGTACAACGATGTCCAAGCCAGTATCTTCTGAAACGGCATCCAATGTATCATGCAGTTGCGCGGCATCGCGAGATACAACTAAAACATAGACTTGGAGGTCTTGTAGGGTGCGGTTTACTTGACGAATGTCCCCCTCAATTTCTTTCGCATTGAGACTTGTTCTATCACTATAATTTTTTGCCTGTATTGATACCTCACCTGTCAGGCTCCTAGCATCACCACTTGGTTGGCCCCCAGATCTCGCAACCACAAACGGAATATTGAGGAATGATTTTAGCAATACGGCAGCGAGTTTTTCAAAGTCTGCAGGTTTTACCGACTGGACGAGTTCTTTTAACTTTTGCCAACCCTCTTCTGCCGAAAGCGTGTCGCTTTGCTTGACTGTTCCATCCTCGTCTGGAGACGGATTTTGCCCTGATTTGAGATTAACCTGAAATTTCACCTCGTGGGTTTCATCCCAATAGTCAGCAAGGCTATGGGTATCCCAAAATTCCCCGATTTCCTCTGGTGTTGCATCCGGAGGTGGCATTGGATCCCGTTTTTTATTTTTGTCTGCCATAATTCCTTCGCTCCGTTCTGGTCATATCCCTTGCACTGATAATCAACGCCCGACGATTTGGTTTTTGAATGAAAAAAACGATGAGATAACGTCCCGCGTCTGTTTGTCCCATGGCCGAGTAAACATCTTCACCAACCCGATTGCCTTTAGAGATGAAACGAAAACGAGGACGATTGCTTAAGACTTCTTCAACTTCCGTTTTTTCTACACCATGCTTTATCGCTAATTTCTCAACAAATTGTTGTTGCCATATAATCTCATCAATTTGCAAATTCCCGCTCCGGTTTCGTGTTGGCGTTCCGGTGATTAGCCTGGTGCTTGTAACGGTAAGTTTTCAGAAGTTAAAGTGCAAAGTCAGGCGAGTGCCACACACTTTCCCGGTTCTTTTTTCTTTTAGATTATATCACATCGTCTATGTCTTTGCAACATTTTGTTGGGGTTAGAACAGGGCGATTTAGTTTTCAGTTTTTTCGTCTAATTTCCGATCCCCAGGCCCGGTAGGTGCGGTTTCCTAACCGCATCGGATTTATAAAAAAGACGCGAAACCCGATGATTTCTTAAAACAGAATAACTCTGATCTGATAGGGAGAGGCAGTCAGCCATCATGGAAGTGGTTATCAGAATCAAGATTTACAGGATTAGGGATGCTTTTGTTAAGAATGATTCGCTCCGTACTCATCTTCAGTTTTTAATATCTGCTGCATCCGCAGTCAAAAACCGATCCTCAATTTGCTGCCATACTTCAGGTGAAACACGTCCAGCCGCTTCTTTGCACGCAATGATGAATTCCACTGCCTCAAGATACGTGACATAAGCCGCCAACGTCTCGCGTGGAATAGCGATCATTTCGTCAGTGATACCTAAAACAGAGAGCCACGTATCGTGAATAGATTCCGCTGGGGGTTCAACAGATTTCCCTTCTGCTGCCGCCTTGATGATTTCCCGCTGTCCATCAAACCGCTGAACCATCCGCTGTAGATCCACCTGTTTGAAAATTTTCATATCTTTCATACCCTTGACCAATGCTATTTGTTTCTGTAGTTGCTTATCAAACCGATTCCTGGATTGAGAGGACACAGACTGATAAAAATCAGCGTCTATATATTCGTAAAAATCTTGGTAGGGATAGAGGGCGAGGGCGATGTCTCGGTCGTGGTAGAGGTCTCGGACGAGGGCGAGGGGGATGGCGATGTCTCGGTCAAGGGCGAGGGCGATGTCTCGGTCAAGAATGATGTCTCGGCAGAGGTCTCGGTCTCGGACGTGGTCAAGGTAGATGTCTCGGCAGAGGTCTCGGTCTCGGACGAGGGCGAGGTAGATGTCTCGGGTGAGGTCGAGGTAGATGTCTCGGCAGAGGTAGAGGTCTCGGCAGAGGGTGAGGTAGATGTCTCGGCAGAGGTAGAGGTCTCGGGCGGGGGCGTGATTAACGACGTTTTCAAACACCTCATAAATTTTATTGAGCAGCCACAGAGAAAAGAATTGGCGTAGGATAAATGATCGTTTGATAATGTTCTTGTACCGATCATCTGTGGTGTCTGTTTTCTGTTTTACCCATTGGGATAGTGATTCAAGACCATCGGTATTGATCGATCTCGCGGCTTTCGCCTCCATCACCACAAGCAAATCATCTGCCTCGCGCATCAGGCCCGCAGTTAGTAAGAAGATTTCTCGCCACCGTGGGTCATGTAAATGTTGATTCACCAAGTCTTGAATTAATCGCGGATCGCCTACAATATAATTCGCCGTTAAATACTCCTGAAAGGTCAAGTGAGAGAAAGAGTATGAACCGTTGACTTGTTCAATGAAAAGCCCTGGCTCAACAAGAATTGCGTCTAGGATCCCGGAAGCATCAAATTCTGAGGATGTATTGGGCCTCCGTTGGTAAAATTCTTGAATCTGATCGATAAGTTCGTCCTCACTAAAAAGAAAACGATTTGCCTTGAAATTCTCTGCTGCAATTTCAGAAAGCATCTCTTTTATAGTCAGAATGTCCAAATACGGACTCACCGGTGAGTCTCTACGAACGTGTTTCTCCGCTGTCCACTTTTTGAGAAAAATACTGAGAATTCTTTTATAAAGGATCGCTCTATTTGGCGGAAAGCTTTGTGATTCTTCATAAATCGTACACAGCAGCGCGAGTGATAAAGGATTCTGCGCCAACGCTTTTATTGATCTATACTCTGTGGCATTCAATGCTTCCAAACATCGTTCGGACGTTTTCATCTTTCGGTGGGCCCCTGATGCAAACCAATTGTTGATGTAGTCTTGAATCTGCGAATCATCAAAGTCTGCGATCTCCACTACAGCAAATTTTGTAAACCCTCCGGTGTAAGCACCCTCTCGCAAGGAAACAATAAAGCGGTTTCGGGTATATTGATCGACGAAATCCTTAATCTTATTGATGACGTTGTGAACGTTCGGAGTTGGCACCTCGTCAAGACCATCAAAGAGTATTAGGAGCTCACCCGCTTCCAACTTATCATTTGCCATTAGTTCAGGATACGGATAACCGCATACCTTAAACTCGTTGACAATCAATGCCTCAATAGCAATCTCATCCTCGGTGAATCTCTTCAGTTCAAGAAAAACGGGAGTACGCTCGTGTTTAAAATCGCCATCTTTCCGTTTCAGTGCTTCAAGCCCAACCTTGCGAAGGAAGGTTGATTTTCCAACTCCAGGACCGCCGAGTACCATCAAATACTGTTCGTTATTGGCAACTCTCATCCCATCTTGGCGTTTACCTAAAGTTGAATCGAAATGCCGTTCACTGGATTCTTGTAAAACTCTTTCAATATTTTCAGTCGATCCATAGGTCGCTGCTTTCCTCTTATCTAGGAACTGAACCGCTACATAGACCTCGTCAAGCGATCTTGCTGCTTCCATTCCAACGCAGGAGACTTTGAGTTGGCCGTGCCGCTTCTTGTAGGGATTATCATAATCGTGAGAGGCGTTTTTCGACCTTTGGCGTTTGTTTTTAACGCGCTCCCAGCCTTCTTTTACCACCTTTGTTAAAATCCCTATTCCGATCTTCTCAAGCATTGTTTATCTCCTTGTTTTAATCGATGGGTTCCGGCATAAGGCTTGGAGCTCTTACGACTTTAATGCAGGTAATCCATTAACAATGTCTACCGTCTCTAAACTGACTGTGATGATCTGTCCAATCAGACGGAGGATATACTCGGGATCTTCATCGCGATTTGGATCGTTCTTGATACCACTTCGTTTGTCTACCTTGACGCGATATTGATCCACGACCCACTCCAATGCAGACCGGTTCCCCAATCGATATTCAAATACTTCAGGCGGGATGCCCTCTAACATCAGAAAATTGTTGTATTTCAACTGCGTTTTGTCTGTGGAGAATTTCATTCGTTCTACACGCAGATTCACTTGCATGCTCGGCGTTTCAATCGGCTCAAGTTTATCGTATTCGGGTTGGGATTCGTAGGTGACGTGGAGGTTTGCCAACCGCGCGCCTGCCTTTGCAAACGTCCAGAAGTCTTCGGCAAAAGGGATATGCGGTAAGTCTCGTTTGAGGTTTTCTTGATACTGTGCGCGATAATCGGGATGGTGCAGTAATCCGTAGGTATAATGGAAGATGTCCCATTTGGTGATGGTCCGATCTCCGTAGTGTTTTTGAAACTGCGTCAACGCCCAATCCGTGATGTTCTCTCGACGATTTGTGCCATCCTCATCGTAGGTATAGAACGGAAAGCATTGAGAAGCCCCTTGTGGTAGGGCTTCAGGAATTTTATCCACCATTAATGCAAACATTGGCCACTGTTGTCCAACCTTAAGCCATATCACACGATTATCCAATTCAGCCTCGGGTGTCGGAAAAATAGATGGGAACACGTAAGTTCTCTGGATCATCAATTTGTCAAAGTAGAGGTTGGATTTTGTAAATGGACGATAGAGAGAATTTCTTATCTGTTCCTGTGTAAACTCTACTAATTTGCCCTTTGTTAGTTCCGCCTTGAGTCGATCTGTCCATTTTATTTTTTTGCTGTCAGTTGAAACAAATTCGTCAACAGTTTGTGTCCGTTCAACATGCCGTTCCCACTTAGATGCCTCTGAGTTATAGAATTCTATCATCGCTTGCATATTGTCGGCGAGCGCGTCTCGGTTGAAGTTGTAAGCCCAGGCATCGCGGGCGGTTAGCACACCAACACTATAAGTTTTGAAAATTGCATCTTTCACATCACTCAGCGCTGACTTGGCTACTTTGCTCCCCATCGGAATGAAAGTGTCAAAATCGGTGTGGAGATCTGCCGTGAGCCATGTATGTCGTTTATCAGGAGTCAGCATCTCCCATTCTATATTACCAATATGCTGGTTTTCGTCAAGGAACGCAAAGGTACGTGCTTTATTACGTTCGGCAGCTTCGTCATTGTAAAGGATACGCGAAGCACCTTCAGCAGTTACGGCACAGTCCCTGTGTCTACTACTTTTGACGAAGATATTGACACTTACGCCGACCTGAATGCCGAACACATTCGCATCCCCCGATTGTCCCTTACGAACGTTACCACCTAAATCCAGAATATAGAGCGTGTCAAACTCCTCGGAGAGGTGCTTTCGCATACCATCAAACATCTGCGCGTCAATAAAACTGTTGTTCGTCACAAACGCGACGACCCCCTCATCACCGAGTTTGTCCATTGCCCATCGGAAGGCTTTAACGTAAGGATCATAGAGTTTGTTTTTCAGTTGCGCCCTGGAGTCGGCTGCGAACGTGTTTCGTACGCGCGTGTCAACCGCTACATGCCGCCGGTTTTTGTTGTTATCGTTCTCGTTGTCTTGACTCGCATTGTAAGGTGGGTTGCCGATAACGACGAACATTGGCATCTCTCTCTGCTCCTCAACCCGAAGCGTATTCTCCGGTGTAAAGAAGGAAAATCGCCCTGTTTGGTGGGGCGCGTCCATTAAATCCACCGTATCAAACGTATCCACAAAGCAGATATGCGGAAAGGGTTCATAGCTGCCTGTCCGCTCAAAATAGGCGTGTTCAATGTTGAGATTTGCGATGTAATACGGAAGCAGCATCATCTCGTTACAGTGCAATTCATCGCGGTATTTCTGTGGTAACCGTCTGCCCTGAATCTCTTGCATGAGGCGCACGATAAAGTTACCGGTGCCAACAAACGGATCAATGATGTGGACCCCCATATCCGAAAGTGACCGTCCGAACTCGGTTTTAAGGACGTGTTCAACGCTTTTCACCATGAAATCCACGATGGGTTGTGGCGTGTAAACGATGCCGTGCGTATCGGCAACCTTCACCGAAAAGCCTTGAAAGAACTGCTCGTAGACCGTATTCAAAAACGACTGTTTTTGTGAGAAATCGGTGATAGTCGCAGCGGTTTTCTCAATCGCAATGTAGAACGGATTTAGGGGACGCAGGAACTCGGAACGGCTTGGGGAACGCTGCGTAAGGACCTGGATTACCTTTTCAATTTCTTGGGCGATGATGTTTCTATTGGTAAAATCGGGGTTGTCAAAAACGGTGCGGAAAATCCGTTCGGTGAGGAGGTGCTGGATGAGCATTTCTTCGACCTGTGCTTCGGTGAGGTTTGGGTCAATAGCGGCTCGGCATTGCTGATGGAAATTCGTAAAGGCTTGCCGAAACAATGGGTTGTCCTGCATCTCGGTCTCAACGCGCTGTGCGACACCGCGGCCCAGTACCGGTACTTTCTCCCGAAACTCCTCTACTGCAGCATACCAATCGACGATGTTTTCCTCTTGATAGGCAAAGAAGGTGTTCAGCAGCTCGATAAGATTCTTTGGATCTGTCAGGTCGCGGTCAAGGCGGAGATGTCCGTTCTGATAGAGGAGTGCGCGTGTCGGGGATTGAATAATGATATTTTTAAAGGGATACCCTGCTTCCGATTTTCGGCGCGCTTCGGTCGGTAGATCGTCCTGTGTATCTTTTGCTTCCCAGTGTCCATGGGGTAAGTCGAAAGCATCAACGACTTCACCGTCTAACTGGATGCGCCTGTTCGTTTTTGTATAGCGTGTCTTTTCGCAGACAAGGAGGAGGTCTGCTTGTCGGCAATAGTGTTGGAGGAGCGTTTGGAATGCGGTTCGGACTGCACCTTCGTGTTCCGCGCCGATTTTCGTATATGCTTCAAGTACTGTGTAGTAGTTTTTGATGGGTTTATGTGTCGGTTTGATATTAAGTGTCGGCATGGTGTTTCTCCGTGTGGCGTTGGCAATCGGATTTAAGACAACGCCAATTATACACGGATATAGGGCGCGATTGCAAGCAGAAAATTTACTGCCTATCCCACGGAATCTCAACATCCAACTCGTCAGCGAGTTGTTCAAGTGCTTGCAAGGGTTCCTTGTGAAGGGGTATCCCGTTTGCGAGGCGTTCTTGTGTTAATTCCGACTCAATCTCACCGGGTAGCGTGACGCGCGTAAAACCGGCGCGTGGGGTGGCTTGACGTGTCATCTGAATTTGCCGATCGATTTCAGCCTTGAATTCTGAAACAGCAGTGAAGTTGGCGATGTTAACTGCAAAGAAAAAGTGTCCCGACACGCGTTTTTCGAGGGGTGTGTCTCCGGGCTGAAACCGTTTGTTGATGCCCATCAATCCACCGCTCAAGGGACCGCATAAAACATCCATCACGATTGCGAGTGCAGAACCTTTGGGACCTGCAGCGGGTAGAATAGCGGCGACTTGCCCGGGATCCTCGGTTTCATTGCCATCTGCATCGAGTGCCCATCCCAACGGAATTTTTTCTTGGTATAGCCTTGCAGTTCCGATCCGTCCAGCGGCAGCAGCACCACACGCCATATCCAACACAATTGGTGGTTCCTCGCCAGCAGGGATGGCATAGGAAAACGCATTATTACCAATTGAGACGCTCTTTGCACCGAAAACAGCGACATTTACACCGAGTCCGTTAGTCGTTGCGAAACCGATCATATCGTGTGGTAAGGCTCGCATGGCATGACTTGAGGCAGCCCCGAAGTGATTGCTATTCCGAACGATCGCCACACCAATCGAGGCAGACTTCGCTTTTTCGATAGCGAGGTTCATTGCACGGATACTGACGAGATGCCCCAACCCGCGGTCGCCATCCAGCAGCACAGAGGCAGGATTATCCTCAAGCGTCTGGAGTTGTGGGTTGGGATTAATGTTTCCACCGATGATACCTCGGACGTAACCGGGTACGCCGCGTGTCGCGTGCGAATGAACACCCCGCAAGTCCATGAGGACCTGCATTTCTGCAATAGTATCCGCATCGGATTGCGCGACACCCACTTCTTGGTAAAGTTGGCTGCAGACACTTTGCAGTGCTGCTGCGTCTACAAGGACTTCTTGTTCGTGTTGATTCATGGCTATAGACCTCTATGACGATTTTAGTGCTATCATTTTAGCAAACCCGTCTTAAAAAAGCAAGTTTCAGAGTCATTTACAACAGGACGATTCAGTTTTAAGAAATCCTTGGATTTCGCGATGGTTTTCGCAAATCCGGTTCGGTTAGGAAACCGAACCTACCGGGGCCTGGGACCTAAAAATTGGGATTAATTTGAAGTTTCGCTTTTGTCATTGATCTCCTTGACACACTGCTACGCCGCGCAGTGCATTTTTTCTACATTTTTTTTAAATAATATGTTAAAATAATTTAATCTATGGACTAAAATAGCGACATAAGTGTTATTTTCATGTAGTAAAATTGAAATCTGGGAGATTCAGAATGCTAAATGGGCGGGTTATCCTATTCGGAATTCTCTGTACCCTGTTTGTTACTGCTGCGTTTGGGCAGGATCCGTCGGATCCAAATATCATAACGGTTACTGAAAAGATAAATATAGCAAACCTAAACAATAATGTAAAGGAACTTGGTGATGCTGTAAAGAAACTCACCGAAGTCACAGAGAAACTTAGCGGAAATGTGGAGAAACTCACTGAAAGTGTGAATAGCCTTAACACAAGAGTTGCGGTGCTTGAAGAAAGAACGCAGGGCACAGCTAAAACTGTACACGTGATTCTCGCATCATTCATAGGACCTCTGGTCGTGGCAATTTTAGCCGCAATCATAATTTCTCTTATCACCCGCAATAAAAACAATGAAGGTAGAACGGCTGCTACCAACACCACGCAAGCGAACCAGAGCGAAGCAAATCCTACACAAGTTTTACAAAATACTGCGAACGACACCGCTTCTACCCAAACCTCACTATCAGTACCCTCTGAGGAAGAAGAATTATTAGAGCAGCTAAAAAACTATTCTCCTGCCACAGAAGAGAAAGTCTAATGAAAAACGTTAACAACACAAATAGCAATGCCGAATCTGCCGAAAGCCATCTCAATAAGGGCGATGCCTTGTCCGATCAAGGAGATTATGAATCTGCTATTTCGGCGTATGATAAAGCGATTAACCTAAACCCTAACTTTGCTATCGCTTATTTTAAGCGAGGCAACGCTAAAAATAGAGTCGGACAATATTCTGAGGCTATATTGGATTATAATGAGGCGATCCGCCTAAATCCTGACGATGCAAGTGCTTATTACAATCGAGGCGTTGTAAAGGATACAATAGAACAACATTTTGAAGCTATTTCTGACTACGATGAGGCTATCCGTTTAAATCCTGACGATGCAAGTGCTTATTACAATCGAGCTATAGCAAAAGACTCCTTGGGACATCCTGAAGCCGCTATTTCCGACTATGATGCGGCTATCCGCTTAGATCCTAACCATGTAAATGCTTACAACAATCGAGGTTATGCGAAGGACGATATCGGACAATACTTTGAGGCTATTTCGGACTATGATGCGGCTCTCCGTTTAGATCCTAATAATGTAAATGCCTACAACAACAGAGGGGTCGCGAAGAATAATTTAGGGCATCCTGAAACCGCTATCTCTGATTACGATATGGCTATTCGTCTAAACCCAAGTAACGCGAAAGCCTATGCCAACCGCGGTAATGCCAAAAGAAAGTTAGGTCTCATTGATGATGCTAAGCGAGATTTTCAAACAGCATTGGATTTGGCAGAGAAGGCAGGAGAAGAAGAACTTCAGTCCAGAATTATGAGACTTATGAAAAGATTAGAGAATTAGAGACGTTATAATCCTTGTAGTCTGAAAAATACCATTGCCCTACTGTCCGGTCAGGGCATTTTCTTTTAAAACTACCGTCCAATTTCACAAATGTCCAACCCCTTCCTTAATTTGGATTTTCTGCTGGTAGGTTTTTTATTTGAGTCGGAAGATCGCGAGCATGGAGAAATCCACAGAAATACGCAGAAACACCCAAGCAAAGACCCCAAGCAAAAACACTCGCTTCTACAAAGACCTACTTCCAGGGTCATTCAATTGTACGATTTTTCATTTTATGAGGTTAACTGCGAGTTTAGGTTGAGCTGCGAGATATTGGAGTGCGTCTGTGATTTTTGTCCATCGTGTAAATCGTAAAACAGAGATTGCTGTGTTTCGCATCGCCGCCATGACTTGAGGGATAACCCCCGTTCGGACGCTTGATGCATCTTCTCCAAAGACAGTGTCCCGGATCCAGTGGAGTTTATTTTCAATCGTCCAATGCTCTCGCCGGAGTTTGAGCAAGTCAGCTGCCGAGGCACGTTCAGGTGGCAGACTTGTGATACCATACTGCACGTGGGTCACTTACCCCCATTTTTTTTCGAGGGTAGTCTGTTGTTGATATTGTTAGGTTTGTATGCGAGAAACACAGTCATCAGTTGTAAACTCAGAATGGATCGCCTCTGCTGTGTCTCTGGGTGAAAAAGCAAATAAGAAAGT
>JAJEDN010000054.1 GCA_022821495.1 Candidatus Poribacteria bacterium
GCTCCCCAAGTCTCTATCTTCTCTGATTTCGTGATGTCGATGGGGCAATATACACTCTGAGAAGGGGCTTACCGCATAATCTTTTGGTAAGGACACCGTGTCAGGTCTATTAGACGAGTGGTGACGGTTTCCTTGTTGAACAGAAAGTCAGAGGCTCAAGCCTTTTCGGCTCTGACTTTCTGCAGCACATCTGAATCCAAACACCCAGTGTGCAGGTGGTGTTAAAACAGCACTCTCTATTCATCTAAAAAAGGAGCGGTGTTTCCTCTCCCCGCTAAAGCGTGGGAGTCTCCACACCGAAGATTTTGATGAAAACTGAATACTGACAACTGATAACGAAGAAAAAAGGTGGATTTGCCTTCCGAGTTGTGCTATCATGAACGAAACGTATGATCCCTATTGAGGTGAAAAATTGAAACTCGGTGTATCCACTTATTCCTATTGGCATTTCAAACCTGAACGTGTCCCCATTGAACACGTCATTGAAGAAGCCGCACGACTCGAACTCGACGGCATTGAAATCCTACATCAACAGATGGCATCGGAAGCCAATCCGTATCTTCAGAAACTGAAACGACTCGCTTTCATCCACGGACTCGACCTTTACGCGCTCTCCATCCATCAAGGCTTCGTCTCGCCAGAAGAAACGACGCGACAAAAAAACATCAATCACACCATCCACTGCATCCGACTGGCACACGAACTCGGTATTCCCTCCATTCGTCTTAACTCAGGACGCTGGGGTACTGTCCCGTCTTTCGACGAATTAATGAAAACCGAAGGACAGGAACCGACACTTCCCGGGCACACGGAAGACGAGGCGTTCGATTGGGTCATTGATGCCATCGAAAAATGTCTCCCAGACGCTGAAAAATACGGTGTCGTCCTCGGACTCGAAAACCATTGGGGACTCACCTGCACACCAGAAGGGGTCAATCGGATCGTTGCTGCTATCGACTCGGAATGGTTGAAAGTAACAATGGATTGTGGCAATTTCCTCTCAGACCCATACCAAAAATTGACCCAGATTGCGGATGAGGCAGTCCTCGTTCACGCCAAAACCTATTACGGTGAAGGTGAATGGTATACACTGGATCTGGATTACACCAAAATCGGAGAGATTTTAAAAGAGGTTGGATTTCAAGGGTACGTATCCATCGAATTTGAAGGGAAAGCGGATGCTCACGTCGGCGTTCCACAGAGCGTGGAAATGCTCCGCAATGCCCTCCCGAAATAGCAAGGTTAGAACTTACGCTGTTGGTTCATAAGTCCCCCTGATAAGGGGCGGTGAATGCCCATAAGGCATTCATACCCGGGGAAGCCCATACGGGCTTCATACCGTTGATTCTGATTCTGATTCTTTAGGGGGTTAAAAATCAAGAGGTATAATCTTCCTTTGCGACAGATAACGGCAGACGCCCTTTCCTGGGGAGGATCTTCTAATGCTCAGAAAAATCGTAATACCCGTTTTGACTTTCGCACTGTTTGGAATAATAGGAGGAACCGCTACAATGGCAGATACGGGAGAAATGGCAGGCACAACAAACGCTTCAGAAGTCTGGCGCGCTTTGCAACGCCTACAGACCACCGCTACCGTCCTCCACACCGTTGCACACCCGGACGATGAAAACGGCGCACTCTTGACATGGCTCAGCCGTGGAGAGGGAGTCAGAACAGCACTCTACTCGACCACGCGCGGCGAAGGTGGTGCAAACCTCATCGGTCCCGAGCTCTTCGACGCACTCGGCATCGTCCGGACGGAAGAACACCGCGCTGCCGTACGCTACTACGGCATTGACCTCTTCTTCAGCAGTGCCGTCGATTTCGGTTATTCCAAACGACTTGACGAAACCTTGGAAAAATGGGATTATCAGATGCTCTTGGAGGATATGGTACGCCTGATTCGGTACTATCGACCGGATGTTATTATCTCGCGGTTTCAAGGCAATCGCCAAGATGGACACGGGCACCATCAAGCCTCTGGTGTCGTAACGTTAGAAGCATTCAAAGTCGCAGGCGACGCGACCCGATTCCCAGAACACATCGCCGAAGGACTCCAACCGTGGCAACCCAAAAAACTCTACATCAATCGTTCCCGATGGCGACGCAGTAACACCGAAACCGCCGATACACCCGTTCTAAAAATTGATACCGGTGAATACAACGCCTTGTTGGGACTTTCATACGCCCAGATTGCGCGCCAAGGACTCAGTTACCAGCGTTCACAAGGCGTTGGACAGACGCGCGCCTCGAAAGGGGCTTCGGTTACCGAACTGCAATTAATTGATACAACACTCCCCAACCAACAGAAGCCTGAGGACAGTCTATTTGACGGGCTTAATACAACAATAATGGGTATGGCGAAACTCGCCAACACACCAGCGTTGAATGCCGAATTTGCGGAGCTTCAGAAAAGCGTTAACGCTGCAGGACAAGACTATGATGCTCGGCATCCGTGGACAGTCGTCCCTCACCTTACTTCAGGACTGAAAACGACGCGCAGCTTAATGAAAAAGATACAGGATTTAGATCTTGACGACACAATGCGATCACATCTCCTTTTCCTACTCAGGAACAAGGAACAAGAATTTATGACTGCTGCGAACGCCGCGCTCGGACTGTCTCTGGAGGTACTCGTCCAACCGACAGGCACCCGCGCCTCCGAAACCTTCGCTGTTGCAATTCCTGGGCAAAAATTCTCAATCGGGATGCGATTCGTGAACCCCGCGCCAGTTGCCGCTGAACTTGTCAAAACCGCACTCGAAACACCTGAAGGCTGGAATGTGCAACAAACACAAACAGATTCGGACAATCAAACGATACAGACAAATCAACCCGTCTCCATTACGTATGCGGTAGAGGTGCCACAGGATGCAGCGTACACCCAACCCTACTGGACACGCACCTCTGAATATCACGATGCTGTCTATACCCTCAAGCAGCCAGAATTCCGATTTCTACCCGTCGCACCGCCTGATGTTCATGGTGTTATAACCTATCGTGTGGACGGTGTAGATTTCACACTGACGCAACCCGCAAAAACGCGTTCGATTAACCGACCTTGGGGTGAAAAACGGCGTTTGCTGACAGTCGCGCCTGCTATCAGCTTATCTCTCGCACCGCGTATCGGCGTTATCCCGATATCCGAATCCGCCACAGCAGCTACAGTTACCGTCACAGTGGAGATGCTAAATAACATCCAAGGTGAAGCGGAGGGTAAGCTTGCGCTTGCGTTCCCGGAGGACTGGTCCGTGTCTCCTGAGTGGGCGGCTTTCGTTTTTACACACGCAGGAGCAAGCGAGACGTTTACTTTTCAGGTGTCTGCTGAAGGTGTAGAAGCAGGCAGAGATTATACAATTGAGGCGGGTGCGCTGTCCAATGACACGCAATACACCACCGGTTATCAAGTGATTGAGCATCCAGACCTTGAGCCGCGCCATCTCTACCGTCCCGCCACAATGACGCTTCACGGTATCTCACTCAAGCTCCCAGAAAATATGAGCGTCGGCTACATCATGGGTGTCGGCGATAAAATCCCTGAAGCACTAACACAGATTGGGATTGATGTGGAGATGTTAGACAGAGAAGAACTCCGCACCGGCGATTTGAACCGGTTTGATACGATTCTCGTTGGCATCCGAGCGTACGCTGTGCGACAAGATCTCGTCGCCTATAATGGACGGCTCCTTAATTACGTCTATAAAGGTGGAAATCTCATCGTCCAATACCAGACCCCAGAATTTGACGCAGCACCCTTTGGTCCCTTCCCTTACACGATGGGCAGACGTCCCGAGGAGGTCTCCGAAGAGGATGCACGGGTAACTATTTTGATGCCTGACAACCCAATCTTCCAGTATCCGAACCAAATTACGGAGGCGGATTTCGATGGATGGGTCGAGGAACGCGGTTCTAAGTTCCTAACCGAATGGGACGCAAATTATCAGGCACTCCTCACATGCAACGATCGCGAACAGGAACCACAGCACGGCGGATTACTCTACGCACAATATGGCGAAGGCACCTATACCTACGCAGCTTACGCTTTCTATCGACAACTGCCGGCAGGTGTAGCGGGCGCGTATCGCCTTTTCGTCAACTTGCTAACGCTTGGTAAGTAACCTTAGCATTATGCATCTTCCCACGGTGCTACATCACTAACAGGCACCGGTGCAGGGAAACGGCTCACGACATCAACAGGTCTACCAGCATCGGACGATTCGATGACGCGTTCACATATCTCTAAAGCGTGCCGTGCTTGCGCGCCGTTACACCGCGGATTCCGGTCAGATCGGATCGCGTCCGCGAAATCGGCAACCCCTTTGCCCCAGTCTAATCCGGTGAAGGCTTTCGATGGAGAAAGTTCATCTTGCCATCCACCTGATGGCGTAAATTTCTTGATACCGCGCCCATCATCGTGCGCCTGAAGCGAGAATCCACCTGCAGTGCCGTGGATTTCGTACGGCGGAATCTGAGAAGTAACCGTAAAACTGTGATAGATAAACCCGTGTGCCCCGTTCTCGAACTCCAGAACAGCGAACCCGTGGTCTTTCTCATTTACCTCGAACTCAGTGCCTTGACGCGGCCCTTGGGTTAACGTCCGTTTCGGCACAGCGACCCGTGCGAACCCGTGAACCGTCTTGACCGGCGCAATCATGGTTGTCATTGCCGTTAGCGGATAGGGTGCGACATCTCGGAACGGACCGGCATGCATCAGGAACGCATCCGCACTCGGATGCCAATGCTCTAACGGACCCCCGAAGTTTCCAACAGCGGAGATGACATCGCCAATCTCACCCTCTCGTATCCGTTGCCAAACGTTCTGCTGAACATAACCGAGGATCGCTGATGGTGCACACGCCAGTTTTAGACCGTTTGCTTCCGCCGTTTCTACGAGTTCGTTTGCCTCGTCGGTACGGATAGAGATCGGTTTTTCGGAATAGACGTGTTTCCCTGCCTTCAGTGCCGCCAACGAAATCGGGTAATGCGAAATATGAAGCGTCAAGTTCACAATCGCCTCTACATTCGGATCATTCAGTACCTCGTCCAGTGATTTGTAAACGCGTCCGCCGTTGCGTTCTGCCAATGCCGAGGCACGCCCCTCATCTTGGTCATAGAAGCCGACCAATTCAATACGATGCGGATACGCTTGGCAACGCGGCTGATAGCCGCCAGCAGAAATCATACCACACCCGACAATGACCATGCGGACTGGGGTTGTATTAGACATTCAGTATACTCCTTACGATCTATTATTTTCTCACGAGTTATGAGATTTAAAGTCTATCAGATCCACTTATTTTTGACAAGTTTATATTACTGAGAACTAATAACGACTCCACTAACGGCTGACTGCCGATGGCTGACAGCTAAATCCCAATTTTCTCTTGACGTAAAAGACTCTTTCAATGTAATATATATTGATGTAACGTGCAAAACAATATCACTAAATACTGAGGTATCCGTGTGTTAAAATACCATCAACTTGCGTTCATTGCTATTTTAGGCTGCTTAATTCTCTCCGGATGTGCTATGTTACGCGACACATCACAGACCGAAGCATACAACCGCTTCGCAATACGAGCCGCGCAAGCACAACTCTGGAATGAAGCCATCTTTCGATGGAAGCAGGTTATCAATATAGACCCAGATGATTCAAAGGCACATAACAACCTCGGTGTCGCTTACGAAGCCGTCGGAAACATGGACGAGGCACTCGCGGCTTACCAACGGGCAGCAGAATTAGAACCTGATAATAAGTACTACAGACTCAACTATCGGCGCTGTCGTATACACCTTCGGCGGAGCGGTGCTAATGATGAAGATGTGTTACACGACGAAGAAGAAACACCCCCTATAGAACAGTGAGGACACCAATATGCAAACAGTAAGAAAGATTGGAATCCTATTCGCAATTCTGACGCTCTTTGGATGCGGCAAAGATGTGACGCGCGTCTCTATCCCGGTGAAAGTTGAATCTGAAATTGACATCAGCCGGTATTCCAATTTCGCCGTTCTGCCGTTTGTGCCGGAAAAACAATCGGCACGCAACGAGAAACTCCCTGAAGACATCGGCGGAGAAATCGCTGCAATACTCCGGAGAGGGTTAGCACGCCAAAAACACTTTGAGGTCGTCAGTACGCAAGAAACAGCAAGACTGCTCACAGGAGAAACCGTCGGAGAAGATTGGCTCACGGATACAAAACATTTGAGTCAACTTGGAGAGTATTTTGAAGTAAAAGGGATTATCATCGGCAGCTTCCGCTTCTATTCAGATAGCCGTCCAAGACGGTATTATGGCGAGCGATACTCCGTCCAACGCCAACGCTATGTGATGGATTATCAGGACTATATGCAGAAAACCTATCTGCTCTCACTTAGAGTGATGATTATTGATGTCGAAACCGAACAGATTATCTGGGATGAGTCTTACCGGCGGAGCACTGCCGAAGCGCATACCATTGGCTCTTTTATTTTTTCTCAAGCGGGTCCACAGGCAAATACAATGCGGGAACTCGGTAAACGGGCAGTATCAGAATTTACGCGTCAAATCTCTCCACACTATGAACAGGAAGATAGGTACTTGGTAAAGTCAAGGTGACCCACTACCTGAAGGTAGGGGCTTGTGCTTCATAACGATTGCGGTTTTCTCAGAGAGTCCACCGTCTTAGTATCGCTCCACAATAGCTGCCAAGCCAGCTATGCACCGAAGTGCCTGATCTTATATGACATGTGATTTTTTCAACGGGTGCGGTTTTTACACCTGCTACGCTATACATGCAACGGATACCCAAAGGCTTTTTAAAACCGCAAACGAATGTGTAGCCTTATTCTAAAAAACAGAGGTAAAAGGCGTGAAAACAAATAAAAATAGCATCCTGTCTCAAAAACACACTGACAATACACGACAAATACTGGGTAGATATACGCTTCATATCCTCCTTTTTCTGGGCTTACTGGTGCCGCATATTGGATGGGCGCAGGCTTTTGGAAAAAATAAGATTACTGCGCAACGCTTTGATTGGCATATCCACCGAACAGAGCATTTTGATATACATTACTATCCGAGCGAAGCGAAACTGGTGCCTATCATGGCTGCAATCGCCGAGGAGGCTTACGAACAACACAGCGAGGATTTTGAACATGAACTCCGCGACAGAACACCACTGATCCTTTACAAATCTCATAAAGACTTTCAGGAAACCAACATCATCCTCCAAGAACTTCATGAAGGTATCGGTGGTTTCGCTGAACTCTTTAAACACCGCATCGTCATACCATTCACAGGTTCACTTGAAGCGTTTCGGGAGGTAATTTTTCACGAACTCATTCATATCTTCCAATACGACATCATCTATCAGAAACCGCACGCCCGCATCTACAGCGGCGAATTCCTATATTCACCACCCATCTGGTTCATAGAGGGAATGGCAGACTATTTCGCCGAAGATAACGATGCAATCGGAGAGATGGTAGTTCGTGATGCCAGTATGAACAACAACATTGTGCCGCTACCCCAACTCCAGAATTTTAATCGACTCAGTTCACCCTTCGTTGGGTATAAGTTGGGGCAATTAGCAGTGGCGTATCTCACGGAAACTTATGGACGTGAGAAGATCGCTGAGATTCTGCAAGGATTGCGGCAAAGTCGCACAAAAGACATCGACCGCGTTTTCAAAGACGTACTCGGCGTCGAACTCGAAGAATTCGATAAGGCGTGGCGACAGACAATGCGGAAACGCTATTGGCCCCTTGTTGTAGACAGGGAATTGCCGGATCTCGTCGCAAAGAATCTTACTGAAGAGGCACGGTATTCACATAATATTAAGCCGGTCTGGTCACCGAGCGGCGATATTATTGCTTATGTAACAGGCAACGACGGCTTTCTTGAGATTGTCCTGATGTCCGCAAAAACAGGTGAACGCATTGAGCGGGTCACCAAACAGTTTTTCCGTGAGAAGTACGAGGAAATTCGGACCGATTTCAGTGGGTTCGGCAGAAGTCTCGCTTGGGCACCTGATGGCGACAGAATCGCCTTTGTTGCCAAGCATCACGACGCTAACTACCTGCTTGAAGTCAATATCCTGACAGAAGAACTCACGCAATACTTCAAACTCGATTTCGATAACGTCTCCTCACCAGACTATGACGGCAGCGGTGAACGGATCATTTTTTCAGCACTCAAAGAGGGACAAACAGATCTCTATATTATTGAACTTCTGACCGGCGAAATTGACAGACTCACTTTCGATCCCTTTAATGATACACACCCTTCATGGCACCCAACAACCGGTAAAATCGTTTACGCCTCCGAGCGTGGTGGTAAAAATAAAATCGTGTTGATAGACCTTGACCACGGAACAGAACGCGTGTTAACCAGCAGCACCTACAACGCGATCAGTCCAACATGGAATCCAGACGGAGAATCAATTCTCTTCTGTTCGGACGGACAAAGCATTTATGACATATACAAACTCGAAATTGTAGAGAAAACGGCCGCCGGAGAAGATGCGGCTACGGAAAGCGAAGTGCTGTCGTTTAAAACGGAAACACAACCTGAAGAACAGCCAAATAACACACCAGAGGAAAAGAGAGTATCGCTGTTCACCGAAGACGATAGAACAAAAATCACAGACCGAGCGTGGCAAGTTGAACTGACGCGTCTTACCAATATAATGACAGGCTGTTTCAATCCGAGTTTGTCTCCAAATGGAAAGCAACTACTATTCAGTGCCTATCAGAACGGAAAATACGATGTCTGTATTATGGGGACTTCCAAAACGATTCAAGAAAAAGTTGAGACCACAGACCTCGCAGAACCCTCGGCCATTTTGACAGCAGAAGAACCAGAGACTTATCGGATCGCCAAGCGGAAGTACAGCACAAAATCCTCCTTCGCCTTAGATGCGATCTTTCCCGATTTTACTTTCGGTGCTGACGGGATTCTCAGGAGCTCGGTACAAATCGTCGGCAGCGATATGTTGGGAAACCATCGTATCGGGGTTAATGTTATGAACCAGTCCAGCTATCTCGCACCAGATTTCATCGCACAATACGGGTTTTTGACCCACCGAACCGATGTTGGCGCAATGATTTACAATTATCATGAATATCATATCTTAGGCGGCATCCAGACGAGACGCGGTATCTTACAACGGATTACTGGACTCGGAACATATCTCAATTACCCATTCGACAGATACCACCGACTCAATCTTAACTTCTCAATGTACTCACAGCCGTTTTCTTTTAACTACCAAACAAGCCGCCCCTTGGATCCTTATGACGATAGGGGCTTACTCACAACAGGTTCTATCGCATTCGTTGGAGATACAACGATGTGGCGAGAGTGGTCTCCATATAACGGTTCACGGTACCGTATTGAACTTGAACAGTCTTTCCCCGCACTCGGCAGTGAATTGGCACTCACAAACGTCGTCTTTGACGCACGACGTTATTTCGGCCTCGGCAGACGCTCTACCATCGCAGCACGGTTGTTACTTGGCGGCAGTTTTGGTGATGATAAATCCTATTTCTATCTCGGTGGGATTGACACGATACGGGGTTATGACTATGAAGAGTTGGTCGGCACACGCATCGGCTTGATCAACTTAGAAGTTCGTATCCCTTTGATAGACGCGCTTCACTTTGGCTGGCCCGTTAGATGGTCGATCGGTGGTATCCGTGGTATTGCTTTCGCTGATCTCGGAGGCGCATGGTCAGATTGGCAGTACGGACACGAGAACCGTTTTGATATCTTTGTCCGAGACGAAGAAAAAAACCGAATTCGACTCGATGATGTCAAAGCCTCAATTGGGATCGGGATGCGACTGCAACTGGGACTCTTTTCAGTAGATTTCGCTGCGGCGCGCAACACAGATCTCACTCAACTGGAACCGGGTTTCAAATATCACTTCGGGCTTGGGCAAGCTTTTTAAATATTAGATTGCTGTTCCAATTTTTCCGTTGGGTCTCCGGTAAAACAACAAAAAACGTGAGTCCGTAACGAAATACGGAGCGATTCTAACGAGGAAACTCTCAAGGAATAGACAAGGTTATTTAACCGCAAGGAAACTTAAAACATGGAATCACAAACTAAACGCTTGATGATCACTATCGTCACCCTCGCTATTATCGGTGGCTTAGGTGCTGTCTGGGTTAACCTGTATCCCGATTACCTCTGGTTTAAGATGGTGGATCATCTCGGTGTTTTCACTAAAATTCTCACAATAAAAATATGGGTTGGGGTCATCGTTGGACTTTGCTATTTAGCCATCCTTTTGATAAACCTCCTCTTAATCTATCGATTCACACCGGCACATCTCAGCCCCGCTTTTATGGGAGGCGCAGACTTCGCAAGTGGTGCCGCAAATAACCCAGGGGACACGCGGAAACTTGTTTACGGCGGGTTAACACTCCTCGCAATACTTTTCAGTATTCTGATGGGTTACACAGCCAGCGATCGGTGGGAACTCTATCTACGCTATCGCAACTCCAATGAACTCGTTTTTCCTGCTGCTACCCCTATTATCGCAGAAGAAACCGTTAATTCAAACGAAATACCTGTGACACAATTGGAACTCCAAGCAAAAAACATAAGAGTTGGGGATCCGGTGAACGTGCAGATAGATGGCACAAATTACGACGCACGCGTTGAAGCCGTATTGGAAAACGGGATCCGATTGAACACAAATGTCCAAATAGAACCTGGACAAAAGGCGTTTTTCACGTCTCCGGCACGCGATCCGATCTTTAAGAAGGATGTCGCTTTCTACGTTTTTGAAATGCCTTTGCTGCGTTATATCTGCGGCACACTTTTTGGCATCTTTATGCTCGTGACGATATTTGCAACTGTCATCTATTTCTTCCACGGACTGATTACAGGCGATACCAGTCAATTTCGGTTCCGTCCGCCTTTTAACGTCAAAGCCCATCTGTTTACGCTTGTCGGTGTGACACTCCTCTTTCGGGCATGGAACTATAAATTCGTTATGTATGACCTGCTATACGCCTCAAACAATGTCGTGCGAGGCGGCGGTGGATATGCCGCTATACAGGCACGCCTACCGGTCCTGAATATCATGCTTTGGCTCACAATCATCTGCGCACTGATTTTCATTGTGAGTATCTTCTTAAAACGCCACACCTATGCTTTCGGTGGATTCGTCGTATTTCTAATTGTCGGGTTCATTGGACAAGTGTATCCAGCCGCAATACAGCGATGGCAGGTTGAACCCAACAAACAGGTGTTAGAAGCAGATTACATCAATTATAACATCAAAGCGACGCTCCAAGCTTACGGTTTAGCTGAAAACACGGTAACCGAAGAGGAATATCCACTCACAGAACAACTCAGTTACGATGACATCACCAGTGATGAAAACGCGCCTGTCTTTAACAGTATCCGCCTCTGGGATTGGCGACCCCTACGCAGAGTCTTCCGGCAACTCCAAGAACTGCGTTCACAGTATGACTTTAACGACGTCGATATCGATCGCTATGTCGTTGGTGACGAAATCCGACAGGTGATGCTCTCCGGACGGGAACTCAATATCAATGAACTCCCCGCAGAAATCAGAAACGATTGGTATAAGCAGACCTATGTCTACACCCATGGATACGGTGCCGTTGTGAGTCCTGTGAATGAAATTGATAAGGGCAAACCCAACATGTACATTCAGGAATTGCCACCGATTCAATACAAAGAAGAGTGGAACCACCGCTTTACCGAAACGCCAGGGCCCCGCATCTATTACGGAGAACGGACCAACCGATATGTCATCGTAAATCCCGACCGCCCAGAACCCCTCGAATTTGATTATCCACAAGATGAACAAAAATACGCCGAATACGCGTATCAGGGGAAAGGCGGCGTACTATTGAACTCCTTTTGGCGGAAAATGGTGTATATGCTCAAGTTCAATAACGAAATTAACTTCGTCCTACCGGGTGAAATTTCATCGACAAGCCGAATCCTCTACAATCGGAATATCAAAGAACGGATTCACAAAATCGCGCCCTTCTTGCGATACGATGGGGATCCCTACATCGTTATCCATGACGGCAAACTCGTCTGGATGATCGATGCTTATACGATTACACATCGATACCCCTATTCCGTTTCGATGAGAGAGTTCGACGACGAAAGAAGAAGACAACTCGCAAATGCGCAACAGGACGATGAATCATGGGGTAACTACATCCGAAATTCTGTTAAAGTTATCGTTGATGCTTACGATGGCACCGCTGACTTTTACATCATGGAACAGGAACAGGATCCAATTGTGGAATGTTATCGGAGAATCTTCCCAGACCTCTTTAAGTCGTTTGAAGAGATGCCTGATGAACTCAAAGCACACATTCGGTACCCGATGGCTATGTTCCTCATCCAAGCCCGCGTCTATCAGGATTACCACATGAAGGACCCGGTAACCTTTTATGCCGGCGAAGATAAATGGGAAATTGGTAGAGAACTCTACGACAATACGGACGCACAAGTACAACAAGCACCACAACAGCCAAGAAGTCCATTCGTACCCCAACAACAGACTGTCCAACGTTCAGCAGCGGAGGGACAACCTGTTGAACCTTATTACGTTGTTATTAGGTTACCCGGGGAAGAAAAAGCCGAATTCATGTTGATGTTGCCGTTCACACCGCTCAACAAACCGAATCTCACAGCATGGCTCGCCGCACGGTGCGACCAACCCCAATATGGGCAGCTCCTCGTCTATCGCTTCCCGAAAGGGAAACAGATAGCAGGACCGATGCAGGTAGAAAACTTCATTAGCCAAGAACCGGATATTTCCCAGCAGATCAGTCTCTGGAATACGGAGGGGTCTCGCGTCTTACGCGGAAATCTTTTGATTCTTCCGATGAACAACTCCCTGCTCTATGTTGAACCCATCTATATCCAGTCCGAAGATGAGAAAACGGCTATTCCCGAACTGCGGCGGGTCGTCATCGGATATGAAAACGAAGTCGTCTGGGGTGAAACCCTTGAGGATGCACTCGACGAAATGTTCGGACAGAGAACGCGACGCCAAATCACAGAGGCAACTGCGACACTTGAAACAACAGCCGACAGCGGAACAGAGCAGTCATCCGTACGTCAACGCATTGAACAAGCAAACCAGTATTTCAATCAGGCACAGAACGCACAACGTACAGGCGACTGGGCAGAATACGGACGCTCCTTGAAACTGTTAGAGGAAACTTTACAACAACTTGACAGAAACACACAGGAATAGTTTTTAGTTAATAGTTATAAGTTATAAGTTAAGAGGGTTCCGATTGTCCAATATCTTTTGGTAATCGTCGGCACTCCAATTGGGAAGAGACAGTTACAAAGAGATGATCAAACATCAGAAACCAAACTTATAACTTATAACTGATAACCATTAAAGGAGGTGAAATAGATGGCTCTCGATTGGAAACCACGCCACAGGGATATGATTATCGGAGGGATTCCCTGGTTAGCGAGAATCAGCGATAAAGCCAACGCACAATTGCAGGGCGTTATCGGTGAATATATCTATCCGTGACCGCAGGATAAGATGTTCCTGGAGGAACATAAGATCAGTGCTGAGGCGTTTGTTGAAATGGTGAAAAATAACCCCTCAGACGATGAAATGATCGCGGCTATGAAGGAATTGAGTAAGTAGTGGAAATACCAGAGGAGGGTGCAGGAGAGATAAATGAAAATTCGGTTTACCGAATTTTCATGTTTCTTCCGTCAGTCGGTTTTGAGACTGAACCCTCTTCTGAGACACAAGCAGACTCAGATATAACAACCTCAGTTCACAACCCTGTTACAATCGTATGAAACACGGAATTGCACGATGGAGATCTATTCTTTGGAATTAACTGAGTACCGTGACCAGATCAACCAAATTGACGACCAGATTTTAGCCTTACTACAGAAACGAGCGGAAATTTCTAAGAAGGTCGGTGCGGTGAAAGCAGAAACAGGTGCTGCACAAGTTTATGTTCCGCATCGGCAGAAGCAGGTTATTGAACGCTTGAAGGCGCAAAACCAAGACAAGTTCCCGGAAGCCGCACTTGAATCAATCTGGACAGAGATTTTATCTGCCTCTCGTTCTTTGCAGGAGGCAGAGCGGGTCGCCTTTCTCGGTCCCGTGGGTAGTTTCGGGCACCTGGCGGCTCGAAGTCATTTCGGGGCATCAACGGAGTTCATCCCTGTTCACCCTCAGGTTGACATCTTCGGTGAGGTCGAATCCGGTAGGGCAGATTACGGTGTAGTCGCTATCGAGAATTCGCTGCAGGGTACTGTTCGGGACGTTTTAGAACGCTTCCAACACACACCATTGTGGATTTGCGCGGAAACATTTCAGCCCATAAAACAGCATTTGTTGTCAAAGTCCTCAATCACAGAAATTCAGTGCATCTACTCGCATCCACAACCTTTCGCGCAATGCAGGGTATGGCTAAAGCAATATCTCCGTGATGTTGAACAGATCGAAGTTGTTAGCACATCTGAAGCGGCGCAGCGTGCTTCACAAGAACCATTCGCAGCTGCCATCGCGAGTGAACTCGCAAGCGAGATTTATCAGATCCCAATTGTCGCAAACGCTATTATGGATGAACCAGATAACACAACCCGATTCTTTATCATTGGGAGTCAGATGGCAGACCCAAGTGGATACGATCGGACTTCGCTCTTTTTTGCAATTCAGGACAAGGTCGGTGCTTTGCACCGAGTCCTCGGTATTTTAGAGGATGCCGAGTTAAATCTAACTTACCTTGAATCTCTTCCGTCACGCACCAAACCCTGGGAATATGTTTTCTTTGCTGAGATGGAAGGTCATATTGCTGAAGAACGCGTCCTCGTAGCGATTGGGCAGCTCGAAGAATTGTGTGCGAATGTCAATGTTATCGGTTCCTATCCGCGTGGGACGTCTTAATGTCAACGCTAACGCAACAAATTTATCAACGCGCAAATGAACTCGGATTTGAACTCGTTGGAATTACACCTGCAGCACAGAGTGAAACAATCGAGCGGTATCAACAATGGATAGAAAATGGATACGCCGGGAAGATGGGCTATCTCAAAAGGCATCTCCCGCTGAAGACTGATGTTCGCCAACTGCTGGCAGAAGCGAAATCGGTCATCAGCCTCGCAATAAACTATTATACCCTCGATCCGCCGAAGGCACTCGCGGAAGATCCCACACGCGGACAGATTTCGCGTTACGCGTGGGGCGACGATTATCACGATGTCATCCGTCAACGCCTTGCTGAACTTATCGATTTTATTAAACAAACTGCCGAAGCCGAATTGAAAACACGGGTCTGTGTAGATACCGCACCTATTATCGAAAGGGAGTACGCCCAAAAAGCGGGTCTCGGTTGGATCGGTAAGCATACGAATCTAATTCATTGGCGTTCTGGCTCCTGGTATTTCCTCGCGGAGGTGCTTATCAACATCACCTTGGAAGCAGACACACCCTCCGTCCGTGGAAGTTGTGGTACTTGCACACTTTGCATTGAAGCGTGCCCAACAGATGCGATTATTGAACCGAATGTCCTTGATTCTCGGCTCTGTATCTCCTATCTAACAATCGAACTGAAGGAGGGGATTCCTAAGGCACTACGCCCTAAAATCGGTAACTTAATTTTTGGATGCGACATCTGTCAAGAGGTCTGTCCATGGAACAGTAAAGCCGTTCCAACGGAGGAACCAGCGTTCCAACCGCGTGCGGAAAATTTCGCCCCCAAGTTGCTATCACTTATCGGCATGACGCAGCAGGAGTTTAGCCGACGGTTCAAGGGGAGTCCTATCAAACGTACCAAACGTCGTGGATTTTTACGAAATGTCCTCGTCGCTATCGGTAATTGGGGAGATCGGCGGGCAGTTCCCGCACTCAAAGCTGCACTCTCCGACGATGAAACTTTAGTTCGCAGCCATGCTGCTTGGGCACTCGGAAGAATCGGCAACGATACTGCCAAGCGGATACTGCAGACACGATTAACTGTTGAAACTGAACAAGAAGTAATCACTGAAATTCAGGACGCGCTCTTAGAAACAGCGCAACCATCACAAAGGAGTAAACACAATGCCTGAAACGACGAATGGACATCATCATATTCCATCTCCGGGTGCTGGCACTAACGGACTCGCGTGGCGGGGCACATCGCTTTGGAGTGTTGAAGGTGTCGGGCCCATCCATGAAATTAATCCTGAGACCGGTGAGGTTTTATTATCACTTACGCCACCTTACCCCGGCGGTGCTGGTTTGGAATGGGCAGGTGAGTATCTTTGGTACAATAGTATATGGCAACAAACCTTCTATAAACTCTCGATCCCTGATCTGGAAGTCGTTACAACATTCCCGTCGCCTGCGGAAGGTCCACACGGATTGGCTTATGATGGTGAACATCTCTGGAGCGTTGATATGAACACGAGTCGGTTCATCAAACAGTGTCCTGAGACTGGCGAAATCCTTGCCGAACTGTCAACGCCGGGCGGTCGCGCACACGGACTCGCATGGGACGGCGAAGCACTCTGGAACGCCGATACAAACGACCATGTCGTTTACCGAATTCACCCCGAATCTGGTGAGGTGCTCAATTCCGTTTCATGTCCAAGCGAACCGCATGGGCTGACTTGGGACGGCACGGCGTTATGGTATGGAGAGGATAAAGCACAAACAATCCATAAACTTAGTATACCGGAATAATACCAAGTTCAAGGCGAAAGTTAAGAAACTATGATGGCAACACCAACTCCTATAATCGGTAGCAGTGTTCAACAAATTACAGGTTATATTGGAAATAGGTCGAAATTTGCCAACTTTATATGGATTTTTGGGTGGCATGGAATTTGCTACAAGTCTATGAGGGCGGCTTATAAACCAAAGTTTCCAAAGGTAAACAGTTAAGTACGCCCTATTTCGTGCAATTGAATATAAATTATGCCCCACTTTGTGCAATGTTCCTCTGTGTTTTGTAGAATTGCAGAAAATCGCAAAGGTTATGTGATGACAATTTAGCGGATAATATGCACCCTTTTGGGTCATAAATTGTGTCATTAATAATTGGAGTACGCATTGAGAGATAACGGAAAAGAAAAATAAATTTCTGAAGAAACGCTACCAATTTAAAAATCGTTTCACCTTAGGTTAGACGCATTCCTGTAGGTTCAGCGTATTGGGATAACATCAAATAGTGAGGGGGAGAGAATTGAGAAAATTACAGATAACAATACTAACCCTGCTCCTCGGAATCGGGTTAGCAATACAAAGCAGTGCCGATCGAGTGCAGCTCAATACGAGTGCCGCTGTCATTCACGATAACCTCGGTACGAGTGTCGGTATCAGTGGCGATTACGCAATGGTGGGTGTTCCAGAAGATGATACCGATAACGGCAGAGATGCCGGTTCGCTCCAAGTCTTTTTCCGTAGTGAAACTGGATGGGTCCAACAGCAAAAACTAAACGCCAGTGACGCGGTAGCCGGAGATGAATTCGGAACGACACTCGCAATGAGTGGTGATTATGCTATTGTTGGCGCGCCACGGAAAGACGACGTAGGAAAAAACTCAGGTGCCGTATATATCTTTACGCGGCACGGAACAGAATGGGTCGAACAAGCGAAATTGATGGCACCTGACGCAAGAGCAGGTGACTATTTTGGTATTTCGGTCGCCATTGATGGAGATACCGCCCTCGTTGGGGGTCATCGCGTCAATAAACCCGTTGCGGATGCAGGTTCCGTTTATGTTTTTGAACGGCTCGGCAACAGTTGGCTCCAAACAGCCCATCTCACGGCTCCTGATGCTACTAGATTCGCATACTTCGGCTTTTCCGTCGGTATTGACGAAGATACCGCTATCATCGGCGCAACTCGTGATGATGAGGCGGGTTCAGATGCAGGTGCCGCCTATGTCTTCGTACGGCGCGGATTGGCGTGGGAATTCCAAGCAAAACTCCTCGGTAACAACACCGAAGCAGAGGATAATTTCGGATACGCAGTCGATGTTGATGGCGATTTCGCGATTGTAACCTCACCGAAAAATAAAGGGGATGGTGCCGCTTACATCTACAAGCGTGAAGATAACATCTGGAAGCAGAAAAGAAACCGTGTCCGTATCCGCATGATTCCCATCGACCCAGACGGTGCCTCCGCTTTCGGCGTTTCGGTTGACATCAGCGGGGAAACTGCTGTCATCGGCGCAACGGGTGGCAATGTCGGGGACGATGTCTCCGGTGCCGCTTACGTCTTTACACAGAATGAACCGCCATTCTGGAACCAACATACGAAACTCGTCGCAGGCGACAGAGCCAGTGGTGACCAACTTGGGTTTGCCGTTGCAATCAGCGATGGCGAAGTTATCGCAGGTGCCCCCAACCACAGCGCAGGTGGAACCGCTTCGGGTGCCGCTTACATCTTCCAACAAAAGGAAGATAGCGGATGGGTAGAGAAGATCAAGTTAAGTGACGGTGAAACGGCTTCCGAAGACCAGTTTGGTATCTCGGTTGCGATTAGCGGGAACCTCGCTATTTCCGGTGCACAACAAGATGATGATGTCGCACCGAATGCCGGTGCTGCCTACATTTTTGAGCGGAGTGGTAGCCTCTGGTTACAACGCGCGAAACTGGTCGCTGACGATGCAAAAGCGGGGGATCTGTTCGGAAACGCTGTTGCGATCAGTGGTGAAACCGCGATTGTCGGTGCACCCGGCGTTGATGATGCTGGACCGGAGGCAGGTGCAGTATACGTTTTCATCCGTTCAGACACCGAATGGATTCAACAAGCCAAATTTATCGGTGCCGATATTGGTATGTTTGACAAATTCGGCACAGCCATGGCGATACATGAGAATACCGCTATTATCGGGGCTTACGGAAAAGACGAAACTGATATTGACACTGGTGCGGCATATATCTTTGTGCGAAATGGGGGTTCTTGGACGCAGCAAGCGAAACTCACACACCTAAATCCTGTGCAAGGAGACAGGTTCGGATTTGCCGTGTCTGTCCACGGTGATAATGCACTTATCGGTGTACACCGGAGCGACGCAACAGGGCCCGATTCAGGGACCGCATACATCTTTACACGAAACGGTGGGACATGGCAGCAAGAATTCCAACTCATTCCAAATGATAGTGGACTCGGCGACGAATTCGGCTACGCTGTAGATATTACACAAGGTATCGCTATCGTCGGCGCGCCTAAGGAAGATCGAAATGAAGCGGATATGGGGGCTGCTTACATTTTTGTGGAGACACGAGATGGCTGGCTCCAACAAGCAAAACTCACTGCCAAAGAGTCGGAGTTAGGTGATGAATTCGGGGCAGCCGTCGCCATTCATGAGGGCACAGCAATCGTCGGGGCTTGGAAAGACGATCACCCATCCGGCGAAGGTGACGATCCGACGCAAAACATCAACAAAGGTTCAGCCTATGCCTTTCTACGAGATGGGTTGACATGGGTGGAAAAGCGTAGAATTATCGCAAGCGGCACAAACCGAACAGACCTCTTCGGTGCCTCAGTTGCAATCAAAGGCGCGTTCGCTATCGTTGGTGCTGCCGGTAATGATAATGCCGGTGATAACGCGGGTTCCGCGTTTATCTATAATCCGATCGATCTCGGATTCCGTCCAGCGGATGTTCCTTTCCCCGTTGATCCAGCATCCCAGACGCTCACAATGCTCGGGCATATTAAACAGACAATGATCTTCCAGAACTATCCGAACCCTTTTAACCCTGAAACATGGTTTCCATACAATCTCGCTGAACAAACCGAGGTTAACGTGAAAATCTACGATGTCGCCGGTGGGCTTGTTCGCCAATTGAATATCGGGTTACAGGAACCAGGGAATTATCAGAGCCAAGAGAAAGCCGCGTACTGGGACGGCAGAGATGAATTTGGAACGAAAGTCGCAAGTGGTATCTATTTCTATACATTTACCGCAGGCGATTTCCAAAGCACCCGTCGGATGGTCATTCTGAAATAACGCCTCTTTAGCAAACCAACACTAATCTCCAAGCACGGTAGGGTTTTGCTGGGGTGTTTCTGTGGATTTCTTCGCGGTTCAAAATCGCGCTGGGTCTTGGGGCCAAACCGAAAATCTATGTTACAGAATTATCCAGTTTATTTTCACTAAAATCCACCTAACAGTCTGTCAACACTAAAATGACAGGTTGTTCGTCGTAGGGGGTGAGGTAACCTCGCCCCTATGGATCAAAAGAGACTATCAATTTGAATGTGACAAAGCACTAATAGAAAATAGTGGAGACATTAAATGAGCCAGCACAACGGCTATGATGATTTACAAACCCATATCCCTGAATTAGAAACACCGGCAATCGAAACATGGGAAAATCAGTATAGCCACCGAGATTACACAATTGAGATTACCAACTTGGAGTTTACAGCCGTATGCCCTAAAACGGGGTTACCCGATTTCGCCACACTCTGCATCACCTACGTGCCAGACCAACACTGTGTCGAACTGAAATCGTTGAAGGAGTACTTCCTCTTCTACCGAAATGTCGGCATTTTTCATGAGCATGTCGTGAACAAGGTGTTAGAGGACTTTGTTGAAGCGTGCAAGCCGCGGCAAGCGGAAGTCATCGGTAACTTCAACATCCGCGGCGGTATCAAAACAGTCGTGCGAGCGAGTTATCAGAAATAAAGGCAGCAATAGGCACTCTAAAATGCTCCTAAAAGATCAGCAGCAGGTAGACATCAGGCAATTGGGACAGAACGACCGATTCGCGCCGATTCATAGAGCGCATCAAAAATCTTCGCAATGTTCAGCACCTCTTCCGCAGGTACCGGAGACGGCAATCCTTCCCGAACAGCCTTGTGGAACGACTCAAATTCGCTCAGTAACCCTGTAAGCAGTTTCGGTTCGTAATTGACCATCTCATCTTTCTTATCAAGATAAATCTGAAGCGGTTCATAAGTGGCACCGGCTAAGTCACCCATGAAGAACGTCCCGCCGATGTTCTCAATGTGCGATGCCCAAGCGGTCTCTAAGGTCACTGTTAACCCACCTTCAAAGCGGATGGTCCCCATCGCGAAATCTTCGACTTCAAAATCTTCAGGATCCCATTTGCCCCACGGATTGATGACATCTTTTTTATGTCCAAACTTCGTCGCTGTCATCCCAAACGCCTCAATCGGTTTCGGACAACCGATCATCCAGAGCAACACATCGAGAATATGTACACCGATATCAATCAGCGGTCCACCACCTGCGATGGCTTTACTCAAAAACGATGGTGAGGCAGGGACACCGCGCCGCCGCATCGCCATTGCCCGCGCATAATAGATGTCGCCGAAAAACCCTTCATCGTAGAGTTTCCGCAGCGTACGCGACTCAGCGCGGAACCGAGATTGTAAACCGATCTGTAGGACTTTGTCGCTCGCTTTCTGCGCATCCACCATCGCTTGCCCGTCAATCGCATTGGCAGCAATTGGCTTTTCACAGATAACGTGTTTCCCAGCGTTCAATGCTGCGATAGTCGGTCCAGCGTGGAAGTTATTCGGCGTGCAGACACTTACTGCATCAAGTTCATCCATCGCAGCCAATTCCTCATAATCACTAAAAACATGTGGAATATCGTGCTGTTTCGCGAACGCTTTCGCACGCGCTGCGTCGATGTCGCACGCCGCTATAATCGAAACACCTTCTACACCTTTATGCCCTGGAAGGTGTTTGCCGCCAGCAATACCACCACACCCAACGATACCTACCTTAACTTCTTTAACCTTAGCCATTTTCGCTCCTTCTTCACTCATTTTAATTTAAACGGTAACCACTTGTGGGGCTTGTTCTAAATTCAGATTGTGCGCCGTTGCCCATTCTGTGCCAGCCCAATGAACACCGTTCGGGTCGCGCCTGCCTTGTGTATCCGTGGAGGCACCAAGAAACTGTCTGCCGAGATCATCCAGATTTTCCACCAGCGATTCATTCGGTTGCAGTGTGTCATCGTAATACCGTAGATAATAATCAGGCTTAATCCAGCGATAGTGGTATCCGTAGATGACTACCTTAGACACGTTCTCCCTGAAATTCAACCCCGCAGCATGATAGATACGACTCTCAAACAGAAACGCATCACCCGCTTGGAGTAGCGGTTCATCATACACAAGCGGATCAACTTCGCCTTCAGGGATACGCAGCGGTTCACCCAACTTATGGCTCTGCCGAACGAACCACGTCGCCCCTGAGTTCGGCACGCTGAAATCCGTTAAGCAATAGCCTACCTTCAATCCAACACGTGGACATCCCGCGTGCCCGACATCCAAATGCACACCGACATCCCGGTGCCAGTTACGGTTGTCTGGTTTCTCAGGGGCTTGTGGGTGTTTGTAAATAAGCGCGGTATTGGTAATATGAATATTTGTGCCGAGCATCTGAAGAATCAACGGCACTGCTTTCGATTGTGTCGCAAGATCAGCAAATGCGGATTCTTGCACCAGACCGTCCCGCCGATGCGCGTAATAGTTGTGATATTCAAACGACTCCATGAGCTGATCACCCGCCTCAGTCAAGCGACCAATCATCTCGCTATCAATTGCTGAGCGCACGATGAGGTAACCGTTCTCATCAAATTCCTCGCGTTGTGCATCTGTCAACTGAACAAATTCCATTTTTCTAATTTTCCTTGCGGTTCGGTGAGGTGAGTTTCAGGTTTGACGTGCCTTTACGTATATCTGAAGAAACGCCCAAGCAAAAACCCCTCCACTACGTTACGGGCTGCGTTTTCTTTAGATTGTTTTTAAGAAAACTCTTTTCATAGATGGACTCGCAAGTCACGTCCTGATAGAAGCTTGATAGACACGTAAAAGTATGCTATCATAAATGCAAAATCGTGTCTACAGATTAACGGAACAATGAAAACATACCTCTTCTTCTACTCTTTTCTATTAATTTTCTTATCCGTAGTGTATCTCGCGCCAGCAGAACAACACATATCTACTGAAATAGCACGCGTGTATCAGACAGGTTTGCAAGCACTCGCTCAGAAAGATGAGCGCACAGCTCTCGTAGCCTTCCAGCAAGTAATTAAACGCGACGCATCGCACGCTGAGGCACATTACCAACTCGGTGTCCTTTACGGCAAACGCTCGCAATGGAAACCCGCGATTCACGCGCTCCAGACTGCGATCAAACTCACACCTGATTTCGTAGACGCACATGTTCGTCTCGGTGAGGCTTATCTGATCGGTATGGCAAACGCGAAAGATGCCGTTGAACCGCTGCAACGCGCCTTACAGTTGCAACCCGATCTGTCTCGCGCACGCAGACTCTTAGGCACAGCCTACCTCCGTCAGCACCAAACCGATGTAGCAATCTACCATCTTAAACAGGCACAACAAGACAGTGAAGCACGCTACCTGCTCGGTCTCGCTTACTTTCAAGCAGAAGACTTCACGCAAGCGATACCACACTTTGAGGCGGTAATTAAACGCCAAAACCGACACGCGAAAGCACATTTTAATATCGGGAACTGCTATCTACGCACGGGAAAAATCGCTGAGGGACGCGCTGCACTCCGCACATTCGAGAAACTCACCCGTGAAGAGGAACAATTAGCGACATTTCAACGTCTGATTCTCGACAATCCACAACGCCTTCAGCCCCGTTATCAACTCGCGGAGCTACACATCAAACGAACAGAATGGGAACGCGCTATGGCGGAGCTCAAAGTGTGCCTGACCATCTCGTCGCACGACGAAAAGGCATCCGAATTGCTCGGTTATACCTATCTTCAAACAGAATCTTACGCCGACGCACTTGAGGTATATGGAAACCTTGTTGAAGCACATCCGAAAAGCGCGGTATACCGGAATAGCCTCGGTATTGTCTATATGATGCTGAAAAAACCGCAACAGGCGATTACGCAATTTGAGACAGCAATACGTCTTAACACAACAAACCCGCAATTTTATCGTAATTTAGCAAACGCCTACCGAGAAATCGGCGAAGCGGCGAAAGCAAAACAGGCATATCAACGCTATCGCTCTCTGACAAAGTAAATTTCAGATTACAAGTATGGAACTTACACACATCCTCTTAAAGTCCCCTGATAAGGGGGATTTAGGGGGTTAAAAGTATCGAAATTACCGCTTTTTGCGTAAGTCCTAAAGTATACATAACACTATGAACAACTCACATCTTCTTAAAGTCCCCCTGATAAGGGGGATTTAGGGGGTTAAAAGTATCAAAATTGCTGCTTTTTGCGTAAGTCCTAAAGTATACATAACACTATGAACAACTCACATCCTCAACCCTCAGGTGCCACCCATAATTCCGGCACCTCGCAGCAGCAACAACAACAAGAGCATACCGACGTGTGTGTTATCGGCTCTGGTGCCGGCGGTGCAGTCGTTGCAAAGGTGCTTGCCGAAGCCGGGTTATCGGTGGTTATTTTGGAGGCAGGAGAAAATCATGATCCGAGTACTTTCGGCAGCTACGAGCCGGAGATGCTGCGTCGTCTCTTCTGGGATAGCGGCTTACGGCGGACACGCGACGGTGCAATTGTTATCTCACAAGGCAGAGGGGTCGGTGGTTCGACCGTACATAACCTCTGCTACGCTGTCCGTCCACCTCAGATACTACTCGACAGATGGGGCGTGCCAGACCTCTCCGCAAACTTTGATAGTGTAGAGCGGACCCTCGGCGTTACACAGATACAAGAGACAGACGTAAACCGATTAAACGCTGTGATCCGCCGCGGATGCGAAGTGATGAAGTGGCATGGTGTCGTGCAACGGCACAATCGCGGTGCCTGTCCTACGTGCGGGGCACAGTGTCTTTTTGGATGTCCCGCCTCCAAATCAATTCAGGACAATCCAACAAGAAGTGGCAAACAGAGTATGGCGGTTACGTATATCCCTTTAGCACTTGCCGCAGGCGCGCGACTCTATACCAACTGCACAGCTGAAAAAATCGACGTGGAGAAGCGAAGAGCCGTTGGTGTTTCCGCGCGGTTACCATCAGGTGAATTGCATGTTCAAAGCAAAGTGGTAGTACTCGCCGCAGGTGCCATCAACTCCCCACAACTCTGGCTAAAAAGCAGACTGCCGAATTCAAACCGACAGGTAGGAAAAAACCTCCACTTGCATCCAGCTGTTTTTGTCGGCGGAATTTTCAACGAAACGATTGACGGCCACCTCGGCATCCCGCAAAGTTACTATATTGATGAGTTTCTCGATTTAGAAAAGTCTCCGAAGAGCGGCTACCTACTCATGCCGGCTTTCGGTTCGCAGATGATAGTCGCCGCAAGTCTTCCCGGATTCGGCGAGGATCACCAAGAACTGATGGAACGCTATCGTCACATCGCAGCACTCCTTGTCCTCTTACACGATCGAACAACGGGACAAGTCTCAGTTAATTACAAAGGCGCGCCAAATATCGCATACCGGCTCCGACGCTCAGATAAAAGGATGTTGGTAGAAGGCGTAATCAACGCTGCCCGACTACTCTTCGCTGCAGGCGCGACAGAGATTGTGATGCCCTATACACAACACTTCCCTATCAAAACGGAGTCGGATCTTGAGATTGTACGGCAACGCGGTATCGTGCCAAATGACATCATGCTCGCTTCCAGTCATCCGCAAGGCACCCTCCGAATGGGTGAATACGCGAACAAAAGCGTCGTCAAGTTTTCAGGGGAATCCCACACGGTGAACGGATTATTTGTCGCTGATGCCAGCCTTTTCCCTACCTCTATCGGCGTACCGCCAACGTTGACAATTGCCGCGCTTGCTGAACATATCGCAAGCCAGATAATCGAAAGTGGTATTGTGTAGTGTTTTCGTTAAGATCGTAGGCACGCGCTGTCGTGCCATAACGTATTTACTACAGACGGATAAAAAGATGAAAGAAAAAGACACGAAAGAGAAAGGAACGGAAAAATGGAAGGAAAGTCTCTCCTCCAATCTTCCACCCTTCCAATCTTCCATTCCCTTCCTTCCACTCGGAAACTTCCCGACCGCAGTGCAGCGTCTCTCAAATCTTGAGCATGCCCTCGGTTTCAAATCGCTCTGGATAAAACGAGATGATCTGAGCGGTCCGTTAGGTGGCGGCAATAAAATCCGAAAACTGGAGTACATGTTCGCAGCAGCACATCCTGATGGCGAAAAAAAGAAAACACTCTTCACAATCGGTCCAACAGGTTCTAATCACGTTCGCGCAACGGCAGTCTATGGCAAAGCCTCTGGATTCCAAGTAGAATGCCTGCTCTTTAAACAACCGCCTACCGAATATTCCGAAGCAAATTATCGTACAATCTGTGAACACGCCGCTCAGGTCTACGAGGTTAAACGTATGGAGACAATGTTTGCCCGTTACGCCTATGAAAAAATAAAAACAGCACTTGGCATTGGAGAGGAACGCTATTTCATTCCAGCGGGGGGTTCGTCGCCGCTCGGTTCTATCGGCTATGTGAAAGCAGTTTCAGAACTGAAATCACAGATTGAGGCGGGCATCCTCCCTGAACCACGATTTATCTTTGTGCCAGTAGGAACATGTGGGACGATGGCAGGCTTGATAGGAGGGGTGCAGCTCGCTGGACTGAAAACCGAGGTTGTTGGTATCCGTGTCGCCGACCGAGTGGTGGCAAACCCGTTAGCAATCTCGCGGATGGTACGGCGGATCTATCATCGCATCGGTGCGACCGATGTCCCGGATATTCACACAAGCGACATTGGACTCTGGCACGGCGATTTTGGTGAAGGCTATGCCATCCCGACAAAAGCCGGCACAGACGCAGTCGAGATGATGGCTGAACATGAAAATATCACACTCGAAAACACCTACACCGGAAAGGCATTGGCAGGGCTTATCCACTATGTAAACGCTCGGCAGCACAAAAACGAACCGATACTCTTTTGGCATACATACGGTGGCGCATAACAAATTTAAAGTCCCCCTGATAAGGGGGATTTAGGGGGTTTAAAACTAATTAAAGTCCCCCTGATAAGGGGGATTTAGGGGGTTACGAGCGTCTGATAAATTTGCATAAGTCTTATTAATCAAAAACACAAGAGGAAATATATGGGAACAGACTTTTGTCAAGCAAGTTTTCGGCTTGCAAGTGGCACCGAAAAATCCAAACCGAGTTTCGTTCAGGCAGGTATGGCTATCATCGACTGCGACCTTCACAACCGGTTACCTTCACACCAAATGCTCTATCCGTACCTACCCGATTACTGGTGCGACTATTGCGAAGAATCGGGTTTCCCCGGACCCGACGCAAACGACTATCCAGAGGGTGTGCCAACTTCAACACGTCCGGAAATTAAACATCCATCGGAAGATCGTCCTGCCTCCGATTTAGCACTCCTACGCAAGCACGCACTCGATTTCTGGGAGGTTGAATACGGGATACTCACCTGTGGGTATCGCGTGCAGAGCGTCCACAACGAAGACCTTGCAGCAGCACTCGCCTCGGCAATCAACGACTGGCAGATTGAGCATTGGCTCGATCCCGAACCACGTTTACGCGCCTCATTAATTGTGCCAAGCCAGAACCCCGAACTCGCAGCGCGGGAAATTGAACGCTTAGGTGGACATCAGGGGTTTATACAGGTAATGTTCCCTGCCCGATCACAAGCACCTTACGGCAACAGACGCTATCATCCGATTTATGAGGCAGCTGTGCGGCATCAACTCGCCATCGGTATTCATTACGGCGGTGCCCCCGGGCTGCCACCGACATCCGTAGGATGGCCCTCAACCTATTTGGAGGAATACGTCGGTATGTCACAGGTATTTCAGGCACAGGTGCTAAGTCTCGTATCCGAAGGCGTTTTTGACAAGTTCCCCCACTTACGCGTCGCGCTCATAGAAACGGGGGTCACATGGATGCCGTCGTTGATGTGGCGATTCGATAAAGAGTGGCGAGGTTTACGACATCTGATTCCGTGGGTAAAGCGACCACCATCAGCATATATCCGAGAGCATATCCGCATGACACTCCAACCGATTGATACCCCACCAACCGCAGCAGAACTGTTGCAAATTGTCAGTCAGCTCGACTCCGAGGATATGTTAATGTTTTCAAGTGACTATCCACACTGGCATTTTGATACTCCGGAAGCGGCTTTTCCTTCGCAGCTACCCCAATCATTGGCACGCAAAATCTTGTCCGAAAACGCAAGAGAATTTTATCGTCTCTAAAGGGAAATACGGAAGACTCCTAATTGTCAGTGTCCGTACACATGTCCCCTTATTTCATTTATTTTTCCATTATGCACGTTTTCAACCCCAAAAACGTATCTTTAATTATAAGAGGCTAATGCAATATGTAAGTGGCTGGGTATTAGGAGACGTGACCTATTCAATCTATTCATTAATTATGGAGTATCCTGATGGAAAGAGAAGGCGATATTCAACTTATTCATAGAATTTTGTCAGGCGATGATACAGCGTTTGAAGTCTTAGTTCAAAAACATCAAGATAGTATTCATGCCCTTGCGTGGCGAAAAATTGGTGATTTTCACATTGCGCAAGAGATTACCCAAGACACCTTTCTCCAAGTATATAAAAACCTCTCGCAGCTAAAAAATCCGAACCAACTCTCAGGATGGATGTATGTCATTGCCAATCGGCTCTGCCTTAAATGGCTCGAAAAGAATAAAAACGTCATGCAATCGTTGGAGGACACACCTGTGGAAGAAATCGAGAGAGCCTCTTATGCACATCACGTAACAGAACAGCGAGAAACAGAGGACACTGAGCATCGCCATGAACTCGTCAAGAAACTGCTCACAAAACTCCCGGAGAGCGAACGCACCGTCGTGACGCTCTATTATCTCGGTAAAATGACGACCAAAGAGATTAGTAAGTTTTTAGGCGTGTCCGTACACACCATTACAAGCCGGCTCCAGCGAGCGCGAAAGCGTTTACAAGAACAGCAAGAAACGTTAATTCAGGAAGTTCTCGGTGGCATACAAATACCGGCAAGTTTAAGCCAGAACGTCATGCGACAAATCACTGACATGACCCCCACACCGACCCCGGCTTCTAAACCGTTTCTCCCGTGGATGGCTGTAGGAGCAGCTGCGGTTTTGATTGCCTTGCTGCTCGGCACAAGTGAACAATACCTCACCCGCTTCCAGAAACCGTATAGTTTCGAGGCGCGATCTGAACCGACGATCGAAATCGTTGATGCACCCATCATCCTTGATATAGCAACGAAACCCGCTGTGCAAAATCGGGTCGGACGCGACACCATTCTCGGTAAAACCAGCCGTCCTGGCACCCAATTCTCTAATGTCATCTCAACACCTATTCCATCGGAAAATGCCGCCAAGTTTTCTACGGCACAGTGGGCACAAGGAAACGGACCGCCAGCGGGACCTGTCCGCGATATCTTTGCTACGCCTGAAGGAACGGTCTATGCCGTTACACAAACAGGAATATACAGATTAACTGCAGATGAAACCGCATGGAGACGCGTCAACACGAGTGTCCCAATTGGCGAATCTTTGATGCCGATGGCGGCACATAGCGGTAGACTTTATATTGTTTCGACTGACGAGATATTTGCTTCAGATAACCGGGGTGAGACGTGGAAAACACTGGGACCCCACCCCAAAGGCGATGCTGTTGGATTCGTCATCACAGATGCCGAAAAAGCTTCCAGTTCACAAGTGCCTATTACGATGTATCTCGCGCTTAGAGATAAAGGGATTTTCCGATCCACAGACGGTGGCACGCAATGGCACCCGCTTAACGACGGGTTAACGGTTTCCGAAAAGATTTCCGCAGTGGCAGCTGTTGGAAAAACAGTTTTTGCGGGTACAGAGAACGGTCTCTATCGTCTCGATCCAGACGACATCTGGGAAAAATTGCCATTGGATACATCCGGAGCCGTTTGTTCCTTGGAGGTCTCAGGGGATAATGTTTATGTTGGAATAGGTCACGAGTTTTTGGTGAGATTAACGCCAAATGAAATAAAAGAGGTAATGTGGAATAATAGGTCAGATTTTGTCAAAATTTTCCATTCAGCTGACTTGGGCGCGTCGTGGACTGAGATATGGCGTGAAAATCAAGATCTCCCCAACGGTGTACTGGCGGGTATAACGGTTTTAGCCGCTGATGAAACACTCTTGGCATTGAGTCTCACGCAATCTCGTTCAACGGACGGTGGAAAGACTTGGACGAAACTTACAAAACTTAAAGATGACTGGAATTTTTTGCGCGATATCCGCCTTCCATCCGTGATAGTAAACGAAAAAACGTGTTACAAAGCCAGTGTATCCAGCATTCATCGCACGACTGACGGTGGTGAGTCATGGCACCTATTTATGAACGGGATCATAGGAACACTTATAACCGATTTGGTCGCGTTTGACAATAGATTATACACCCATACTGGCTATGACGTTTATCAATCAACGGATGCAGGCGGGTCCTGGAAAAAAGTCCTGACGGATGGGCAGAAAGATGGATCCAATAATCCCAGTACCAGTGTGAGGGCTGATGCAAAACTGATCGTTGTTGGCAACGTGCTTTATTCGCTTTCATGTTCAGGAGACACTGTGAGAATTTTCCGTTTATCTACCGATGGCGATAGGTTCATTCCACTTCAAGGTGTCCCAATTTTGGACCGCGAAAAACTTGCCGATGAAAAATATAAGTCAAAAGAGCGAGAGAGCCGGCATATATCTCGTCTGAGAACTGAGACGGCTGTGGCGAGTCGTAATACCTTTTACGTAGAATATCTCGGAGAACTTTTCAAATGGAAACTCGGTGATCCAGAATGGACAAGCACTGGATTGGTAGAGGATCATCGACTATACAGGTCCTCCGAGGTGTTCAAATTAGCGGTTTTCGGAGAAACCGTCTACGCAGGCAAATGGAATGGTAAGCTGTTTCAATCGCTTGATGAAGGCGAGAGTTGGAGAGACGTTACACCAACCCTGCCGCTCCACTTCACGCACTTCAAGGGTATCGTCTTTGCAGGGGCATCGGTTTACGTAGCAACAGATAATGGGGTCATGGCTTCGCAAACTGGGGTAAACTGGCGCATACTTACGGATGAAATAGGGACACGCATCGTCATAGACAAATTGGCTGTGGATGGCACAACGGTTTATGGGGCTGGCGATGCTGGCGGGTATCGTTTGAACACGCACACGCGGTGGGAACAGATTTCTTCAGAAGTGCCAAACGTAATCAGTGATCTCGTCATCGCTAACGATAAACTCTATAGTGCTACCGATATGATCAGTCGCGCGGAAGAGAGGGGACTGTTTTATATCTCGCTTGAAGAGAAATAATGGAGGTAAATTTGTAATGAAAAGGTTTTACCAACTCACACTCGCAATAACAACTGTTTTTACATTGGTTATTGGAACTTCACATTTTGCGTTTGCACAGGGAAAAGTTAATATTGACGATGGGCCTTTAAAAGAGGTAGATTGGCTCAAAAATCCTGACGCAGCCGCATTGGGCGAATCCCATGTTGAAAACGAAAACTGGATTACCAAGTGGTACGGACCCGACGGAAATTATGAAAACAATGAAGGTTTCCAAAAATCAGGTCCGAGAGACCTTATTGACGAAGGCACTAAAGGTAAACTCACGCAACTATCACTCTCAACCCTTGCAGGCTTAAAGAAGACCCAAACTACTAAAATGGCATGGGGCGGCGACCACGGCGGCACTCGAAATTGGACAGTGTTTGAACTTGACCCAGCGAGCCAAGACAATATGAACCGAGGGGGACCCGCTGATAAGATTGATACCTACGTTATGTGTGTCATTGCTGCGCCTAAAGAGATGAAGGCGGTGATGTCGCCTGCACACGATGACTATGCCCAAATTTGGATTAATGGGGATAAGTGGTATAACAATACGGCTTGGACAGGCGGCGCGCAGGTCGTTAATTATAACATTGAAGTCAAACTGAAAAAAGGTACCAATGTCGTTCTTTACCGGTGTGGCGAAACCGGTGGTGCGGCTTATATCAATTTACACTTTGACGATAACACGCACAAGGTCTGCAAAATCTATCCTGACAAATCGGAGGACCAGAAAGGTTTCTTTAGGGAGATTGCTGGTGTCCTCCCAGTTGACCCCACTGGAAAAGCGACAACAACTTGGGCAGATATTAAGCAGAATCGCTAAACAAAAAACCCTGCCGTATACCGTTGCAGCACGGGTTTTCCCAGTCGTCAGTCCCGAGTTTTCGGTACTTATCTCCATCGGGGCTCACTGTCTACTGATAAGGAGACCTACGAAGATGAAAAATCTACGAAATTTATCAATTTTTGCTTGCCTTTTTCTGCTCGTTTTCATGCCGATGCGTGCTGAAGCACTTCCCCCGCCTTCACCTGCGGGTGGCAACTATTTAGCTCTTGATGGTGTGGATGACCACGCCATTTTGGACTTTGAGACCTTCGGTCTCCTCATACCGAAAGGCACAGATGCATTCACCTTTGAAGCCTGGATATATCCAACCACACTGCCTGACAAGCATATACTCCCAATAGTTCTCAGCCAACAGGTGCGGATGTATGCCTGGGATCATGGTCCCAACATAGGTCTAAGACTAATGGGTGGAGCGCACCTTGATCACTTAGGCGCTGCAATGGCATTCGGTATGGTGAAACTTTCTCCGAATCAATGGAATCACATCGCCTTTCAGGGGGGAAAGGGACTGCCGGAGGCACTCATTGTTAACGATTTCGCACGTATCACAGGGGCACAGCAAGGAATAACGCTCGCTGACGATCTCTCAAACGCTGGGCATCCACAGGATTTTACAATCGGTGGGTTTGGAAAGAAAATTGAGACTGATATACACGGCGGTCATTGGGGTCATTTTGCGGGCTATATTGATGAGGTCCGGATCTCAAAGGTTGCGCGTTACAATATCGCCAAAGGCCGTTTCACACCGCCCAAAAAGCGTGAAAAGTTCAAGAATGACGCAAAAACGGTTGCTTTGTGGCATTTTAATGAATCGAGGGGAGTCCGGAAGTTCTCGGATACATCCGGCAACGCCTATCATCTAAGGGGTAAAAATGGGGCAATGACCGATGGCACCCTCGCAGTTGAAGCAGAAAGAAAACTCGCCATCACATGGGGGCAACTTAAGCAGTAGTCAGGAAATATCGCCAATTGACTGAGCGCAGTGTAGGGAAATTGGTATCTCGCGTGGTTCATATCCACGTGGCTGGGGGTTCGAGTCCTCCCACTGCAATCGCTACCTGGTATCCTATACATGGAAGTCCTCCAATGCTTACATGCTTGATCTCTCAGGTGGCGTTTTCTTACTTTAAAAAACTGACAGGTGCGGTGAAACCGCACCTATATTTTTGTCTCAGCGTAATAAGGAAAAGTCAAAAAATCTCAACTTTCAGCGAGGTGTGTGGTATAATAGACTGCATTCATGATTAAACGCAACTACTGGCTGAATCCATACGAGGTATTAGAAAATAATTTCGAGAGAGTTTACCAAAAGGAACGACTATGACAACGCATGAGACTCTTGAAACAAAAGTCGATCAACTGTTTGCAGAATGGAACAACCCAAACACTCCGGGTGCTGCCTTAGCGGTTACCAGAGACGGCGAAACCATCTATACACAAGGCTACGGGACAGCGAACCTCGAATACGACATCCCCATCACGCCGACAACCATTTTCGACATCGCTTCAGTATCCAAGCAATTCGCGGCGTTCGCTATCGCTACCTCAGCACACGAAGGAAAAATTTCGTTAGATGACGACATCCGAACGCATCTGGCCGACCTACCGGATTTTGGAAACATAATCACAATCCGACACCTCCTGCATCACACCAGTGGATTACGGGATTGGGTCCAATCCCTTGTCATCGCCGGTGTCGCAATGGAAGATGTGATTTCGTTTAAACACATCTTGAAAATGGCACGTCATCAGAAGGTGCTCAATTTTGAGCCGGGGGAGGCGTATTTATACAGCAATACGGGTTACAATCTGCTCGCAGAAATCATTGAAAAGGTAACAGGAGATTCATTCAGAGAGTGGACAGACGTTCACATCTTCAAACCTCTCGCTATGACAAACACCCATTTTCACGATGACCACCAAATGATTCTGAAAAACCGAGCATATTCGTATCAAGCCGTCGAAAACGGAGCGTTTAAGCACGCAATCAACAATACAACCGCTCTCGGTTCAAGTTCTCTCTATTCAACGGTGGAGGATCTCGCGAAATGGATTCTGAACTTTGACGACACACAAATTGGTGAACAGGTAGTGATTGAGCAGATGCACCAGCAGGGCGTGCTTAACAACGGAGAGCAAATTAGTTACGCATTGGGACTAAACATCGGTGAATACAGAGGATTGAAAACAGTTGGGCATAGCGGTTCATGGCGCGGATTTCGGAGTCATCTCATCCGTTTTCCAGAACAGCAATTTGGCGTTGTCATTTTATGCAATTTGGATACTTTTAACCCACTCCGTTTAGCAGAAAAGGTCGCAGACGTCTATCTTGCTGATGCGCTTACTCCTGTAGAAGCATCCGAGCCAGAGAAAGCAGCAAAACCAGTCGAGGAGACTAAACCTGAACCGCTGACACCGGAACAGTTGACAGAATTCGAGGGCAACTATTATACCGAGGAACTCGATACAACCTATAGCATTTGCGTGCACGGAAATCAACTTGTAGCACAACATATACGGCACGATGACATACTGTTAACCTACGCCGATGGTCATTTCCTTGGAAACACATGGTTTTTCCCAAAAATTCATTTCACACGAGACGACACTGGAAGCGTTACAGGATTTAAGTTGACAGGAGGACGCGTCAGAAACTTATATTTTGAGAAAAAGACGCGCTAACGTGAGTTTGATAAAAGAGCGGAATTCTTGTAGGTGTTTTAACAACAGTAGGAACACACTGATCTGCGAAAAATCGCAACCCCATTAGGCAACTTCCTCAAATTCTGATAATTCGCGCGCGTAATCAAGACAGGCGTGAATCTGGACCGCTTTGACATCCGGCAATTCAGCGATGATTTCGTCTATTGTATGACCCGCCGCCAAGTATCCGAGGAGAAGGCTTACAGGGATTCTTGTTCCTTTGATACGGGGTTTACCGCGTAATATATCCGGTGTGCTAACAATGTGATCTCTCCAATGAATTGGCATGTGTCCCTCCCAAATATAGAAATTACGTCATTGATAGAATAGCATATCCGAAACCCATTTTCAAAGGAAATTGTTTCGACTTCATTTCAAACCTCTGTCAAAAACCTTATACGCTCGTCAACCGAGAGTCATTCAATTGTCCATTTTTCAATCGAATTTTCCCCCCAGGCCCGGTAGGTTTGGTTTCCTAACCGAACCGGATCCTTAAAAAAAGACGTGAAACCCAATAATTTCTTAAAATTGAATGACCCTGCTCGTCAACCGATTTTTTCTTGACATGTAAACAAAATCTTATATAATGAGAAAATTAAACTTATTAGTCCGTAAGCGAGCTCTCAGTAAATCTACACCGCAACCAAATTTTATGTTGAATGGAAAGGAAGTCTTCATTAGGCAATGACACTTAAGGAACATATTGACGATATCCGAAAAGGTTTAGAAACAGATCGCTACCAAGATGAGGCAGCAGTTTCGCAAGGTATCGTGCTGCGGCTACTTGGCGCAGTGGGTTGGTCCACATTCGATCCTCAGGTTGTGGTTCCTCAATACGGAGTAGAAGGGAGGAAAGTAGACTATGCTCTATGTTATCCGCCATCAAAGCCTCTCGTTTTTATTGAGGTTAAACGGGTAGGAAACATTGAAGGTGCAGAGCGGCAACTCTTTGAATACGCATTTCATGAAGGGGTCCCAATAGCTATCCTCACCGACGGGCAGAAATGGCGTTTTTTCTACCCAATCGGACAAGGGGACTATAGAGAACGCAAAGTACACGAGATAGATCTGACCGAAGACAACAGTGAGGAAAGTGCTGAACATCTGAATAGGTACTTGAACTACAACTCAATACGTACAGGTGAAGCTGTTAAAGCAATTGAAGAGGACTATCGGAACGTTTCAAGGCAGAGGCAAGTTGTCGCACGGTTACCAGAGGCGTGGGACAAACTGGTAGAGGAGGCGGATGAGTCTCTCTTAGATGTTGTGGCAAAGAAAGTGGAAAGTTTGTGTCGATATAGGCCTACCGATGAACAGATTTTAGATTTTTTTAAAAGCCTAGAACGGATTGAATCCCGCGAAAAAGCAGTTCACTTTCCACCAACAAAGACAGATAAACCAAAATATGAACGTAAGGGGTATTTCCGCGAAGACGGTTCTGCAGAATGGAAGGCACGTGGGAAACGCCGTGTAGTAAGTGCTGCAATCGTTGCGGAGATGCAGAGCGCATACCAAGAGTCGGTTGAAAGAGGGGATGGGGCAGTTAAACATCCGATGGCAATATTAGTCAAGCACCGTATTGTTGAAAACACCAATCACGACAAGGATGGTAACTGGAATGCTGTTGCTAAAATCGTAGGACACCTAAGGAGAACTGAATCTCATTTGGAAAAAGTTGATCCTTCACTAACATTGAAACCATTTTCTAATTCTTTGAACCAAAGGCCAAAGGCTCAGTCAAAAGCTCCGCCGAAGTTTATAGTCGTTACGATGCCGAATGGAGAAATAATTAAGGAGCATAGTGGAATAAGGACCTTCGTTAAGGTAATTGAAAAGTTAATTGGAGAGTACGGAGGAGAGACTGTCCTCCGTGCTGCCGAGGGACACCGAATTATATCAACTTCTTCATTTAATTATCCCGGCAAACGTGACAAAAGGTTAGGTCAGTTTTATATTTCGACAAATCATGGCACTGAGGTTAAAAAAACATATCTTGATTACATTGCTAATCGTCTTCGCGTCAATCTGAAAGTAGAAATAGTTGATAAATAGTGAGATCGTCAGATATACTATCCTTGCTTGTTGCCTAAATTCCAGCCCACGAGGACCTTAAGATGACTAAAATAAAAGCACCTAAACAACAAAAACCATCAGTCATCGACTGCGATATCCACAACACCCTCGCATCCGAGACAATACTATACCCCTATCTCTCAGAACGGTGGCGCAAGCATCACGGCATGGTCGGCACAACTGATCGCGTCGGCGCATACATCCCACGCGCACATCCCTTCGGCGCGAGATACGATGCGTGGACACCCTCCGGACACCGTCCGGGTTCCGATCTCGACTTCCTACGCGAACAACTACTGGACACATTCAACATCGAATACGGCATCCTTAATTGCTTGACCCCCGTCTGCGAGATGCCCAACCTTGCGTTCGCTGCAGCATGGGCAACTGCTGTAAACGACTGGCAAATCGAAGAATGGCTGGAAAAAGAACCGAGACTCCGTGCTTCAATCGTCATCGCATGCGATGACGCAGAATTCACCGCCGCCGAGATTAACCGACTCGCAGACCATTCAGGATTCGTGCAAATATTGCTACTCGCTCGAACAATGGAACCGTTAGGACGACGTAAATACTGGAAAATGTACGAGGCAGCCGTGGCGCACGACCTCCCGATCGGCATCCACTTCACCGGTGTCGGCGTGGGACCGATTACCGCTGTCGGTAGACCTTCACACTATATCGAGGACCACGCGGGGATGACACAGGCGTTCCAGACACAAGTAACCAGCCTCGTCTGTGAGGGAGTCTTTGAACAATTCCCGACGCTCAAGGTCGCTCTAATTGAAGGTGGATTCGCTTGGCTACCGCCGTTGATGTGGCGACTCGACCGTGCATGGAAGAAGTTACACGATGAGGTGCCAGAGCTGAAAAAGTTGCCGTCTGAATATATCCGAGAACACTTCTGGATTACCACACAACCCATCGAAGAACCCCCAAAACAAGAATACTTCGACCAACTCCTCGCGCAGCTCAACTTAGATGATAGATTGATGTTCGCAACCGACTACCCACACTGGGACTTCGATTCTCCCGATCAGGCACTCCCGAAAAACCTCACACCGACACTCAAACGCAAGATCATGGCGGAAAATGCACGTGCCTTCTACAAATTCTAAGAAAAGAGCGTTAAAGTCAATCAGATTGTAACGACGTGTGGTGCCTGTTCTAACGTCAGATTATGTGCTGCTGCCCACTGTGCTGCCGCACCGCCACCACCACCGAGAAACTGTTTCCCCAAATCATCAACGTTTGCCAGTACCGCTTCATCAGGCTGTTGTCTGTCATTGTAATACAGCAAGTACCCTTCCGGTTTGAGCCATGCGTAATGGTATCCGTAGATGACAATCTTAGCAGTCTTATCGGTAAAGTTGAGTCCAGTGGTGTGGTAGATACGACTTTCAAAGAAATACGCGTCTCCCGCACGGAGCAGTGGTTCGTCGTAAGGTTCAATCGGATCAATCTCACCTTCAGGAATGCCCAAGGGTTCGCCCGACTTATGGCTCTTCGGAATAAACAGCGTCGCACCAGAATTCGGCACATCACAATCGGTTAAACAATAAGCCACCTTCAACCCAACGCGCGGACAAGCCTTGTGTCCGAGATCCAGATGCACACCTGCATCCCGATGCCACCCACGCTGCTCTGGAAGTTCGTGTGGCTGCGGATGTTTATAGAGAAGTGCCGTATTGGTAATGTGCAGATTCGTACCAAGCAGTTGAATCACCAAGGGGATCGCTTTCGTTTGTGATACAAGTTCCGCGAAGGCAGGTTCTTGCACCAACCCGTCTCGTCTGTGTCCATAATGTCCACCATTGAGATTCAGCGATGCCATTAAGCGATCTCCTGCCTCGGTTAAACGACCTATCATCTCGTCGTCAAGTACCGAGCGCATAACGAAGTATCCATTCTCTTCAAATTCCTGCCGTTGTGCTTCTGTCAACTCGACGAATTCCATGGTACATGCTCCTTTTCCTCAAGAAATCAGGGTGATGGAAATGTCTAAATATGGTATCATGGATTAAAATAGAAATCCACTAATACCGAGAAAGTGTCTGAAATTATGCACCCTTTCTTCCACAAAATAGCGTCTCTAATTATTATAGTGGGTTTCCTTTTACAAAATGACGTGAAAAGTCGCGCGGTCTCCCATAAAAACGTTAACATCCGCAAGTCAAACCAAAACCGAAAATGAATAGTTCTAAACTACGAGGGCAAGGAAAAATATGATACAAGTTTCGCATCTCACGAAAAGATATGGACAAAATACGGCAGTTGACGACATTAGCTTTGAAGTACAACAAGGCGAAATTGTCGGTTATCTTGGTCCCAACGGGGCAGGAAAAAGCACGACACTCAAAATGCTCGTCGGTTTGCTGCAGCCGACCTCTGGAGAAATCTCTGTCGCTGGATACGATTCTCAAACCGAGCTGCTCGAACTCAAACGGCATATCGGATACGTGCCTGAAGAAGCGCAACTCTACGAACACCTCACCTTAGTAGAACACCTCCAGTTAATCGGTAGACTCTATCATTTAGAGGAACGCCTCATCGCGCAGAAAATAACAGAACTCGCGCAGTTATTTGACCTGTCGTCTCAGGCGAACCAAAGGATCAGCGGTTTCTCACAAGGCATGCGTCAGAAGTGTATCATCATGTCCGCGCTGATGCACAACCCAGATGTCCTGTTTTTAGATGAACCCTTCACCAATCTGGATGTCGGAACGGTAACCCTCATGAAAACGTTACTACAACGTTTAGCCGGTTTAGGCAAAACGATTCTCTATTGTACACACATTCTCGAAGTCGCTGAAACGCTCTGCCCGCGAATTATGATTATCAATGCCGGGAAACTTATCGCCGATGCACCGGTGGCAGAATTGCGAGAGCAGACAAATCAAACAGCACTCAATGAGATTTTCACACAGTTAACCGACACAACAGGAATCGATGAAAAAACTGAGGAAGTCATTCGGATTGTGATGGAGGACACCCCGAATGCTTGAAAAAATCGTCGAAAGATTCTGCGACGCACCAACCCAGTACAGGTATCTCCTAAAAACCGAAAAGTTGATCGAAAAACGGGCATTGGAAGGAAGAAACGACTTATCCAATATGTCCTTCGCTGTGACCTGTGTTATCGGTTTTATAATGAGTGTCTTATTCACATTTATGCCGTTCCTTCTTCCGATGGACACATTTACCTTCTCGCTTATCGGCATAACGATGTCTATGATGATGATAGGCATCTGGATGATCCCATACTTTGATATCCTTCTTATACCTGTACACTATCCTGTTATTGCCCATACACCGGTATCATCGCGAACCTACTTTCTCGTGAAGCTAACGCGGATACTCACTTACACCGCGCTGCTGTTAGGCAGTTTAAATCTGATGCCTGCCATCGGTGGCATCTGGGTTCATAAAGGTGAATTTTCTCTGTTTCGACTCCTGTTTCCTTTTGTCTATCTCCCTATTGTTTTTATGTCGGGGTTCTTCACAATTGGTGTGATGACCACATTTGCTGGGTATTTGACAAAACTCTATAGCAAAAGAACACTCCGAAATGTCGCACAATACGCGCAATTTATATTTCCCGCGCTCTTCCCCGTGACGCTTATCCTCCTTTCTCGCCTATTACAGTATCTTCCAATGGATAAACTCGTCTCGTCTCTGAAATGGTTCTACGCACTTCCGAACGGTTGGTTCGCTGGCACTGTATCCCTTGCACTCGGACAGATAGAACCGCATTTCTTGATTTTAGCAGGACTGGCTATCGCTGCAACGCTTATTTTGGTGTTGGTTCCGCTTCGGAGTATCGCTAAGAGTTATTCAGAATATCTCTCCTACCTGTTAGAATCTGGGAGCCGTCAAAAATCTAAAATTCGGGTGAAAACGCCGCTGCTTGGGAGAATGTTTCAAAACCGGACGATCCGTGCTGGGCTTTGCCTCAGTTTTGTCTATATCCGTCGCGATAAGCATCTATTGCGACAGTTTTTTGCTTCACTTGGAAGCCTTATCATGCTCGTAGTTATACTTGACCAAGAGTGGGTTCTTCATGCCTTCGCTATTGGACTCAGTCCAGGTTTTTCTATGACATTCTATTTCGTGGGAATGGGCATTGTCAGCAGTTTCATTTTACCGATCAGATACTCGGAACACTGGAAAGCGTCTTGGATGTTAAGGCTCGCACCATTATCGACAACATACGACTTGTGGCGAGGCGTGCAGGCAGCTGCCTTTCTCTATTTTGTTGTTCCTTGCACGCTCCTTATGTTTTGCATGGCTACGTTCATTTGGGGCGCTTTAGGTATACTTTACGTCCTACCGGGATTAATTATTTTACTCAATTACGTCATCCTTTTCCCGAAACCACTATCCGGCTTACCACTTGCCGAAGAATTCGTCCAAAGCCAAATGGCTGGTGAGACTTTGATTCCTTTCTTAGCAAGTCTTTTCAGCATCGGTATCTTTGTAGGCATCCAATTTGTGACGTATCTACTGAATATATGGGTCTATTACGGTTTTTATGCCGTTATGGTTGTGGGCGGTCTTATCAGTTTTATTCATTTTCTACAAAAAAATAGACGAGTGGAGGAAACCGTAGATGCTTGAAAAAATCGTCGAAATGCTGGGTGCCTCTCCAACACAGTACAGATACCTCCTGAATACAGAGAAATTAGTAGAGAAACGGGCACTTAAAGGGAAACGCTTTGTCAACCTGTCGCTGGGTTTGACCTGCGCACTTTTCTTTTTTATCGGACTTTCGACCATCACTATGCTATTCCTCTCTTTGGACGTGTTCACCTACGCACTTATCGGAATAACCATGTCTATGACGATGATAGGCATCTGGACGATCCCATATTTTGACATCCTTCTGAGTCCGATAAACTATCCCATCGTGGCACACACGCCTGTGTCATCACGAACCTATTTTCTTGTAAAACTAACGCAGGTCCTCATTTACACCCTCCTATTGTTAGGCAGTTTGAATCTACCACCTGCGATCGTTGGTATCTGGATTCACGCTAAGGCGTCTTCTCAACTTCTATACCTTTTTCCGCTTGCCTATCTGCCTATCGCCTTCATGTCTGGCTTCTTTACGGTTGGCGTAATGACGGTCTTCGCAGGGTATTTAACGAAACTTTATACCAAGAAGAGCCTCCGAAATATCGCACAATACGCACAGTTTATATTCCCTGCACTTTTCCCGATACTATGGATTCTCCTCCCTCGCTTATTTTCTCGATCAGTATCAGATGGCACAATAGATAAAGCAATTTCGGTTCTGAAGTGGTTCTACGCGCTGCCAAACGGCTGGTTTGCTGGTGCTGTCTCGCTTGCCCTCGGAGCAATAGAACGGCAGTATCTGATTTTAGCAGGGTTGGCTATTGTTTCAACCCTCTTTTTGGTGTTCGTTCCGCTGCGGAGTATCGCCAGGAGTTATTCGGAATACCTCTCTTATTTGTTAGAATCCGGTGATCGTCGGACATCTGAGTTGCGGGTGAGAATACCGCGGTTTGCAAGAATGTTCCGAAACCACGCGATCCGTGCTGCACTCTGCCTCAGTGCTACATATATGCGCCGCGATAAGCACATGTTACGGCAGCTTTTCGGTATGTTTGGGGCTATCATTATAATCGTGGTGGTATTTACACAGGACGAAGTGTTTTCCCTCAATTGGATTCAAGACGCTTATGCCATCGGATTAAGTCCAGGCTTTTCCATGATGTTCTACTTCATCGGTACAGGTTTTATCAATTGTTTGATTTTACCCGTCAGATACTCAGAACACTATAAAGCATCGTGGATATTAGTGCTTGCACCGGTTGCGGCACCGTCTGATTTATGGCGGGGTGTGCAAGCGACTGCCTTCCTCTACGTTGTTGTGCCAGTTACACTCTTGACGCTTTGCATCGCTACCGTTATTTGGGGCGTTTCAGGGATATTTTACGTTTTACCGGGATTCACCATTTTACTCTATTACGTCATCTTTTACCCAAAACCGCTGTCTAACCTGCCACTTGCCGAAGAATTCGTCCAAAAACAGATGGCTACTGGCGCGTGGATCCCTTTCGTATGTAGCGCGTTGGTTGTTGTAGTCTTCGTAGGCATCCAATTCTTGACGTATCTGCTGAATATATGGGTTTATTACGGTTTCTATGCCCTCACAGTTGTAAGTGGTCTCGTCGGTTTTGTCTATTTGTTAAGAGAAGATAAGAAGAGGAAATCGTAGATGCTTGAGACTTCTAACAGCAAATTTTCGGCTGGCAAGCTACGCCAAAAAGTCGTGGAAATGCTCGGTGCCTCTCCAACCCAATACAGGTATCTCCTACAAACAGAAAAATTGATACAGAAGCGGGCACTTGAGGGGAAACGCTTTGTTAACCTGTCTCTGGGTTTGAACTGCCTATTCTGTTTTGCTATAAGTATACCAATTGCGATTATGGTGATCCTCCGAGTAGATGCGTTCACTTACGCGCTTATCGGCATAACCATGTCTATGGTAGTCGTAGGACTCTGGACGATTCCACACTTTGATGTTCTTCTCAGTCCCACACATTATCCAGTTGTCGCACACATCCCGATTTCATCACGAACCTATTTTCTCGTGAAACTGACACCGGTCCTCACTTATACTGTTCTGTTGTTGATGAGTTCAAATCTATTACCTGCTATCGGCGGCATTTGGCTCCGTGGAGAGGGCTCTCCCAGTCTCAGATTCCTTTTTCCTGTGATTTACCTACTTGTTGTCTTCATGGCAGGCTTTTTCACCATCGGTGTCATGACGATATTCGCAGGATATTTGGCGAAATTCTACACCAAAAAAGGACTCCGAAACATAGCACAATATGCGCAGTTTATATTCCCTGCACTTTTCCCGACGATGTGGATTCTTTTCTCTCAATTATCACCTCGCATGTTCCCAGAAGATTTCACAGCAGATAAAATGACCTCGGTTCTGAAATGGTTCTACGCGCTCCCGAATGGCTGGTTTGCTGGAACAGTTTCGCTTGCACTTGGACAAATAGAACTGCAGTTTCTAATTTTAGCGGGACTGGCTGCTACTTCAACGCTCTTTTTGGTGTTCGTGCCACTTCGGAATATCGCGAGAGGTTATTCAGAATACCTCTCCTATCTGTTGGGATCTGAGAGTCGACGAAAGTCCGAGGTGCGAGTGAAAACGCCGCTATTTGCGAGAATGTTCCGAAACCATGCTATCCGTGCGGGACTTTGCCTCAGCACCGCATATCTATGTCGGGATAAGAGAATACTGCAACAGTTTTTTATTTTCCTTGGGAGTATGCTTGTAATCATCGTTATATCGACGCAGGATAATCTGTTTTTTCTAAAATGGAAATGGATTCAAGCCTCCTACGCCATCGGACTCAGTCCAGGTTTTTCTATTCTGTTCTGCTTTGTAAGTATGGGATCTGTCGATAGCTTCATCGTACCGGTCAGATATTCAGAGCATTGGAAAGCGGCGTGGATGTTAAGGCTTGCCCCCTTCACAGCATCAAACGATCTGTGGCGAGGCGTACAAGCGACCGCTCTCTTTTACCTTGTCGCTCCGTGTACACTCTTGATGCTTTGCATTGCGACCGTTATTTGGGGCGTTTTAGGCATATTTTATGTCTTACCGGGATTCATCATTTTACTCAATTACATCATCTTATATCCGAAATCATCATCGGGTTTGCCACTCGCCGAAGAATTCGTCCAAAAACGGACAGCTGCAGCGATTTGGCTTCCTTTCATCTGGACCCTGCTTGCTATTGGCGTTTTCGTAGGCATCCAGTTTTTAACCTATCTGATTAATGTGAGGCTCTATTTCGCCACATATTGCGTCATGGTTATAGCGGGGATTATCAGTTTTGTCTATTTTTGGATGAAAAGATGATGAAACGATAAAAAAACATAAAAACAACTTGACATAACCTAACAAAAATATGTATAATTAAACATAGTAATAATTATCATACTTAAAAGGTGAACCAATGGCATCCCAATCCTCAAAAATCGAGTGGACAGAATCTACATGGAATCCAGTCCGCGGTTGTACCCGTGTTTCAGAGGGGTGTCGATTCTGTTATGCTGAACGGATAGCAGCCCGGTTCTCAGGCAAAGGCATGGCTTACGAAGGCTTAGCTGAGAATACTAAGGCAGGACCGCGATGGACACAACAGGTACGCCTTATCCCAGAGTTGCTTGACCAACCGTTGAAATGGAAAAAATCGCGCCGAATTTTCGTTAACTCCATGAGCGATCTCTTTCACGAAAAAGTTAAATTGTCTGAGATTCAAAAGGTTTTCTCCGTGATGGAAAAAGCAAACTCACACCAATTCCAGGTGTTGACGAAGCGGGCAGATCGGCTGCTGGAATACAATTCTAAATTGCCTTGGCCCACTAATATATGGATGGGGGTCAGCGTTGAAGATGAACGTGTGACAGATCGGATTGACGCACTCCGCCAGACTGACGCGCATATCAAATTCCTCTCACTTGAACCGTTACTCGGCGCACTTCCAGACCTTAAGACGGAATAGATTGGGTTATCGTAGGTGGCGAGTCCGGTCCCGGCGCACGCAAAATGGAGAAAAAATGGGTTACTGACATCCGAGACCAATGCGCGGATGCGAAAGTACATTTTTTCTTCAAGCAATGGGGAGGTAAACGCAAATCGAAGACAGGACGGGAGTTGGATGGGCAGACTTACGACGAGATGCCGGAATGAACACTCACCGAATCCGGCATCTGAGGACCTTAACCTTAAATTCTCGGTAAATCGTCAGCGAGCAAGGCTTCAGAAATAGACTTCTTTGTTGACTCTTCTTCAGGAAGTTCGACATGAAAATAGCGGAACCAGTCTTTAAAATCTTCAACGGGGAAATTCCCTTCATAACTTTCCTTGAACTTATCATGAAAGTCTTCCATATAGAGACGCAAATAACCACTCGTACGTTCAAGTGCTTTCCAATCAAAGATATTTGAAGGTATCTCTACAACGCCACCCTCAAGCATATTACGCCGCATCTCCAAATAGTAGGAATAGCGAGTTCCGACCATAAAATCAACGATTCTATCAACGGCTTTTGCAGGAATCTCAACGATACGTCCTTTCAGAAACTTATGTCGAACGCCCATCTCTTTTTCCAAATCTCTATTGAGCATAAAACCGATGATAAAATCAAAAATTTTGTCTAACATTTCGTTCGTCCTTTATCCGATAACAAAGTATAAATATAACGCCCAACGTGGGCATAATTTGCGTCAATTTGCATGACTACAGAAATTAATTATAACATTAAAGCACAAGCGCGTCAATTGAAAAATTGAGGTAAACGTGTACACCAAATTTAGATTGCATTTCAATCTAAATTTTGTTATATTTATAGCATGCTTATATTTTATCTGGTAATTGCGGTGGTGACGGTGCCACTCGGTGCAGGTATTGCTTTTGTATCCCAAGTACAACAAAAACATTTTGGAAACATTTTTGGGTTAACCGCTGGCGCAGTCCTTGGGGTCGTTTTGGTAATGATGATACACCTTTATACCGAGGTAGGGTACGTCACAATCTTCGTGATGTGGGGTGGATTCCTCCTAATCTCGGGCGTAGAACGCCTCACAACACACCAACGCAATGAAACCGAGGAATACACTGATAAGAAAGAGCACGATTGGGGCATCAACTTAACAGTGTTCGGTTTGTCGCTTCACTCGCTCGCGGATGGACTTAACTTGGTGATCGCAGCGAGAGATGAAGCACTTGGCACCGCGCTCGCGTTCGGTATATTGATCCACCGCTTGCCAGTTGGGACGCTTATCACTGCCGCGCTCCTACGTGATCAGAAATTTGTTAAAGCGTTGATGCTGCTAACACCACTAATCGTCGGACCTGTGGTAGGTGCAGTATTAGGAGAGCAGCTGCTCCGTGGCGTTTTCGCAGAATTGACAGACTACCTAACAGCATTCGCTGTAGGTACACTTTTGCACGTCGTGATGGATGGGTTCCGTGGCAAATATACCACTGAAGTGTCTGGCTTGAGTCGCATCGCTAAAGTGCTGTTTGTCATCGGATTCGTGCTGACCTTTTGCACTATCTACTTTCTTCAGGGATTTGAAGATAAACATGCCCATTAAAACACGATGCCTGATGTCTCTAAACACAACACACTGTAAAAAAGGTGTTTCCACACTTATTGTGATATTTTGCCTCGTGATATGCATTGTCACCGCAAAAAGCAATGAAATTCCGATCGCCGTATCCGGCGAACCGAGGGCAACACTTCAAATCGGAGCGAATGCTTCAGCACAAGAACAGTTCGCTGCAGAAGAAATCCAAACCTTTATTGAGCAATTCACAGGTGCCAAACTCGACATCCGAACCAATAGACAACAGACAGAAACCCAAATAGCAATTGTATTGGGTACGCCGAAATCAAATCCGACGATTGCGGGGCTACAAGCCAACGTAGAACTTACACTCGGAGAAGAACTTGGAGACGAAGGCTATCGTATTAAAACAGTAGAGGTCGGCACTGAAATCGTCATCGTTGTAACGGCACACACGGAGAGAGGCGTTATCTACGGCGCGTACGCCTTCATTGAGAAATGTATTACGGCACTAACCGGGCTAACACCTGTGCACCCAGAAGTGCCAGTTGCCAAAACGCAGGCCCTGCTTGTGCCGTTCATAAACGAGACATCCGCTCCATTCTACCCTGTGCGTGCTGTGTTAGAGATAGAAGATCCGGATTGGCTCGCACGGCATCGCGTCAATATGAGCGGCGGTGAAGGCGTTTGGACCGGCACGGGTATCGAAGATGGATTCGGTACCGCTTTCAAATATGTAGATACCCCGGCATTTGACGCACTACAAGACGAATCGATAGCACAACGGCGGGAACGTATAGCGACACTACAAGGTCGGTTTAATGCACTCAAACGGCGTGGGATCAATGCCTATCTCTTTATGTATGTGACGGGTGAACCGACTGAAGCATTGATTCGGGAGCGTCCTGATGTCTTGGGGCCGACCGTACTTTACGGTGCCTCTCGGAACGAGGTATCTTATCGACCCTTCTGCTGGTCTAAACCCGAATTTCATACGCTCGCAACCGAACTGATTCAGGCGATTGTGCGTACCTATCCGACGCTTGCCGGTTTCCATCTCAGGTCGTGGGGGCATGAGACGCGGGCATGCAATTGCCCGGATTGCGGAGACAGAACAGAACAGGGACAGGCTAAACTCTGGCAGGTCTATTTTACGATTATCAACGCTGCGCGGGAGGTACGCCCGGATTTCAAATTCTACATCTCTGGATATGACAGCAGCTGGCTTAAGGACGCTGCAGGCCTCTACGCACGCCAGTTACCAAAAGGAACTATTTTCTCGCGTAAGTGGGGCGCGGACGGCGAACCTGTCGCAGACGCAGGAGTGCCTATCCCACAAATCAGAGCACTCGGTGAGATCGGACATCGCTTCATAGTGCTGTCCCACGAAGTTGAGGAGGTAATGCCGTTTTGGATGCTGGAAAGCGATACGTTCGTGCAAGGTGTCCGACGCCTCGCTAACGACCCTGAAGTCATTGGCTTAGGTGGGTTTACCGTCCAAGGGGCAACACAGGGATTGGGATATCTCGACCGGCTCGTGAGTGCACGTCTTAATTGGGATATCGAACTCGACTATTTTCAACTACTCCTCAATGAATTAATTGCCCGCTACGGCATTGAAGCAGCACCACACATTTTGAACGCCCTGCGGGTAAATGGTTGGAACATGACGAGTTACTTTTCAGATTACGCCGGATCTCTTACTGTAGGTGGCACTTATGGGAGCGGTTCTGCTGGGCTGGCCACACGATTCTGGACCCTGATCGGACCGCGCGCAGTAGAAGACACACTCGCTATCCCTGAATTGGAGATCGCCAAATTTGCCGCAAACCGATTCACCGCACTTTTGGCACCACAACAGCAATCCGCAAACGAGATGCGGACAGCAAGCGAAATCGCAGAACCGTTTGACCTTGAAGCCACCGAAGATTTAAATGACGCCGTTCGCTTAATGGAGTTATGGGTGCTGTTATTTGAAAGTCGATCCAAATTAGTAGAAGCAATAGCACTCGGTTATGAACCCGGAACGGAAGAGCAAATTCGTGCCAAACTCACAAGTGCAATAGAGTTTTCAAAGTCCATACAACCGTACATCAAAAACATTAAGGAATTTATTCCGCTTTTCGGATATTCACATCAGACAATTGAAGCGGAGTTGCTCAGCACCTTAAATGCAGAAGTCGCTTGGTTAACAGGTTTCGATTATCAGACGCTTCTGAAACACGATACTGATTTTTCGCCAGAGGAGACACCTTTCCGAATTTGGGATGCGCATAACTACCCGAATCCGGTGAAGCGAGAAACAACATTTACCTATCAGTTATCACTGGATGCCGATGAAGTCTCTATCACAGTTTATACAGCATCCGGTAGAAAAGTAAAAGTCTTGAAAAAGGCTTCTGGAAACGAAGGCTACAACGAGTGTACATGGGATGCCCGAAATGATGACGGTATGCTGCTTGCCAACGGAGCCTATTTTTACAGAATACGGGCTGTCGTTGGAGAACAGACCGCGCAACTGCTCGGACGTTTAGCAGTGTTACGATGAAAGAAAAAAGGAGGTAGATGATGCTTCGTGTGTATATTGTATGCTTGATACTTTTACTTTCAATAATCAGTTGTAAATCGCAAACTTTGCAGGAACATCTTTTAGAGCCACCACCACCGCTCACAAATTTCGCACTGAGCCGTAACGGGGCAACCACGGATGCATCGCAATCCGTTCCAAATCATCGCGCTGAGGAAATCATTGATGGCGATACAACCTCTGAAACATGGGACGAAGGCAGCGGTTGGGGCAGCAGTTTAGAACATCTTCGCACCTCGGACTTAAACAAGCGTCCGTATGTCGTCGTGACGCTCGCTAAACCTGTTGATATTCGTAAGATTGTTATGTGGACGATCGACTCTGAGAAATATCCAGCACCACAATTTGGATTGAAGGATTACCGAATCGAATATTGGCACGGCACCGGTTGGGGGCTTATTCCGTCGGGTGATACGAAAGATAAGCAGTATACTGCGCGAAATAACACAAAAGGTAAGCGGGTCCATGAAGTTCAGCAACGTCTAATCGCCCAGAAAATAAGGCTTGTACCAGTATCCTCAAACGATACAGTACGGAATTATCAACACATGGCAGGTAAGCGACCTGTGTATGAGGTGGAAGGCATCGCTCGGGTAATGGAATTAGAAGTTTGGGGGTATGCCGCCCCGGAAGTATATACGTTAAAACAAATTGTGCAGGGAATTCCACCTGAATCCGTCGGGCACACTGTGCTGACAGAACAGCAAACCGATAAAGGTGAAACTGAACCGACAATCAAGGAGACAATCCAGAACGTTTTGAACCTATATGAACTCGGATACGATATGGCGGACTTGGCACAAGTTATGTCCTGTTTCTCAGAGGCATATCTATCAAATGGTCGTACATATCAAGACGTGAAAACCAAAGCAGCACACTTTTTTGAAGTTCATCATCAGATTGACATGACGCTTACAGACATCAATATCCATCCGAATATTGTCGATGATACGGCAATCGTAACCGGAGGGTACACGTTGCAATACGTCACAAAAGGGGATGAACAGGTTAAACAAACGTCGGGCAAAGTAACGCTGGTCTTCGCTAACGAAGCAGAGACATGGCGGATTATCCGGGCAGAATAATGGGCGGTTTCAGACAGCGTCTACAAAGGATCTGAAATGGTACAAGAACAGTCTAATCTTTGGGCAAAATCATATATCAATGATGGATACTTGATGCTTCCAGATCTCATTACATCGGAAGAATGCGACGCACTGAAAGTTGAAATGTTAAAGATCTTTCGTGGCGATTACTCACAAGACGCAATTCCACCGATGCCAGAGACAGCCAGTGAAATGGAAGTTTTAGACAGAATCATGTGTGTCGGCGAACCACACGTCTATAGTCCACTCGTCCGCCGTTACATCGAACACCCCAAAATCTGCGAAGTCCTTCGCGTGATTGTTGGGGCACACATCCCGTTTTGGGATGGCGGTGTAAAATGTATGCAGTCAATGATGTTGAGTAAAGTACCGGGACATACCGGGAACCCGTGGCACCAGGACGAACACCCAATCCCGACACGCGATAGATCGCTTGTGGGTGCGTGGATTACATTGGATGATACAACGATTGAAAACGGATGCCTCTGGGTACTACCGAATAGCCATCGTTCCGGTGTAATCTATGATCGCGTACCACACGACAAACGCCATGAATTCGATAGTTGCCACGAAGCCGTAGGTTTTGATGATACTCAGGAAATCCCGATTGAAATGCCAGCTGGCAGTGTTCTCTTTTTTAACGGTTACCTTTTACACCGCTCGAAAAAGAATCGTAGCGATACATACCGACGCATTCTTGTGAGCCACTACTGTTCAACAGCATCATGGTTGGGGTGGAAAGGACAGCGGAATTACCGCGGAGTTATCACTGTCGCTGGTGAAGATCCGTATATTGATGAAGGATATGTCACACCAAACACCTGGGCGCGATGGGAGTAGTGGATCAACTCGTAGCGGAAACGCACCTAACCGAACCCGAAAGAAAGATTCTTGCCTTCTTTATTCTTTACGGAGTATCTGTAGTCCGTAATGAAATGGAGGACGGATCTACGGGAATGTACTGTTTAACCTAAAGGTACCTAACCGAACCGCAAGGAAATTTAAAAAATGAAACTGACAGAACATCAGGTCAATTTTTTCAATACGTTTGGCTATCTCGCAATATATGGTATGTTTTCACCAAGCGAGATGGAATGGATTACGGAAGAATTTGAAATCTCGATCCAAGAATTCGGGGGCGGTAAGAACCATGATGGAACCAGTCGAACCATGTTCGGCGGTCCTATAGAGCATCGTCCACGACTCTGTACCTTGCTCGATGATGAACGCGTCAAGGGACTTATCGGTGGCGTGATCGGTGAAGACTTCAACTACGCTGGCGGTGATGGAAATTATTACTCTGGCGATACAGGTTGGCATCCTGATGGAGGTTGGGGGCAACTCTTTGCCTGTAAAGTAACTTTCTACCTTGATGATCTGACGAAAGACACCGGATGTTTGCGGGTTATCCCCGGCAGCCAGAATCCCACACATTTTGTTAGAGCCCAAAAGATTGATCCAAATCAATCAGAGGCACTCTACGGCATCCCGTCAAAAGACTTTCCAACCAGCATCGCCTTGGAAACTTCACCTGGCGATATTGTGATTTTTAATCACGATACCTATCACGCAGCGTTTGGGGGCGGCACTCGACGGCGGATGTTCACCATGAATTGCACACGACACTGCACAACTAAACCAGATTTAGAGACCTTGCATCAATATCTGAGCGTCCATTCAGCAGGTGGGTATCAGATTGATACAGGCGCGGGGATGTTCTTCCCAACGATGGTTGATACCGCAAATGAAAGCAGGAGAATCCACCTCCAGCAATGTAGTGACATTCACGATGAATTATTCCCACAATATGCTCGGCGTTCTTAGCATTTATTGCACAGGACTTGCACAAAATCCTTTTGTTGGTGAGGTTTTGCGGCGTACTCGCCCAAATGCGACCTGCATTCCAACCTCACCAGCAGCACCTAACGTGTAGGCGGTATAGAAAAATTACGTAAGTCGCAGGATTTTTGTTGCAATCTTTACTGTTTTATGGTATCCTATAGTAGAGTCTGAACTGTGAGTTGGCGTAATCCGCCTGCCCGCAAACCCACATTAGATGAGAAGTATATCCATTGTTACACCCTCATTTGATAGGTACTTAGGATACATTAGGAAGGCTGTTATCTCAGCAGCATTCATCTACGGGATGAGCACGCTCTCTGCTGCCGACACACCACCGAAGGCACATACCCATTTACCTTCCAGTTCCATCGCAACGAGCGACGATGCCTTAGCGACCTTTTTTAATCCCTCAGGTCTCGGTACAGGACGTAGTTTAAACTTATACTACCTGCGAACATATCAAAGTGATTGGGCAGGCGATGACGCTTTCTTCCTCGCTGTCCCTGGCGCGGGTTTCGGTATGGAATTTGTCACCGCCGATGCTGACACAGATTTCACACGCTACACACTCTCAGGTGGACGGCATCTGGGCAACTCGCTCTATTGGGGCACGAGTTACAGCTGGATGAATTCGGACGATAAAGGTTACGATGGATTCCGTTCCCTCTCCCTTGGCTTGATGTACCGACGACGTTACTTCTCAATCGGGGCGATCGCACGCGATCTCAATCGTCCTAAACTACTTGGCGAAAAACTCGGACGCACCTACGACTTAGGATTAGCACTCCGTCCCGGAACATGGCGGACTACGCTCTCAATGGATGTGCAGAAAACACAAGGCATAGAGGATTTAAAATTCCGCTATGCTTTAGAGGTACGGCCTATCCGCGAACTGATGCTTCGCGGCACCTTAAATAGCGATTTGAGTTTCGATGTACGGTTCGGCATAAATATCGGAAACTGGGGATTCGGAACAGATAATGCCTTTGACAAAAACCGAGAGGCACAAACCGGGGTCGGCTATTTCCATTTCTCCAATATCCGGAAAACGAAACCGGTCCCTCGCCGTCGTATGTTTCTCGATCTGCCGATGCGATCTCTTAAAGAGGTCCTCCCGATAGCAAAATGGGATGAAGATGTTGCGGGTGTCCTCATTCGTATCAATGGAAGTAGTTATGGGATGGCACAACTCCAAGAGATGTCAGATGCAATCTTGGATTTCAGGGAATCCGGACGCGTCGTGCTCTGCTACCTCTCAAGTTGCTCCACCGGGGACTACATCGTCGCTACCACCTGCGACGGCATCTTGATTCACCCCTCCGCTGAAGTCCGATTGATCGGTTTGCGGACAGAACGTTCTTTTTACAAAGGCGCATTAGACCTCCTCGGCATCAGAGCGGATCTTGAACATATCGGCAAATACAAATCAGCATCCGAAGCATTTACAAGCCAAGAGATGTCTGAAGCACATCGCGAGATTCAGAATATCATTCTTGATGACCTCTACGAGCAACTTGTAGATGCAATCGCAGAAGGACGCGGATGGACACACGAAGACGTGAAAAAACGGATCAACGAGGGACCCTATACAGCACGGCAAGCACTTGCTACTGAACTCGTAGACCGATCCGTCTATGAAGATGAACTACCGGATGTTGTAACCGAACTCACAAACGACTACACCGATTTGGTAACGTTAAGCGACTACGCAGAAAGCGGACTCGACATACAAGATTGGCAGGTACCACAGCCGAAGATCGCTATTATTGAGGCGAAAGGTTTGATGTTAACAGGCGATAGCTTCGTAGATCCATTTCTCGGCACACAAGTGATGGGTGCCGATACAATCACACGGATCGTTAGAGAGGTAAAAGATAACAATGACATCAAGGCAGTTGTGTTGCGGATTGACAGCGGTGGCGGACTCGTTACCGCAGCCGATACGATATGGCGTGAATTGGTGGGGCTTACACAGGTCAAACCGCTTGTCGTCTCAATGGGCGATGTTGCCGCATCAGGTGGGTATTACATAGCAGCACCGGCAGATACCATCGTCGCCGAACCGGGAACGATTACCGGATCCATCGGCGTTATCAGCGGTAAGTATAGCTTCAAAGGACTCTATGAAAAACTCGGCATCAACAAAGAAATTCTCAAACGAGGCACACACGCCGATTTTTACTCAGACTACGGTGACTACCCACCGTCAGAAAAAGCAATCGTGCAGAAACAGATCGAGGAGATTTATGACGACTTTATCAAAAAAGTGGCACTCGGACGAACTGAGTTGACAGTGGAAGATGTGGATAGACTCGGACAAGGACGCATCTGGTCAGGTAGGCAAGCACAGGAAAACGGACTTGTAGACCAATTAGGAGGTTTAAGTCTCGCGCTTGCAATCGCACGGGAACGCGCTGGACTCGGAGAAAAGTCATTTGAGATAGTCCAATTTCGAAAAAAAACGTGGCTGTCCCAAATATTCGGCACACTTCGGTTGCCATTTACAACTCGGCTCGAAAACAGCGATACGGAGAATGTGGTAGCAAAAACCAAATCTCCGCTACAGTTTATTGCGCAGTATGACACATTGAACACGACCATGAGACTCCTAAATATAATTAGAAAACAGCGGTTTTTCCTCCTCATGCCTTATCATATAAGTTTAGCGAATTAAAAATATAATATGGGCAACTAAGTCTTAAAAACTAATGTTGGAAAGGCGTTAAAAATGTTGTTCGCCAAAAACCATTCAACACTGCGCCAAAAAATGGTCCAAAACCAAATTGCAGCGCGTGGTATTCGTAACCCGCGGGTGCTTGCTGTCATGCGAAAGGTAGAACGACATCTATTTGTAAAACCTCAATACCTCAGTGTAGCATATAAAGATGGAGCACTACCGATCGATTGCGACCAAACAATCTCACAACCGTATATCGTTGCCCTGATGACAGACTTGTTGGAACTCACACCGACTTCAAAAGTACTTGAGATTGGCACAGGGTGCGGCTATCAGACGGCAATTCTCGCAGAGTTGGCAAAAGAAGTTTATTCTATTGAGATCATACCCTTGCTTGCTAAAAATGCGAAAGCACGGTTGGACGGACTCAACTACCAAAACGTCCACCTGAAAAAAGGGAATGGTCATTATGGCTGGCAAGAATACGCACCGTACGATGCAGTGCTCGTCGCAGCGGCACCTAAAGATATACCAAAACAACTCATTGAGCAACTTGCCATGGGCGGTAGGATGGTGATACCGGTCGGTGGTTCCGAACAGAAACTCCTTTTAATCCAAAAAGGGCTTCAAAAGGTGGAGAACGCAATCCCGCCCCTCGAAACGACTGAAGTCATCCCTGTTCGCTTTGTACCTATGACAGGCAGGACAAAGTGAATCTACCATCAAAATCTTACCACCGATCACAATCCTGCGGGTGTCGGTTCGGAAAAATCAACTGCTTGATCCGCTATAAAGGAAATAATAACTTGAAACATATATTTCAACTCATTCTATCTATCACTCTATTTTTTCCAGTTGTTACTTTCGCTGCATTTAACGACATCGGTGTTGGCGCGATACCTCTCGGTTTAGGTGGAGCATTCGTTGCACTCGCCGATGATAGCAACGCAGCGAATTACAATGCCGCAGGTTTAGGCTATATCGACGCTATCCACCTCGGTGGAACACACGCACAGCGTTTTAATGGACTCATTACTTATAACGCTATCAGCGGCATTATCCCTGTCGGGAAAATAGGTGCGATCGGAGCGAGTCTCGGTATCCTGGCAGAAGATTCTGAAATTTATCGGGAACAGATAGTACGTATCTCTTACGGCAACGCACTTTTCAAACAATTCGCGATTGGTGCAAATCTGAAACTTTTCGGAACCTCTTTTGATGAAGCGAACGAATTCGTCGCCGAGAACCCGTATTTTGCTCAAACATCCAGCTCAGCCGTCTCTTTTGATCTGGGGGTGATTGCAAAACCATTCAAAAGCCTTAGCCTCGGTGCGTCCGCAGAGAATTTACTGCCTGCAGATATGAGTATCTCCAATACCCCCATTGACGACACACCTATAGCACCGGTACCAATGAACATTCGCGTAGGCTTGGCATACAGACTTGAATCTATCGCAGAGATGAGCACACAAGGTGCGGCAGTCAGCAATTTATTGAAAGGTAGTTTAGGGACGCTCGAGATTGCATCTCGTAATGATGCCACTTATATCCGCACAGGCATAGAAATCTGGTTGAATAAATCCATTGCTCTCCGTGGTGGTTACGGGATAAAAAATGGCAGCGATTCCGCCACAACGCTAAGTTTTGGTGGAAGTGCTAAGCTCCCAATCAGTAGCACCTCTCTCCAACTTGATTACGGATTTCAGCTGCTAAGTGGGGACTTTCAAGACAATATAACACAACGGTTTTCCGTCAATCTACTACTCTAAAGAAAGATTTTTGAAATGAAAAACACAGCGATTATTTTCCTACTTATCGTTAATCTATTGATCGCCATAAACGGTTATACTGCGGTTACTTCTGTCGGTGAGATAAATGTCGTTGGCCAAACAAAAGGTATTGTGCCTGCCAGTTCAACGGTGCCTTTGATTGTAACGCTTATAATAGACAGATCACTTGCAGAACCGGGGGAAGAAATTAAGGTTATTGAAATCGCAATGCCACCTGGATTCCTGACACAATCGTCCTACTTCAAAGGCATCTTGCGGGACCGGAACCCAATCGTAGCGCGAGCTGTCGTCTCGGGTGGAAATACCCTGCGCGTTGAACTCGCAGATGTCATCAACGATTTCCAAAATTCAATCTATGAAATTACCTTTGACTGCCAGACACCGAACACTCTTACATTAGAGGCAGTCTTCAGGGTGCGCTTGCGCAATCTTGATGACGCGCCTATCGGTGAATTTATCCGACCCGGACAAGCAGACGGGAAACTCAACAACGACGACTTTACATTACAGGTAATTCCCAATGTGCCGCCTGACCCAGTTATAGGTTTTACGGCTGAAGCCGACACAACCGGCGAAAATGATGTGACGCTCCGTTGGGAAAAATCAGATGACCCGGATGTCAACGGTTACCTCATCTACAGAGACAAGGAAGATCCTATTGATGTCAAAGACCGTTCCTCAACCACGTTCCGTGAAGTGAACGTTCTCCCGGGCGATCATACGTATCAGATCACAGCTTATAAAATACCTTCCTTGCAATCGGAACGTTCCGCGATACAGTTTGTGACCGTATCAGAGGATGAAGCCGCGCCCGAACCACCAACGATGCTCAGCATTACCACCTCAAACGACGGCGTGGAAATTACGTGGAAACCGAGTGCCAGTCGTGATGTGATAACGTATCAAGTTCAGTTCAGGGCATCAGGAACGGGTGAACTCCAACCGCTTCCTAATGGTGAAATAGAGGCAAAACCAGAAGACGAACGTACAGGATATACGTTTATTGATACCCAAACATTGCCTATAGGCAGTTTTACTTATGCGGTCATCGCAATTGATGAAGCAGATAATAAATCCGCACCACTACAGAAAAAACTGCGCATCTTTGATAAACCGTATCCAAATCCATTCACGCCACTCTCTTTAGACCAAGATTTCAATCAGGTCGTATTCCCCGCGCGTTCAATTGAGGATGCTTCAGGTGAATTCACAGTACTCATCTACGACATTGATGGAATGCTTGTTAAAACCTTAACAGCACTGCCCGGTGAGACAGAATTGACATGGGATGGTCGTGATGAAGCAGGAGAAATTATGGAAAGCGGCGTTTATATTTACCAACTTCAGGTAGGAGAAAATTTTAAAACAGGGACGCTAATCCTCGCCAAATAACACGGTTTAGTTTCCATTTTTCCGCAGCATTTTGCCCACCCAGACTCAGTAGGCGCGGTTTTGCGGCGTACCCGTCCAAATGCGACCTGCATTCCTAACCGCACTGGATCGTTAAGCGAAAACATGGAACCCAATAATTTCTTGAAACTAAATACCCTTTGCTAACTCAAAAAACTGTTGACTTAATTCTCAATTCAAGGTTATATTATACCTTTAATTACTTATGACAAATTTTTGGCTTGTTAAGCCGCATTAAATTTTTATAACAGCAAGTTTTTAGTAATCTACAAACTACATCAAAAAATACCTGCTGTTAATCCAACATCAAAAAAGGAGATACAATAACAATGAACAAATTTGAGTCACGCCCATCATGGGGGATAACCCTACTCGCAATCACCGGTATCTTAGCAATTGTGCTACCGGCATCAGGAAATTGGAATATCCTACAAGAACGCGACCCTGAGGTTAGGGATTACATGTCCATCATTTTTACGAGCGAACAAAACGGATGGACAGTCGGTGTTTCGCCGTTTAACTTAGACTATCCCGGCTTTATCGGATATACGACAGATGGCGGAGCAACATGGAGTAGAGCAGAGATTGATATTAAAGACCAACTCAACAGTCTCTATTTTTTAGACGACAAACACGGCTGGGCAATTGGCGAAAATGGTATGATTGCTGCCACTACCAACGGCAGAGATTGGGAACTTCAAACAAGTAAAGTCGGCAATGGACTTAATGGCATCTACTTCACCAATAAGGATGTAGGGTTTGCAGTTGGCGCAAACGATACCATTCTCTCAACGACAACCGGTGGACGTTCTTGGAAAATTCTTCAAGGTGGGCAACTCGGCGCCGTTGGTGATGATGAAGCAACGATGTACAGTGCCATTCAGTTTATCAACGAATCCACAGGTTGGGTCGCGGGTGTCCACGTCGTCCCACAAGTGAGTCAAAATAGCGTGATCCAGAAGACAACAGATGGCGGACAGAGTTGGGAGGCACAAGAAACTGGCGCGGAAGATGTGCTTAAAGATATCTTTTTCTTAGATGAGAAGCACGGTTGGGCGGTCGGTGAGAACGGTCTTATCCTTCATACCAGTAACGGTGGTGGAAAATGGGCAATACAGATGAGCAACACCGAAGAAACACTGAGAAGCATCCAATTCGCTGATCAATATATGGGCTGGGCGGTCGGCGGAGAACTCGGTGTCGGTGTGATTGTACATACCAATAACGGTGGTAAGGATTGGGAAGTCCAGGACTTGGGTGATCTCAAGGCAGGTATGTTAGAGGTTGGGAAGATCCGATTGAATAGCGTCTTTATTTTAGGCAAACAGGTCTGGTTAACAGGCGGAAATGGTGTAATATTGCAAGGGAAGTAAACAACGCGTAGCGGAAGCACACCTGACCGAACCACAAGGTAATTTAAAAAATAGTGGAGGTATAATTTTGGAAACATCCACATTCGCAACGCGGATGAGTCGATTGGGAACAGAGTCCGCATTTGAGGTACTTGCCAAAGCCAAACAACTTGAGGCGCAAGGCAAGGACATCATCCACTTAGAGATCGGACAACCGGATTTCCCAACACCGATTAATATTATTGAAGCAGCTTACAAAGCCATGAAGGAAGGACATACCGGGTATTGTCCATCCGCAGGTGTACCAGCGTTTCGAGAAGTCGTCGCGCAGCATATAACGGACACACGGGGTATTACAATACACCCTGACGAGGTCACGGTAACCCCCGGTGCAAAGCCGATCATCTTCTTCACCATCCTCGCTTTAATAGATGATGGTGATGAGGTGATTTATCCTGAACCGGGTTTTCCTGTTTATGAATCCGTTATTGACTTCATCGGTGGAAAAGCGATACCGCTGCCACTTCGTGAGGAGGTTGATTTCCGGTTCCGACTCGAAGACCTCGCGGACGCAATCTCCGATCGGACGAAACTCCTAATTCTCAACTCACCGCAGAATCCAACAGGCGGCACACTCACCTCTGAAGACCTTGATGCTATTGCTGAACTCGCCCAGAAACACAATTTTTATGTCTTGACAGATGAAGTTTACTCTCGAATCCTCTATGAGGGCAAACACCACAGCGTCCTCAGCCTCCCCGGTATGAAGGAACGGACAATTCTAATCGAAGGACACTCTAAAACCTACGCAATGACAGGATGGCGATTGGGGTACGGTATCGCTCCCCAACCAATTGCTGATAAAATTACGCAGTTAACTATTAACTCAAACTCCTGCACTGCTACCTTCACACAACTCGCAGGGATAGAAGCCCTTGCAGGTCCGCAAATTTTTGTGACGGAAATGGTCGCAGAATTTCAGAAGCGGCGTGATGCAATTGTAGATGGATTGAATGCAATTGACGGGATCAGTTGTATAAAGCCCCTGGGTTCATTTTATGTGTTTCCGAATGTAACACAATTGCCCCTCTCATGTGAAGATCTTGCCGATTACATCATGGAAGTGGCAGAGGTCGCACTTTTACCGGGAACCGCCTTCGGTAAGTACGGTGATGGTTACCTACGGCTTTCATACGCTAATTCGTTGGAAAATATCCAAGAGGCATTAGGCAGAATTGAAACTGCTATTTCAAAATTGTAGCACTCTTCAGAGTTAGCAGTCATCAGCAGTTGTTAGTAAGGATATCCGCCTCTGTGACCTATAATTGAACACTGACAACTCATCACGGGAATTTCTTGTATGCCTCCTACTTTTAACCAAAAAGCTATCGCACGGATTCCAGCAAGCACAACAAACCTCGGGCCCGGGTTTGACGTACTCGGGCTTGCGTTGCAACTCTACAGCACAGTCACGCTGGAAACCACTAAAACCGACACGCAAGTTCTTGTTAGTGGCGTAGACGCGGATAAAATACCGGGCACGCCAGAGCATATCGCATTTCAAGCAGTAGAACTTGTCTTCAATCGAAGCGGCACTAAACCTCCAAAAGGCTTCAAATTGCAGATAGAGAATGGAATACCAGCGATTCGTGGATTGGGTGGTAGTGGAACGGCGATTCTTGGCGGGTTACTCACCGCAAATCTGCTATGCGACTCTCCATTTTCTGACATAGAACTCCTTAACTTTGCAACAGAATTAGAGGGACACCCAGACAATGTCGCTGCCTCATTGTATGGCGGCATCGTTGTCTCAGCACTGGAGGATGCACAAGTGCATACCGTCCGGTTGGAATGTCCACCAGTGCTTTCGGTCGTGCTTGCAATTCCAGATTTTCCACTATCGACAGAACAAGCGCGAGGCGTGCTGCCCACATCAGTAAGTTTCGCAGATGCAATATATAATACGAGTCGAAGTACCCTGTTAATTGCCAGTATTGCTACAGGTCAATTTGAGATGTTACCTGTCGCTATGAAAGACAGGTTACATCAGCCATACCGTGCCTCGCTAATTCCAGGATTTGACGATGTCGCAAAAGCCGCTACCGCTGCTGGGGCACTTAGCGTTGCGTTGAGTGGCGCGGGACCGACAGTCGCAGCCTACTGCTTAGACCATACAGATCAGGTGGCTGAACAGATGAAATCTGCCTTCAAAAAACACCAGATTGTATCTGATATCAGAATTCTAAAGCCGGATGTTAATGGCGCGAGCGTTCATATTGAGAATATCTGACAATCAACAATTAAACCTTGATTCGACAATTACCGTCTAAAAGGTTTTCCTTTAGAAATCTTCTCTTGTAACCTAACATTGAAAACCGATAAAAAGATGTCAAATTTTCATACAGAAAACATTGCATCAATACTGAACAAATTCGACACCAACATGGACCAAGGGTTGAGCGCGGAGACTCTTGGAAAAGCGAGAGCACGGCATGGCAAGAACGAGTTTGCTTCTAAAAAAAATGCCTTCCCTCTTAAGGCGTTTCTGATGTCGCTGCTGACATGGCGCATTATCGTTTTAGCACTCATGACAACAATCCTGATTATTTCCTTTGTCAATGGTGCAAATAGCATTAGTCTCCATACAGCGGGTATCGTCGGCGTAGTTTTAGTTATTCATATCGCGTATGCATGGACAACGGAGTACCGTATTCGCAATCGTGATGCCAGCATCAACAAACTCATGGTGCATAGTATCAAAGTCATTCGACAAGGAAAACTTGAAAAATGCGCACTGGAGGACATTGTCCCTGGCGATTTACTCTCATTCACTGCAGGAGACTACGTGCCTGCTGATGCCAGAATTATTGAATCTGAAGGGCTTACGATCGACGAATCCGGACTCTTTGGAACAGAGGCGCCAGTAGAAAAAACAAGCGTAGATATTCCAGACCCTGCTTTACCACCGGAAAAACAGAGAAACATGGCATTCGGTGGGACATACATCGTAGCTGGACATGGAGCCGCAATCGTTGTAAAAACAGGAAAACAGATAGAAATATGGAAACAACGTCAAGATGCCCGTCCAATACCTATAGCGAATACCTTCGCTGAAAACGAAATCGGAGATTTACAGACGATTATAAAGATAACTGGTATGATCATCGCAGCTATAGCCGTAGCAATCGCATGGTGGTTTGAATACCAGAATCAGGTTACTGATTGGTACGCCTTAATCCATCTGGGTTTGTTATTTGCCGTTGCCGCAGCACCACACGATGTTATTAGATTGCTCCGCTTGTCATTTTCTAAACATGCCCAAAAATTGATGGAAAAAGGGCTCACATTACGCAATTCACGCAGCCTTGAGAAATTGAGTCGCATTACCACCTTTTGTGCAAATGAAACTGGGCTTGCAACGACACGAGCACTAACGATCTCTCACCTCTTCGTTGATGAACAACTCATTGATGGCAACACGTGGCAAACATGGTTGGATACCCTGCAGGACCTGACACCTACAGAACGACAAAAAGCGGTCGAAGCGATACCAATTGGCGGAAAAATTCCACAAGGTGCCCCACACTTGATATTCACTGCGGGTCTCGGCACCTCTGGCGGGCAGCGTCCGCATGACTCCGGCACTGCCAATATCACGGGAACTTCAGCAGCCTCAGACGATGAAGGAACACCTTCACCCAAGACCGCCATCGAAAAGAACATGGAAAGCCTCGGCTATCAACTCGATAGTGTCAAAACGAAACTCCCCTTGGTGGACGCATACCCTTCAACGCGTACCTATGGATACCAGATGCAAGTGTTTGAGTCCGCACCGGAAGATTATCTCAATATCATTTTTGGAGATGCACGGACAATACTCAATACCTGCGGTTCTGTACTTATTAACGGAGAAATTACGCCCCTACTCAACGGTAAGCACGAAATGTACCATGAAATCATAGACTATCTGCTTAATACCAAGGCTCAGGTCTATGGGGTCGCCTTTCACTCCTCTAATGTTATTCTGAAACCGCAAGAGATGGAAAATAATCCTATCTTTTTAGGATTTATGAGTTTCTCGGTCAGCAATGACCAAGAGACGAAAACAATTCTGAAATCCAGTCTTGACACGGGGCTTAAAATTATCCTCATCTCCGAAAACCAAGAGCAAGAAACTGTTGACGTAGCAAAAGATCTCGGTCTTATTCACAACCGGAAAGCAGTGGCATCAAGAGAAGAACTTGAAGCAGTCCCGCGTGAACAAATTGACAACGAGACAGCGAAGTGGCTCGCTTATTCGCAGCCAACTTGGGAACAGCGCAGGAATATTGTTCTGAGTCTAAAGCGTCAAGGACATGCCGTAGGATTTTTGGGGCAAAATAGAACGGATCTACGCGCAATGACTGTTTCGGATATCACCCTTGCAAATAGTACACACGCATCACACGTCATACAAGCTGCAGCCGACGGACTCATCAGCAATAAAGGCTTCCAATCTGTAAGAGATGCACTCCTTCATGCCCGAGAGGCATACCATAATGCATCGAGTTTTCTCCGTTGGAATTTTTCCTGTACACTCTCACTACTCCTCACTCTCACGATCGGGACGGTACTGCACTATCTCTATAAAATGCCAATGCCTTTAACATTAACACAGATAATTTGGGTGCAACTCCTCTCAACCTTACTACCATCATTAGGTATAGGTACGGAACAGATATTCGCTGATGAAAAACACCATCGACCAACCCTTTTTTCAAGGGCGCGTTTTTTCTCTAAAACGACAGGTATCGACATTATTTGCCGCGCCGTGACCATCAGTCTAATGACAACCATTCCCTTCTTCTTTATGCTATGGCGTTCCCCTACCTTGTCAGACACACTTGGCGTTTCGACGCTAATGAAAGAAGTGTTCTCAAACGGAGATGTCGGAACGACAAATCCACCAGATATCGCGATAGCACGCACAGTCGTTTGTACCACACTCATCTTTACACAACTGGCTACATGCTGGCAAACACTACGTTATCCATGGGAATCACTATTTCAAAGAATGTTCGCGAACTCTCGGTTTATCGTCATCTTTCTCATCGTTATTGCCCTTCACCTGACAACGCTCTATATCGAACCTGTCACGCAATTTTTAGGGATGGCACCACTTAAATGGGAATGGCAATGGACACTTCTGTTTAGTTTGATCTTGTTCCTACTCCCGCTAAATCTGGCAATAAACGCACATCCTGACGATGATTAAGAAGAGACATTAAACAATTACACCCAAAATCCGTAGGTAGGAATTCCAGCGATAATTCCGAAGATTGTCCAAAGACTACCGATGGTAAACTCCCCCAAGATTAGCCCTAAAAAGAAAGGGGCTATCTTCCGATGCCGCACGACACCACCATATTGAAGAATCAACCACTTGATTAACCAACTCATGAAAAGACAACTCCACGTAACATGCATACCCCAACTCGTAGAAATTGCAAACCCAGCAGGATGGAAGGGCCACCATACAAATCGCATCCGAAAGAACATCAATACTGTCGTCAGTAGGAAACCCAGCCCCATGAACCCACTCTCAGCAACGAGCGTCTCTTCAGGGGCTTGTAACCACCCCGCAAGGCGACGATACGGTTCTATCCCGAAGGCACTCAAAGAGGGCCAATAGGCGCGGACCTCCATCCCCAACCGGTAACCCCGATCAATTAATGCCCAAAACCCTGCCAACGAACCTAAAACGGTTGCCAGCGTTAAGGCAAAAATAATTCGATGCATCGTCATGTTCGTTCGTTCCATGATTTTAAAGCCTTCTAACTGATGCGGCATAGGATGACTCCGATGTGCACGATTAATAAACCAGAACATGGAGAACATAATGAGGTTGTCTCTTCCCAATCGACGCGTGCCAACTGTCCGAGTTAGGATTTCATCGGGACCAGAATAGTGCAGATCATGCACAGGTGTACCGAGTTCAGCGCGCATCCGAGTTATGGCAATCGAAATCATATAATAGATAACAAAAAATGCAAACATCACCCAAAGCTCAGCACCACCATAGTAACAGAAAAGTACAAGGAATATCATTACAGCGATAAGACCAAGCGTCGCTCCGCGATAGGACATCGCCTCTTGTGTTTCGCGCCCGGAAGCACTGACGACTGTATCGCCCTGTTGTGTATTGAGTCCCACAACAGTTTTTGCAACGTGCAACAGATGTCTACGACTCGCCCAAATCGCCAATACGCATAATGCCAGGTAACCACCGGCTGCTTGCTCATTCATGTACGGAAACCGTGGGAGGGTCCGTAAACCCAGCGCAGCACCAAGCACACGCATAAATCGCCAATACCAGAAAAAAAACCAGCATGAGAACGAAAGATCTAACGGGATAAAGAAGCCGAGTCCGATCGCAAACGGATACAATGAAAACGGAATACTGCCCATAGCATTCCACGGGCTCTCTGTAAAGATTTGAAAATTTCGCACACGGGTTCGAAATTCCGGTAAGATTGGGAACAAAAAATTAATACCGTTCCAGAAAGCAAGCGCACCCGCGATCCCAAAACCCATCCACATCAATCTACTCTGAAAGAGACGGGTCTGTGGAGTCTCTGTTAACTGGAGCGGGAGTTGAATGATCGGGTAACTTAACTTTTCGTGTTCGATCCACTGTTTTCGGACAATTATATTGATGCAAAGCATCCCGAAAATCAACACAGTAATAAAAGCCGTCCACCAAAGCACAGGCGTTGCCCATCCGAGCAATGTCTCAGCCGTATAGAGCGGCAATTCACCCTCATAATAACCACTTAAAAGCGATGCATCACTGACAGTAAGCCACTCTGGAAGAAATGGCACGAATAACTGTTGCCATTCATTTTCTGGAGTCGCGAAACGGAACGCATGCCCTAACATCGGCACCAAAATCTCAAGCATATCGTGTCCAGTAACCCCCGAAGCGATAGACAGCATCAGGTAAACAATTACCAATTCGCTTTGGACCAACGCCATACGCGGCACAAAACGGCGCAATAATTGGTTCGCACCAATGACCATGAACAAACTGAAAATTACGTTAAAAAAGAGGGAGATTGTTACAGGGTGACCTGAGTACCGAATAACCTCCATCTCAATGACCCAATAGCAGTTAATCGGTATTAGAATAACGGCAATAAGAATAGATTTGAGTGTGACACCGTGGGCAGGAACTTGTGATGATGCTAACGAAGCGGAAGTTTTAACTTCCATATAGAATCTGACTCCAATGAACGTGAAATGATTTTTGTAGGACTTACGCAGCCCCTTGCTGGCGGGGTTTCAAACCCCGCCAGCAGTGCCTAACTGCACCGGGTTTCTTTTAAACTTACGCCTTACAGTGCACCAACAAATATTTTACATAACTTTATCATAATCCCTACAACCTGTCAACTTTTTAAAGTCTTAACTATGTAGTAGATTCAAAGATGTCAATCAACCAAGAGAATAAAAATAGACTTTATTTTTTGCCTTCCGCGTGTTATAATAGAATTTGCTATATGTGCCTATAAGTTGTGCTTTAATCACAACTTGTGCCAACAAATTAGGATACAAACATGAAGCCATTCCGCTACGTTAAAAGACAAATCGAAAAACTTTTTTATAAGGCTTACCAGCGGCGGTTAGAATCCGAAGCAAATGCGTGGAAGATACCCCGTCATATCGGCGTAATCCTTGATGGAAATCGCCGCTACGCTAAAGCCAGCGGACTTGATAACATTATTAAAGGACACCATGAAGGCGCAAACAAATTAGAAGAAGTACTCCACTGGTGCGACGAACTCGGCGTTGAAATTTTTTCAATATGGATTTTTTCGCTTGACAATTTCAAACGCGCAGCGCATGAAGTTGAAGGCATTCTCGGACTTATTGAAGGGAAAATGCGGGAACTCGTTACAATCGAAGGACTTCATGCCAACCAGATTAAGGTCCGCGCAATGGGGCAGATAGAACTGCTACCACCAAGCCTGCAAGAAGCGATTCGGGAGGCAGAAGAAGCAACGCAAAACTATGACAAATTCATCTTAAACGTGGCTGTCGCTTACGGAGGTCGAGAAGAAATCATTGAGGCATTTCGGGGACATCTAAAAGCCGAAAGTAAAAGTGGGAAACCGGTTCATCAAATCGCAGACGAACTCACCGTGGATAAGATTACACCCTACCTATATACCTCAGATCTCCCTGATCCTGAGCTAATCATCCGCACCAGTGGGGAGGTCCGGTTATCAGGATTTTTACTTTGGCAGAGCGTTTACTCGGAATTTTATTTCTGCGACACATATTGGCCCTCGTTTCGGAAAATCGACTTTCTCCGCGCCTTGCGTGCTTACAGCCAACGAAAACGGCGATTTGGGAAATAAAACGACAGGAAAATAAACATCCTTCGAGGCTCCACGAATCACTATCCTTGAAAATTTATCATATTTCTGTTTTAATTTTTTAGATATACACATAAAAGGAGCAAACGCATGCGATTTGGGATCTGTACGGGTTTGGAAAATGTGAATCGGCTCGCAGAAGCCGGATACGATTATATTGAATTAGGGGTTCGTTCGGCGTTGATACCTGAGACAGACGAAGCCGAATTCCAGAAAATCCGAGAGCAGGCGATGAAAGCCCCTTTAAAACCGGAATCCTACTCAGGCTTCATTCCAGGTGACTTACGCGTGGTAGGTAACACAGTTGATTTTCCACGCCTATCTCACTACGTGGAGACTGCCTGTCGCAGAGCCAATGAAATCGGCGGCGAAGTAATCGTTTACGGAAGTAGTGGTTCTCGGAACATAGAGGAAGGTTACTCGCGCGAACGAGCACTCGCACAGATCGCTGAATTCCTTGATATGGCGGCAGATCACGCAGAAAATCATAACATGACCATCGTCATTGAACCGATTTGCCTGCGAGAAGGAAATATTCTCCGAACCGTCGCAGATGGTGTCGCGATGGCAAAACGGGTGAATCGTAATGGCATCAAAGCATTAGCAGATCTTTATCATATCTGGCAAGAGGAGGAGCCAATGCAAAATATTATTGATGCCGCCGAGTGGCTTGCACACGTCCACATCGCGGAACCCATTAAACGTTCTTATCCAGGAAACGACGATTTCGATTTTACAGACTTCTTTACCGCACTCCAAAAGGCAGGCTACGACGGTCGTGTCTCATGTGAGTGTAAGTTTGACAATTTTGACGATAATATTGAGGTAGCTTTGAAAACAATGAAGACTTACGTCTGACAAACGCCTGGAGGTGGTGTTTATCCTCTCACATGAACAAGGTAGAGTCATTCGGGCGCGAACGGGGTTTTACGACGTTCAGCACGATGATATTATTCTGCGATGTACACTCCGCGGCACACTCAAACGGAAACATCGCTCCGAAACCGGACGCAGATTATACGCAGATCCGGTGGCTGTTGGTGACCGAGTTATCTTCACACAACTTGACGCTGAAGAAGGAGTCGTAGAGGATATTCTGCCTCGCGAAACAAAATTCTCGCGGCAATACGCCGGAAAGCAGGGCGATATCGAACAGGTTATCGTTGCCAACGCAGATCAAATCGTAGCCGTCGCATCAACATATATGCCACCCCTTAACTTTCGGACACTCGACAGATTCCTAATTTTGGCTGAGGCGGGTGACATGGATGCTGTGATATGTCTAAATAAAATGGATTTAGTGGACACAACCCAACAGGAAGAACACGCCACAACCTTCAGCAATTATGAGAAGTTAGGCTATCAAGTCCTCTATACCAGTATCCATAAACACGAAAGCCTTGACGCACTTCAAGAGGTCTTAAGGGATAAATTCAGTGTCATCATCGGGGCATCCGGGGTGGGAAAATCCAGCCTGCTGAACGCGATCCAACCGAATTTAGGTTTGCGAACCGGTGAAGTCGGCATTAAAACCCAAAAGGGACGACATACAACAACACTGGTGGAACTTTTTGCACTGGATATCGGCGGCGAAGTCGCGGACACGCCGGGTATCCGAGAAGTTGGATTATGGGGGATTGATACGGAAAATCTTGCGTCCTATTTCCCAGAAATGGAACCGCACCTCGGCACCTGCAAATACAACGATTGTGCACACGTCACAGAACCCGATTGTGCTGTCCAAGATGCTGTCGAAACCGGCGAAATACATCCAGAACGCTATCGAAGTTATGTCGTCCTGCGAACAGGTGAAGCGACAGAAATCTAAAACCTATCGCATAAATACCAATCCGCATGTATCTAAAAAGAAACCTTTGATTAGAAGATGCCTCACAAGTCCCCCTGATAAGGGGGATTTAGGGGGTTTCTTCCAAGCGCACAAGTCCCTGATAAGGGGCGGTGAATGCCCATACGGTGAATGCCCATAAGGCATTCATACCGTTGATTCTGATTCTGATTCTGATTCTTTAGCGGGTTTCTTCGATACTCACCGAACCGCAAGGAAATTTAGAAAATACGAAATGTTTACGAGCATAGTCTAACCGCTCTGGCACCCCGATATCGATCCACCCCGCATCCGTTTGCAGCGCATAAAGATTGGAAACCGACGGGAAAACGTCGCGTTCCATAGAAAAGGTTTCTTGTCCATCCGGAAACGCGTCAGCGATGCTCTGATCAAAGAGGTACACAGCACCGTTGACATATCCGGCACGGTGTGTCGGTTGTTTCTCACGAAACGCCTGAATCTTTCCATCACCATCTGCTACAATTTCACCATAAGGACGGATATCGGGGACATGCACGCTCAGAAGGATTCCTGCCATCCCTTCCCGAAAGCGATCTAACATCTCTCGGAGTGAAAAGTCCACAAGGAGGATGTCGCCGTTCATCACAAAAAAGGGCGACGTATCAATCAGCCGCATCGCGTTTTGAATCGCGCCACCGGTGCCGAGCCGCTTCTCTTCCTTGGCATAACGGATACACATCCCAGCGTAATTGTCCCCGACGCGTTCATCAATTACATCATGAAGGTGTCCCGACGCGAGGACAACCCCAGTAACACCGGCTTCTTTCAACAATCGGATCTGCCACTCCAGCACTGTTTTCCCAGCGATCTCCAGCAAAACCTTCGGAACCGTTTTCGCTGCTGCACCGAGCCGAGTCGCAAGACCCCCACAAAGAATAATCGCTTGCATTTTTTTAATTTACCTTGCGGAGTAATAGCGTGCAAATAGCAATTGAAGTGCCCTTCTTAAATCTGAAGAAACACCCAAGCAAAAACCCCTCCACTCCGGTACGAGCTACGGGTTCTGCGGCTCCTACAAAAGAAGAATTGATCGATACCTATACCGACCTATGCCCTGCAAAGCCGCGCGGATTTTCAAAAGCATCTACCCACAAATCGCACCACTCTTGGTGTTCGGACAAGACGTTTTCAGGATTTTTACGACTGCGCACAATGAAATCTGGATGCGCTGTCCGTCCGGTATGATGTCCCGTCGTCTGATAACGCAAATCCAACGACCAACGACACCGATCAGACGTGTTCGGCTCCGAACGGTGCGGTGTAAAACGGCTCAATAAGACGACATCACCGCGGTAACATTCCAACATGAGCGGTTCGACATCCGGCATTAATTCCGGTTTGATCATCGTCCCACCCTCTTTCTGATGGACCAGATACCCCTCTTCCTCAGTAACACCCGGCAATGCCTGAAGGCACCCCATCTCTACCGTGCTATCACCTAACGGCAGCCAACATGTGACAATCTCAGAACCTTCCGCCTCCGGCATCATGACACCAGCATCCTGATGCCACGGCACACCACCTGCCCAACTCGCGTTTCCATCTATAACCGGCGGCTTTGCCCGTAGGTGCTGAATCGGGTTGCAAGTAATTTCCGGTCCAACGATTCCTTCAACAACATCCAAAAGGTTATCGTTCTTCAGAAATTCAAAGATGGCTTTACCGCGATAGTTCATAATATCCAATCCGCCTGCCATCTCGCCGGACTGTGCCAACAATTTCGCAAATCGCTTATCGAAAGGTTCATCTTCATGCAGGTCTTCGATCTTACCTTCCTCTTTTAAAGCGAGCGCGCGCGCCGAAATCCAACCCGAAATCTCATCAATTACCGGCTGCAGATCCTCGTAAGTCAAGGCATCTTTAGCGATCAGTACACCTTGTGTCCGAAAGGTTTCGCACTGTTCTTGCGTGAGTCTCATAAAGAAATATCCCCTTTTCATGCAGAGTCATTTAGTTCTCTTGTAGGAGCGATCTGTGGTCGCGATCTTCCCAAGACGCTTGAAAACCCGAAAACTAAATGCCCTACCCTTTTCATGAAACTTGCTATAAAAAATGTTGTAGATATGATACCATAGTAGGAAAAATTCAACAAGGAGCATTACGGCATGAAAGGCAAACAGATTGTAATGCCAGCGAAGCGTTCAGCAACGCTGGAAGATTTTGAACTTGACGAGGTGCTTACACCCAACCAAATTTTGCTCAAAACGCACTATAGCTTGATTAGTCCGGGCACCGAAGGCGCGGGCTATACAGGACTTGAAAGCGGCACGCGATTCCCACACGGTTCTGGCTATACTGCGATCGGTGAAGTGCTCAAAGTCGGCGAAAATGTAACCAAATGCGATGTCGGAGACCTCGCCTTCTGTTATAGTTCACACGCCTCCATCGCTAAAACAGAAGCAGTGCTTTTGGCGTTCAAATCCCCATTAGATATAGACGAGAAGTTAGTGCCTTTCGTCCGAATGGCAACAGTCGCAATGACATCTCTACGGGTATCGTCCGCTGAATTCGGGGATACCGTCGCGATTATTGGCTTGGGATTGGTCGGCAACTCCGCATCTCAACTCTTCAATCTCGCTGGCATGAAGGTCATCAGTATCGAGCGAGTGCCGCGCCGACTTGAAATCGCGCGGCAGTGTGGTATCCAGCATCTGATTAATCCGGACGAAGAAGATGTGCTGGAACGGGTTATCGAACTGACAAACGGTGAAAAGACAGCAGTCACCGTTGAAGCCATCGGAAACCCACGACTCGTAGAGACTGCGTACCAACTGACCGGTAGAAAAGGTGAAGTTATCTTACTCGGCTCGCCGCGTGGCGAATATATCACCAATGCAACGGAAATTTTGAACTATAGCCACAGCATCGGTTTAGGCGCGATTACACTCAGAAGTGCACATGAATGGGTCTATCCGACGATGCACTCCGGCGAATCGAAGCACTCGCTTGAACGCAACTCACGCTTGGTGTATTCACTTATGTGTGAGGGCAAGTTCAAAGTAGAAGAATTACTGACACACGTCATCAACCCCGAGGATGCAAAATCCGCCTACGATGGATTGACAGATCGAAAAGATGAATACTTAGGCGTAATTATGGATTGGACGTAAAATCAATCCTGCCACCGATTCCGGAATTGAGAGACCATTGCTTCAGGCGCACCGTGCTGTGCCAAAAAGTCCAAAAATGCTTGATAGAGTCGGCGCGCCTCCGATGTATCCGATTCAAACCGATTATTCAGTTGTTCAGGATCAGTGGGTAAATGGAATAACTGCTTCGGAGCACCTTGGTTCTCCAAAAGTAGAGACCAAGTCCCATCGGTGATACTTCCATGCGGGCTACCACCATCAGGACTCCACCCACCGACCCAAGCACCGTGCGTCACAGTATATTCACGTCCTGCGTCGGTATCTCCCATAACAATTGGGAGGAGACTGTTCCCTTCCACTTGTGCCCCGCGTTCCGCACCGAACACATCAATGACGGTCGGTGGAATATCAACAATGCTGGTGAGTGCATCGGTGTGACGCGGTGTCGCTTCTGGATGATAAACCATAAGTGGGATATGGATAACCTCTTCATACATGCTCAGATTCTTAGCGAGCAGTCCGTGTTCGCCCAATAGGAAACCATGATCCGCCATGAAAATCACCATTGTGTTTTCCATCAAGCCCATATAGTCGATTTTCCGAAGCAGCTGCCCGATCCAATTGTCAACCAGCGATGCCTCCGCACGGTAGAGCGCGTTGAGGCGTTCCGTTTCTCGTTCATTCATCGGATTAGGACCGTAGGGCGGATAGGTCGGTTCCGGTCCGTCGTAGTCGCTTGCATCGAAACGCTTCAGGTACCACTCAGGAGCATCCCACGGTTCGTGCGGATCAAAGGTATCCACCATCAAATAGAAGTTTTCATGCTGATGGTTCCGCTCCAACCAGTCGCAAGCCGTCTGCATAGTCTGCGCGACGAACGTGTCTGCTTCGGTTTGTCGAAACGCTATATTTCTCAGGTGGTTGCCGAGTCCACCGGGCAATTTGTTCGGATGTGTTCGTGTGTACTCGCGATACTGCAACGATTTTTTCGATTCATAATCGTAGGGCTGCGTCTCTAAATGGTCCCCCTCTTGCCCGCGAATCCATTTCCATCCGGTGAACCCACGATTGTAAAAGAAACCGTTGTTGATGTGATGTGGCGTATCCGCAATCATCATACTCACAATTCCAGCGTTCGTTAAGTCATCAGCGATGACGGGGACATCTCGCTTGAGCGGTTCCCATCCCCTCCGACAGATGCTGACTTGCCCTGTCACGAGCTCGCCTCGGATTGGAACAGTCGGAAAACCACAGACGTATGCTTTGTCAAAAACGACACATTTTTCCGCAAAGGCGTTCAGGGACGGTGTGTATCCCTTTCCGCCATAAATAGCGAGATTATCGCGTCGAAACGTATCTGAAATAATGTGGATAATATTCATTTAATTTCTCCATATTGTTTTCAAATCTTAGAAGAAAATGGCTAATCCTATTATTATACACCGCCTTCAGTTTCCAATGAAGTCTTTTCACGAGTCGCCATCTGCACCACAGCGGGTAGTAATCCATAAATGCCCCAAAAAGGAACCCCAACGGCATCGCCGTTCAAGAGATTGTTCACCGTGAAATGCACCATCAATGAAATCTCTGCTGCCATCAATCCGATAACGATAGAGCGATAAAAACCGTCGTCTATCGTTTTGAGTGCCCGAAATCCGTAGCGTAAAAATGCAAGATTCAACCAGACCCAAATACCCAATCCAACGATCCCCAATTCCGCCATCACTTGAAGGTATTCGCTGTGCGCACCGAGTTGATACTGTGCCGTGTAACTCCCAACGAGTGCCACATCTTCCTCATAAAGCATCGCGAACGCACCGTAACCTTTACCCAAGATCGGACTTTCAAGGAACATCACAAACGCTCGTCCCCACCGCAGGAGGCGCGCCCGGTTTGACGCATAACCCAAATCCACTGTCGACGAAATCCGTTCGATAAATATGTTATAGATACTCGGTAGACTCAGACACGTCAACAAGATAAGGCACGCGGCACCCATAAACAGAATTTTTTTATGCGTAACACCGCCTCCAAGTTGCAGTAGCATAAAACCGACTGCAACAATTACGGAGAGCCAGACCCCACGTGAAAAGCACATCAAAAGCCCCACACTAAAACAGATGAACCACGCCGCCCATAACACGCGATCGTATTGACCATTGTCAAACAGGAAACGACTCAGACAAACCAAAAAGAAGATAGCAGTGAAGGCACCATAAACGGAGTAATTCGTAAAGGGCGCACTCCGATAAGCACTCGTCCACTGCCACGCGTCAATATGGTAAATTAGGACAATAATCGTCCAGATAACAGCAACAGCAGCGGAAGGGAAAATAGCAATAAACAATCGTTTCAGGGCAGTTCTGTTTTGAATAACAGCATACACGATTACACTAAACAGCATGTACACTGTCGCACGCAGCGCGCCTTTGAGTGTACCAAAAAGATCGGGGGTATTGACTGCTGAAAGAAAAGTAATGAGAATATAGCAGCAGAGCGGGACGAAGAAAGGAAACGTATCTTCCGCTTTCTTCTTTTGGAACACGTGATCAACGATTTTTTGCACGCAGTAGACCGCGACAAGCATGCCTAACAACGGTTCTGTAGGGGTTTGAATTTCAAAACTGCTGGGAAGAATATAACGGAATGAAAACGGCAGGGCAATTAACAGCAGATAAACGGCAAGCTCCATACGGAGGAAAACGAAAACACCGGTTACAACCAGTAAGCTAAAGAGCGGAAACGGAGTGTCCGAGTAACCGCCGACAACACCACCGACCACAAGACAGAGAATAAAAAGAAGAATTCGTTTGCCATACTTTAGAAACATCCGTGGAACAATTATCAGTTAAAATTTCATTTTCACACCAAGTCCGATTGCCGTACCATCCAAAATCAGATTAAGCGGTATCGTACCTGTTGTCTCTACTGTTTTGAGTATCCGCTTCAATTCAAGATTCAGAGCGAGGTTATATTCCCACTGAATCAGTTCTGCACCGATGAGGACATACCCGGTTGGACCAGACGAACTGTCATCGAAACTGATACCTTGCTGTTCAATCAGATCCACCGCGCTGCCGCTAAAATCTGCCCCCAAAAAACCGATGCCTCCCCCGAAATAGATTGGGAGAAATTCGGACAGCAGAACAGGGCGGTAGATAAGTTGATATGAAACTGGAATGAGCGTAGCAGAGAGGTTCGCCGAGGTAGGCGGTGGAATATCAAGTTCCATCTGCCAATAGCCGATCTCCAAACGTGAATCCAACTCTGGTGTATGTTCAAATACAGCCGAAACCGTAGGCAACAACGCACCCGGAACCCGAGAAACCCCGACGCTCTGGAGAATATCCGTCAAGCCACCTAACTCTGGTTTATATGAAAACAGGGAGAACTGAAACGAAGGAAATCGAAGATATTCTCTGAAAAAATCTTGGACAGGTGACGGTCGCAGCGGCGGGGTATCAACAGCATCCGCTGCCGTTAGACAAGGAATCAGGAGCAGAACGGACATGAAACATGCAAAAATCAGACGCATAAAGATGGAGTCCTTACCCGACGGATGCTGTAGGAATGTGGTGGAACAACGGAGGGCGGGCAGGAGACCCGCCCCCGACGTTGAAATATAGTTAGGCTACATCACTGCGCCTGAAGGGAGCAGAATAACTTCAACCCTACGATTCATAGCTCTGCCTGCCGCAGTGCTTTGCGAGGCGATAGGATTCGTGTGTGCCATACCAACTGCCTCAATTCTATCGGCATCAATCCCTTTGGATTTCAGGTATTTTGCCGCCGAATTGGCGCGTGACTGTGAGAGATCCCAGTTGCTTCTGTGACTGCCGCGCAGTACCGGTGTGCCATCGGCATGTCCAACAACCTTGATCTTTGCATCCGATGCCATGAGTTGATCAACGACACCGTCAAGCATCCCTTTCGCTTTGCTGGATAGACCGGTTTGCCCACTGCCGAAATTGACGGTAGCCACGAGCATCGGTTTTTTGGCTGCTTCCGTTGCAACCATCTCAACCTGTCCCTTCAAAGCCATCACATCGGATTGCAGCTGCTTTATCGCTGCATCTTGTGCTTTGTCGGAATTCTCATGTGCCATGCTCTGTTTATCCAATTTGGCATCTAAATTTTTTACAGCACCCATCGACTCTTCGCTGTGTGTATCAAGAGCCTTCATCAGTTCAGCACGGAGTTGTGCGTCCTGCTCCTTGGATCTTTGTTCCGCAGCAGCGATCGTGTCAGCATCACCTTGCTGGGATGCGGCAATCGCCTCATCCTTCGCTTTGGAAATTGCCTCTGCACTATCTTTACTATGCTGATCAACTTTGCCCTCTAACATCGTCATTTTGTTTGACATGTCAGAGTTGCTCTGCTCTATTTGTGAAACATGTTCGTTCTTCCACATTTCAAACTCTTCTTGGTTCAACTTGCCGCAGCTACTAACAACAAGCGCAACTCCGAGAAGAGCGATAAGTGTGAAAGCGGTTCTACTTAGCATGGATTCCTCCTAATTTTTTACGACAATTTAGGGCGTCGCTTGCGAACCGGTATTAAGGTGTCGGTTTTCAAGTTACGCAAAAACTTAATGGATTCTATTTTCTTGGAATTCTTCTCAAATCCGGTTTTGGACGTATGTATGCAAACGGAATAATTACCTGGATGCAATCAATAGTTTTCAATGCCCGAAACTGCATCGCGAACTTGCAAAATAATAGGGTAAACCTGCAAGCAATTTATTCCCACAGGTCCTTTTAATATATTATATCACTTTTTTCCAAAAAAAGTCAAAAGTTTTTTTCAAGTGTGTTAAAACGCGAGGATCAGATTTTAAAATCCCTTGATTTTTTGACGCTAAATAAGGTAAAATGCAGTATTCGCTCTTCTTAGAAAACAATTATAGTCCGCGTACTTTGTAGCACTACAAATTAGGAATTACCAACAGCATGGGACAGATCAGCATTATCCTCATCGCCGGTTTACTCTTTCTCTTCTCCTTTGAACCACCACAGACAAACACAAACATCAGCGATATGCAGGTGATTCTATGGACAATTGTATTAACAGGTGTTCCTGTGCTTATTGCGTGCTTCGCGACCTTCTACGTCGCGCGAACTTTTCCCGCGGACAAAGAAGAGAACTTACCGAAACTCTATCTCCTGCGACGTTTCATGATTGTTTTCGAATGTATTAGCTTAGCAGCATACTTGTGCAATTTGTATCTGCTAAATTTACCTGCCCTGATTCATAAACACTTCGCATTCTTTCCCATGGAGCAGCTACGCCAAACACTCGCATTGCTGCCCCTTCTGATAGGGCTTATCTGTATCCGATTGGCATTCTATCAAGTGAACCGACCCCAACCCGGACATTACCGAGAGATTACGACGCTGCAATTCAAGTTTTTACTCTTTCCACTGCTGCCAATGTTAATTTACCTCGCCGCAATAGACGCTGTGCAGTGGCTTCCATATTCAGCGAAAGCGTTCATTTTCGAGCGTCCTTATGTTCTAATAGGATTGATCTTGCCTGTGATTGCATCCGCTTATATCCTCGCGCCATTACTCATGCAGTTTCTATGGAAAACGGAGCCGCTGACTGTGGGTTCAGCATTGAAGGGAAAATTGGATCAGTTGACGAAACAGAGTGGGATAAAATATCGGGACATTGTCGTGTGGCAAACCGGTTCATTGTCAATAGCAAACGCTGCTGTTGCGGGGACTTTTCCATGGAACAGGCGAATTTTTTTGACAGATGCACTTCTCGAATACTTTACAGATGAAGAAATCGAAACCGTCGTTGCCCACGAACTTGGACATATCCGCTACAGACACATCCCGACATATATGCTTTTTTCGCTTTTCTATCTATTGAGTTATCCGTTCTTCTACGCCCTTGTTGAAGAACCTTTGGTAACATACTTCGGCGGATCGCAAGTCCTACCGACAGTATGCTGGTTAACTTTTTTAATCGTCTACTTCGTGTTCATCTTTCGGTATTTGTCAAGGCGTTGTGAACATCAAGCAGATCTATACGCGGCTGCCCTCACAGCAAAACCCGAAGCGTTCAAAACGGCGTTGATGAAACTCGCTGTGTTGAACTCAGTCCCGAAATCAATTCGACGGTTTTTTGAGATGTTCAATACACACCCGTCTATCCACCGACGGATTGATTTCATCAATCAGTGGATAGAACAAAGCACCACAATCCAACGCTATAAAAACTATCTGCTTGAAGTCAAAATTTTAATCGCATTGCTCCCGATATTCGGCATCCTCGCATTGATGCTGCTTCGATAAGATATAAATCCGACACCTTAAATTCTGTGAAAAAGCAGCACTTTCATAAACGCCTTAGCCGGGAGTTTGTTCCTCTTCCGTATCTTCACGAACCGGTGTGGATTCCAACTCTATATCGTCTTCAATCGCAAATTGCAATCGCTCTACCATCCGGTGCAGCGGCAATTCAAACTCTTCCTGAAGGCGACGTTTTTCATCAGCGATATGGAATGCGACCAGCAACGGAACCCTTGCCTCATCAAAACCTCTTCTGAGATAAGATTCAACTAAATTTTTGACATAATCAACCAACTCAGTGATGGCTTCCGACGTTAATTCCTCAGTCGGTTTGATAGTATAAGGTGTTCCGAGTATAACGAATCGGATCGGCTTAAGTTCTTGTTCTTGCTGTTCCATTATATTGTTATTGACCCCTTTCCTATTTCTTAGAGACCAGATGAAATTATAAAATTATTCTAAAGCGCCTATATAGAGAGTGCCTGACGCATTGTCTCCGTACACGGCGCGATACCTGTCCATTTTTCGAAAGCGATAGCCCCCTGATGAACTAACATACCAATACCACCAAGGGTTTGGCAACCACACTCCGTAGCAGCTTGCATCAAAGGTGTCACCGGCGGTGTATACACAATGTCGTAAACGATAGCATTCGGTTGAAGCCAGTCGGCAGAAATTAACAGCGGATGTGTTGTATCCATGCTCGCCGTTGCAGTATTGAGGAGGAGCGCGCTCTGACGCACAGCAGCTGGCAAACGGGCATCCGTCAATCCCATTCCCTGCATAGCGACATCTGTTTTTTGATGCATCTCTTCTGCTAAGGAGACAGCCTTCTCCACTGTCCGATTCGCAATTATGATTGAGGCTACACCTGCGAGTGCCAACGCAACGACCACCGCTCTTGCAGCACCGCCTGCGCCTAAGACAACAACACCTTCACCTACGGGTACAGACATATCTCCGTTTTCTTCCAAAGCTCTCAAAACACCCGGGGCATCCGTATTATCACCATGTATCTCATCGCCAACAAAGGTGAGCGTATTCACTGCCCCGATGAGATCCGCTTCTCGCGAAACCGATGTGAGATACGGAATGACAGCTTGTTTATGCGGAAGTGTTACATTAATGCCAACGACGTTAATCGCTTTAAACCCTGCAATTGCGTCCCCTAAATCATTCGGACGCACATGAAAAGGAATATAGACATAATCCAGTCCTGCTTTGGCAAAAGCGGCGTTGTGCATTTGAGGTGAACGACTGTGTTCAACAGGATCACCAATAACACCCACAATACGAGTGTGTCCTGTCAGTAAGTGTCGAGCGTGCATTATGCTGTACTTCTCCGAAAACTATTCTTGAGCAAGTAGACTTTCAACTGTCTGTCTCGCCACTTCCATCTTAGGGTAGCGAATCTCCCGATAGCCACGGACTTCCTCTACACATTCCAAGGCACGGAGATGTTTCTCGTACATCTCCACATCCGTTGGAGCAAAAGTGTCAATCACACGGGTAATATACCACTCTCGGAATGCCCTTTCTCTGGCATGCCATTTCGAGAGCAACCGCCTGAGAAACTTCATCCGCTTCATTAGGTTTAATTGCCAGTTACGCGTGTCAATATCCGTTTCCAAGTCAAATCCCATAACAGTGAAATGGGGTCGATTAAGATGGACATATTTAATTCTATCGCCGTTTTTCGTATCAACGTGATATAATTCCTTGTCACGTTCCAATTTTTCCGTACTCGTCAACAGGTGGGCAACGTAGACTTCGTCCTTAATCAGCATCACTTTATGAAGGTATCTGATAGCGGCTTTCGTGGCACGATACTCGTATACTTCTGAATCATGCGCGTGAATCTGTTTCACCTTCTCAGCGTATATCTGGGCGTAGTTAAGATCCTCAAATTGGACAAGATCGTAGATGTAAAGTGCCAGCAATCGGTGAATGCCGTCTGAACCGACATCCAGCGTCTCCACCGTACTTTCGACGAGTGTTACATATCTCTGTGCTAAACGCTTTCCACCGCGCTTTCTCTCCAATATCTGACGTTTCGCAGAGAGCATCTCGGCGTAGTCTCCTTGATCCGGAACTTCATTTTCTATTTGTTGAGAGTCAAGTGCAAGTCGGCGCCCAACGTTGAACGCTTTCATGTTCGTATCCAAATCGGCATGGGGCACCATCTGCTTCAGTGCCAATTGGAGCGGTTCCAGTTCGAGAGGTATCAATTGACGTTGGAAGGCAGTACCAAGCAGCATCATGTTTGCATACAATTTATTCCCAAACAACTGCTCAGAGACCGCAAACAGATCAACACCGAAATACGTATCGGCGTTTGTATGTGTCTGAAGCGACGCTTCAAGCGTGTTGGACTCAAAATTGTCTTTGCCAATGAGAGTGGATATCGTTTCAGTCTTTGCGGTATTCACCACAGCGGTCGTACGCGCAGGTGATGCAATACGGAAGAGCGATTTTGCTGTAATACCCCGTACCGCTTCCAAGATGTCAAGTCCTAATAGTAGATCCGCCTTGCCATACGGGATCATCGGGGAAGCGTGAACACCGGGCTGCGTGTAGGCAATATGTGTATAGACGCCACCGTTGCGAATCGCCAACCCCTTCCTATCACAAAAACTGACATCGTAGCCTTGAAGATATCCACCAACGACAAGCACCTTGGAAATAGTTCCAATTCCCATACCGCCGACACCGGCAGCATACATGTTCCAGTCTCGTTCAAACGTCAACAAAGGCGGTGGTGGTAGAGGCTCATCACTCAAGAGGTCTTGGTAACCAGACGCTACTGTTTGCTCTCGTGGTGGACGCTTGCGTGTGACAATAACCTCCTCAAACGCTGGGCAAGCGTATTTAATCCGCGCACAGGCACCATCAGAGACGCAATTTGATTGGTCAATAGCGATTTTCTCACCATAATCGGTACCAACAATTTTTAAACCAGGACATCCCGTAACTGTGGTGCATTCCCGACAAAATTCGCAGACTTCAGGTGTGATATTGATATGTTTTTCATATTTCAAGAAACCGTCTCTGGTCACAGTTTTACGTTGCTCGCGGCGGAGGCGACGTTGATAAGTAATGGCACATTCCTTATCAGCAATGACAATTTTGACCCCGGGTTTAAGAATCGTTTTTTCGAGGTATTTTTTGTAGTTGACACGATCTTCTGGATTGGTACGAACAATTTCTATGTCAGAATCGCCAGCAAGACCTTGGGCAACTTGCTCAATATCCTGAGCAAATGTCGGATTACCGAGAAGGTCAAGTTCACCAGCAGGAGTAGGCTGATGGCCCGTCATTGCCGTGGTCTGGTTGTCTAAAATGATATAGGCGATATCTTGGTTGTTTTTGATTGAATCCGAAATCGCTGACATACCGCCGTGAAAAAAGGTTGAATCCCCCATAAAAACAATCTGCTTATTGTCAATAAACGGATCAATCCCTGCGCCTGAACCGCCGCCTAACGCCATCGCGGAAAGGTTGTGCATCAGACGCGGAAACGGCTCATATTTGAGCATCGAATAGCAACCGATATCTCCATGAAAGACGAGATCCACCGGTCCTGAACTGTGGTGCTTCTCCATGTAATCAGCATCCATAAATTGCTGTGTGATCTCAAGGAGGACACTCGAAGAGTCGCGGTGCGGGCAGCCTGGACAAAAGGTCGGCGTACGTTGCGGGATGTCAATCTGTTGCTCAAAGACCTCTTCTTGAAGTGCTTCTTCACGCGCAAAGTGTTCCAAATCAATAAAAGTATCAGCAGTACCAAGGCGGTGTCTAAGAAGAGGGATCAACTTTTGAATAAGAATAGATGCATCTAAACCAGAAGCTGCTGGAATTCCAACAAGACCATCAGGGAATTGTTTCCCCCACACATTTACATATGCTTTAATATCTCCATTCTGATACGCATCGGTGAGCAGTGCTTTAATTTCATTTTCTAATAGCGGACGTTTCTCCTCAACGACGTAGATTTCGTCAACCTGTTCAGCAAACTCTCTAATAATGTCCGCATCAATCGGATGGGTCATACCGAGTTTGAGAATCGGGATATCGCCGTGTAGGTTCAATTCCCCGAGGGCGTGGAGGAGGCAACTGTATGCTAAACCGGCGCTGATAAATCCGAGCCGGTGCCGCTTTTTACGTGAGGTCCCGTTCATAAACTGAATCTTATTGAGCCCGAGATCTCTTGCAGTCTTAAGCGCAGTCGGAAGCCTTTTTCGCAACGTTTCTGTCTCGATTTGGGCAGTATGCGGCGGTAGGACAACCCGCTTATCGGCATCAATCAGTTGCGTATCCAAGTTAACGCTTTTCAAACCTGTAATGTCAGGATAAATATTCGGTTGGAGCTCAACATTACCACCGCCACTCGCCTGATTTTCAGTCGTTAGGTAGCAAACATAGAGGTCCGCAGCAGCAGAAATCTGGAAAGCGGTGTCAACCCAGTCCTTGAGCTCCTGAAATGTGCTCGGTTCAATAAGCGGCGTGTAGACATGCCGCGCCAAAAATCGGGAATCAGCAGGCACCTGCGTACTGTGAGACCAAGTATCATCACCTATAACAACGACAGCACCACCCGTCGTCCCTGCAAGGTTACTAATCGCCAACGCATCAGAGGCTACATGCAAGCCAACACTTTTCATGAACGCAACCGCGCGGACATCCGCCATTTGTGAACCATTCAGGCGTGCGATACTTAACGCTTCATTGTTCGCTATCTGCGCGACGATACCGTTGTTCTTTAACAACTCAGCATTACGTTGGATTACGTCAAATACTTCGGCAAGCGGAGAACCCGGATACCCTGTGAGAAGGCTGACACCACTCTCTAAGGCACCTTTGACTAATAATTCACACCCCGTATAGACATGCGTTCCGCTGGCTTGTGTAAACCTGTCGTCCATATTTTTAACTTCCCTTGCGGTCCGTTTTTTTATATTTCCTTGCGGCTCGGTGAGGTGAGTCGGTGCTTTGGAGTTTCATTTCGTAGACCCATCCTCCATTACATTACGGACTACGTTTTTGTTTTTTAGAACTTACACGAAGCGCGATAAATTGCGCGACTACGAACGAAACTGCTTTGAAAAAATGCGTCTGTTTCCAAGGGACATCTGTTTGTAGTAAGGCGATTCATCGTCTATCCGCGTAAACGCTATTTTCATCAGAAACCCGATTTGGACATCGGACAAATCGGAGCAGAAACCCAATATTTAAAAACTATTCTTCTGACAATAACTCTCGCGCATGTGCAAGCCCTATTTTGCTTTCTTTCCCACCGTGCATTCGGGCGATTTCATTAACCTGTTCTTCTGATGTTAAAGGTTTCGCTGTAATCAAGGTACGTTCACCAACCACCTTTTTTTCTACCCGAAAATGCTTGTCAGCAAAACGGGCAATCTGAGGGAGATGCGTAATACAAATGACTTGTGAAAAGGCTGACAACTCTTTCAATTTTTTACCAACGACATCCGCAACTTTACCACCGATACCGCTGTCAATCTCATCGAAAAGCAGTGTCGGAACCTCGTCAACTTGAACCAACACGGTCTTTAAAGCAAGCATGATACGTGAAATTTCGCCACCCGACGCAATTCTGACAATTGGGCGCGCTTCAGAACCAACATTCGGAGCAATTAAAAATTCAACATCGTCCATGCCATCGGAACGGAATGCATAAGACTTACCATCTATTTGAAACGGACCACCTTCGTCTGGTATATGTTGCACGGATGCCTGAAACTCCGCTTTATCCATGCCGAGCGTGCGTAGTTCCTTCTCAATTCGCTCCGACAGATGCTTAGCAACATGTATCCGTTTCGCAGAGAGCGTAGTGCACAAGCGTTGCGCTTCTTGGATCGTTTTCTGGATCTCCACCTCAAGCGACTCCTGTTTTTCTGAGCCGAGTTGTAACGTCTCCAATTTCTGTTCCGCGTCAGCGTAGTAGGTTAATATTTCGGAAATAGAGTTACCATAACGCCGCTTCAATTTTGAAATCAACGCCAACCGATCAGTAACCTCGTCCAACCGCATTGAGTTGGACTCTACCGTTTCCGCGTAGTAGCGGACCTGGGAGGCAATATCCTCCAATTCGTAGAGCGATGATTCCAACCGCTCTCGTAATTCCGAAAGACTATCATCCAGTTCAGACAACTTTGTAAGTTCCTTCGCCGCACTCTTTAAACGTTCAAAAGGACTGCCAAAACCACCAGTCCCAGACCCGTCGTCATCCAGTTGCCGATATACAAGGGTCGCCGACTCACGCAAGGCTTCTGCATTCTTGAGTAGGTGAGCTTCATCTGCCAGTTTTTCGTCTTCACCTTCCTCTAAATTCGCCGCAGTAAGTTCTTTAATTTCAAATTCAAGGAGCTCTTTTTCGCGTTCTGATGCCGCCAAAGTATCCGCGAGGGATGCTGCCTCCCGTTGTAAGGCTCGTAATTGCGTATATACCGTACCAATCTGTTGCCGCGCTTCACTGTTTCCACCAAAATCATCTAAAAGCTTGAGGTGGGTTTCAGTCCGAAACAATGACTGATGTTCATGTTGACCGTGGATATCGACAAGCAAGGTGCCAAGTTCTTGCAATTGCTTTAAATTCACCAAACGCCCATTAATATGGCATCGGCTTCTACCATTTGCCCTAATTTGCCTTGAAAGAATGGTCACATCGAATGCGTCCAACACATCACTGAAAGCAAAGTCAGTATGCCACATTGGATGCGCCTCGTCAGGTGCGACACTTGCTTCCACCTTTGCAAAATCGGCACCTTCCCGCACAATATCGGCGGCGGATCTTTCGCCTAACACCAATCCAATCGATTTGAGGATAACCGATTTACCAGCACCTGTCTCACCGGTAAAAATATTCAATCCGGGTGCGAGTTCGAGTTCGAGTTCGTCTATGAGAGCAACGTTGCGGATAGAGAGTGTTTCTATCATTTTTTTACTATAGAGGTTCTGCTCAGTTTTCTCCGTTGTCGAAAACCGGTTTCAGCCAAGAAATGATTTTCCTGTTCTTCACAGATTCAATCTTGACTTAAGTGCATTATGTCCGCTTGATTCTTTCACCCAACATTAGTTTCTCACGCAAAGCTCTGTAGTAACTATGGTGTTGTGAACGGATCAGCTGAATTGTCCGTTCTGCTTTCTCCACTTTTATGACCGCACCTGCAGTAAGGCTGTGTGTCTCGCGCTGCCCATCTACAAAGACATCAACACTTTGATACGCTGCGCGCATCTTGACGGTGATCTCCGCATCACCATCAGCAATGAACGGACGGACCGTCAAACTATGCGGCGCAATAGGCGTTAGTAAAATCGCCTCTAATTGTGGTGCGACAATAGTGCCAGCACAAGAGAGAGAATATCCGGTTGAACCGCTTGGCGTTGCGATTATCAATCCGTCGGCGTTATACGGAATAAAGAGTTCGCCATCAATATAAGCATCTAATTCAATCAGGCGCGTATAGTGCCGAATCACAACATCGTTGAGCGCGAAAGCTCGAAAAGGCTGCGGAAACCCTTCCCTATCTACGACAACCTCTAACATCATCCGATGCTCTATCCGATAGTCGCCCGCCAAGGTCGCCTTCAACGTTGGATAGAGTTCATCAAGTGAGGCATCCGTTAAAAACCCAAGCGTCCCAATATTAATCGCCAAGATAGGCACATTCTCAATCTGTGGTGTATGGGCTGCGCTGAGGAGTGTCCCATCTCCACCAAGAACAAGAATAATATCTGCTTGATCCACCATCTCCGTTTTGGAAATACCAGTTTTAGAACGTCCCAATTCAACTGCCTGTCCCTCTGGTAGAAGTGGAACAAGTCCTCGCCCCTCTAACCACGCAGACACACCTTCGACAATTCCTGTCGCGTTCGCTTTGGTAGTATTGACAAAAAAACCGATATTTTTTATTTCTTTCATTTCGTCATACGAAAGATGTTATCTGTGGATTCGTTCCTGCTGCTCTCTAATTCTCCAAACGCGTGAATAAAATAATGACACTGCCGCCGATGAGAAAAGCACCGAGAGTGATGAACAAATTCACATCAAGTTGCGGTAAAATGTGAGCAGTATCTATCCGTTCCCCATCAACCATTGAAAACTCACGAAATGGCCATAACCCGTAAAGTGAACCCACCATCAACCCAATGAGAAAAGCGATCGTCAGATTACGGTAGCGTTCCAACAGATAGTTAAGCAACCGTGTGAAGGCAAGAAGACCAAACAGACATCCAAGTGCAGCGAAACCGAGTCTCAATAAACTCCCTAACATTGATTCGGTTAAAGCACCCTTAAGCAATCCGGGGACACCCTCTATCAAGGTATTTATTGCCGTTAAGAGCGGGAAATAGACCCCCAATGCGAGCATCAGGAACGAACCACTGATGCCCGGTAGAATCATCGCCGAAATCGCTAACGCACCGCTTCCAAAAAAGAGTCCGAGTTCCCAATACGTCGGAAATCCAGTTGTGCCGCCAGAACTGTCACCCAGTATTGTCTCATTGCTGGCTTTATAAGTAACCCGTTCTAACTGCTTTTCACCCATACCCACGGAGAGGCTTAATATCAGCGCAACAGCGATCAGCAGCATTACCGATTCTTTCCAACCGAACCCCTTTAGCATTCGCAGCGGTATGAAAATAGATACCAAGATTAACCCACTAAAGAAGCCGTAAGTCGCATCGTGGTGATTGTTCAGCAGATAGACAATTAACTTTGACGTAAGCAATAAGGCAGCGATCGCGCCAATTCCCAACAGTGCAAGAAAACCGAAGTCAATACGGCGAAGTTCATCTCCTGCTTCAGCAAAGGCATGCTTTTTTAACCGGACGGTCCCAATTAATTTTTTCACCGTTGAAAACCCAATACGCCGTAATGCGCCGATGAGCCGTTCATAAATGCCTAAAACGAGGGCAAGGGTCCCACCACTCATACCGGGGATAATATTAGCAATGCCTATTAGAAAACCGTTAGCAAAGAGCCGGAGTGAATTCATGTATTAGTTGTCAGGTGTCAGAAGGAATGGCTGTCAGCCGTCAGCAAGAGCACTTCTTTGCTGAAAGCCGATAGCCAACTGCTATTCTTCATAGACTACGAAGCAATAATCTCGTAAACAGCCACATCTCCCGAAGCGGTTTAATATGACTGACTTCATCGCTGTAACGCGTCTGAATCGGTAAACTCTCAATACGGAACCCAAGCCGCCCTGCCTTTATCAGCAGTTCAGATTCCGTCTCATAACGCTCTGTTTCCAAACGAACCTGTCGCAAAACATCTGCCTGAATGAGTCGATACCCGGATTGAAAATCCGGCACCGATTGCCTACACAATTTGGAGCCGACATAAGAAATTAAACGGTTATTGACCCATCGATGAAACGGCATCGATGTTCGCGAGTTTTCTGTTGTTCTTGCTCCGATGAGTATATCCGGATGCGTGTTGTCAAAATGTGCCAAAAAGCGAGGTATATCTGCGGCATTATGCTGCCCATCACTGTCCATCGTGAAAACTAATTCATATCCATTTTCAATTGCATAAGCGAAGCCTTTTTTTAAGGCGTTGCCTTTACCGCAATTTGTGACATTTTCCAGACAAACCACACCACATGCAGAAGCAATCTCTGCTGTCTCATCCGATGAGCCGTCGTCAATGACAACAACCTCACTGATGAATTCAGATGTTTCCTGAATTATCTGTCCAATCGTTTTAGATTCATTGTAAGCCGGTAGCAGCAGGCAGATTTTCATAGTTTTGAATAAATTATACAATAAAAACGATTTTCTGTCAAACGCTTATCGCTTATTATAGGAATATCAACGAATTTAGGGTAAGTTGCAGTAGCGAAAAATATAGTCAAATCTATACATTGATACTTTTTCCTTGACAAAACTTTGATAAAATGCTATAATAGTTAGTATGAATGATAGATTAGTGAAGATTGGCGAAGCTGCTAAGATACTCGGTGTTAATCCACAAACGCTTCGGCGTTGGGAAGACGATGGTGTTATCAGACCATTCAAGAGAACACCCAAAGGCACTCGCCTTTATAGCCTCGAAGAGTTATTAGGTGCTAAGGATTTATCCTATCCCACGATTGCTTACGCCAGAGTCTCAAGCAACGACCAAAAGGAGGATTTAGAACGTCAGCATGCCATCCTTGAAGCATTTTGTAATAAAAATGGTTGGCAAACTGAAATCATAAAAGACCTTGGCAGTGGCATGAACTCTAACACAAAAGGACTCCTACGCCTCCTTGAACTCATTGTGCATGGTCAGATGTCCCGGTTAGTCCTGACACACAAAGATAGACTTTTGAGATTTGGAGCAGACTTGATATTCCGTATCTGCGAACTCAAAGGTATCGAGATCGTCATTATCAACAAAGGTGAGCAACCGTCTTTTGAAGATGAACTCACTTCTGACGTAATGGAAATCATGACTGTTTTCTGTGCGAAACTCTATGGCAGACGTTCTCAGAAGTCAAAGCAACTCGCAGAAGAAATAGAGAAGATCGTATCAGAAGAAAGACCACAACTGGAGTTAGATTTTGGAATGCCGAAGTCAACAGATACAACTGAATCCGAATAACAAGCAAGCCACGCTTATGTCTCAACACGCTGGCTATGCCCGTGTTGCGTATAACTTCGGTCTATCGTCGTTTAAACAAGGTTTAGAGGCAGACGAATGGCGAACTTACGTAGATATAAAGCGTGAATTCAACGCTGTTAAATACGATAAGTTTGACTGGTGTAAAGAACTTTCACAGAATGCATCTAAAAACGCACTTCATAACCTTGGAGACGCAGTAACACGCTGGAAGAAAGGACAAAACAGTTTCCCTGTCTATAAGAAACGATCTGATAGAATATCCTATCAAGCCGACAATGGCACAGGAACTGTTGAAGTCTACAAAAAGCGTATCAACCTTCCTAAAATTGGTTGGGTGCGTATGCGTGAGCAACTCCGATACAAAGGCACGATTAGCAAGGTTGTTGTATCCAAACGCAATAATCGTTGGTTTGTCTCCGTCCTCATAGATTGCGATATTAGCAACTTCAAACACCAACCGCCTCTGTTTGACGACAAGCAACCGCTTGGTGTTGATGTAGGTATCAATACGCTTGCGACATGCTCTAATGGTGATACCTACGACAACCCACGTCCTCTCAAGCGATATGAGAGAAAGTTGGCACGTGCCAACCGTTCTTTATCTCGTAAAGTGTATCTTTCAAAGAACTGGCATAAAGCGAAAGCCGTGTTATCAGGTGTGCATTATCGTATCGGTTGTATCCGTGAAGATGCTCACCACCAAGCGAGTATAAGGATTGTTCGCAAAGCTTCTGCTATTGGTATAGAAACACTGCATATTAGCGGACTGCTCAAGAACCGAAAACTTGCTAAAGCCCTATCAGATTCAGCACTCTCAGGCTTTCTAACCCTGCTGAAATATAAAGCAGATAGGCGTGGGATACCGATAACTGAAGCAGACCAGTTCTTTGCGAGTTCTAAAACTTGTAGCCGTTGCGGAGAGAAAAAGAAAGACCTAACACTTTCAGATCGGACCTATCACTGCTCTGAATGCGGACTTGATATTGACCGTGATTTCAATGCTGCTATCAATCTCTGTCCGGCTTAACTTCTAACACTTCGCCACGAGTTGCGAGGAGAAGTAAAACGCCTGTGGAGTCCGTATAAGACCTCACTTGAGAGGCAGTGGATGTTGAAGCAGGAAGTATGGCAACAATCCACAAATGTGATAGATTTGTATAGATTCTAATACATTTTACCATATTTGTGAGATTTGTTTAAGTCCTACACAACGGTTTCCGTAAAAGACGCTGATATGCTATAATAAATATCTAAGGTCAGTGGATTGTGAGACATCGGAGGAATACCTTGATTAGCGAAGCACGCCTACAAACTATTCTCAATCGTTTTGGTGATCAGCGAATTCTGGTCGTCGGAGATTTCTACCTCGATGCTTACTGGTATATAGACAAAGTACGTTCGACGCTGTCGTTGGAAACACCTTGGCATACGAATCCTGTTGTTGAACAACGTTATAGTCCCGGCGCGGCAGGAACAGTCACAAACAATCTAAACGTATTAGGTGTAGGAACAGTCTATACGTTAGGCGTTATCGGTGAAGACGGATTTGGTGGAACACTGCTAAATTGCTTACAGGTAAATGGATGCCAGACAGATTTTATGATACAAGTGCCAAAATGGAGCACGCCTACCTATCTCAAACCGATTCACCGTGGCTATGAAGGCGTGGAGACGGAGGGACCACGGTTTGATATTGAAAACCAAGTCCCTATGGCAGCAGAAGTTGAAGCAACTATTACCGATGCCCTTCACGCGTGTGTTCCGCTTGTTAACGGTATAATCGTCGGTGATCAGATGCCGCATGAAAATTTAGGCGTTGTAACGACCCGTGTGCGAGAAGTATTGTGCGAATTGGCATTGGAATTCCCTGAAAAAATATTCTTCGCTGACTCCCGCACACGAATTGGTGAGTATCGAAATGTCATCATTAAACCGAACCGATTTGAGGCAAAACGCGCTATCGAAACAGAATGGAACGGACATCAAGTTGATATTGAAGAAGCCAAGCAGTGCGCGCTTACCCTCGCAGTACAGACCCAAAATACAGTATATGTCACACTCGGTGAAAATGGTATCCTCGTCTACCATAACGGTGAATTTACACATATCCCGGGTATCTCAATTGATGATGAAACCGATCCGGTCGGGGCAGGCGACAGTGTTTCGGCAGGACTTGTAACAACACTCTGCAGCCTTGGCGTTGATGCTGCTGTTGAAGCAGCTTATGTGGGGAATCTGGTCGCTTCAATTACTGTCACTAAAATTGGCACTACCGGCACTGCCTCACCCGCAGAAATTTTAAAACGCCACAGGAGCTTTGCAAGCCTATGAATGTATTTGATGCAATGACGCAACGCCGAAGCCATCGCGGGACATTTCAAGAACGTCCGATAGATCCTGATGACCTTGAGAAACTCATTGAGGCTGCGCGGTGGGCACCCTCACCATTCAATGTCCAACCTTGGGAACTTGTGCTTATTCAGGAAGCAGCCGGTAAAGCAGCACTCGCCGACATAACAGAACACGCTATCATAGAACAATTCAAGGATTCAAAATTTCTTGATGATAACAGCCAATGGATGCGTCTCACAGAGGCAGAGTGGCAGGAGCGCGGCGACGGTGTGCTGCTGACTGATCATGTCACGCTACCAAAACCACTTCAGGATGCTCCTGAACAACTACTGCAAGGGTTATTGAAAAACGCAAAATCGTTTACGCTTTTCGGACATTTAGGCGCAGGTAAAATACCCGCTAAAGAGATTGCTACACAGGTCCGAGAGGCACCTCTGCTTATGTTAGTAACAATGAATTGTAAGAGGTATCCACCGGGTGAAGGTGGGACTCGATGGATGTGGTTAAGCATGGGGATGTTAATCCAAAATGTACTTCTCGCCGCAACCGCCCTAAAAATCGGGGCGCAGTTTGTCAGCGCACCCCTCGAGCGCGCAGCAGATCGTGAGCAGATCCGCCAACTTCTTACCGTTCCTACCTCTCATGAGATAATTACGTTGCTCAGAATGGGATATGTTGAGGGAAACGATGGAAACTCTGTACGCCTAAACGCCGCTGAGTTTGTCCATTTTGAAAAAACAGAAAAGAAATAATACCAACAGAAACGCAGGCGGGCACGGCAACCCGCCACAACACGAAACATGCATATTAAGCGTCTCGATTTTGCAAGAGTTCTTTCAATGCCGCTTTCTGTCTTTTGAGTCGCCGTAACTGGCGTTGACGGATTTGTGTCCGACGTCGGACCTGTCCGCTTTTACTTCTTGGCATAATTTTACCCCCTTTCTTCTATCATTTTGGCGAGGTACATCACTGCCGATGTACAATGTGCTTCTACTTCCGCCATTGCAATAGCAAGTTCTGTCTCTGAACGTGCCTGTAACTGAAGTCTTTCTTCGGTAACCGTAATGTAACGTTCATTTTCTATATCAGCAAATTCAACCTGTTTCTCGTTTTCATTCACCAAAGCATAGTTTGCAAGTCCTTCTCGCAAAACCCCGCCATCTGATGATACCTTGAAACTCTCTTTTATAGCCAAACCACTGAAATTTTTATAAAGTGCTCGGGCTGGAAGTCCGTCAGGTAACAGTGTTGGTGGAGGCGGTGATTCCACTGGCGGCACATCTTCTTGAAGAACAATTCTTTCTGGTACCGAGCGTTGCACAGTATCCATCGAATCCATCTCTTTTCTTGTAGGCATCAGTAAAGCATCTTCACTGTCAGTCTTTTCTACATCACCTACATAGGGTGGTGCCGATTTCATAACGGCAGATTCAACCCCTCCACTTCTTTCCATAGTCTCGTCTAAGCCAGCGTTTGAAAAGGCAGCCATAGGTTGAGATTGAGATGTTTCCGAATCTTCCTGTGCTAAGACATCCGAGAGAATTCCTTTAACGCCTTCGCCACCATCAACAACCACGTCCAATTCTTCCACAACTATCCGTAGAGTCTCAATACCGATAGTTTGAATCATCGGGTGAAACGCCAATATTTCCGGTGGTGCTGCTTCAAAAAGTGAACTCGTAACGAAAGCAACTTCAGCGAGGTCTCGGTTACCTGTCAATTTGAGGCGTTTTTCACATGCTGTGAGTGCCCGTGTTAATTGTCCCATGAAATCTGGTGTGACCAAATATGGAAGGACCTCTAAACGAAAATGATCGGATGCCTTTTCCGCTTCCGACATTGGGGTTTGTTGTTCATCATTCACGAAGGCTTCATCTACTTTCACATCCGCGAGATAGGTAGACCCGTCTTCGGGTTCAAGTAAACGTTCTGGTGGGTCTATAAGTATATTTTCATTCTCTGCTTCAATGTGACTGAGAACTTCCATTACCCGTTTCTGCATCAGTGCGGGGTCGAAAAGTATCCCCTCAAACTCGGGTTCATCGAGTAACTTTCGGCTCGCTGCGATGCAAGCGTGTAGATATTCTTCTTCTGATTTTTCATTAACCAACTTACGTTGCTTTTCGAGTGCAAGTTGCTTTTGTCTGGATTTCCGGTCGCGATTTCGTTTCTCACGCTTCCGTGCCACATTTATGGTGCGGCGCCCCTTTTTCTTTGCCATAGTGATATATTTTGCTATTACTAACGTAGTCGTTCGATCAATACTTCAGGTAATGCTTCGTATCCGAAGCAGGATATCGCATTAGTTTAGCACACTCCTTAAAGTGAAGTGCCAACGTTTATTTAGACCATAATTTGGCAAAGTTAAGCCAAGTTTTGCTGCTCGAATTCCATAGGTGTCAAATACCCTAACGCCGCATGTGGGCGTTTGAGATGATACACCTGTTCGATAAAATGCTCAATG
>JAJEDN010000075.1 GCA_022821495.1 Candidatus Poribacteria bacterium
GATTCACCTCAAAAGTGTGGTAATTTTTAGGGTGAAGTATAGCAGAAGTCGCGTGAAAAGTCACGCGACTTCTGCTTGTATAGAAATGTTAACACCTGTGAAAAATACAACATAAAAAACCTACAATTGAATGACCCTGGACAACCATTCCACATTGACACAAAAACAAATCCGTGCTAAAATCGCAGACAGTTTGACATCAAAAGGAGGTTCTAAACACATAAACCGATGCGAACCCCTAAAGCACGGCTTAGAAACCGATATTTTCTTCTGCTTTTCGCATGCCTTACATTCTTTTTATCCGGAACCAAGGTATTACCGGCAGACACAGAGACCGTATCCACTGAAACCTCTGCACACCGAGCGATTAAAGCCACCCGCACCGAAACGCCACCGACAATCGATGGAATATTGGACGATGCGTGCTGGCAACAGAGCGCGAAAACCGGTGAACTCATCCAATTTGAACCCCAGCGCGGCGAACCCGCAACGCAGCCGACCACCATCTACCTCGCTTACGACGCAAATAAACTCTACGTCGCGTTTGAATGTTTCAAAACCGATATGGACAACCTCGCCGCAAACCAGACGCGCCGCGACTCCTTCTTCTTCTCCGATGACCATGTCGAAATTCTGATTGATACCTTCCTCGACGGCAGGAACTGCTATGCATTCGCCTTAAATGCACTCGGCACACAGACCGATCGGCGGTTGATTAACGAAGGTGCGAACAGACGGAGCGGTCAATCCAACATCGGCACCGCCATCTCGTGGGACTGTGATTGGCAAGGTCAAGCCGCGAAAGGAACGGACAGATGGACAGCAGAATTCGCTATCCCGTTCGCCGAACTCCGATTCTCAAAGAAGCATGAAACCGCAACCTGGGGCATCAACTTTTGGCGCAACGATGAAGCACTCGCCGAAGAACAGACGTGGGCAGATCTCGGTGAACGCCAATACGCCGTTTCGAGATTCGGGCGTATGACAGACCTCCCGATTACCGACCTTGTTACGAAGCGACCGATGAAGCTTAAACCGTATGCCACGCTGAAACCGCAGGTATCGCAACCCAATGATGGTGAAACCACATTTGAAATGAAACCGGATACCGGGATTGACCTCCGCTACCCCATCAAAGATTTCACAATCGACCTGACGCTCAACCCTGATTTCGCACAAATCGAGGCAGACCCCGACCTCGTGAACCTCAGCGACATACCGCTCCGTTTCCCTGAGAAGCGTCCGTTTTTCCTCGAAGGCAACGAACTCTTTCAGATGCCGCTCGACCTGTTCTATAGCCGACGGGTCGAAGACTTAATCGGTGGCGGGAAGGTTATCGGAAAATTCAGTAAATACAATCTCGCCTTTATGGGTGCCGTCGCGGGACCAGAGAACCCCGATAAAGAGATAGAAACAGGTGAGTTGCCGCTCACGAACTATAACTACTCTGTCTTCCGACTGCAAAGGGAACTCGGAAAAACGTCATCTGTCGGATTTTTAGGTGTGAATAAACAGCGCGGTGCCACCTATGACCGAGCCGGTGGCATGGATGCACGTGTCCAACTGCCAGCGGATGTGAACCTCAACCTCGAATACGCACGCGAATGGAAGGCAGGCGGTCTCGACATGGCGGAAAGCACCGCGGATGACCTAATCTTCGTCCAACTCGACCGCCGGACAAATGTATTTTCTTTAGACGCGATTTATGCAGACATCGGCAAACACTTTAACCCCGAAACCGGATTCGTCCCGCGCGTCGATAGACGCGGGCTTGTCATTCGGAGCCGCTATAATAAGCAGTACAAAGGCATACTCGAAAGGCTTCGGGGCGAAGCAGAATATGAGCGACTCGCCAACCACGCAGGTGAACTCACAAACCATAGAGCGCGTTTTAGCGGACTCATCGGCGTTAAAGATGTCTTCTTTTTCTTTGGACCTGAGTGGTACTATCACGTTAACGACGACAATCAACCCTTCACTGACAGAACAGTCCGGTTCTTCACGGGGTGGTTCCCACCAAAATACGTCCAGATCCGAAATACCGGTAGCTTCGGTATCCGGGACGATAAGGACATCTTTTTCATCCGCCCAGAGATTACGATCCGTCCCACCGCGAAGCTCAGTTTTGAGTTCATCTTACAACGGCTGCATGAAAAGGAACAAGATGCGTTGCAGTGGCAGCTTTCGGAATGGACCCGACGGTTCATCGTGAATTATCAATTTGCGCAGCGGATGTATGTCAGAACCAGCGCAGAATTCACATTAGAAAAAGAACGCCGAGTTTTTGCACTCTTCGCCTATGAGTATCGACCCGAAAGCAATTTCTTCATCGTCTACAACGACAACCGAGACGTAGACGGTGATACCGAACGGATCGTATTCATCAAAGTCGCACACCTCTTGAAAACGGATCTGTTTTAGTTGTCAGGGGGAATAGTTACCAGTTACCAGTTTTCAGTTAAGAGTGCCTCGCAGTGAAAGTCGTTTTCAGTTACAAGAGTCCTCTTAACTTACAACTTATAACTTATAACTTATAACTATTCCCCAATTTCCCTTGACACAAGCCTTTCTGCAGGATAAAATTAAAGGGAAACACATACGAAAAGTTGGAGGACACTCCCACGAAACCCGTTTTGAAACGCTACCAACACTGGCTACTCGCAGCACTCTCAGCGCTCCTGCTATTTCTCAGCTTCCCGAACGTAAACCTTTTTCCTGTTGCTTGGGTCGCGTTGGTGCCACTCTTCATTGCCCTTATCCGCACAACAGGCTGGAAATCCGCTTTCTGGATCGGTTACGCAACCGGGCTGCTGTTCTTCGCCGGACTGCTCCCTGCCATTGCGCTCCTCTATCCGTATGCCAACATCTTCGCCACACTGGTCGGGTACTTACTCCTCGTCGGCTACACGGCACTCTATTTTGCCGTTTTCGCAGCACTCATAAAATTCGTCCCGATCCCTTTTTCAGGCGTATTATTTCCGCTTGCGATCGCCTGTATCTGGACGGCACTCGAATGGGTACGGAGTTGGGTGATAACAGGGTTTCCATGGGGCAGCATCGGGTATTCGCAATGGAACAACTTGCCCGGGATACAGGTTGCATCGCTCATCGGTGTACACGGCATTAGTTTCGTCATCGTGCTTTTCAATGCCAGTATCGCTTTCCTGTTTTGCAACCGGCACCAGTGGCGACAAGAAATCCGTACCCTCATCCTACCGCTGATTTTAGCGATCTGCTGCTTCGGTTACGGTGCCTACCAACTCAAGGATGCTGAACTTTTAAAACCCACATCGGATACCACAGCCGCTGCAGACGCTGAATCCCTGACCATCGCTCTTATTCCGGGCAATATCTCGCAACTTCAGAAATGGGATACCAAGCAATTTCCACAGATTTTGCAGCGTTATATCAACTTGACATACCAAGCCGCCACCGAAAACCCGGATCTAATCGTCTGGCCCGAAACAGCAATCCGAAGCGAGGCGTTGACTGGGCAATGGCCCCTATATTATGGAAGGTTCTCCCGAGCACTTCGCGATATAGGACTTCCGATACTCATCGGCACCGCAAACTTAGGTGAGACGATAGACCCCGCAATAGGCACGTATGCTAAAAGTGATGAACCGAAGGAATGGAAGGACGTTAACATATACAACCGCGTTTTGTCAATAGCACCAGACGGACAGATACACGGGGCTTATGCCAAAATGCATCTCGTTCCCTTTGGTGAGTACGTGCCTCTGGCAGACCTGCTCCCAGATTTCATCCCGAACTTTATCCAGTTCAAACCCTTCACGCCGGGAAAAACAGTAAACCTTTTACCCGTGTTTAACGTTAAAGATAATACGAAACCTTCGGGCAATGGGTTGGGACCGCCCTACCAAGAGGCAGTGCTTAACGTTCAAGAGAGAACAGCAGATCCGCAGAAGAGAATAGACATTGGTGTCTCTATCTGCTTTGAATCAGTGTTCCCAGACGAATTTCGCAGACCTGTCCAAAAAGGTGCCAGCGTGATGGGGATCTTCACCAACGACGCTTGGTTCAAAGGGACAGCTTTCCCGGAACTGCATCTCTCCATGGCACCCTTCCGCGCAATTGAGAACCGAATCGCTGTGTTCCGCTGCGCAAACGGCGGATTCACGTGTGTGGTAGACAAGTTTGGTAGGATCACAACCCCGATGGTTACGCCCGACACAGATCAGGAGATTCTCGTTACATCTGTCCAGCGCCTTTCGTCAACGGAACGCGAAAAAACGCTCTATACACGCTACGGAGATTGGTTCCCGATACTTTGTACGATCATCTGTGTCGGATGGTTCGGGGCACACATCGTAATACACCGCCGCCGGGACCACTCTTAATAAGATCAGACTTACACACAGCTTCTCAAAGTCCCCCTGATAAGGGGGATTTAGGGAGTTAGGGATTCAGCCTCAAAGTCCCCCTGATAAGGGGGATTTAGGGGGTTAGGGATTTAGGCTCAAAGTCCCCCTGATAAGGGGGATTTAGGGGGTTAGGGATTTAGGCTCAAAGTCCGCTGATAAGGGGGATTTAGGGGGTTAGGGATTTAGGCTCAAAGTCCCCCTGATAAGGGGGATTTAGGGGGTTAAAAACAACGAAATTACTGCTTGTTGCGTAATTAATGAGGAACACTATGCTTGTAGATTTAAAAAACCAGGCTGAAGAGATGCAAACCCGACTTTTAGAACTCGGAGGTTATCTTTGACCTGGCTGAAAAACAAAAAGAATTAAAAGAACTCGAAACAGCAACCGCTGCCCCAGATTTTTGGAGCAACACACAACGCGTCCAAAAAACCAATCAACAGATCGCCGTGCTCCGAGATGAAATCGGCGAATACGAAGAACTCAAGCGCAACCTTGAAGACACCCAGACGCTTGTTGAACTCGCAACTGAAGAGAACGATAGCAGTTTACAGACCGAAATCGTAGACGGTCTCGAAAATGTTGCCACTGCACTCGAACAACTCGAACTCCGGTTGATGTTGAACGGTGAATTCGATGCGAACAACGCCATTCTCAATATCCACCCCGGCGCAGGTGGCGTTGATGCACAAGATTGGGCGGGGATGCTGATGCGGATGTATCTCCGTTGGTGTGACAACCGCGGTTATGAAACGCAAATCCTTGACATCACTGTCGGAGACGAAGCCGGTATCAAAGGCACGACGATCCTTGTTACAGGCACGCTCGCTTACGGATACCTTCAATCTGAGACCGGCGTGCATCGACTCGTCCGTCTGTCGCCATACGATTTTAACAAACGCCGCCATACCTCTTTCGCCGCCGTTGATGTAACCCCCGAAATCGATGATACCGTAGAAGTTGACATCCAACCCGACGATCTCCGGATAGATAGTTATCGGGCGAGTGGTGCAGGCGGACAGCACGTCAATGTCACAGACTCCGCAATTCGGATTACACATAAACCGACAGGGATTATTGTGCAGTGCCAGAACGAACGTTCGCAGCACAAAAACCGAGAAATCGCTATGAAGCTGCTCCGCTCGCGACTTCACGAAAAATATCGCGCTGAACGTGAAGCAGAAATCGCCAAACAGCGCAGTGAACGCTTAGAGATTAACTTCGGAAGCCAAATCCGTTCCTATGTACTACACCCATACCAACGCGTCAAGGATCTGCGCACGGAGGTCGAAGTCGGGAACGTTAACGCCGTTTTGGATGGCGCGTTAGATCCATTCATCGAGAGTTACCTGAAAATGAAGGCACAGCAAAAGTCAGAATAACTGACAACTGTTCCCCGATTTTTGGTTGCTTTATGCCAGAAACTGAAGTATAATTATTAAAAATAACACATCACCTCAGAAACAGAAAATTTGAAAAGGGAGACGCAATTCGTGGAAGAGACAAAGGACCTAATTCAGCAACGTCGTGAAAAATTGGACGAAATCCGCCAATTTGGTGTAGAACCGTATCCGCACAAATACGAACCTACGCATACGACCGCCACAATTCACCGAGATTTTGCCGATACGCAAGAGACGCCTGACGAAACGCAAACCGTTCGCATCGCTGGCAGGATCATGACAAAACGCGACCACGGTAAAAGCAGTTTCGCACATCTACAGGACGGCGACGGCAAAATCCAAATTTACGTCCGACGCGACAAAGTCGGCGCGGAACCCTATAAAATCTATCGGCGTTTCGATAGCGGTGATATTGTCGGTGCTGAAGGAACCGTTTTCCGCACACGAACAGGTGAGCTAACCGTTCTTGTTGATGCCATTGAACTCCTCTCTAAATCTATTCGACCGCTCCCGGAGAAATGGCACGGGTTGCAAGATAAACAGACCCGTTATAGACAACGCTACGCCGACCTCATCATGAACCCAGAGGTGAAAGACGTTTTTCTTAAAAGAACACAAATTGTTCAAGCGATCCGGGATATGCTCAACGCCCAAAATTTTATTGAAGTAGAGACACCCGTCCTTCAACCAATTTACGGTGGTGCGAACGCGCGGCCGTTCACAACGTATCACAACACGCTCGAACAATCGCTTTATCTACGGATCGCAAATGAACTCTACCTCAAACGCCTGATTGTCGGCGGATTTGAACGGGTCTATGAATTCTCGCGCGACTTCCGGAACGAAGGGATGGATAGAGACCATAACCCCGAATTTACGATGCTTGAACTCTATCAGGCTTATGCTGACTACATCGAAATCATGGAGCTAACTGAGAATCTCATCGCGGATACCGCAAAAGCCATTCATGGGACAACAAAAATCACGTATCAGGAGCACGAACTTGACTTCACACCACCATGGCGAAGGTTGAGCATGGTTGAAGTCGTTCAAGAACACAGCGGTATAGATGCTGTCTCTTTGTCAGCAGATGAGTTGTATAAGGCGGCGGTTGACGCAGGCGTTGAATTGGCGGGCGATGAAACGAAGGGTAAAATTATTGCTGAACTCTTTGACAAATTTGTGGAATCAAAACTAATTCAGCCGACATTTATAACGGATCATCCGATCGAAGTCTCGCCGTTTGCGAAAAAGAAACCTGACAATCCAGAGTTCGTCGAACGTTTTGAATTCTTTATCTGCGGTATGGAGGTCGGAAACGCTTTTAGTGAACTCAACGATCCGATCGACCAACGCCAACGCTTTCTTGAGCAGGCAAGCAGTTTAGAGGCAGGCGACGATGAAGCCTTCATGGTAGACGAAGATTATCTGCGTGCTTTGGAATACGGGATGCCACCGACAGGAGGACTCGGTATCGGGATCGACCGATTAACGATGCTCCTAACGAACCAGTATTCCATCCGGGACGTAATCCTGTTTCCACAGATGCGTCCGGAGAATTAAGATGAAAACCGCACCAACGTTTTATACAGAGCGGTTGATACTCCGTTCTTTTACATTTGAAGACGCAGCCGATGTGAAACGCCTTACCAGTGATCCCGACGTAGCATCAACAACCGATGCCACGGAACAACCTTGTGAAGATGAGACAGCAGAAGCGTGGATTCAATGGTGCCACAAAGAATTTGAAAAAGGGACAATGGCGAACTTCGCAGTCACACTTAGGACAGACGGAACGTTAATTGGTACAGTTGGGTTGGTATTCCGAAGACACCTCCCTTACAAAGACGCATCGCTTGGCTATTGGATTGGAAAACCCTATTGGAACTGTGGGTATGCCACCGAGGCGGCAAAGGCTATGGTCGCTTATGGATTTCGGAAGTACGACATCGATCTGATTTTCGCCGATTACGCCAAACGAAATCCCGCCTCTGGAAGCGTGCTGGAAAAAATTGGGATGCACTACGCTTATGATTTGTCTGAAGAGGATATGATCCGTTACAATATCGAAAAAAGTGAGTTCGTAAAATAATGAGGACAGCACCGCCGCTTCTTACGGAAAGATTACTACTGCGCTCACTCACACTTGAGGACGCGCAAGATGTACAACGCCTCGCTGGTGAACGTGATGTCGCAGCAACAGTAATTCGCATTCCGCACCCTTATGAAGATGGTATGGCGGAAGAATGGATTCGCTCCTGTCACGACACGTTTGAAAAAGAAGAGGGCTTGCATTTCGGAATTACACTGAGAACAGACAGCAACTTCATTGGCGTAATAGGGCTTGAACTTGACCAAACAAGTGAGAACAGTGAACTCGGTTATTGGATAGGGAAACCCTATTGGAACTGCGGATATGCTACGGAAGCAGCACGAGCTGTTGTTGCGTATGGTTTTGAAGTGTTGAAACTCAACCGAATTCACGCTTATTGCTTCAAACGGAACGCCGCTTCTGGACGCGTGCTGGAAAAAATCGGGATGCAGTACGAAGGCTGTCTCCGACAAGACATAAAAAAATGGGATAACTTTGAGGATATAATCGCATACGGGATGCTAAAAGCAGACTACGATTCACTAACGCCTATCTCGTCCCAGCCTTCCAAGTTCCCCCCTGATAAGGGGGGTTAGGGGGGTTAAGTTCTGAGCATAATGTATAAGTCATTACAAAATTCACTATAAAACCGTCCACATCCCGAACCAGGTCGGAATTAATCAGACACCATCGTGGAACGTAGTGGAACGATGCCCAGGTGCCAATATTTAAAAATATGAAATTTGAATGGTTTGTAGCCTCGCGCTATCTGCGTTCTCGGCGAAAACAGTCTTTTATCTCAATTATCAGTATCATCTCAATCGCGGGTGTCGCTCTCGGTGTCGCAACAGTCATCCTTGTCATTGCTGTGTTAGACGGTGTTGAGGAAGGACTCAAAGAACGGTTCCTCTCAAACGAGGCGCATGTCGTTTTACGTTTAATTGATCACAGTTTTTTCGGGAACTATCAAAATCGCATTGCGCAAATTGAGACCCTTGATGATGTCGTCGCCGCGTCGCCAGTCATCTTAGCACAAACGGGTGTTTTTCGGGAGCATACGAATACCATTCAAGACGTAATTATCATCAAAGGCATCGATCCAGAGCAAGAAAACAAAGTGACAGGTTTCTCAGACTTAGTACAAGGCTCAACCGATCTGCGAAACTCAGAACTGATTGAAACGGCTCGGCTTATCAGGGACGAAACAATTACGGGTGGTATTGTGCTTGGCGGGCGTTTGGCAGCCCGATTCGGTGTTGTCGAAGGCGATGTCCTGCGGCTACTCGTTAAACTCGAACAGCATCCATTCAATGAATCTATGCTTGTACCCGACTTAGCGAACTTCGTTGTCATCGGGTTTTATGAATCTGAGATAGAGGTCTACGATAGCAATTTTGGGTTTATACACATAGACGCTGCGCAGAAATTGTATAATCAAAAGAATCTCGTAAATTCCATATTCGTCCGCTTAACCGATGCTGAGTTAGCAACCCGGACCGCCAGCAAGATTGAGGATACCGCTAAATTCAGTGTCTTAGAGGGAATGCCGGACGCAAGAACATGGATGGAGGTGCATGCACCGCTCTTTTCGGCACTGCGACTGGAAAAGATAGCAACCGTCATCATCGAGACACTGATCATTTTGGTCGCCTCCTTTAACATCGCAAGTACGCTCATCATGACAGTCATGGAAAAAACAAAAGATGTTGGGACACTCAGAACGCTCGGTGCATCGCGCGGGAATATCATGCGTACCTTCATGATTCAAGGCAGCGTCATCGGGATCATCGGAATAATGTCCGGAACCGCTTTAGGGCTGGTGTTGTGTTGGCTCCTCAGTTGGGATGTAGCGAGACCTTCTTACTGGTATACGCTCGTGCTGAGTGGACCAATTTTCTCGCAAATCCTTATAGCGTCCAAGCGTGCGCTGCGATACAAAGGCGGTTGGAAGTTTGCTGTCAGTGTCTTATGGTTGATTGGAATAGCCTTCGCACTCTATTGTGCGGTCAGACCGATTTCATTCGTAGATCTTGGACTGAGCCAAATCTACCAGATGCACCAAATGCCGATAAAGGTCAATTGGCTGTTCGTTATCTTCATCAACGTGCTTTCACTTTCGATTTGCTGGCTGGCGACGCTCTATCCCGCATGGCAAGCCGCAAACCTGAAGCCTGTTGAAGCCTTGCAACATGAATAGGACGGCCGCATCCCCTCTCAAAGTCCCCCTGATAAGGGGGATTTAGGGGGTTAGGGATTTAGCCTCAAAGTCCCCCTGATAAGGGGGATTTAGGGGGTTAGGGATTCAGCCTCAAAGCCCCCCTGATAAGGGGGATTTAGGGGGTTAGGGATTCAGCCTCAAAGCCCTCTACCCCCTGATAAGGGGGGATAAAGGGGGTGTTTTTGATAGGGTGTTTCCCCCAGGGATTTAGGGAGTTTGTTTAAAATACCGAAGTTCCCGCTTTTAGCCTAAGTCCTAATAAATACTATAGTTTGGACAATTTTAACTTTTTTACAGACAAATAGCAGAAAAGAGGGTATCCTTTCATAATAAACCTGACATTTATTGAAAGGACATATCTAATGACCCCTCTTTCCCGCTTAGAAGACATGTTATCAGAATT
>JAJEDN010000104.1 GCA_022821495.1 Candidatus Poribacteria bacterium
AATTCTGATAACATGTCTTCTAAGCGGGAAAGAGGGGTCATTAGATATGTCCTTTCAATAAATGTCAGGTTTATTATGAAAGGATACCCTCTTTTCTGCTATTTGTCTGTAAAAAAGTTAAAATTGTCCAAACTATAGTATCATTATAGTAAAGCGCAAAAATATGTGAACGCGATAGACGCTAACACCCACCGCCGCTGGCGAGGCGTTTTTGCTGGGGTGTTTCTGCGTATTGATAGGGTTCTTGCTGGGGTGTTTCCTCAATTTCTTCAATTTCCCTCCTAACCTCGCCAATGTAAAGATAATTATGGGCTTTACGATAAAGCGAGGAAAACGGTTGTGGACTTACTTCCCAGCAGAGAAAACTTCCGCGCATCCCTCCAAAAATCATAATTACTTATACAATACTTTCAGAGTATCTGAAACCTTTTCCGCTTTTATATTATGACTTATGCAGCTTTTTCGTAGTCGCAGCCCAAAACAAATTTCCATCCGCCTTACGAAATAGTCATTAGCAAAAGTCCGTTTGCTGATAAACTCAATGTTCACTTACCCTCCAAGTGGTTAACCTTCCAAAAAATTTGAAAACGTATGCGATTTTTGGCAGAATTGGCACGATCTTTGCAAACAAATCTAATGTGATTCGGTTTACGCGTTAAAGTCCTAAGTCAAACTCACGTTAATTGTAACGATTTGTGTGAGTTGACTATATGTTTGCCTAAATTCCACACGTGTCGAGTTTTTCGTCTAAGTTCGCCAGTAATTTTCTCAACAATTGTTGACTTTTTGGTAAAATTTAGTGTTTTTCGTTTTTTTTTGGCAATTTATGACATTTTTTTCATTTTATGCACGAAAAGTGCTCAAAAAAATGGTCTTTATAAGATAGCGTTGGATGAATATTTAGATTTAAGCGTTCATCTGTGTTAAAGTTCTTGCTTCCGATTGCGTCGCAAAACTTTAACTTCTGAAAATTGTCCAAACTTTAGTAGGACTTACGCATTTCTTTTTAAAGTCCCCTGATAAGGGGTTTTTTTGCTTGGGGTATTTGCTTGGGTATTTCTGCGTATTTCTTCTAAGGGGGTTAAATACATCGAAATTACTGCTTTTTGCGTCCAAATGTCCTACATTTACGCAATTTGCGTAAGTCCTAAAAGTGTTTGATGAATCGGATACCTTCAAGACTTACACAACCACCCCAAGGGCAGAAGAGGTGACACCGTCCAAAATGCTGTTATCAAGAAAGAAGTTGCATGGGAATTACGACGACCTTATCGGTGAAAGTACAGTGCATCTTGAAGTACTAAAAAGTATTGACAGATTCGCAAAATCTGCTAAAATCGTGCTTATTTCCGGCGAGACCGGAACAGGCAAAGAACTGGTCGCGCGTGCCTTGCACGCAGAGAGCCTTTATGCAATGCACCCTATGGTCATCGTGAACTGTGCGGGGATTGCGGAGCACCTGATAGAAAACGAACTCTTTGGACATGAAAAGGGCGCGTTTACCGGCGCAGATGATCAACATATCGGACTGTTTGAAACTGCATCAGAGAGTACACTGTTCCTTGACGAAATCGGCGAACTTCCGATGCCCTTACAGCCGAAATTGCTGCGGGTACTTCAGGAAAACGAGATGCGTCGCGTGGGCGGGACAGAACAGATTCCAGTGTCAGTACGCGTTCTAACAGCTACGAATATCGACCTTATAAAAGCGGTTGAAGCAGGTAGATTTCGCCGAGATCTCTATGAGCGATTAAAACCCCTTCACATCCAGCTGCCAGCACTACGGGAGCGGCGGGAAGACATTCCCGCGTTGGCAAAACACTTTTTGACAAAGGAAAACAACGCTTCAAATCGAAAAGTAGCGAACATAAATCCAGAAGTTCTCTCGTTATTTCATGCCTACAGCTGGCCTGGGAATATCCGAGAGTTGGAAGGCATCATAGGTCGCGCCGTGCTTTTAGCGGAAGAGGATGAAATCTTACCGCACCACTTACCGTCAGATGTGCGGATGCCTCACATCCACGCATCGCCGTTGGCAGATGAAACAGCCGCAGCAAATCCTAACGCCGCAGGATGTTTCGTGCTGTCCTTCCCGATGGGTACAACCCTGCAAGAGATAGAGAAGGCAGCGATCTTGGCAACTTTGGCGCGAGAGAATGGGAATAGGTCAAAAACGGCAGCGGCTTTAGGGATTAGCAGGGTCACCTTGAACACCAAGTTACGCACCTATAGTGATGAGGCATAAGACTTACGCAAATGTAGTAGATCCTTTTATGTCCGTGTGCCTACAATAGAAGGTTTGCTGATGCAGTGCGTCTGTTCGTCTTTCTAAGGAGACTTGGTATTATGATGCTCGGCATTCGAGCCAGAATCACGCGTTCAGTGTATCAACTGTAAATAATCTTTACAGTTCAGTGTAAAAAATATTTACAATTGTAAAGAATCTTTACAGTGGAAAAATAGTGGGATCCCCTAATAGTCAGGTTTCTCACATTGGCATGATACTTGCTAATACTATATAATGTGATCTCAACTGTAGCACGTAGGAACACCTATAGTGCTACCAATAACAGACACCGCCTGTTATTTTACCAGAGCGCATCCGGCACGGTCATGTCTTGGAACCCCTAAAGGAGTATATCTAATGCTTACGAAGAAGTTTTATATCCCGATCGGGCTATGTCTGGTCTTGGTGCTCGCGATCGTTTTCCTGTCGCAGCAGACACACTCCCCCGAAACACCGATCAAAGTTTACAAGACAACTCAACTCAGCCATCGACAAAAGTCCGCGGTAGAGCCTATTAGTGGTGTTGATCACGGTCCCGACCATAGCCATGATACAACTCCGCATGTCCATATAGGCGAAGCATCTCCAAGCGTTGACACTTATGATTGGCGAGACGATCGTGCGTTTGACGCTGGCTCTCCGAAAGTAGATACTTGGAAAGCCCTGAACGCCCAGCCTGCGGATACAGAGCCTGTTAGTAGTGAAGACAGCGAGGTATACCCACCACCCAACTGGCACAAAACCGAAGACCCTGAGTTGCGCGCCGAATACTTCCATGCCCAATTGATAAAACAGTTTGGCGACATTCCTGAAGTTCACATTGTCGCCGAACGTGAGCGAAAAAGGGCACGACAGATACCTGTCTCCCTTGATGAGCAAATCACCTTTCTTGAAGCGCAATACCATCTGTGGCCATCGCCAAACACCTTGAAAACGCTTGAAAAACTAAAAAAAATAAAAGCAGATACCCACACCCATCCACAAAAACATTAAACATTAAAGAAAGGAGAGACTTCAATGAACCGTATTCTATCTTCCTATAGACTGCTTTACCTCTTATCTCTGACGATTTTATATCTCTTTATGGGGTGTGGAAACACTGAAGATACAGCATCATCAAATCCGATAGCGTATGATTATGACCTCAGTGCGTCGGATGTTTACAATCTCAGTATTGACGAACTCTTGGCACTTGATGTTCCAGTGGATTGGCATAAGACCGAAGACCCTGAGTTGCGTTCTAAATACTTTGCCGCCCAGATGCTGCAACAGTTTGGAGATACGCCAGCCGCACAAATCGTTGCCGAGTATGAAAGAAAAAGGGCGTTGGGCATATCTGTGACATTTGACGAAGCGATTGCCCATGCCAAAGCGCGATATCAATTGTGGCCAAACGCATCGAATCGGCAATACCTTGAAAAACTTCTAAAGATCAAATTAAGAGAAGAAACCGATGACCCAGATTTATTTGCCAAAATCTACAGAGAGCAGTTGATCGAACAGCATGGGGACATTCCAGAAGTCCATATTGTTGTCGCGTTCGAGAAAAAATCGAGACAGGAGAACGTGTATGTTACGGAGGATGAAATCCTCGCCGCTTACGAAGCGAAATATGTGCTCTGGCCGAATAAAACCGTTCTGCGCCAACTCGAAAAATACCGAAAAGCCAAAGCCGAAGGCACCCGGTTCGATCTCATAGATTGGGATGATGACGAGTAAGATTTTCTATTTGAACCCGTGAACGGACAGATTCCGTCATAATCGTGTATGAAGGTGAATTTGTTCACCTCAACGCCTGGCACCTGCCAGTCATTTGAAGAACCGGTGAAAAGGTGAGGCATGCAATGGGAGACAACAGATCAACAGGATATGTGCATTCTGTTCGCTGTTACCTTTTCCCTTATCTCATAAGGAGAAAAAAATGTTGAAAAAATCTCTTGGAGGTTTAAGTATCTTCGTATTTGTATTTATGTTTACGGCGTATCCACTTATTGTGATAAATATAGCGGATGCAACTGATAACGTAACGTATGATCGCAGTCACACAATATATTACGTTTGTCCTGATGGAGGGGTTGGTTATAGTTCCACAAATGAGTGCATAACAGAAGATGAGTATAATCATCCGCCTGATATTCAGATTTTGACAGGTTATGAACCCGAAGACGGAACTGGGTTTCCGATCCCAATATATGACGAAATCCATAAGGACCACAACATGACTTTCAATATTTTAACGACATCCGAATACCGAAATGTTTCCCGCTACCACTGGAGTTGTCGGTAGATACATCTGAGTGAACCCCGTCGGCAGATTGAAGCGATCCATCAGGATTTCTTCGTTTATCCCTCGCTTTACGGATTGTGCGACGCTTGAGAAACAATCCGCTTTTTTTCGCTGACAATAGTGGGAATACGTATAGTCCCGATAATCATATTCGCATGCCTTTATATGAGAGAACGGATAAAGGTATCTAATAATAAGGAAGGATAATGCGGGAGTATATACACAAAAAACTGGCAAGGTTACAAACCTTGCCAGCAAGTATAAACACTTATTTTTCCACCGGCGGTACGCTGGCTACACCGAGCACTGAACCCCTTTACGCTGCAGGGGCTTCCAGACGCATCGGCATGATGAGCGAAATATATTCAGCATCACCTACCGGCTTAATAAGCACAGGGTCCAACTCACCTGAAAACTCAATGGATAAAGACTCGGTTTCAACATGAGACAGTGCCTCTACCAACAAACGGGCATCAAAACCAATTCTCACGCTCCCCGTGCCAGACACCACAGGCACCGTTTCATGCGCTTCGCCTAATTCGGGAGTCCTTGCGGAGACCTGAACCTGTTCCGGGTCAATATCTAAACAGATCGAATAGTTCTTCGGGTTTGACAGCAGTGCCACGCGCCGCGCCGCACTCAAAATCAGGTCCCTTGAAACGACCGTTTTACCCTCAGCCGATTCAGGAATAATCTGCCTATATTTCGGATACTCGCCCTCCACGAGTCGTGTCGTCAAGGTAGCACTCCCATCGGTGAAGAGAATCTGATTTTCAAAAACCGAAACTTCCACTTCGCCAGCATCGGCGAAGGTCCTCACAATCTCCCGAACCGCCTTGAGTGGAACGATGAATCCACCGGCTTCCGTCTGCGCCTTGAGCGGTTCACAGTGTGCAAGTGCGAGGCGTTTCCCATCAGTAGCAACGACTTCCGTCCGCTCCGCAAGCAAATTAAAATAGAGACCGTTTAGAAAGTAGCGAACCTCCTCCGTAGAAGCAGCAAACTCCGTTTTCTGGATGACATCCCGCAACGTTTCGCCGCCAATCGATATCGCTTCACCCTCAATAGAAGGCAGTTGTGGGAACTCTTCATCAGGCAACCCAATGATTTTGTAAACACCATCACCACACGTAATCTCAACGCGGTCATTTGCTGTCGTTCCCAAGTCTATGGGTTTGTCCGCGGGCAACTCTTTAACAATATCCCCCAATTTCTTGGCAGAAACCGTGATTGCCCCTTCCTCTTTAACCGCGCCTTCAACCTTCATTCTGATGCCGACTTCGAGATCTGTTGCCAAACACTCAATTGTGTCCCCTTCCGCACGGATGAGCACGTTAGAGAGAATCGGTAAAGCCGTCCGTCCACTCGCGACACCCTGCAGTACTTGTAGGGCATCTAAAAGGGCATCTCTTTCAAAAGTTAATTCCATTCCAAAATCTCCGTATCAAGAATAGGACTTATGCACCGCTTCTTAAAGTCCCCCTGATAAGGGGGATTTAGGGGGTTTAAAATATGGGAGACACCACTTTTGTGCATCCAAATGTCCAATATTTGCTCAGTTTGCGTAAGTCCTAAAGAATTAATAACAAAATTTATGCTGATTCTTTGCCTATTGTTCATACGTCCAATGCGTTCTGTATAAAACTGTGTTTCCCACTATAAAAACATACCGTAGCAGCACCACTTAAAGAATATTGCCGGTGCTATCTGCCGAATCCAGTTAGGTTGAACGAAAATCTTGACAAGCGTCTCTATTTAGTATAATATATTTAGTGAATATAGTAAAGAAAAATTTTGGCAATTTCAACCGACTTCCAAGATAAGCACTACAACACCGCGTCTATTCTACATAGGATTTACGCAGCACCACTGCAGGCGGGGTTTCAAACCCCGCCTGCAGTTCGCAATACGTCCGTTATCATAGAAAAATGCGTAAGTCCCGCTACAAATCAAATTGCCTAACCAAGATATACGCCAGAACCATCAACCTTTACAAATCGCGATTAAAAACAAAAACTAACCGGTATCGTTTTCTCCAAAGATATGCACACTACCGATCCAGGTGACTCGCAGACAATTGCGAAACGCGCAGTGCTGCTCGGCACCCTCCTTATTACTGCTAATAGTTATTGGATAGCCTATGTAGAGATGATCTGGCACACCGCGCATCTGACAACAGTTGCGATGTCTGTCAATGTCATGTTCGGCATTTTGGCGATAACGCTATTGAACATGGGGGTCCAACGTATTTTTCCACGCGTCGCCTTGCAGCCGCGCGATCTGCTCATCGTTTACAGCATGCTCGCTGTCGGGAGCGCGTTTTCAGGACACGACTGTATCCCCCGTCTCATGGGTCTCATCCCGTATGCCTTCCGCTTCGCTACACCCGAAAACGACTGGGAGGCACTCCTCTTTCACCATCTCCCCGAATGGCTTGTCGTGAAACACCCACAAACGGTTACCGACTTCTACGAAGGTAAAGTCAATTTCTTCACCGAAGGTTATGTGCAGTACTGGATCGTTCCGATCCTCTCTTGGTCCGCGGTCATCTTCCTGTTGATGCTCATCTTTCTCTGCTTGACTGCACTTCTTCGCAAGCAGTGGATCGAAAATGAGAAACTCGCATATCCGATTATTCAGATTCCGTTAGAAATTACCACCAACCGTCGCATCTTTAGGAACCGCCTGCTCTGGATCGGTTTCGGGATAGCCATGGGCATCAACCTACTCAACGGGCTGCAGTTCTTTTTTCCGGTCCTTCCAGAGATCCCAGTCCGAAAATACAATCTTAATATCTACTTCACACAGAAACCGTGGAACGCCATGGGCAGTATGCCTCTTCGATTCCATCCATATCTGATCGGTTTTTCGTTCATTCTGCCATTGGATTTAGCGTTTTCGTGTGCCTTCTTCTATTTGATGAAGAAGGTGCAGCTCCTAATAGGAAGCACAATGGGAATCGCTACGTTACCGGGGTACCCATTTTTAGGCGAACAGGGTGCCGGGGCGTTGTTGGCACTCCTCGCGATTGCGTGTTGGTATGCGCGAAATCACTTTGCATCCGTGTTCAGACAAGTCATCCGTCCAAATCGCAGAGAATCGCAAACTGAAGCACTCTCATATCGGAGTGCTGTGATAACGCTCGGGATCTGCCTCCTACTTCTCGCTGTTTTCTGTGTCCGCGGCGGGATGTCGCTGTGGGCGTTCGCAATTTATATTGGTATCTACCTGATGATTGTTGTCGGATTAACCCGGATGCGAGCGGAACTCGGACCGCCGATACATGCCATCGGCTATCTCACACCACAATACATGATGATCTCGCTACTCGGTACACGACGTTTGCGTCCGGGCAACCTAACAATGCTCTCACTCATGAATTGGCTCAGCGGTGCCAGTTATGCATCCTTCCGCACACACCCGATGCCGGATCAGTTAGAAGCGTTCAAACTTGCCGAGCGTACAGGTATCCGAAACCGAACGATGTTTGGCGTATTAGTCATTGCAAGCCTCGTCGGCATCCTATCGAGTCTGATTCTCTATCCTTACGCGATTTACAGCGAAGGCGTGGCTGCAGGCTCAGAGCAGATACATGCCGGGGGCGCGGATACATATAACTTCCTTTCGTCGTGGTTAGTGAATCCGAAACCGACGGATTGGCTTGCCACATCAGTGTTAGGTTTAGCGTTCGCGGCAAATTTAGGCATCATGTTTTTGCGTTCGCGTTTCGTGTGGTGTCCATTGCACCCGGCTGGATACGTTATCGGCGTCGCGCCAGGAACAACGGACGTGATCTGGTTTCCGCTACTCCTCGCCATGGTGGCAAAATGGCTCATTTTAAAACATGGAGGCATCAATGCCTATCGGAAAGCGGTCCCCTTCTTCATCGGACTGGTGTTAGGTGAGGCGTTGATGGGATGTTTCTGGCCCCTGTTAAGCCTTGTGCTGAGGTCAGCAGTATACAGTTGGATTTAGCGTCTCAACCGCCCGAATTAATGCAATTTGATATATCAATTTTTTCTTGACATTCGGCAAATTCTATGCTAATATTTTAACAATAGGACTTACGCATGAGGCTCTTTTGTACCACAAACTTCCAGTTTGTGCTACCAGAAACCCTGTGTTGTTAGAAAAATTTCATCTAACAAAACCGCCGACAGCCAAAATTGCGTCCGTCCTGAACAATATATTCTATTTTCAAGGCTCGCCGAGAGGTGAACACTCTCGTTGACCAATTACCACTTATAAAGTATGATCGAAGTCAGAGAACTCACAAAATCTTATGGACCGACGGTTGCTGTCAACAAAGTTTCATTTGAGGCACACGCCGGTGAAGTGTTAGGTTTCCTCGGTCCCAACGGTGCAGGAAAGACGACTACAATGCGTATCCTCACCTGTTACCTCTCCGCAGACGCGGGCAGTGCTACCGTCGCAGGGTACGATATATTTGAAGACTCCGTTGAAATCCGGAAACGTATCGGTTACCTACCCGAAAGCGCACCCCTTTATACCGATATGGGGGTCATCGAATACCTCAATTTTATGACACAGGTACGGCACATCCCTAAAAGCGAACGGAAAGAACGGATCCGAGCGGTAATTGACACCTGTGGACTTGAAGATGTTATCCAAAAAGACATCGGCGAACTTTCAAAAGGTTACCGCCAACGTTTAGGATTGGCACAGAGCCTCATCCACGACCCACCGATCTTGATTTTAGATGAACCTACTTCCGGGTTAGATCCAAGCCAGATCATCGAAATTCGCAACTTGATTAGAGATATTGGGCAAGAAAAACTCGTGCTTTTCAGCACGCATATTTTGTCTGAAGTCTCCGCCACCTGTAGCCGAATCCTGATTATCAATAACGGAGAAATTGTCGCAAACGGCACACCCGAGGAACTCGCCAGTCAGGCAGAGGGCGAAGAGATTGTACACATCGCTATCCGAGGTTCACAAGAAGCCATTGAAGCCGCACTTAATGAATTGGAATTCGTTTCGCAGTGGACGCATGTCGAAACAACTGATGGTATAGTTGTCTACCAAGTCAACGCCCCTCAAGACAGCAATGCAGCGGAGGCACTCTTTCACGTTGTGGTAAAGAACGGATGGAGTCTCACAGAACTCCGTCAAGAATCCGTAGATTTAGAGGATGTCTTCCTTAATTTAACAGACAAAGAATAAATATAACAGAGCAGTCCTTAGCGATCAGCAGCACGTTGCGGTAGGTGAAACCTATGTAGCTGCCACACGGGCCACTGAAAACTGATAACTGCTACAAAAGATTATGACGAACATTACAGCTATTCTTAAGAAGGAATTCAGAAGTTATTTCAACTCGCCGATCGCGTATATTTTCATCACTTTTTTCCTCGGTATCTCATCATGGCTCTTTTTCCGGGGCTTCTTTATACAAAACCAAGCTGAAATGCGCGGATTTTTCGGGCTGATGCCGTGGATTTTCCTATTTTTCATTCCCGCTGTCACCATGAAACTCTGGGCTGAAGAAAAGAAAATCGGCACAATAGAAATCCTGATGACCCTGCCTATTCGAGACTATGAGGTCGTCCTTGGGAAATTCTTGGCGAGCTTCGCGCTCCTTGCCGTATCCGTACTACTCTCACTGGTCCTCACCTGTTCAGTCGTATACCTCGGAGATCCTGATGGTGGCACGCTTGTTGCCGGGTATATTGGGCTCCTCCTGATGGGTGGTGCCTATCTTGCAATCGGACTTTTCGCCTCAACGCTAACCGAAAACCAGATTATCGCTTTCATACTCGGAATTAGTACCTGTTTTGTGTTACTCATTATCGGCGAAGATTTTGTGCTTTTCAATGCGCCGAACTGGTTGTTCCCAATTTTCAGCTACCTTGGACTTGGCGCACACTACAGTAGCATTCTACGGGGGGTGCTCGACTCCCGCGACATTATTTACTATCTGTCGATGATTGGGTTTTTTCTGTATTTAAGTACATTGGCAGTCGAAAGCCGCAAATGGCGTTAGGGAGGAGGGACTGTTTTGGCTAATAAACGAATCACACAGAGTGGCAACACCTTCGCTTTTATAGCAATTATCATCGGCATCCTTGTGCTGATTAATTTTCTATCCACGCGCCGTTTTATTCGCGCGGATCTCACTGAGGACAAACGCTATACCATTTCAAAAGCAACGAAAAATGTACTCAACGCATTAGATGATATTGTTACAATCACCGCCTACTTCTCTACAACGCCAGCTGAGGTCGCACAAATTCGGCGGAACGTCAGGGATATGCTCGACGAATACAAGGCATTCTCAAAGAACCTACAGATCGATTTTGTGAACCCAGCAAATTTCGACGACGCACAGAAACAGGAACTCCGTTTCAAGGGGATTCCTGAAGTCCAAATTAACGTCTACAAACAAGATAAAGCGGAAATAGCAAACGTCTATATGGGCATCTCTATCGGTTACAGCGGTAAAGAGGAAACCTTACCGGTAGTGCGCTCAACGGCTAATCTGGAGTATGAACTCACCTCTACTATTCTTAAAGTTATCACCAAAGAGGCTAAAACAGTGGGGTTTTTGACCGGACACGGCGAATTTGATATCAACGCGCAAGAATATCAGCAGTTCCGCCAACTTTTGGATAAAAATGGAAAAGGACAATATAACATTACATCTGTGAACCTACAAGACGGAAAAGCTGTTGATGCTACCCTGACAACACTCGTCGTCGCTGGCGTAAAACAACCTTTGACTGAACGCGAGAAATATGAACTCGATCAGTTTATTATGCGTGGCGGGAGAGCGATCTTCTTAGTCGATCCGATTCAAATGCAACCCGGCACAATGCAAGGAACACCCCTGAGCACTGGACTCAACGATTTGCTGGCGCATTACGGTGCTAAACTCGGCAATAACATCCTTGTTGACCGCAGATTCCACGAAAATGCTCGGTTCCAACAAGGATTTATGACCATTTTTCAACCCTATCCCTATTTCGTAAAAATTATTAAATCGAATTTTTCGGCAGAACACGCAATCACGAATCAACTCGAAGTGCTAACGCTGCCTTGGACAAGCTCCTTGGAAATAGTAAATAAAGAAAACGTTACCGGAACAGTATTAGCAAAAACAAGCGAATTTGGACAAACGCTCCAAGGGCACTATAATCTTAGACCGGATTTTCCGATCCCCGATGCTGAAACACAAGCCTATCCTGTCGCCGTCGCTTTAGAAGGTAAATTCAAAAGTTTTTATGCCGATAAAGAGATTCCAGCAGCCGCCGACGATGCTACAAGTATAGACGGTCCCGAAACACCCATGCCAGCACAAAATACAGAAGCACGAACAACTATAACCGAAAGTGCACAGACACAAATCGTCGTCGTAGGCACAGCGCAATTGCTAATTCAGTTGAATGCTAACAGCGTTAATTTTTTCCTAAATACCGTAGACTGGTTAACATTAGGCGATGCACTCATCGGTATCCGCTCGCAGACTATCACAGATCGTCCGCTTCAAATAAAGACGCGTAGTGGCGAGTTCCGTGAAGTCTCAGAAATTGAGAAAAACTTTATTAAATACCTATGTACGGTAGGCATCCCACTGCTCGTCGTTATCTTCGGGCTTGTTCGGTATCTCTTAAAACGTCGAGCCAAAAGGATGGTAGAAGCCTTCAGTACCCGAAACATCGCTTCAGACTAAGAACAAACAGAGAAGATTCTAATATAGTAGAATCCATAATTACCTTACGCCTCGGTAGACCCGGTTTCAAACCGCGCCTACCAGGGGACGTTTACTTAATCAAAAATCACCGTGAAACGAAATTGTGAGCGATCAACGCACAATTTGTCTTAGCTTTACATTGTGGAACGGTGACCAGAGGCAATAATTAAAAAGATGAAAACGAAACAACTTCTTATCTTAGGTGCTGTCTTTGTCGTTTTGGCAATCGTTGTCATTGTTTTTGAGAATCCCTTTGGGAAAAGCGAATATGAAAAGAAGGTTGAAACAGCAACTCCCCTGTTTCCAAACTTCGACAAAGAACAGGTTACGAAAATAGAGATCATCGCGACCGATGGAACGGCAACGCTCTCAAAACAAGATGATAACTGGGTGGTCGCCTCAATGGAGAACTATCCCGCGGATAACGAAGGTGTCTCAGAATTGTTGACCAAAGTGGCGGAATTCAAGAATACGCAGCGCGTCTCCAATAACCCAGAAAAACAGGCAGAATTCGAGGTAGATAGTAGCGGCGTCGAAGCGAAACTGATGGACGGAAACGATAAACTACTGGCACATCTATTCGTCGGAAAAACGACACCCGGCTTCTTAAGCAGTTATGTGCGTCCAGCGGATGCCAATGATGTCTACGTGGCGCAAGGCTACCTCCAATCCGTTTTTAACAAAGGCACGCGCACTTGGAAAGATCGGACCATCTTCGATTTTAATAAGGGTACTGTCACTGAACTTAACATCTCTTCACCAGAGGAGACGGTCGAGCTGCGACTTGATGCGAATGGGACATGGCAGATGCTTAAGCCTGAAGCCTCCGCTGTCAATACCACCGAAGTTGACACGCTTCTCACAACTTTCAGCGAATTAGATACAGACGACTTCGCAGCCCCAAAGGACAACCTCGCTGAATACGGTTTAGATACACCACAATCTGTTATATCCGCTGCGCTGAATGACGGCACAACGGCAACCCTGTACATCGGTAAAGAAGAGGAAGGCAAACTTTACGTCAAACGTGACGATAACGATACCCTTTTCAGACTTTTCAAATCAAATGTAGATAGACTCATAAAGAAATCTGATACACTCAAGGCGGAAAATTCCGCACCTGCAGTCGAAACCGAGTAGTGGACCCATCAGATAAATCGCGGCACAGATGTCGTATCAAAGGAGATTTACCATGTGTAAATTGAAATTTTTGTGTTTAGGTTTTGGTTCGCTGCTTGCTATAATTCTCACCGGATGTGAACCACAAATTATTTCACCGCTGCTCCCATCACCAGAAAGTAGGAGCGTACATGTCACCGGAAGCGGTTCGGTTACCGGTGAACCGGACATCGCAACTATCTATTTAGGGGTGTCTGTTGAAAAAGAATCTGTTGAGGCGGCGCGTGAGGCAGCTGCGAGTGCAATGACAGCCGTGATAGACGCTCTGAAAACTAATGACATCGCTGAAAACGATATTCAAACGGAGAACTTCAGCATCTATCCGCAATACGACTATACAGAGGAAGGACGCGTGCTCCGTGGCTATAGAGCTAACAATACCGTCAATGCCACCGTGCGAGATCTCGAAAGTCTTAGCGATATAATTGATGATGCAATTGGTGCTGGTGGTGACATTGTCGTTGTAAACTCGATTCAATTCATGATTGAGGACCCAACACCATTGCAGGCACAGGCGCGCGTCTTAGCCGTAAAAGATGCCGAAACGAAGGCGCAAACTTTAGCTGAAGCGAGTGGTGTTTCCCTCGGAAAACCGATCACTATCACAGAAACAACGCGCACAGCCGGACCGCCGATTGCTTATGCTGAGAGTGCCGAATTCGCTGCTGATGACGGTGCTCGCAGCTCGACCCCTATCCAAACCGGAGAACTCACCGTTACTATTAACATCACCATCGTCTACGAGATTGAATAGGACTTACGCAGCCCCCTGCTGGCGGGGTTTCAAACCCCGCCAGCAGGGCATCGGATGTCTGTTATCATCGAAAAATGCGTAAGTCCTGTAAAATAGATAAATGGATTATACGCCTGCGTTGCCAATACAGCAAGCGATAACCCAAACAGTGTTATGCATATCCCTATTTTGAGAGGCGTCAACCGCTGCGTCCAATCCCACGTCTGTGGAAAACACCACACAGCAATACCTGCGACACACATAACCCATAGATAGTAAGGCTGATAGAGGAGACCCGCAATCAAATCGGTGCCGGGTTGAATTTGGGCGGACTGGGCTACCCAGCCCCTACCAAACATGCATCGCAGATAGAGGACTGCATCCGATAGTTCACTGATTCTAAAGAAAACCCACGCTACCAGCACAAGCAGGAATGTCGCTATAACTCGTAGTGGTTTCGGTATTGATCCGTAAAAACTCGCCTTTCCCCGTTTTCTTTCAAGCGCGAGCATACCACCGTGAATTCCGCCCCAGATAACAAAATTCCAAGACGCACCGTGCCACAAGCCTCCCAGCAGCATCACAAGAGCCAAGTTGATGTATGTGCGGGCAGCACCTCGACGGTTCCCACCAAGCGGAATATAGAGGTAATCGCGCAACCAACTCGAAAGCGAGATATGCCATCGCCGCCAGAACTCTGTAATAGATTCAGCACGGTAGGGTGAATCAAAGTTTTTGGGAAAAGTAAATCCCAGCATTAATCCCAAACCGATCGCCATATTAATTCAACGATAGTTTGATCCAGTCTTTCCCGGAGCAGATTACGTAATTCCACCTTTGTCAGCATAAATCATCGGCTCCTGAAACAGATGGAGTTGTTGTCCGGTAACGTTTTCCAATGACGTCACACGGTTCTGTAAAATTTTATCAAGCACCCAACCTACCAATACAGGTGGAACAGCATTACCGTATAAGGCATATTGATTATAGATAGAAACAGCAGAACAGTGATCATCTGGGAAACCTTGTAATCGCGCATATTCTATATTTGTTAAGCGCCGATATCGATCCCCCACTTTGTAACGTTCATAGTGTCGACTGGTAGCAGCTGTGAGGGTCGGTGCAATTCCATCAATACCAAACACCGTATATCCCATGCGAGCCCCCCTCTTCTGATTATAGAGAAGTTGAACACCATCCAGAAATCTATTAATCCGCGTGCTTTCCTCTAAACGTTGGAGCGTGCTCTCGGTAAAATCAAAAGTCGAGTCAACAGCAGATTGCAGAACGCTACGGAGTGTTACAGACGGCTTCGCTTCCGAGAAGCATTCCAAATTAGAAGTAAAAAAACGTTGATGAAATGCTAAACCCCAATTGCCAAATTTTCGATGATGTTTTTCAATCTCAAGCCAACTCGACATATCTGTGAGCCAACGAAAATTGTTTTCCAAACCTTCGCAAATATCTGCTGACTCCGCAAGTCTGATCGTAGGATAATTATCTTTTACATCTAAAGAACCTAATATAAGCACGCGTTCACGGTTCTGTGCCAAACCGAAGTGTCTCGTATTGACTAAACGCCACTCAATATGATAATCGAGTTCTGTTAGGGCAGAGAGCACTGTTGCAAAATGTATCCCTTTTTCCATTAAAAGCAGCCGTTTCACGTTTTCCAAAATGAAATAACGCGGACGATGCGTCCTTAAAACTTCTACAATAACGGAGAAAAGCAGGCCCCTTGGGTCACGAAAACCCCTTTTCTGTCCAGCACTGCTGAAGGGTTGACAAGGAAATCCTGCTGTGAGTAAATCGTGTGAAGGAATTTCATGGGTCAATTCCCGAAGATCGCCTTCACTAATCTCAGCATCACCAAATTGACTCCGATACACTTGACAAGCTTTCGGACAAATGTCATTCGCCCACAACGTTTGAAGTCCCTTTTGGGCAGCAGCTAAACGGAATCCGCCAATACCCGCGAAGAGTTCAACTGTTGTCTTAATTGCTTTAGAAGACATTTGCTGCTTTCCCTTATTAATTTGACTCAAGGAGCGTCATCTGTTCAGCAGAAATTCCATCGGAGAGTGTAACTTTCTTGGCCAGACCATGTTTTCCCCAAATCGTTTCTAAATCCAGGGTCCAGGCATAATCCTTGAAAAAGCGTGAGACATCATCCGATTCTCGTCGTTCGGCAAGCCTGTCTTGAATGAGTTCAACATTCTGAGAATCCAGTTCAATGCCTATTGACTTTCGTCCTAATTGCTCTGCTACAACCAACGTTGTGCCTGAACCTGCGAACGGATCCAAGACAACATCACCCAAATTTGTCGAAGAGAGAATAATCCGAAGGAGGAGTTGGATAGGTGCTTGTTGCTTATGTAGACGATTCCCATCCGTATCCCGCAACGCTTCATCGCCTGCAAAATAGCCAGAGGTTAACTCACGGATATCATCCCACACATCGGTAACGAACATACCGTTCTCGCGCGCGTGTTTGTAGCCTGCTGGCAGCGGTGGGTCAATCCGCAAACGATGGAAAACACGTGGTGTTTTGCCTTTCGTTGCAAACGCAATCACTTGATAATGCTTACCGAAACGCTTTACGCCTGGCACTGCCGAGGTCTTTTTTTTCCAGATAATCAGATTTTGGAAAGTCCATCCAGTATCGCGTAAGCACTGCAGAACGAATTCTGTATTCTTCTCGCGTTGCATGAAATAAATCGCGCCACCAGCGGAAGTCAATGCATACACCTTGGCACAGATATCGCGCATCCACTCCCAATATCTCTCCGGTGGCATATTATCATCCCAAGCGTTGTAAGCTTTATCTTGATTAAAGGGGGGATCGAGAAAGGAGAGGTCTATTTTTGAAGCGAAGTCGCTGCTATCCAAGGCAGTCGTGCAATTTTCATGGCGGACGACATAGTTTTCTCTAAGTGGGTTACACATAACGTTCACACGTGCTCAAATTAACGCCCAAGGACAGGCGTGATTATACCGTGCCAATATACAGATGTGTTGAACCGGTATCCACCTGTGGAGTGGAGATAATGCTGGGGACATCGGGACTTGAAATTAGACCGTATATTGCTTTAGCGTATCGTCATCTAAGTTCTCTAAAACATCTTTCGGATCGTGCTGCTCGCCTTCGCTCAATTCTTGTTCAGAGAACCCATGGTCCGCAATCACGTCTTCGGCAACAAAGATAGGCACTTCACATCGCAGCGCAAGCGCGATCGCATCACTCGGACGGCAATCCACCTTAATCTCTTCGTCGCCCGCTTGCAAAGTGACATGCGCAAAAAAAGTTCGTTCTTCAACATCGCGCACACATATATCCTTCACCTTTGCCCCAAGCGTCTCAATCATAATTTTCAGCAAATCGTGTGTCATCGGGCGCGGGAGTTCAACATTTTCTATATGCATTTGAATAGCACCCGCTTCTGATTCGCCGATCCAAATCAGGAGTATCCGATTTGAGTCTTCGCCTGTCTCCTTCAGGACAACTATCGGCGCGCCTGTCCTCCGATCGATTGAGAGAAAGTGAATTTTAACTTCAGTCTTTGCCTGTTTCTCAATATCCATTTGTGCATCCTTTCATGGGTTTTTATATTCCTTAATCAGCATCCATCAATTCTGCTTTTCTCACATCAAAGATCCGTTTTGTGTCGTCATAGTTCACGAGGATCACAGTATCTCCCTTGACAGGAGGGGTCTCATCAGATTCGGCGCGGCAACTGACGGTTAACTCCGGCCCATCTGGAACTCGCAAACGCGCCGTACCAAAAGTAGTCGTAATCTGTCCGCTGATGACGCGTCCACTCAAACCGAGCAGCTCGTCATCACTGACAATTTTCTCACGCTGCGGAAAGAACTTCAAAAACACGATAGAGATACAGCGGGCACTTAGGAAAGAAAAGAAAAGCGCAAGGATACACGTTATCCAGAGCTGCTGCGGCTTTTCAGAAACATCAAGTACCGAGTTCGCAATGAGCCCAACAATCCCCCACGCCACGAATAGCGATATGAGCACAACTCCCAAGGGCACGCTGCCAACATTTAAACGACAGCACTTCGCTTTCAGGAACCCAAGTATACCAATCAAAGAAGAGCGTTGCCCTTTAGCCGCCGCATCTGTCTCACTGAAACCCATTGGACCTTTAACAAGTCGAAAGAACAGCCATAAAACCACAATCACCAAGGGGATCGTAAAGCAGATATTATACGAAGCGAGAAAATACATCAGGAACGCTTTCATGTCTAACTGCTACTTTGTGAGCTGCTCAGTGATGCAGACGTAGGCACACCGGGCTGAACGAAAATTGATATTATCGATCCAATGGACATTACGTATAACGCTAATTTCAAGTCTTGCTTGGCTGAGAAGCCGATGCCTGAGTTGCCGGACCAATTTCACATCCTGAATCTCCGTGAATAATAAATTACACCGGATATTCGCATAAGAAACAGCGAGGCTACCTATATACCGTTCGTCTAAGACCAGCACCCGTCGCGTCGTGATAAAAACGAAATCCGGACGCAGGAAACTTGAGCGACCAAGGATACACAAACAGACTTCCTCACCCGCACCTATATGTGCTTGCACTGTCTGCTGAATACGAGGTGGCATGTTGACAAATTCAGCCATGTCATTACGCAACCAAATCGACGCTCAATAAGAATAGGATCACTACACGGGAATGGAGGTGGCGGGAATCGAACCCGCGTCCGAAGGCATTTCAATAGAGGCTACTACATGCTTATCACAGGTTTTGAGGTTCGTCTATAAGACTCCCCTGTGCAGGATTCAGCATAGACTATCTCAAAAGTGGTTCGCGGCACGCTCCTTGAGAATGAGCGAGCGGCTAGCCCGTATTGCGACGCTTTAACTTCCCTGACGGGCAACAGGTCGGTCAAGCGTAGCCGCGTTTAGGCAGCTAGTGCTAATTCTTCATCAGCATTTATAAGTGTTCCGCCTATTTAACGAGGCCTGCGGAGACCTCGGCATGCAACCTATATCTCATCCACCTTCGTCGAAACCTTGACACCCCCAAATTGTAAATACACCATCAGAAACCGAACTAACACATTAATTATACGACCGTATTTCATTCGCGGTCGCTTCACGTTCTATCTTATCGCGTTTATCATAAAGTTGTTTACCCATCGCAACCGCCAACTCCAACTTCACTTTACCATTGCTGAAATACGCGCGCGTCGGAACGATCGTCATCCCTTTTGAACGGATCGAGCGTTCAAGTTTCGTGATCTCCCGACGATGCAAAAGCAATTTGCGTTTCCGCTTCGGTTCGTGGTTGGCGATATTCCCGTGTTCATACGGACCGATGTGGGCATCCATCAGAAACACTTCGCCATCCGCTACCTGCGCATAACTATCCGTTAAGTTAAGGCGTCCCGCCCGAATCGCTTTCACTTCTGTCCCTTGCAAGACAACACCCGCTTCATACCGGTCACGTAAGTGATAGTCATACCGCGCTTTGCGATTCACAGTAATCGTTGGGGTTGCAGAATCTTTAGCACCTTTCATGATGACCTTAAGTATAACATACACACAACTTGTATGCAAGAAAAAATGGCAGAAAAGTCAGGACGATTTAGTTTTAAGGTTTTTGTCCAATTTATCGGTAAAGTCGCGATTCGGAGATCGCTCCTACCAAAGTCACACTAATTATGGGATCTACTATAAATTAACGACAATTAACCTGATCAGGTTGACTGAAGCAGCGTGATAGACCCAAGTCTAAAGACTTGGGCTTCCGCAAAAGTTATGCGAAAGCGTTTGTGGAATGCAGAAGCGGACTGGACGCTTCAACGGAGGTGCCTACGATCTCGCCAAGCAAGACGATAGGTCTTACAACTCCTAACCCAAAGGAAGCTACCCCTTCCTTAAGGATATTGATAGCAGCGTTATGGTCTCTGTCAAGATGTGTATGGCAACTTGGACACGTCCATTCTCTATCTGCTAACGTTAACTCATTGTTTTTATCTTCACAAACAGAACAACACTTTGTAGTCGGTATCCACCGTCCAATCTTCAGAACAGAGCGTATCCGTTTTTTAGATTGGTGTTTGAGTTTTTTCACAAACTCACCAAAGGCAAGGTCAGAGACTTGTTTGCCCCAGAGGCGTTTCATACCTTCAAGGTTAAGGTTTTCAAAGAACATTATATCGGATTGCCCGCAAAGTTCTATTGCGAGTTTCCAGTGGTGGTCTATGCGTTGATTTTCAGTTTTCTTATGGATACGAGCAATATTCTTTCGTTCTCGTTCTCTGTTATGAGAACCTTTGACCTTACGTGAATGTGCTTTTTGTGCCTTTGCTAACTTATTAGCGTTCTGTTTGTAAAACATAGGAGAAGTATATCGCTTACCATCACTGCCAGTCAGGAAGTCTTTTATACCGAAATCAAACCCTTCCGCATTACCGGTCTTGGGTTCAGGTATAACTTCCGAGTAATCTTCAGTGACTGTGATATAAATATCTCCGAGTGCGTCTCGTGTAACTTGAACTTGTGTGATTTCACCTTTTATTTCACGGTGTAAAGCGAAACGATACCAACGTCCGTTGAGACGGATACGATACGTAGGATGCTTTCTTTCGTTTTTCTGTCCGTCTAACAGTTTTTCTATTCGGGCTTGCGTGCCGTCAAACGTCATGCCTTTATGTTTTTTACAAGCCTTGAAACGCGGACGCCCCCGACCAAGTGTTTTAATTTCTCTAATGGACTGCCCTAACCGTTTTAGAACATTCTGTAAACTCCACGCATACGGGATATTCCAATGCTGATATTTCTCAAGTTTCTTGAGTTTCGTCAAATGGGCAGACATTTTATTATAGGACAACGACTTGCCGTAACGCCTATGATAGCGGCGAGACAAGCCAACAAAATGATTACGGACTATGCCACAGATATTCAAATCGTTATGAATACATTTCAACGACTTATCGTAGAAAAGTTTATACTTCGTGTTTCGCATGGTATCAAGTATCAAGATTTTAACCCCTTTTCAGTGGGTAGGCAGACACGTAACCTTGCGATTACGCTGAAAAATGTCTGCCAACTTGATACGCTAATTATACAACATTTTTAGCCGAAAGTCAAATCTATTTTCAAACGTTTGGTCTAATTAACATAGGCGGTGTCTACATCCCAAACCTGAAGGATTGGGTTTTGACACCGAAATCTGATAATTACCGAAAATTTGAAGTTTTTTCCTAAAACAGGATTTTAGTTGAAAACTGAAAGTAAATCTGATAAAATATTCTCTAAGTTCCACGCTATTGGAGCATCCTAACACGGTGCTTTGATTGCACGCTAAAACTGAGAAAGGGGTCCCTTAATGCCAGAACTCTACGATACTCGTTCACCAAATCCACCTTCACGTGCGATTTTAGTAGGTGTTAAACTACGAAATAACCAGATGCACGAAACAGAGGAATCGCTCCAAGAACTCCGGCAACTCGCAGAAACTGCCGGTATTGAAGTCGTCTGTGAGACAATCCAACCCCGTAACATGCCAAATCCAACCTATTTTATTGGTGAAGGGAAGGTTGAAGAACTCAAACCCCTGATCGAAGAACTCGATGCCGACGCAATCATCTTTGACGAAGAACTGTCGCCAGCACAGAATCGGAACCTTGAAAAGGCTCTCGATGTCGCTACAATTGACCGTACAGGCCTCATCCTTCAAGTTTTCGCACAACGCGCACTCACGAAAGAGGCACGGTTGCAAGTCGCATTGGCACAACTCGAATACGCGCTACCACGTCTCACGCGGATGTGGACACACCTTTCACGACTTGCCACTGGCGGTGGCGGCGGTAGACACCTCCGGGGCCCCGGTGAAACACAACTCGAAATGGATAGACGTTGGGTCCGTAGGAACATTGCACACGTCAGAAAAGCACTTGAATCCGTCGAAAAGCAACGTCATGTGCAGCGAAGAAATCGATCCGAAAAAATTAAGGTCTCTTTCGTTGGATATACCAATGCCGGAAAATCAACACTTTTCAACCGATTGACAGGTGAGAATGTCCTGGCTGAAGATAAACTGTTCGCAACTTTAGATTCAACCACACGCAAGGTGGAATTGCCACAAAAGCAACAGATTCTCCTAAGCGACACCGTCGGATTCATCAAGAAACTGCCACACCAATTAGTCGCAGCATTTAAGGCAACCCTCGAAGAGGTCGCCGCAGCAGATTTTCTGCTTCACGTCGTTGATGTCAGCCACCCAGAGGCAGAAGCACAGATAGCCGCTGTTAATACAGTCCTTAACGAATTGGAGGCGACTGACATCCCGACCTTTATGGTCTTCAATAAAACCGATAGACTCAAAACAGAGGAGGAGCTGCACATCCTACAATGCCAGTACCCAGATGCGTTCCCAATCTCAGCACAACGCGGTGATGGCGTTGAGGCACTCATGGAAGCATTAGCAAACCGTTTTGCCGATCTCGGTACAAACCTCGACCTTAGCATTCCATATACAGAAGGGAAAGCACTCGATTTACTCTACAAACACGGGACTGTGCTTAACACTGAATACGCAGATGAAGCCATTCACGTCAAGGCACGTTTACCGAACCGCTACCTCAAATCGGTCTCCCAATTTTTGGTGTCTTCCTGAGGGGGCATAATGCGATGGCTCGACCAGACTGACATCGGACACGACTTGCAAATCTGTCCAGACTGTGATAGGGAATACGAGGTACTTGACCAGTTTCTCGGAAGCCCATCCGAGGATCAATCACATAACTGGATTATTGATGCAGTATTCAACGACGCTTACTATGTCGCTATCCGGTGCCCACAATGCCTCGAAATCCGTTACCTCTGTATACAATCTCTAACTGCTACACAGTTTCATAACGAAAAGGAAAATCAATGAAGATAGGTGTTACCCAAATCATACTCGGAAACATGTCGTTGGACGATACGCTCTCCCTTTGCCAAGAGGCAGGATACGATGCCGTTGAACTCACTTTCGGTGAAGGAAAAGACACCGACATCAATATGAGTGATACAGAACTGCAAGGCATCGCAGCGAAATGTGAGGCAGCAGGCATTGAAATTGGCAGTATCACAGCAGGTTATGCCGACCGTGGCAACCTCTTGAGTCTGGATGCAACGGATCGAGAAAAAGGCGCGGTCTCGCTCGCGCGTGGCTTAGAAGTCGCCGGAGCACTCGGTGTCGGTGGAATCTTATTGCACCCAGGGCAACTCACCGCTGATGGAACATATCAAGAAGTCTGGGATAACCTCGTCGGTATCCTAAAAGACTTAGCACCTTCAGCAGAAGCACATAAGGTTGCAATCGGGCTTGAAAACGTCTGGAACAAATTTCTGTTAAGCCCAAAAGAGATGCGCGACATCGTGGATGAAATAGACAGCGAGTGGGTCGGTACCTACCTTGACACAGCAAATATGATGGCTTACGGCTACCCCGAACACTGGATTCGTGAACTCGGGCACCGCATCAAACGGGTACACTTCAAAGATTTCGCTCGCGGCGCACACCAGTTCGTCAACTTATTAGATGGAGACACGGATTGGAAAGTAGTGATGGAAGCATTCCGAGCCATCGGCTACGACGGCTACGTCATTCACGAAGTCGGTGGCGACAAAGAAGCCCAAATCGACCTTGCAAAACGGATGCGTAAGATCGTTTCAATGTAATCACAATAGGACCTACGCATTCCCGCTCAAAGTCCCCCTGATAAGCGGGATTTAGGGGGTTAAAGATGCTCTCAAAGTCCCCTGATAAGGGGGATTTAGGGGGTTAAAAAATACGGAAATCACCGCTCTTTGCGTCTAAATGTCCGATATTTTCCCGATTTGCGTAAGTCCTACGCAAAAGAGAAAGCGATGGCTCTATCAGAAACCATCGCCTAATGCCGGAGGTCGGACTCGAACCGACACGGACCCAGGGCCCGCGGGATTTTGAATCCCGTGCGTCTACCAGTTTCACCACTCCGGCTCTGCTCAGCAACATAATATTATAGCATACTTTCAGCGAAAAGTCAAATTTCTAATTAGCCATCAACCATCAATGCGTTTCTTCAAAAAATCTTTCAGTTTTCAGGACGGTTTTTCTGCGAAAAACCTTTAAGAGACAGTAGTCAGTAAATAGTTAAGAGTGCCTCGCAGTGAGAGTTCGATGCATCAAGTCTTTCTTTTAACTGGTAACTCGTAACTGGAAACTGACAACTATAAAACCATGGCAAACCAACAACGAAACCCAGCATCTGAAAACATAGTCCAACGCATCTTTATGATCGCGGTAGCATTTCTCAGCCAACTCCGTGAAAAAGAGACGTGGCAAACCATGTGGCATTGGGTGCTCTGGCGCACCATTCCCAAACGTCGCCGCATTCTTAGGTTGATACAAGACCTCCAACCGCTCCACGTAGACGCGCCTGCTGAAATGCGCGCACTTCGGGACGAAGTTTTCGCAAAAAGCTGCTTAGAACTGAAATACGCAGAACAAGAACAGGTTCTCTTAGATATCCTGATACATGCACATCAACCTCTCGGATTCGAACAAATCTTTTTCGCTGCCATCTATCCGGTCATACTCAAACGCGACATGGAAGCCATCCAAATCACGACTGAAACACCGCATCGGCTTGACGTAGAAATCGGTTATCTCGGACACAATGAAGATTACTTCTTCTGGGTCCTTGAGATCGACGGCACAAAACGCCTCACACTCAACACACCGCTCAATCCAAGAGAGGAGACGCGAGCCGACAAACGCTACGTAATCTACTCCCTGGGAAGCACAGGCCTCGTGGATACAGACTTTACCGAATACGCCGCACAATGGCTGCTGGACTCACCCCGATTGACAATCGCACTCCCGCTGCTTGCCGCGACTTACGCTGACCAGTGGATCCTCAACGCACGCCTCTATCTCGCACATATCTTCGCAGATCTCAAAAAACGGAATTACCAGGTCACAGCAACGGTAATAACCGATTTTGAACGGGAGCGGTTGTCACTCTTACGCCGTCTCTCCCTGGACCGGCTAAGAAAACGTCAACTTCTGTCCGAACGCCGAAATCGCTAAGGTAGATACCCGGCTCAATTGAAAAACAGACACCAGAAATCAAAACCCGTGCATCACGCGTCTCCAAGTTATCTAAATTTACACCGTTCCCATGGATAACAGTACCGATATTGTGTCCCGTGCGGTGAATAAAGTAATCGCCATACCCTTTCTCAGTGATATATCCCCGGACACAATCATCCACCTCATAACCGTGAATCGGTGCATCGGCAGCCCATTTCTCCTTAATGAAGCGTATTGCCCTGTCCCGCGCCTCCTTAACTATATCAAAAATCTCAATATACTTCGTGGGAACAACTTCCCCAGCGTAAGCGACCCACGTTGTATCCGCAAAAACGGCATCAGAATCTTTCTGCTTCGCCCACAAATCAATTAAGATAAAGTCTCCGACTTTAATGGCTTGCGTGTCCACCGCTGACGGCGCATAATGTGGGTCGCTGCTCTTCGCATTCACAGCGACAATAGGCGGATGATCTGTGACCAAATCCATCGCATCAAATTGCCCGAGAATCTCCTGCTGCACGTCGTATTCCGTAATGCTTTTCCCATCCCGCAGCTGTGCACCGATCCACGCGAAAGCATAATCCTTCGCTTGCAGCACCAAGCGTGCAGAGGCTTGATGCCCTGTTGCTTGTGCCTCACTGAGCCGTGCCTCCATACGCTGCGCCAGTTCCGCAGACGTACGCACCTCAATTCCAAACGAACGAATCCACTCCAGCGTGCCAGCATCTACCCGCGAAATATAAGGAATCTCGGCGTTCGGTGAATACTCCATCGCAACTGTTTTGATACCAGCGAGCAGCGTCTGGATCGCTTCATTAAGTTCTTCCCACCCTGCATAGAGTGCAACCTGTCCTTGCACATCGGTAAAATTCGATGTCTCAATCCGATGGACAAGCCACCGCGGCGCACCTTGTTTAGGAATAAGACAGAACCACCGGCGCGTGATATGCGCCCCCGCCAAACCAGCCACGTTCTGTGCAATCGGGTTAATCCCCCGAAAATCGTAAAGAAGCCACGCATCTAATTTCAACGCCGCCAGTTCATTCTGAATCTCGGTTATCTTCATATTGCCAACCTCTTGTCAACGGTAAACCCACCCACGACACGGGTATTTAGTTTTACATATTTACTTTTGTAGGAGCGAGCTGTGCTCGCGATCTTGTTATGCTTACAATTTTACTGTAGGAGCGAGCTGTGCTCGCGATCTTGCGAAAAAATATTGATACCTATAAACGAAAATCAAAGCCAAAACCGAAAACTATGGTAAATTTTAGAATTACTTATACACTCTTCATACAAAGTCAACCCCCTAAAGAATCAGAATCAGAATCAACGGTATGAAGCCCGTATGGGCTTCCCCGGGTATGAATGCCTTATGGGCATTCCCCGGGTATGAATGCCTTATGGGCATTCACCGCCCCTTATCAAGGGGACTTTGAGAAGGACAGGGTTATTGATAAATGTCAACTTATTTCTATAATTCACCATAAATCGTCCTGGGGTACGGCACACGGTGTATGCCTACTACTTTACCGAATCTCCAACGCAGGCAAGTTTTCTATAATATCCACCGTCTCCAAGCTCACCGTAATCACCTTCCCAATCAACCTAACAATATACTGCGGATCGTCCGTACGGTTCGGGTCGTTAACAATCCCGCTCCGTTTGTCCGTCTTCACACGATACTGATCCACCACCCATTCCAAAGCCGAACGCGTCCCAAGTCGATAGTCAAAAACCTTTGGAGGAATCCCCGATAACGTCAGAAAATCGTTGTAGATAAGCGAGGTTTTATCCCTGGAGAGTTTCATCTTCTCGACACGCCAATTGAGCGGCACATCCGGCGTTTGGACGAACTTGAGTTTATCGTATTCAGGTTGCGATTCGTAGGTGACGTGGAGGTCTGCCAACCGCGCGCCCGCTTCTGCGAATCCCCAGAAATCCGCTGCAACCCCCCTGTCAAGGGGGGCAAGGGGGGTTGGGATATGTGGCAGATCGCGTTTGAGGTTCGCTTCGTATTTTTCACGATAGTCAGGATGATGCAGGAGTCCGTAATTACAATGGAAGATGTCCCATTTGGTAATGGTGTCGTCGTTGTAATGGGTACGGAATTCTGTCAATGCCCAATCGGTGATGTTTTCGCGTCGGTTGGTGCCGTCTGCATCGTAGATGTAGAAGGGGAAGCATTGAGAACCACCTTGAGGCAATCGATCAGCAAGTTGATTGACCATTAATCCAAACATCGGCCAGTCTCTTCCGACCTTAAGCCATATCACCCGATTTTCCATTTCGGTTTCTGGCGTGGGAAAGATGAACCGGAAGAGGGAAACTTCATCGTTCATAATGGAATCAAAAAACAGATTAGATTTCGTGAAAGGACGATAGAGTGAATTTCTTACCTTATGTTCAGCGTATTCGGCAATTTTGTTTTGTTTCAATTCGCGTTTTAAGTTCCGACTCCATTTGATTTCTTTATCATCAGGTATCACAAAATCATCAAGGTTAACATTTCGATCTGTTCTTTGGCCCCATCGAGTCACTTCAGTATTATAAGTTTGGATCATTTTACTTATGTTTTCAGTTAGCACGTTTCGATTAAAATTGTAAATCCATGCATCACGACCAGTGAGGATACCGGTACTGTAAGTTTGAAAAATCACATTTTTTGCCGCATCCTTTAATGCTTTCGCTTCTTTTGTCCCCATTGGCATAAAGGTCTCAAATTCGGTGTGGAGTCCTTCAGTCAGCCATGTGTGCCGCGTGTCGGGTTGGATCGGTTGCCATGGGACATTGCCTGTATGTTGGTATTCATCCAGAAAGTCGAATTTCTGTTGCTTGTCCCACAAGTCATGGGTACGATGGTAGAAAATACGCGGTAATTCCGACCGGTTTTCCTTTTTCTTTACAAATAGGTTGATGCTCACGCCGACGCGAATCCCGAACACATTCGCGTCAGAGACTTTTAACCCTTTCCGCGCATTTCCACCTAAATCGAGGATATAGATTGCATCGCAATCTTCGGCGAGGTGTTTCCGCATGCCGTCAAACGCCACGCCGCTGAGAAAACTGTTGTTTGTGACGAAAGCGACAACACCTTCGTCATCAATCCTGTCCAACCCCCATCGAATTGATTTTATGTATGGATCGTAGAGCGCAGTTCTAAGCGTTGCTTTGGAGTCTTTTGCATAAGTGTCCGCAACCCGCTGGTCCATCGTCTTATACTTCCGGTTTTTGTTGTTATCGTTCTCGTTAACCTGTCCCATATTGTAAGGTGGATTGCCGATGACGACGAACATCTCAGTCTCTTTCTGCTTCTCGACGCGCGCCGTGTTCGCAGGTGTGAGGAGCGACATCTGTTGGTCCTCTATCATCTCAAACGTATCCACGAGGCAGATACCTTCGTAAGGCATATATTGGTGCGTTGCCGTGTAGAATTCTTGCTCGATGTTCATACTGGCGATATAGTAGGGCAGGAGCATCACCTCATTGCACTGGAGTTCCGGTGGGTCAGCGGTATACTTGCGCTCCAGTGAAATCGGATCAAGTGCCTGCATGATACGGACGATGAAGTTGCCAGTGCCGACAAACGGGTCGATGATATGCACGCCACTATCCGAAAGTGAACGATCAAACTCAGTCTGTAAAAGATGCGCAACGCTCTTCACCATGAAATCGACGATCGGCTGCGGTGTATAGACGATGCCGTGTGTATCCGCAACCTTGACGGAGAACCCTTGAAAAAACTGCTCATAGACGGTGTTGAGGAATCCCTGTTTCTGTGAGAAATCGGTAATCGTACCGGCAGTCTGCTCAATCGCAGCGTAGAACGGCTCCAAAGGACGGAGAAACTCGGAACGATTCAGTGTCCGTTCGGTCAGCACGTCAATGACAGTCTCAATTTCACGGGCGATAATATTTCGACGGGTAAAGTCAGGATTATCAAAGACAGTACGGAAGATACGTTCTGTCAACAGATGCTGGATGAGCATCTCCTCTACAGCGGCGACAGAAAGGTTCGGGTTAATCGAGGCTTGACACTGCTGATGAAAACTGGCGAATGCTTCCTGAAAATGTGGGTTGTTTTGGCGTTCTGTTTCGATTAACGCCGCCAATTTGTCACCGAGTTCCGGTACCGTGTCTTTGAATTCAGCGACGGCGGTATGCCATGCTGAGATGTTCTCCGCTTGATAGGTGAAGAAGGTCTGGAGCACTTGGATAAGGTTTCTCGGCTCGGTGATGTCAAGGTCAAGTTGAAGTCGTCCGTGCTGATAGAGGAGCGCGTGGGTGGGAGATTGGATGACGATATTTTTCAAGGGGTAACCCACCGCAAACTTCTTATCTGCTTCAGTGTGGAGATCGTCCTGGGTATCTTTCGCTTCCCAGTAGCCGTGTGGCAGACCATAAGTATCGACAACTTCACCATCGGGTTGGATACGCCTGTAACCCCCCTTACCCCCCTTATCAGGGGGGAGAATGTGGCTTTTTTCACAGAGGAGCGTGAGGTTAGATTGGCGGCAGTAGTGCTGGAGAAGGTCTTGAAATGCAGCGCGGACAGTGCCCTCATTTTCTATCCCATGCTGCGCATATTTTTCGAGCTCAGCATAGTAGTTTTTGATGGGCTTGTGTGTCGGTTTGATAGTGAAATCTGGCATGTCCTTTCCCTATATGTTGTAGATGGACGAAACAAGGTCAAATTATACATAGATTCGGGCGGAATTTCAAGGAAAATTTTGTTATATAGCCGAACCATTCAGTTGAAACCCTTCCCAAGACATATTGACAATTAACCGTTCACACCGTATAATACCCGTTAAATCAACACGGAGGATGCGGAAATGGATCTTAATTTCATAGACTTGGAATTCACGGCTCTATTTGGTGCTTTAGGCGGTTTTTTGGGAATGAGTGCTGTAATCCTAACAGTTCTGGTACATATCGTCTTTGCCATAGCCGTCTACCGAGATGCAACTGACTTAGATCGCGTACGAACTTTGATTATAGCAGGTCCTGCGATATGGTGTATAGCAACCCTCATTGGCGGTGTAATCACAGCGGCTATCTATTGGGCAATGCATCACTCGCGCCTCAACCCAGACATCCCTATCGCCGCCACAGACACAACAGAAACCGAAGAAACGTAAAAGAATAACACGGATACCACTGCTACCCTGCAAAACAAGAAATCAATTGCCAATTACAACCTATGGATCCATCTGAAAAACAGAAATATCCGCAAGAATACTTAGAAAAATGTCGGCACCCTGAAATCCAAGCACTCCGTCCCGAAACAGCAGAGCCTGAAGCCGTATGGATACCGACATCCGAACAACTACAACAACTCCTAACACAGAAACTCCCCTACCCAGATCGGTCAGTTTTCCAACGCACCGCAGACGGTTGGGAATACCAAACCTATTTTCGGGAGTGGGCTGCCGATTACGGCACTTATATTGATACACACAGACAGTTCGTTGGAACCAATGCCGAAAGTGTGCTTTTAGAGGCACTAATAGCACTGCTCGGTATCAGCGAACGATGGATGGTTTAATTAGAGGAAATTATGACATTTGCAACGCTACTAACAACAATTCGAGACTACAAACAGGCAGGCATCTCAAACCTTGAAACCTTAACAACGCTGATCAATGACGCATTTGGTGACTGGCTCGCATCACAAGGAGTCAGCTGCCTCACCATGCTGTCACCGGACAAATTGTGTCTGAATGTAACAGGGTCGTTAAAACACACTAATTCCGCGGAGGGCATCGGATTCCACTCCCGGTTCCTCGTGATTTTTTTAGACGACGTAGCAGAAGCACCCGAGACAATAGCAGAGGCACTTAAATCCTACACTTCAGACGGCGATGGTGCCTATGTCTGGGTGATTCCAGACGGGTACATGGCAGCGTTAACCCCAGCAGAGCAGGAATGGGAACAGCACGGCGGCGGCTATTTCTCACATGAATCTATATGTATCTCCAACACCGCCGATATAGATACCCGTTGTGTCTTAGAAGTGCTTTATGAGGATCCCGGGCTGGAGAACGTCTCTTGTGAATTTGACGTGCCAGCGCATCGATCGGTGCATTACCGACTCGATAAACTCAAAGCCGAAAACGGTGAACCGCTGATTGCCAAAGATGCCCCTGTCAGTTATAAAATCACGAGCCGCGATGCCCGGATCGTCGTTCAAGGCTCGCGCATCCTGACAAGCGGTGAAAACAGCATATTCGCCAGCTTCGGCACCGTCATGGCGTGGTCCCCGCAATAGCACCTTTTCTTTCTAATGCTACCATAACTGAGTCCCTACGGCTGATAGCCATTACACCTTCTGCTTCGGATTCCAGAACGCACAAATCACTGCTGTAATCGGAATCGCAAGCACCAAGCCGAGTGTACCAGCCAGTAACCGCACAATCTCTGCGGAAACAACACCGATGCTCAATAACTGCGCAGGCGGCGATTTGAAGAAATTCAGATCCGGCGCTATAACCGTGACAACAAGCAGCAACTCCACACCGAGATAGGCAAAGACCAGCGTATTCACCATCGTTCCAAGGATGTCCGTCCCGACGTTGAGACCAGAAGCGATGAGTCGCCATGTCGGCATGTTTGGGTTCGCTCGGCGAATTTCTTCCATACTTGACGCCACCTCAATCGCGCCGTCAACAGCGACACCTAACACCCCCATCAACATCCCTGCCAAGAGGATCTGCACGAAATCGAAGGGTGGCGTACGCGTCGCCTCTATAATGTCCGCCGAAATCGCATTCTCTAACCCAGAGAAATGGAGATGTTGCTGCGCAAACAGGACAATCAGACCGGCGACCAAGATGCCTCCCATCGTCCCCAACACAGCTGAAAACGTCTTCCGACTCGGACCGATAACGAACACCAGCGACACAAACGCGACCACACCTGAAGTCAGCGTCACGATGAACACAGCATTCGCACCCCCCGAAATCAACGGCAGCATGAAGAAATAGATAACCGCCGCAGAGATCAGCATCGCACACGCCGTACGGATACCTTCAATCCGACCGACGAGGATAATCAGGAGCAGCATCCCGCCGACCATCCAAACCAGGAACCGGTCTCTACCGTAATCTTGGACGATGTTAACAAGACTGACCTGATCAGGATCCCCGGCAACACGGCACAAAATAACGTCACCGGGTTCTGCCGGAATACTCAGCAACGGCATATTGTGGTTCACAATATTCCGCAACACCAAGCGTCTGCCTTTATACATCCCGCTCAGCATCTCCACCTCAAGGATATGATTCTCGCTCTTCGATTCAAAGACACTCAGGACAGTCTTCTCTCCCTGATCCGTCTCACGAATACTATAGGTCTGTTCATATTTAATATCCGAAAGGAGCCAGCGACTATCCTTCCACGGTTTGACGGCGACGGTAACTTCGTCAGAGAGCGGAATGTTCTCGGTGCCGAACGCCTCACGCAATGCAACAGGAACGACCGCATTGTCCAGATCGTTTATAGCACTGCTATCAATATCAAAAAGGAAATTGCCGTTCGACTCAAGCAGTTGGGTAACTCTACCCTTCGCGTATTCCGACTGCTCCGAGATTGCAGCCGAGAGTCCGTGTGTACGATGATACACAAAGATGGTGCCGACCAAAACGACAGCCATCGCAATAGGCACAGCGATACGCGCCTTGCTACGTGGCGGATCGGCACGGAACAACTCTTCTAACTCTTCCTCTGAAGGCAGGTTCTCGTGAATTTCGGATCTGTCTACCTTCGCGTATTGCGTCAGGAACCCCGCAACGGATGCCGCAATCGGAACCGTCAACACCAATCCGATGGTGCCAACCACCGCTTGAATAATCGCAACCGCTGTCGCTTCATCGTTGACGAGACGGAGAAATGGATAGAGGTAACCGACTTCAGGGAATTCGATGCGCGGGAGTAGCATCGTCATCATGTGCGCGCCGAGATAGGCAAAGATAAGCGTATCCGCCATCGTCCCCATAATGTCGCGTCCGACATTCAGACCCGCACGGATCGCCTGTCGCACGGTGATATTCGGGTTCACCTGCTTGACTTCATGCACACTTGAAGAGATGGACATACTCACATCCATCATCGCACCGACAGCCCCCAAGATAATGCCCGCAGTCAGGATCCCCGTGAAATCCCAGTGATGTGAGGCCGGTGTCCGCCACAACGCAATTCCGAGCTCAAGGAACCCGAACTCTTGCGCCAATCCTGTCAGTGCCATCGCGTGTTGACTGATGACCGACAAAACACCAACAGCAGCTAAACCGCCGAGGGTGCCTATCACACCAGAGATGACCTTGAAACTAAACCCCGTAATAAAAAGGAAAGTCACTAACGTGAGGAGGGCAGCAATTAAAAGTGCAACGCCAATCGGGTTGTAACCACTAATCGTCAGAGGCACCAGCAAATACAGCACAGCAAGGGCAGTGACAAACAGCGTCAAAATCGCGCGAACACCCTTCATCCCAGCGACAAGGACCATCAACACACCCAACGTACCCGCCAGATATAACAGGAACGGTGTCCGGAAATACTCTCGCATTGATACCCGTTCAATTCTCGGGTTTTTCGGATCCCGGAGCGGAATATCAAGGAACAGCACATCGCCTTTATGTAACACGCGATCACCGAAGGCGCGTCCCGTCCAGACGTTATTGACCTGAACGACCTCGCCACGAAATTGTCCGGAGAGAATACGGAAAGACAATACCTGATCCGCTTCGTCACTTGTGTCTATTTTAATAACACGTCCCAAGCAGACCAGCACCTGTAACGCCCCATCGTGCGTTACCTTTGCAAACTGATAGAGTTGGACGTGCAACACCGCAACACCCAAGAGGATGAGCAAGATAGCGATGATTTTGATATTTCTTTCTCGCATATTTTTTTTCGTTATTCGTTATCAGTAAGAAATTTGTGATTTACCCAAGTTACCTTTCAACCGATGACCGATAATCAATATTTTTCTGCTGCAACCGCTCCGGCACTAAATATCAAGACTGCAAATAATATGCCAATCCAAAAACCCCACATTTACGCTACAGTCCAACGCTCCCGGCATTAAAATTGCCCGAATCGGTGCAGTACCCGCACGGAGATTGCCCAAATCCGTGCAAGTTTTCGCTAGGCAAATTACGCCAAAGTAACACGCCTATAAATACGGCGCAAATGAAGTTCACATTTAATTGAAGAAAGGGGAACCACATCCGCGATATCCTGGAATTCAGTGGATACCCACCGGTTTGCTTGACGAATGTAGTGCTCCACATGCATTCGGCTTTGGGAAATAAGCAGGTATTCTTTCAAAGATGCAATTTGCTGATAACGTGTAAATTTTTCATGCCGGTCATACGCTGCGGTCGAAGGCGACAGGACTTCTATGACAACAATCGGGTTAAGAAGCGTATCAAAAACGTCATCTTCAAAACGTGGTTTCCCACAAACGACAGCGACATCCGGATACAAATAAGAGAGTGGAGCGTTCACTCCAACGCGCATATCACTGGCGTAAACGAGACAATCTCGGTCAAACAACTGGTTGTAAAGTTGATTAGCCGTATTCATTGTAATGATGTTGTGGGCGTTACTCGCGCCTGACATCGCGACAATTCGACCGCTTAGATACTCGCTTTTCGTAGAAGATTTACGCTCCAAGCTGATGTATTCCGCTGGAGATAGGTATGTTTGTGCTGCAAGATTTGACATTTATCCTCCTCTTCAGAGATGCTTCCGTATATTCTCCGCTACGCTCCGTGGAATCCCTTTCACAGAGAGCAATGTATCCAGACTCGCCTCCCGGATCGCCTCAATTGAACCGAAATGCTGGAGCAGCGCCTGTTTCCGTCTCGGACCGACGTTCGGAATCTCGTCAAGCACAGACGCACTCAGCGACTTTTGTCGGAGCCTGCGATGATACGTAACCGCAAACCGATGCGCCTCATCCCGTAATCGCTGGATCATGTGTAGCGTCGGATTATCTTCTCGTAATACAATCGGTCCCAATTTCCCCGGCACGAAAATCTCTTCAATCCGCTTCGCAAGCGCGATCATTGGAATATCGGGAAGATGCGATGCCGCGAAAGCCTTCATAGCCGCCTGCGCCGCACTCAGCTGACCTTTCCCACCATCAATCAACATTAGATCCGGCAATTTATTAAATTTCTCATCGTCTGCCAAGGCACGGCGGAAACGGCGGGTGATCACCTCTCCCATCATCGCGAAATCGTTTTGCCCTTCAACCGAGCGAATCTTGAATCGGCGATACTCGCTCGAAGCCGGTTTTCCATCTTCCAAGACCACCATCGATCCGACCGCAAACCGATCACCGAGATTAGAAATATCGTACGCTTCAATCCGTCTGAGTGGGTGTTTTAACGCAAGAAGTTCCTGTAATTCGACGAGCGCAGGCTCCACACCGCTACTATAAACCACATTCTGTTCCCGCTGTGTCAGCAAAATCTCAGCGTTTTTTGATGCCAAAGTTTGCAGCTTCCTGAGCCGACCGGCTCTCGGCACATGCAACCCGACACGATTCCCACGTTTGTCACTCAGCCAATTCTCAATCACTTCCACCGATTCAATCGGCATCGGCAGGACAACCGTCTTTGGCACAAAAACAGCATTTTGATAATACTGCGAAATGAATGCACTTAACGCCGTCGCGAGCGACGCTGGATCCGCATCGTTGAGGTAGTAATGCTCACGCTCAAGCAGTTTGCCGTCCCGAACCCGCAGCAGCTGCACACACGCAATCTCTGTCCGTGCGGCGATCCCGATGACATCTTCATCTGCAGCGGAAACGCTATCGATGTTCTGTGTTGTGATCGCCTGCTGAACGTCTTTAAGTGTATCACGATACTTCGCGGCACTCTCAAAATCGAGTGCCTCCGCTGCGGCTTCCATCTGTTCTGTCAATTCTTTAACGACAGCATCTGTATTCCCACTCAAGAATTGACATACCTTTTGAACGATCTCCTCGTAATCTGCGACATTCATCTTATCGGCACAAGGTCCCGGACACCGTCCGATGTGATAATCAAGGCAGACCCGATACGTGTTACCTGTCTCCCTGAGCGGCAAGGTACAGGTACGGATCGGAAAAAACTTCGTCAACTCCTTAAGCACCTGGCGTGTTGAACGCACATGAACAAACGGACCGAAATATCGCGTCCCATCATTTTCGGCTTTACGGGTAATATGGATACGTGGAAAAGCCTCATGCGTCGTTACACGTAGATACGGGTAGCGTTTATCATCTTTCAACTTAACGTTGTAGCGGGGTTGATGCGCCTTAATGAGATTATTCTCTAAAATCAACGCCTCCACTTCAGTCTCTGTAACGATGTAATCAATCTCAGTCACATACCGCACCATCTGCGAAATCAACACCGATGTAGATTTATCCCGACTGTTAACAGCAAGTTTTGGCTTGCCAGCTTCGCCAAAATAGGAGCGCACGCGCGTCCGCAAACGGATCGCTTTCCCGACATAGATGACAGTACCATCGGAGGCTTTCATGAGATAAACGCCCGGCGCATTCGGCAGCGATTGCCACAATTCAGGGGGCGCAGTGTCCCGTTGTTCTGTCTTCATCTTTATGCTCCTGTATCGGTTTGTGGCATGTTCCGATGGTCGCGCGATGCCTACGAAAACTGAATCTTCGCATAGATCGCCCGCAAAGACAATTCACACCCTATCGAAACAAGGGAAAACACATCATCAAGCGATCGAAACGCCGTCAAATCCCACGTCTGTCCCTGTCGCAGATAGTGTTCAACGTGGACGCTGTTCTGCGAGATAAGCACATACTCACACAAGGAATCAAGTTTTTGATAGGACGCGAATTTCTCGCCGCGATCATAAGCTGCCGTTGACGGAGAAAGCACCTCTATCAAAACAGTCGGATTCAAAAGCGTATCAAAGTGTGAATCCTCAAAACGCGGTACCTCACAGACAACAACAACATCTGGATAGGTATATCGTCCTGTTGAACTTACCTTCACACGCATATCGCTTGGATAAACTATACATGTCCGGTCCCGCAACTGGATATGAAGTTCAGCAAACGTATTCCCCATGATAACATTATGTTCATGACTGGCACCGGGCATTGCATATATCTGTCCGTTGCGGTATTCGCTTTTTCTCAATGCTTTTCGCTCCTGAGCCAGATATTCTTCAGGTGTTAGGAAGGTTCGTGTCGCAGTAGTTCCTACAGTTTCCATAACTTTCTCCGTTTCACTCGGCTTTAAGACAAACTTTCTCATACACCGCCCGATAGATAGGTCTACCCTCTAAGATATACTTGGTTTCAAAGTTCGTAGCGATATCGCGATCGGGTTTGAGATCCGCATCAATAGAATGCAGTACCGACAAATCTGCAAGCCGTTCCCGAATCTCTTGGAAATATGCCGCATAATCCGTCACAATATACAACCGACCGCCATCTGAATTGAGTGTGTGTATCAACGCAGACAGGAAGTCTTGATTCCGAAAAATCCGGCGTTTCCGTTGCCGTTTCTTGGGCCACGGATCAGGAAAATAGATATGATACGCTTGCACAGATGCTGCAGGCACATATCGAGTCAGAAAGTAGTTCGCATCCGTCCACGCCAACCGAACATTTGAGAAGGTTCCAGATGCTCTATCAATCCCGAAATGCCGTATGTATTTCTCAAACCGCTCCCGTGTCAATTCAACATACTTCTGTGCACGCTCTACGCCGATATAGTTAACCTTCGGATACCGTTTCGACGCTTCAAGCAAAAAGCGACCCTTGCCGAATCCAATCTCTATTTCCACCGGGTGCGTATTCCCAAAGAACGCTTCCCAATCCATCGGCGCAGCGAACTCGCTAAGTGGGACAGCACGTTCTGTTATAATGTCAATGATCTGAGAGTGGGAAGTTGTATTCTGATAGTAGAGATCGTTGTAGTCAGGATTTTCACGCATTTTTTATTAGTTTCTTCTTAGTACCAAAAACAAAGTTCGTAATGTAATGGAGAACGGATATACGCAATAGAACACTAAAGCATCAACACACCTGAACGATCCGCAAGGAAATATAAAAAAATGGAGAACGGATATACGCAATGAGACTCAAAAGCATCAACACACCTGAACGATCCGCAAGGAAATACAAAAAACCGAACCGCAAGGTATTATAAAAAATTGTGGAGATGCGTTTTAACCAAATTGTCTTCGGGTTGATACCCTAATACCTCAACAGCACCGCTGATATCAAGATAACTCTGCTGATAGCCATCAGAATTCGCAGACCGTCCATAAGTAACCAGATATTTAACCGGCCCATCATAATCCACAGCCAGCCCGAAAAGTTGCACACAATCTCGCGGTGTTAGGAGCGTGCTACAGTGGCGAATCCCACTCGGTTCATAAGTCCCATTGAAACTCCCGATTCGGAAGCTGATGAACCGCATATCGTACGCATCAACGAGATACCGTCCCGCAATCTCCGCCATCCCCTTCATCGCGCCGTACCAACCATCAGGACGAAACTGATCCGCGGTCGAAAACCGAGGTGGCGAGTTCAACCGCTCATTCCAACCCGAAACATGATTCGTACTCGCATACACAATCTTCCGAATACCGCCCACTCGCGCCGCCTCAAATATATTCATAGATGCCCCGATATCGCTAACTTCATCCGGCACCTTCGGCACTGAATTTTGACGTATATAAGCGAGATGCACCAAAACATCCTGATCACGACACAACTCCTGCATCGCCGCGTAGTCCCGAATATCCGCCTGCACGACACGAGAACTCGCACCCACAATCGGGTTAATATCCATTAACGTTAATGTGTAGGTATCTTGTTCTTCCCACGCCTTCCAAAGCGCGGTCCCGACTGTACCAGCCGCACCCGTGATAAGTACTCGTTGCTTCATCAAGTTCTTCGGGATGGAAACCTCACCTTTTAAGGCGGGGAGGAAATCCCGCTCCTTTATTGTTAAGATTCCCCTAAAGGGGTCAGTCCGTTTTTTCGCCACGGTTTTATTGGCGATTCTCTCAAGTGGGCTGCTTCGTTCAACAAGACTGTCACGACTTGCCTAATAGACCTGACCCGGTGCTTTTAAGAAAACAGGTAATGACCTTTCGGCGCTCCGCTTTCGCGGGTGTATGTTTCCGCATCCAGATCGCAAGTATCAGCCTTTATGTCAGACTTGGGGAGCATCCTTAGATATACCTACTACCCGTTCGGCATACCGTTTTAAGACAGACCTTGTGGCTGCCACGCCACGATACTGCGATATATTACTGTAGTCAATAAGGGGTTTCCCTCGTGATAGTTACAGGCAGGCTACCATCTACCACAAGCCCCCATGCTTTAGCAGGGGGTTATTGACCTCTTCTCCTTCAATTAAAACTATCCCCCATTCTCAGCATCCAATGCCGCCATAATATCAGCATGCACCGCTTTCGGATCAAGCACCGGTTGCACATAGAACCGATCAATCGCCTGTCCACCTAACCCAGAACATTTACACATCTCGACGTTCAATCCGAGTTTCGCCAAAATACCACTAAAGTAGTGGAGAAACCCCATCTTTTCCTCACCAACAACGACAATCTCTGAGTAACTCCGTGCTGCCTCAACAGTGACATCATCAACCTGCCATGTATCATTCATATTCACATAGCGCCTCTCAAAAATCTCGTCAAGTGTAACCTCCTCTGCAAGGAGACTCCGGATGTCAAAATCGAGGTCCCGCTTGAGTTCTTCATCAAGCGGCATCGGCTCCCCTTGGTGGTGGAGCGGTTGATGGACGAGTCGATAGATTTCAAGCTCAATATTCGTATCCTGTTTCGTATAGACGCGTGCGTCGCGAACGTCTATACCGTTCGAGAAAAAGAGACCGCTCACGGTGTGCAACTTCCCGATCCGACTCGGACTACAGAGATGGAGTTCAGTGAATCCAGGACGATCAACAAACTGGACGATCCCTGTGATGGATGTCGCATCCCTTTCCATAGTAGTGGCTTCAGCCTGTGTTGCCATTTTTATATGCATAGCGATCTCTTCTGGAGAAACACTAATACGGTAGGAAACCGGCATATGATGAAGGAATTGTTGAAATTCTTCAACGGGCGCAAAGGCACCCCACTGCGTCTCCTCTTGACCGACAAAACGAGTTCGCGCCACCTCATATAAACTCTTCAAGTTATGTTTAACCACATGACTGAAGTTCTGTGAACCGTTGGCTTTGGAATCACAGTAAGTAAGCAGATACAGCGCAGTCAGACGCTCCAACGAGTTAACCTTCTTACAGAATTCGGCGATCGTACTTTCATCCCAATGGTGATAGCGCGCCAAATCTATCATTGCAAGGTGTTCGCGAATGAGGAAGCAAATTTCATCCGTCTGTTGTGAGTTGAACCCAAACTCCGGCGCGATGCGTTCCGCTTTCTCCGCACCCGTTATCGGATGACTCGGATCCGGCTTATCTATATCGTGAAGGAATAGTGCCATATAAAGCGGACTCGAATCCGAAAGCGAGCGGAATGCGGTGTTGAGTTCCTCTAACTCGGAAGTCGGGGACGGGGACACCGGTGCCCCGAAACCGCCCGCGCCACCAAAAGGGCTACTCGACTCCGTTTGCCGGATTTCATCAAGATACCCAATCGCAACGAGCGTATGTTTTCCAACCGTATACGGATCAAGACTCCGTTCGCTCCGCGTCATCATCGCTTTCTCAAAAAGTTCCCCGCCTTCCCCTAAATGGGACAAGATATTGAGTCTATGCAAGCGTGTTAAGGTCTTCGCGAGATCCCCCGGCATGTTCATCAACTCCGCCATCCGCTTCCCGAAAGAACGCCAATCAAACGCGTGAACATAACGGGAGATGAATGTCGAAAGCGATGCATCAATCTCAAAATCGTATTGCTGGAAATAAGTGAATAACGTAAAGAGTTCGCCCGCATCCAGCTCACCGAAGTTATTGTCAATACAATATAGTAAATCCGTCCGCACCGCCAGCACATCGGAAACAGGAATCCCATTCGCCAGCATCTTCCGGGTTAACAACTCCGCTTTGAAATGCAGATATTTCGCTTTCGCATAATATTCCGCCATGAACGCGTAACGACCTTCGTCCGTTTCATCAGTTAATCCAAGCACGCGAGCAATCTGCGCCTGAAGCGTATCCTCTTTTTCAGGGTGGTACGTGAGATCATCATGTGGGGCATCGGCAAGTACATGCAGAAGGTTCCGCACCTTGAACACAAAATCGAGGGACGGTAGCAACTCATCATCACTGTACTGTTCGTAGAGTTCAGGAATTGATATAAAGTCTGGCAGCCCACATATCCAGAGCGCGTACTGAAGCGTCCGCAGTCCACCCCGCCCCGTCTTTACATTCGGTTGGTTAAGATAGATCGTATCCTCAGAAGCCTTGAAAGCATCTGCCTTAGACTTCAGCAGATCCAGCACGAGCGAGATATCCGATTTTTCAGAATGCACCGCCTTTCGGAAACGTTCTGTTAACGTCTCATCACCCGTAATAAACCGCATATCAATCAGGGCGGTCATATCTTGGTAATTCCACTGCGCTATATCTGCAAGCGGTCGGTAGATAAAACTGAACTCAAATCCCGGAATCACCGAGTGGAGGCTATCAAAAAAATCGTAGAACCATCGAATCAGTTCAAGCGTGCTTTCATCGTAAATATCCTCTAAATCCACAGAAGACGTATAGACAACATCCACATCCGAAAAATAGCAAAGCTCATTTCGACCATAACTGCCAACACCATAGAGTGCGACATCCGGCGACCATCCCTCCAATTCTGCCTTTAAGTCAGCAGTATCAACGCCTGGCAGTTCGTTCAGTACGTCAATCTGTTTCTGGTATTCATCCCGAATCTGAAAAGAGGCAACTTCATAAATCTTCTGAATAACCACATCCCACATCTGGGCATGGATATTACAAGCACCAAATCCGCTTGCGCCCGCCAAGATTTGGGCTTTTAGTTGCTCCCGTTCTGATTGGATAAAAGCTGATAGTTGTTTTTGCAATTCCTCAAAAGGCACACCCAAGTCCGGCACGTATGTATTGAGTCGTTTTCCGATCTGTATGATTTCCATTTATCTTCACTCCAACGTATCAAAGCAGCCCGATTCTCACGTAAGTTACCTTCAAATAACGAAATCAGGACGATACAGCGTGTCTTATTAATTCTAAACTTTACTATAAATACCCCTGATAACGAAATGACTACCTATTGACTTAAACGCATTATATATCAAATACGGAAAAAAAACAACTCTCATTTCAATAGTGCTTCCTAAGAACGCCACTTTTTCCTTGACACACATTGGTAACCTTGCTAACATGAAAAATCGGGAGATCCAAAATGAACGACACCAAATATCGCGTAGCCATCATCGGGTGTGGACGGATGGGACAGAACTATGCGGAAGCATACACGACCTATCCTGATACAGAAATTGTCGCAATCGTTGATGCGAATACCCAACGACAAAATGTCCTCGGCGCGCGCTTCGGCGTTGATGCACTCTACTCAGATGTAGACGCACTATTACGCGACATTGTGCCAGATATCGCAGTCGTTGTCACGCCCACGAAGTATATGAAAGATGCCGTAATTGCCTGTGCCGAAGCCGGTGTCAAAGGGATTTCAACGGAGAAACCGATCGCCGCACGCCTTGAAGATGCCGACGCAATGGTTGACGCGTGTGCAGAACGCGACGTGGTGTTCGCTGGCGGCAACCTACAACGCGCAATGAACGAAGTACAAGAAACTGCATCCCGACTCCACAATGGTGAATTTGGGGATATCCGAGGGGCAAGCGTTCATGGGTTCGGTGGCGAGATTTCCGGCGGTGGATGCCAACACATCTCAGTCCTACGACTTTTCACAAACACTGAAGTTGAAGAAATCGTCGCATACGGAAGCCCACCTGAAGCATTAAACGCAGAAACCGACGAAGGCTTAATCATCAATGGATCCTTCCGACTCACAAACGGATTGGTATGTAGCGTCTTCGGGACACCCACACCGTGCCGCGGCGTAGATGTCTGGACAGACGAATGCCTCGTCCGCTGGGACTGGAACCCGCCAGAGATTTTCAGAGGCTACGACAAGCAGGGCAATCGTATCCGCCTCGAACCCAATTACAATCCGTACCCCTGGAGCGAATTTAGTTACCTCACCGGCTCAATCCGCTCCTTTTTGGCAGCTGTTGACAGGAACGGACACCCATGGATTACTGGCGCGGATCTCCGACAAGCATTAGAGGTGGCAATCGCCGCGAAACTCTCCGCAACTCGAAACAGTGTTCCCGTCAAATTACCTCTGGAGGACAGATCCTTAGCACTCTACCCACGTCCCTACCGATGGCTCGGTGGCGACGCAACCGGCAAACCTCAAAGTATCGAAGAAGCAAAGTAGTAGGCACGCGCCGTCGTGCCGTCCACAGAGTAGTAGGCACGCGCCGCGTGCCGCAACAGGAGTACCAACGATGAACGAAGATCAGAAATACCTATTCGATTTGACCGGATTCCTCATCGTCGAAAACGCGCTGACAGACGAAGAAGTCGCACAATGCAACGCCGCTATTGACCATCACATTGAAGCACTCAGAGAACGTGATAGCTCACTGGCTGGCGGTTCACCCGCGCTTGTCGGCACAGCACACCGGATGGACATGGGCGGCATGCTCGCATGGGAGAAACCGTGGTGCGAACCGTTCCGAAATCTCCTCGTGCATCCGAATGTTAAACCCTACCTTGTAGAGGTCTTAGGCAAACAATATCGACTCGACCACGGTCCCGGCTTAATCGCCATGGAAAACGGAACAGAAGGCGGAACCTTACACGGTGGCGGGATTGAGCGTCCCAATTTCTCCGAAGCCTATTTCTTCAAACACGGAAGAATCTATACAGGTTTGACTGTCGTCGAATACATGCTCGCCGATGAAGGCCCCGGCGATGGCGGCTTAGCGATCATACCCGGCAGCCACAAGGCAAATCTTCCGTGTCCGAGCAATATGAAGCGATATGAGCAATATCAAAATCTGGTGCTCGAAGTCAACGCCAAAGCCGGCGATGCGGTGATTTTCACTGAAACCTTGACACACGGCACACTCCCCTGGAAAGGTGACCATCAACGCCGTGCCTTACTCTACAAGTTCAGTCCTGGATTCCAAGCGTACAGCGCAGGCGCGCACCAGATCGCATACCCAGATTACATTGAGGACATGTCCCCCGAACAACGAGAAGTCATGGAAGCACCCCATATCCGGCACTAAACCCGTTCAGAACTTACGCAGTACCTCTCAAAGTCCCCCTGATAAGGGGGATTTAGGGGGTTAGGATTTAGGGCTGTTTCGTAGAAATCTCGGCACCTCTTAAAGTCCCCCTGATAAGGGAGATTTAGGGGCTTAAAATAAGGAGAAACCCGTGTCAAATCTACGCGTTGCTGTTATCGGCTGCGGCGGCAGAGGTCGCGGCCACATGAAAATCCTCTCACAATTTGACGATACTGATCTCGTCGCTGTCTGCGATCCTGTTGAAGCCGCACGAAATGAGGCAGCGGACAGATTCAACGTCTCGAATCGCTACGAAAGCATTGATGCGTTATTGGACAGTGAAACCTTAGATGCCATTTTCGTTGCGACACCCGCACACCTCAACGGTGAGGCGGCACTCCCGTGCTTTGAACGCGGTGTTCACACGCTCTTAGAGAAACCACCCGGCATGAGCGTTTCAGAAACAGTCGCCTTGCGTACTGCCGCAGAACGGACAGGCGCGAAAGGGATGGTGGGTTGGAACCGTCGCTTCCATCCGATCATCGTTGAAGCGAAACGGCAAGTCACCGCACGCGGTCCCGTCACACAAATCGTTGGCGAATTCCATAAGAGTATTACCCGATTGGCGCAATCCGGCAAATTTCCTGAACATCTGATGGATAACATGTTTCTGGAAACACCGATTCACGCGCTTGATGCAATCCGTGCCATCGCTGAAGCAGACGTCCAAGAAGTGCATAGCGTCGTCCAGCGAACAATCTCAGATTACAAAGACGTCCACGCTGCGCTCATTCTGTTTGACAACGGCTGCGTCGCCCAACACATTGCCAACTACACAACAAATGCCCGCCTCGAACGCTACGAGATTCACGGGAGAGATATCTCGGCTTACCTCGAAGGTGTCTCCCAAGGCACCGTTTTCTGTGATGGAACACAGCACAAACTCACTGAAGCAGGCACCGGCGGCACCGTTGAGCAGAACAGGTACTTCTTAGATTGCGTCAAATCCGACACCCCCGTTTCGTTCCCAGCAGCGAACCTTGACGAAGCCGTCAAAACCATGCAACTCGCCGAAGATATTCTAAACGGACTGCGTTGAGAATATCCGCGTCCTGTACAAGATCGGAAAGGATAGATGGGATAGCAGGAACTGATTGGAAGGAGGGAAGGATGGAGGAATGGAAGAAGCGTTGCTACACAATCTTCCAATCTTCCAGTCTTCCAATTCCCTACTTCCAGTCTTCCAATCCCAGACGCAAACGAATAGATTCTGTGTAAGCCCTAAAATTGAAAATTGCTTGAAAGGAAAACCAATGCCAACATTAGAAGAACGATTTGAAGCCTATAAAACCGATGGCTTTGCAATTTTTGAAAAAGTCTTTGACGAACCCCAAATGCAAAGTTGGCGCGAGAAACACGCAGAACTCTCCGCAGCCAACGATGGACAGACATGGTTCGGCAATACCCTTGAACTGGCACCCGAATTGATGTGGCCCGCTGTCTCACACCCGACACTCCTTGAATTCATAGAAAAGGTGATGGGTCCCTTCGTGCAATTAGACAACCTCACACTCGCTGCGTTCCCACCCATGGAAAAGGAAAAAGCGGAGGGCAGGGTCTCTGGATGGCACCGCGACCGATGGGCACACGTTCCGTATACCGACGCGTATCACCGTCCGAACGCCATCAATGCCATCTCCTATCTGCAAGATTTAACACACGAATTCGGACCCCTGCGCGTCATTGTCGGATCACACCGAAAACCGATTACCATGGAAGATTCACAGCGCGGCGTGCCACATCCCGATGAAACACTCATCCACATGGGCGCCGGCGATGTCGTCATCACACACAACGGACTTATCCACTCCGGCACACCGAACACCTCTGCGGAATTACGTTATTTTTTCAGTATTTACTATAACCTGACGTGGCTGAAACACACCGATCACCATACGGGACCGCACACCCAAAAGTTGTTGGAAACCGCAAAAACAGCCAATAACCATCAACACATGCGGCTCCTCGGTGTCGATGAGCAACTCCAGCCGCGCTGCAACTCAGGCTTCCTCCAATCGGACGAAGAACGCTGGAAAGAGTGGGCAACCGCTGACCAAGAGGCAATCAAGGAGGCGTAACCGATGGCAAACCCTGTAGTACCCGCAACACTCAACGTTGATTTGGATTACGAATTGCAACAAGAGGTCAATTTCTTCCTCAACTGGGGCTATCTTATCGTTGATAACGCCGCAACCCCGGAACAGATTGAATCGTTACGCGCGGCACTCGATGAAAGCTACGAACGCAGAGACAAAAGCCAATTCATCGGGGAACTCCTTGAGGAAGATGACCGGTTCGCGTTTCTGTTAGATAATCCACCGGTCATGAAACGGATGGAAGCCATATTAGGCACCTGTGTCCAACTCCACAGCACAACAGCACGCATCACGGAACCCGGAACACCCGATCAACATTGGCACCGTGACGGCCCCTGGCCCGTCGCACCGAACGGCACACCTTACGGGAGCCTCCCTGCACAGATTAACTGCGGTTATTACCTCGACGAAGTTACCGACGAGAACGGTCCCACGGTTGTCCAGCCCGGTAGTCATAGAGCACCCTTCCGTCCGCCCCCCACGCCTGTCGAATTGCCCGATGAAAAACGGGTACTCGTCTCCCCCGGACAAGCGGTTATGTTCGACGGATGGACGTGGCACCGAGGCGCAGCAAATAACTCCTCAGAACGCCGGCGCGTCTGTCTGATGTGCTATCAAAACGCCTGGATGAAATCTCGCGAACCCTTTGATGGACCGCGCGTCACAAAACTCCGAGAAGAAGGCACACCCCAGCAACAACTCTTACTCGGCGCAATCCCAAAATGGTAACGTAGGGGCGAGGTCGCCTCGCCCAACACCAAACACACGTAGCGGCGAGGTCGCCTCGCCCGATTTCAAACTAATGGAGAACGCTATATGAATCTTGCCTACATCGTCATCGACACACTCCGCTACGACTACATCGGTGCAAACGGGAACGATTGGATAGAGACACCGAATATCGATCGGTTCGCTGCCAAGGCTTGGGCTTACGATCACGCCTTCTGTGCCAGCTTCCCAACTATCCCGTACCGAACCGATGTCATCACCGGACAATACGGCGCGCCCTTCCACGCATGGAAACCGCTCCGTCACGAACGCCAAACCCTACCGTGGACACTCGCACAAAGCGGCTATGCAACACAACTCATCCACGACACACCGCATCTCGTCAACGGCGGACATAACTTCGACTGGCCCTTCCACGCATGGACATTCGTCCGCGGCGCAGAGGTCGATCGAGATTGGATTATGGATACCGACCCCTGGCCCGATAACTGGACCCGCCAATCGCTTTTTGATGCCATCAATGACAAAGCCGCCGAATCCGGGATGCTCCGCAGCTACGCACGCGCAAACAGAAATCGCAAGAAACCGGAGGACTGGAACTGCGCAAAACTTTTTAATACTGCCGCCCAATTCCTCAAAGATAACGCCAAACGGGATAACTTCTTCCTCTGGATAGACTGCTTCGATCCACACGAACCTTGGGACTCACCCCCTGAGTTCATGAAAAAATACGACAAGCGACCCGGCTATGACGGGCGCGTCGATCCACGGAGCCTCGGCGCACGCGGCAACGCGGAACTCTCAGACGAAGCGAAACAACACATTAAAGACCAATACGCCGCGAAAACGACATGGATGGATCACTGCTTCGGACAGTTCCTTGAGGCACTTGAATCCACTGGACTCGACAAAAACACCGCTGTCATCTTCACCGCTGACCACGGCACAAACGTCGGTGAAAGAGGTAGATTTGGCAAAGGACAACCCGTCCGTGAACAAGAAGCACACGTCCCGCTTTTCATCCGCCTCCCCGAAGGCGACACCGGACGGAGCAACGTCATCGTTCAACCCCAGGATTTCTTCCCAACGATTCTCAATATCTTGGGCGAAGCGCGCCCTGACGGACTTGAGGGACACGACATCTTAACGCCTGCCCGTGCAGGAAACGCCGGTGAAAGAGAACTTGCGCTCTCAGGCGGAAGTATCGAACGCTGGCAGCAAGCATCACAAAACGAAAACGCGATCCTCTTCACCGCATTCAGCCAAGAATGGAGCTTAGAAGTCGCCGCAAAACCTGAAAATTCAAAACTCGTCCGACTCGGTGATTTAGAATACGCCCAGGACCAGCACCCAGACCTCGTCGCGAAACTCCATGCCGCTGCCGTCGATGAAATCGAACGCCGCGGCACTGATCCTGCATTGATGGCGTGGCTCCGAAGCGGCGGCGAAGACACGTTCCCCGCCGATGCCAATTACTGGGACGGTTTCCCCGGACCCGCAGGCTACCGCCCCTATTTCGGTAAACTCTATACTGGGGAATAATTTTTAGTAATGTCGGACGGGTTCGTAACCCCCAAAAATAAACAGACCTCTTTGTAGCATAACCTGTTAGGTTGTGCCAGTGTGAATGCCTGTCATAGGTATTCACACTGTTTGAGAGTACCCAATTAATTTAGGACTTACGCGCCGCTTCTTAAAGTCCCCCTGATAAGGCGGTGTTTTTGCTGGGGTGTTTCTTAGGGGGTTAAAAATATGGAAAATATCGTTTTCTGCGTCTAAATGTCCAATATTTCCTCAATTTGCGTAAGTCCTGAATAATTATAAACATCACCGGGATAGATTGCGAAGTTGTAAAAATTATTCCATGCTCCAGAGCCGTTCTTGGGCCCACTTGAAGCGGTTAGGAGCGACATCCTCCAGCTTCGCGTAGCCAATCATTTTTCTCGGGTAAGCAATCCAATAGTAAGCGCACACTTCGGCCGCGTTTTCAAACAACCATTTGTCATACCATTGATCGATATCGTAGGGTGCGACCCTGCCGAATTCGGCAAGATCTTTTTCCCGAGCCTCTGCGAAGGCCTGGCCTTCAGGAGTGTTTTCCCATTCCACAACACCCAGATCACTACCGTCAACAGAAACCAAGGCATGCTGACGGGCGTGTGCTATCTCATGGGCGAGTGCTTGCAGTAATTTTCCTGCCGGATCAGCAGATTGACTATGAAGGTCGGTATTGAGTGTAATCATGCCGTCGTAGTCGGAATACGTCGCACTGGCTTTGCCCTTTAGCCGCAAGGAACCCTCATAGTACAATAAGTCATACACCAGAAGGGTGTTTTCCAATATGGGTCGTATCTCGTCAGGCCAGCGTTGGCCGATATAGATAAGACCGGGATCCTTTGGACGATCACGGAATTTCGGCGCATCACCGTTTGCGAGGATCGTCTGGCGATCTCTGTAGATGATGACCTCCTTGGGTTCAAAGTATTCCTTCTCTATGCGCAGATGAAGTTCATCTGTCGCGATGTTTGAGAAAACATAATGACCGTTGCGGTCAGTAACCACACGTTCACCGGATCGTGGACCTGTCATAATGGTGACAGTGACACCGGCAACCGGATGTTGGAGCAAAGCACACACCACACCGACAAAATCATTCGGATTTTTTCGAACGGGTAAGCTGTATTTGCCCCATGAAACCCATCCTTCAGAGTAAAGGATGACCTCAAGTAAGTTTCCTTCAGACGCGTTAGTATGAGTGAAGAAATGTTTCGCAAAATCTTCCGTTCCCACAATATACTTGCAAATGAAGGAGTCTTGGTAGGGCATAGCATCCCCGCTCTGCAAATCAGAGCCATGCGGCTTCATACGGTACCGGCTTGTCATCTCTATTTGGCGAGAATTATCGGTGCTCGGTCTGGTCGTAAAAAAGATACTCGGTCGAGCATCTTCGCCATCAGAAATAACCACCGGAACCTCTTCCAAAAACATTACCTGTGTATAGAGAGTGGTTCCGATTTCTATTGTCCCTACAACCGGTTCTGTTAGGTCGATATCTCGGTAGTACACAATCTCTGCAGGTGGTGTGGGTGCTGTATATTCCGGTTCTGGTACCTCGGGTACCTTTATTTCACCCATAGTTACCGGCGTTTCTGATCCTTTGTCATCGGGTATAACCGGCTTCACCACAGTCATACCTTCATCACATCCGAGGAATAGGGATGTTAGTCCCAAGAACAAGGCTGCCAACATAATTATTTTTTTCATTTCGCGTTTCCTTGTTGTATAAATATTTAGGAGATAGCTAGACAGACTCTAGCTGTTTTGTCAATTTTATAGATAACATGAGTTTGAGAATAAACCGGAGTCAACCGTTAACCAATGGAGCGAATGTTTGCTATCCGCTTCGTACCGCGCCTCGCGACCCATCGCAAGACAATTGACACACTTATTCAGTTATAATAGGTCAATTATTGTCTTTATTCAATCAAAAAAACAAAAACTCTATACCTAACCATAAATAAGCAGACCTCTTTGTAGCATAACCTGTTAGGTTGTGCCAGTCTGAATGCCTGTTATAGGCATTCAGACTGTTTGAGAGTGCCCAATTAATCATAGATTTTACTATAAATGATCTTGGCTACCAAAAGAAGGTGTGTAAATATGTTTATCAAGTCTTAGAATTAAAAACGGGGTCTGGCACAAACTCACAGTTTATGCTATAGTGGAAGACCATGTGTTAAAAGGTAAAAGATACAGACTTGACAAAGACTCCCGATTTTGATAGCATATTAACATTGAACAAGACATGCAACCCAGAAAAGATAACCCTTTCAAGGAGTTCTATGATGAAGAATGCAAAATTGCAAAAGCAAGCTATGATGTTAATCGAGCGACTCCCAAACAAAAAACTCAAAGCTGCTATAGATTATATGACTTATCTCTATGACAAGGAAGCATGGGATGCGACACATGAACTGACCAGTAACGCGGAAATCGTGAAAAGCTTAGAACGTGCAGAAGCCGATGAAAAAGCCGGCAGACTCAAAAGTTGGGCTGATGTTAAGCGAGACGTTTGAACTCGAATTCACGGATGAGGCAATTGCTGATTACGGTAGACTTGATGCTAATATGGAGCGGCGAGTCAACACTGCACTTAACACGTTAGTCAACAATCCGTTATTTGGACGTAATATAACCAAATTGCACGGACAGTACGCCGGATTATACCGTTATCGTGTTGGACGCTATAGGATTATCTATAGGATAGACAAGCAACACCGTAAATGTATCATCAGAGGGATCCAAGCGCGAGGAAAAGCGTATAACCCATAATTCGGAACTATACGATTGTTCAAATCCATAAACTTCCGATCTCACATAGGAGAAAACCATGCCACAGACATACAAAGCCTGTCTCGTCGGATGCGGACGGATGGGCGCGACCATTGACGATGAAGTCGCAGGTCGACCGGATAGCTTTATCTGGCAACCCTTCTCACACGCTGCAGCCGCAGTCGCCTGTGAGCGAACTGACCTCGTCGCTGTCTCCGATGTCTTCGAGGAAAAAGCCGAAACCATCAGAAAACGTTACGGAGCCGAGCGCGCCTATACAGATTACCAAGAGATGATCGAAAAAGAGAAACCCGACATCATCTGCCTCGCCACGCGTCCGGGTCCACACGCCGATATTACCGTCTTTGCCGCCGAAAACGGCGTTAAGGGCATCTACTGCGAAAAACCGCTCTGCTGCTCTATGGAAGAAGCAGACATCATGGTAGATGCTGTCGAAAAGCACGGTGTCAAATTCAACTACGGCACACAGCGCCGCTATATGCCGATCTACCGCAAGGTACGAGAACTCGTTGATGCCGGCGAAATCGGCAATGTCCAGTGTACCATCGCGCAGTACGGTGCCAGCTCCGCGCTCTGGGGACTCACCCACGCCGCCGATATGCTCCTCTTCCTCGCAGGCGACCCAGAAGTAGATTTCGTGCAAGGCACGGTTGTTTGTGACGATTCAGATTGGGACGGGAACCGCCTCAACACCGATCCCGCCATCACCAGCGGTTATATCCGTTACGCCAACGGTGTACACGGCTATAATACGGCAGGGACTGGACCCGAATATGAGGTTTGCGGCACGGGTGGCAAAATCCGTGTACAAAACAACAGCAGAGAAATCCAATTCCGAAAAAAGGATGGCACCTTCTTTGAAGAAGTCCCGTTCCCTGAGACCTCCCGTGCGACAGGCACCGTGATGGGGATCACAGATGTCGCTGAGGCACTCGACGAAGACCGTGAGACAAAGGGACCCATCCATCTCGCACGCCGGAGCCAAGAGACACTCATGGGTATCATCGAATCGCACCGACTCGACGGCAAACGCGTCTCACTCCCGATGGAAAATCGAGGTCTCTACGTCGGTGGAAAAAGTTGGTAAAATTTCGCACATCCGGCACCCAACCGCAGGCGAGGTGTTTTTGCTAGGGGTATTTGCTTGGGTATTTCTGCGGATTTCCCCTAGTAACCTCGCCCCAAAGTTTGGTCCCTACTGCAGGCGAGGTTTGTAACCTCGCCCAACAAAATATGAACTTAGAAACCCAAATCCAGCAATTCCGCGAGACCTTTTACAACGTCAAATCCGAAGTCCAAAAACGCATCGTCGGTCAAGACGCTATCATTGAAGGTGTGCTTTTCTGTCTACTCGCCAACGGACACGCACTCCTCGAAGGTATCCCCGGCTTAGGCAAAACCCAACTCATCTACACACTCAGCGAAGCACTTGATCTCGCTTACAAGCGCATCCAGTTCACACCGGATATGATGCCTTCAGATGTCACAGGCACAACGCTCCTCGTAGAAGACGAACACGGCGGAAGACAACTCGAATTCCAACAGGGACCCATTTTCGCACAACTCATCCTCGCAGATGAGATTAACCGTGCCACACCGCGCACCCAATCCGCGCTCCTTGAAGCGATGCAAGAACGCACCGTCACCATCGGACGTACCAGCCATAAGTTAGAAGAACCGTTTTGCGTCTTAGCAACACAAAACCCGCTGGAGATGGAAGGCACGTACCCGCTCCCAGAGGCACAACTCGATCGGTTCCTCTTCAAACTCCTCATCGACTTCCCGAACGAAGACGAGATCGTCGAAATCCTACGCCGCACCACATCCGGTGCCGACATCACTATCGACAAGGTTACAGATACCGAAACGCTCAACGAGATGCGCCGACTCGTGCCGCAAGTCCCCATCGCCGAGCATGTTGAACGCCACATCATCCGACTCGTCCGAGCGACGCACCCGGACGCCGAAGACGCCCCCGATATTGTGAAACAATATGTCCACCTCGGCGCAGGGATCCGAAGCGTCCAAGCCATCGCCCTCACCGCCAAAATCAACGCCGTCCTCAACGAACGCTACAACGTCGCCTTCTCGGACATCGATGCTGTGTTGCTCCCCGCACTCCGCCACCGCATCCTCCTCAACTTCGAGGGGCAAGGCGAAGGCATAGAACCCGACACCATCGTCAACGAAGTCCGCAACACCATAACCCCAACATCATAGCTTCGTCCCATTCGTCATTTGTTTCTCAAAAGCATTTTGGTTCGCAGTTCTCATCTAATGCCCCCCTGATAAGGGGGGTTAGGGGGGTTAGGGGCGTTATCTTCTTATACTAAAATCGGAAAATATGTTTACACTTCGCCCCCTCGTAGGGAGTTTTGCTGGAGTGTTTCTTCAAGGGGCACCCAGCCCTACGAGCTATGAAACTGAACAGTCCTAAGCAGAATAAATTAACCTCTTGACATCCGCTTGAACCTACGTTATAATATGATAGTATTATCAAAAATAGGGAAAAATGACAACACAAATTTGCCATTTTCAAAAAGAGGCGAAAACGGTAATATGCAAAATTTTACAGCGGGCGTGTACCGACAGCAGCGAGAATACAAGAGTTTTAGTCCATCTTTCATCAACCATCCTTTTGCTTGGGAGAACCGTCAAATAGATCAGTTGGTTGAACAAGCTGCCAATCTTTTGGGAGCACTCAAGACTTATGCGGAAATCGTTCCAGATGTCGATTTCTCGATGCCAATGAGTATCGCAAAAGAAGCGATAGACTCTAATCTGATTGAAGGCACAAAAACTAAGATTGATGAGGTCGTTCTGCCACAAACAGAGATTCCAGCAACCCGACGGGCTGATTGGGAAGAAGTCCAAAATTATATTGAAGCCATGAATTTCGCGATAGCCGAACTCCCAAGAATCCCACTTTCTATGCGACTTCTCAAAGATGTCCATAAAATATTGATGTCCGGTGTTCGTGGAAGACATAAGGCACCCGGCGAAATTCGTAGAAGCCAAAACTGGATCGGTGGTGCGTCGCTCGCAGACGCGCTTTTCGTCCCTCCCTCACCGGAAGAACTGCCCGATCTTCTAAGCGATCTGGAAAAATTTTGGCACAACACATCACTCCAACTACCTTACCTTATCAAAATCGCTATTACACACTATCAGTTTGAAACCATCCATCCGTTTTTGGACGGCAATGGAAGGTGCGGAAGACTTTTAATCGTTTTGCAACTCATCGACGCACAATTGCTTAGCAAACCTATCCTTTACGCATCCACCTTTTTTGAGAAAAACAAGGTCTCATACTACAATTCACTGACCCGTGTTCGCACTGCAAATGACTTGGAACAGTGGATCGTATTTTTCTTAATCGGAATCGTCGAGACTGCCCAGCACGGACTCAAAACATTCAAAGCGATTATTGCACTCCGCGAAGAATATGATACCAAAATCCTAACACTCGGTCCTCGAGCAAAAAACGCACAAAAATTGCTTCACCTTATGTATGCCACACCTATCATTAACGCGAGATCCGTTGAAAAGGAATTAGAAATAAGCTTTTCAAGCGCGAATCGACTCCTAAAATCCTTAACAGCACTCGGTGTCTTGAAAGAGACCACTGGACACTCCCGTAACCGCCTCTTCGTATTGGAGAAATACCTGAATCTCTTTAGAAGTTAGCGAATCCCACACAAAAATGAGGAAATTATGACGATGAGGACATCCCAAACGTATCTCACACCGGAGGAATACATCACTTTAGAACGTAAGGCGATCCCTGACGCTGATACAGTTAAAAGTGAATACATGAACGGTGAAATTATCGCAATGTCTGGAGCAAGCTTCGAGCATAATCTGATCACTTACAACATCTCTGGTGAACTCCGAAACCGCTTGAAAGGCAGTGGATGCCTCGCATTCGCTAATGAAATGCGTGTCAGTATCCCCGCAGCAAATTCCTATTTTTACCCCGATGTCGGTGTGGTCTGTGAAGAACCCCGTTTTGAAGACGATGTTCTTGACATACTCCTCAACCCCATAGTCGTCGTAGAAGTGCTTTCTCCGTCAACAGAGGCTTACGACAGAGGCGACAAATTCGCACACTACCGCCAACTCCAATCTCGGTACGGCTGAACGGACGGTGCTGGCGGATTTTGACTTCACCGAGTTTCGGCACTTTCAGCATGTTATGCCGTTTACCTGTTTCACGGATCGGATTCTGACGGACACGCTCACCACTCTTGAGTTTGTGTTTACGCAAAGACCAAGACAACGAGCGAACAGAACGCCTGAACTTAGGATAGCCTTTTTTCCGCCCCCTCTTTACAACGGCGTTGAAAATGCTCATGTGCAGCATTGACGCGTTTGATCGTGGATACTTGCATATCTTGGGGATGTTCAGAATAGTGATAAGTGGCCGCGCGGAGGTCCTTGAGATGGTTAATCTGGTCATACATCGACACAGAAACACTCCCATACTCCCACATCTGATTCCGCATCTGGAGCATATAGTTCTGCAACTGCTTCTGGTGGCGCAACTCCGCATAAAGCCACTGCCCCTCTGTTTTCGTAGGCTTCACACGAAACTTAAAAGTCATTGAAAAAGTGTGTAATTAATCCCAAAATTTACCATATAATACCAATTCTAATTGATGATTTCTCATAAAGCGTCTACTGTTTTGGGTTATGACCGGTTCGGTTAGGAAACCGAACCATAGGTGTCAATTTAGCGATTTTCATGGTATTTCCGGGGACAGTCTCTATAGATGCCGCCCCTACGGGGCTAAAGACAAACACATTTCTACACAGATACCGTCGCTACGCGACTGAAGAGGGTTTTGAAGTCTTCAAGGTTTCCGCGTAGAATCCGGTTCGGTTTTATAGTAAAATCCGAAAATAAATGAACACTTTTACGAAGATAACCCCCTAGGGGAAACACCCCAGCAAAAACACCCCCTTATCAGGGGGGAATAAGATAGGAATCGATTTGATTGGATGTGTCTCAATAATTATGGGCTTTACTATAAACCGAACCTACCGGACCTGGGGGTGAAACGGTTATTTTTTCTTAAATTGACGCTTATGGTTCGGTTAGGAAACCGAACCTACCGGGCCTGGCGGTCCAAAATTGGACGAAAAAACCGAGAACTAAATAGCCCTGGTAAACGCCCCTATTTTCCTTGCTATCTACCCCTAAATTATGCTAAAATACACATAGCATGAACCGACACGACCTAAAACACCCACATAAAGAACTCCACAACCTCCTCGGAACACGATTCAGCACAGACGATGCTATCCGAAATGCACACGCACGCGATGCATCATACCACCAAGGCGCGCTCCCAGATGCCGTTGTCTTCCCGAAAACGAATACCGAAGTCGCAGAAATCGTCAAAATCTGTGTAAAACATAAGATACCGATCGTCCCTTATGGCACCGGTACCGGTGTTGAAGGCGCAGTCGTCGCAACCGAAGGCGCGCTTTGTATCGCACTCAACGAAATGAACCAGATCCTCCGTATCAGTCCAAACGACAGAGACGCTACTGTCGAAGCAGGCGTAACGCGTCTCGAATTGAACACGCATCTCGCAGAGATCGGCACACAACTCCACTTCTCCGTCGATCCAGGTGCAGATGCCTCGTTAGGCGGGATGGTCGCAACCCGCGCATCCGGCACGAGTGCCGTCCGGTACGGCACAATGCTTGATAACGTCCTCGGCTTGACTGTCGTCACTGCGGACGGCTCTATCGTTCACACTGGCAGCAGAGCCAGAAAATCCGCCGCAGGCTATGACCTCACCCGTCTCTTCATCGGCTCAGAAGGCACACTCGGGATTATCACCGAAATCACACTCAAATTGACAAGGTTACCAGAAGCCGTCGCCTCAGCAGTTTGTGCTTTTTCAACTATAGCCGCAGCCGTAGATACCGTTATCAAACTGATGGATACAGGTGTCAGTATCGCACGCATCGAACTGTTGGATGAACTACAGATGGATGCCGTCAACAAATACGCAGGATTAGATTACGAAGTCGCACCGACGCTCTTCTTTGAATTTCACGGGTCTGAATACACGGTTGCCGAGAGTTCGGAGATCGCCGGTAAAATTGCAGCAACACGCGGCAGTGGCGATTTCCGGTGGGCAACAGACGAAAACGAACGCAAACGGCTCTGGCAAGCCCGATACGATAGCTACTACGCCGCACTCAACCGCCGTCCGGGTGCCGTTGGCTATGTAACCGATGTATGTGTCCCAATTTCCGAACTCGCCGAGTGTATCGCGAAGACGAAAGCACTGCTCGCTACATCATATCTCGTGCCATCAATTCTCGGACATGTCGGCGACGGAAATTTTCACGTCGTCTTCCCCCTCGAACCCAACAACAAAGACGAATTAGCAGAAGCGCAGCGACTCAGTGATCAAATCGTAGACATCGCCTTAGAGATGGATGGGACCTGTACGGGTGAACACGGGGTCGGCATCGGGAAACGGAACGCCTTAGAGAAGGAACACGGAAAAGCAGTAGACCTGATGCGTGCAATCAAACACGCCTTAGATCCACAAAATTTAATGAACCCGGGTAAAGTTTTTTTGTAAAGGTAAAGGACATCTATAACCGACATGGCAAACAACTGGAAAATCCTCATCACCGATTACGCATGGGCCTCTATTGAACCCGAACGACAGGTCCTTGCTGAAGTCGGCGCAGAACTCATCGCCGCGGAGACCGGCGACGAACCGGAACTGCAAACGCTCGCACCCACGATGGACGGTATCCTCACCTGTTGGAACCCAGTCCGAGAACCCGCTATCACCGCCGCGAAGAAGTGTCAGGTCATCGCGCGCTACGGCATCGGACTTGACAACATCGATGTAGAAGCCGCTACCGAACAAGGCATCGTTGTCACCAATGTCCCTGCCTACTGTATGGACGAGGTTTCTGACCACGCGATGGGACTTCTATTGGCGTGTGCCAGAAAAATTTCACGTTTTGATTGGGCTGTTAGAAACGGTATATGGGACCAGAATATCGGACCAGAGATGCACAGAATCCGAGGCAAAACGCTCGGCATCGTCGGGTTCGGACGGATCGGACAGGCGATTATCCCAAAAGCGAAGGCGTTCGGACTTACAATCAACGTCTGCTCCCCACGCACGGATCCAAAGCGAATTCAAGAGGCAGGGGCAGAGAAAGTCACATTTTCAGAACTCCTCACAACGTCCGACTTTATCACAATCCACGCGCCGCTGACACAAGAGACAGAACATCTGTTCAGCGATGCCGAATTCCGTGCGATGAAACCGACAGCACTTTTAATTAACACGGCGCGCGGCGGCATCGTCGATACGGCTGCACTCACAAGGGCACTTTGTAATCGTGAAATCGCTGGAGCAGGGCTGGATGTCTTGGAAACCGAGCCACCCAACCCAAACGAAGAACTGCTAACACTTAATAATGTCGTCTTTACACCGCACGCCGCATTCGTCTCAGAAGACGCAATCCTTGAACTGGAAGTCACTGCTGCCAGATGTGTCGCACAAGTGCTCACAGGACAACTGCCGGAATCCATTGTGAACCCATCGGTGCTGGAACAACCGAACCTCCGCGCAAATTTCTGATGATGGACTCCTGCGTGAATTTGATAATTAAAAAACTGTTGAACCCAAAACAGAGCTTGCAACAATGGTGCAAGGCTTTTGCTTGGGCGTTTCTTCAGATACACGGAGATGAATATGAAATCCCAGATCCACCCAAACGAACCGCAAGGTATAATTAAAAAACTTCCTGACGCAACCGGGCATTTCGGACAATTCGGGGGTAGATATGTTCCCGAAACCCTGATGCCCGCGCTCTTAGAACTCGAAGACGCATACAACGCACTCAAAGATAACGCCGACTTCCAAGAAGAATTCCGGTACTACCTCCGCGAATACGTCGGACGCCCCAACCCACTCTATTACGCCGAACGTCTGACAGAAACCCTCGGCGGCGCGAAGATATATCTCAAACGGGAAGATCTCAACCATACAGGCGCACATAAAATCAACAGTGCGATCGGACAAATCCTTCTCGCACGCTGGATGGGCAAAAAACGCATCATCGCCGAAACCGGTGCAGGACAACACGGCGTGGCAACAGCCACCGTCGCAGCAAAATTCGACATGGAGTGCGAAGTCTATATGGGTGAAGAAGACATAGAACGGCAAGCACTTAATGTTTTCCGTATGCAGTTGATGGGAACGAAAGTCGTGCCGGTGAACTCCGGTTCGCGGACCCTCAAAGACGCGATCAACGCCTGTTTCCGAGACTGGGTCACGAATGTCCGTACCACCTACCTACTGCTCGGTTCGGTTGTCGGCGCGCACCCTTATCCGATGATCGTCCGAGACTTCCAAGCCGTCATCGGTGAAGAAGCGAGAGCACAGATTTTAGAACAAGAAGGCGCGTTGCCGGATTGTGTCGTCGCTTGTGTCGGCGGTGGCAGCAATTCGCTCGGTATGTTCTATCCGTTCTATGCCGATGAATCCGTGCGAATGATCGGCGTAGAAGCCGCCGGTGAGAGCATCCGTAGCGGACGACACGCCGCACCGCTTACTGCAGGCAGCGTCGGTGTCTTTCACGGTGCTAAGTGCTATCTATTGCAAGAAGACGATGGGCAGATAACGCCAGCGCACTCCATCTCTGCCGGGTTAGATTATCCGGGTGTCGGCCCCGAACACAGTTATTACCGTGAAACCGGTAGAGCCGAATATGTCCCTGTTACCGATGCAGAAGCGGTGGAAGGGTTCCAGTTGTTATCAGAAACAGAGGGTATCATCCCCGCATTAGAATCCGCACACGCCATCGCTTACCTGCGTGAACTTGCACCGAAACTCGGTAAAGATAAAGTCGTCGTTGTCTGTCTCTCAGGCAGAGGCGACAAAGATGTCTATACCATCGCAAAAGAATTAGGCATCAGCCTCTAACGCACTTCTGTCTTAAAGTCCCCCTGATAAGGGGCGGTGAATGCCTATAAGGCATTCATACCCGGTGAATGCCCATAAGGCATTCATACCGTTGATTCTGATTCTTTAGGGGGTTAAAAATTTCGCGCTATAAGTGTCAACTTAAGATAAAGTAAAAACAATTTGGAATCCTATCCGATATATGTTATAATGTTTGTCGCTTAGTCTAAAAAAAGCGAACGAGGTGGCACGATGACCCGCGAAACTGTAGATGCTGGTTCAAGTCTGTCGCTACAACAAAAAGCCCGCAAGTTCATCAAGTGGCTCTCACACCGAGACGGTCCGGTTCGGAATTGGCGATATATCCCGACACACGTGTTGCTACGAAAACTGCGTTCAGAGTCCGCAGAAATGCGTGCCTACGCCGCCGAAGGGTTAGGGGGTGTCGGTGATGTCCACGCCGTCGCACCGCTCATTGATGCTTTAACCGACAACAACTCAACCGTCCGCCGATTCGCTATCTCCTCACTCGGACGGATTCGCGATGCCCGCGCCATTGATGTCCTCATCCCATTCCTACAAGACGAGGAACCCGATATGCGCTGCGCCGCCGCCACTGCTCTCGGAGAACTCGGGCTCACTGAGGATCGGTTTTCAACGCCACCAATACAAGTAATAGAGGCACTGATAAACACGATAACAGATAGTGATAGAGGTGTCTGCGCTGCCGCCGTTGTCGCTTTAGGCAGAATCGGTAATCCACAAGCCGTCTCTGCGCTCAACGCCCTCACGGAAAGCACCGACAGCGAATGGATCCGCCGCTATATCAGTGAAGCTTTGCATCAAATTGAGGAACAGAACGCCTAACAATCCGAAACAATCAATAAATTCCAATTTAGCAACCTGCAAGCGATGTGCTATGAAACGAAAAATTAATATAGAGGAAAATATGCTATGAAGAAAGAACAAATTGTCTCCCAAAATCCACGGATTATGAATGGCAGGTTGGTTTTTGCTGGCACTCGTGTTCCGGTTGAAAGCCTAATTCAGCACCTTGCTGCAGGAGATTCACTCAATAAATTTCTCGACCACTTTCCGACAGTATCGCACGAGCAAGCAGTTGCTTACTTGAAAATGACTTTGGAGTTCGTGGATGCGCGTGTTGCTTGATGAAAACCTACCCCATACATTACGACAACTTTTTGAAAACCGAATTGAAGTTATCACAGTTAGTTATCGGGGTTGGACAGGAAAGGAAAATGGGGAACTCCTACGCTTGGCAGCGGATGAATTCGATGCCTTTATTACAATGGATGGAAGTATTCCGTACCAACAAAACTTGGAGTCAATTCAGATAGGTATTATCTTGTTGAAAGCCGATAGTAACCGTGATGAAGACCTTGCACCACTGATTCCTCAAGTTAATTCAATACTGAAAACTCTCAAGAAGGGTGAAGTTGTGAACGTGAGTACCTAAAACTGTTTCTATTTCTCGTGAATGCTATATCCTCAACGGCACCAAAAGACATCATTAGAACCAAATGGAATCCAGAGACCTTACTTTGAAATAGCAAACGAAACGATTCCGAATTCTTTCAAGGAATTCCTTTGCTTTTTATAAGCAAATTTGATATAATAGATATTGGTTTATTTTTTTAATTTAATGCATCACAAAGTAACATCATCTTTGAGAATTATGGACGAAATCCAAAACTTCAAATCTGGTTACGTTAGTATTATCGGTGCCCCTAACGTCGGCAAATCGACGCTGCTTAATGCTTTTTTGGGGCAGAAATTAGCGATCGTCACCCCGAAACCACAGACAACGCGTAACCAGATTCGTGGCATCCTCACCACGGACACCCATCAAATTATCTTTGTCGATACCCCCGGGCTGATGACCCCTAAATATCGCCTACAGAGCGAAATGGTCAAAACAGCGTATGGCGCCTTAGGGGATGCCGATGTCGTTCTTTTCGTGATTGATGCCAAACGCCAAAACCCAGATATCGAAGATACAATCCTAAAACGCCTTAAACGGATTAAATCGACAACAATCCTCGTCCTCAATAAAGTAGACCTCGTCGAAAAACAGAGCCTACTCCCGCTCCTTGAGCACTACAGCCAAAAATTTGAATTTGCGCATATAATCCCGATCTCTGCCTTAACGACCGACGGTGTGCCGGTGCTTCTTGAGCAAATCGAAAACTATCTGCCCATCGGCCCTCACTACTTTCCAGAGGATCAACTCAGCGATCTCCCGGAACGGTTTTTCATTGCCGAAACTGTCCGAGAAAAAATTATGCTCCTGACCCAACGTGAGATACCCTACGCCTCTGCTGTTGTCGTTGAAGAGTTTGAAAAACGCCAGACAAACAAATCAAGCGAGATTCTTTATATCCGTGCCATCGTCTATGCAGAACGACAGACACAAAAGCAGATTATCATCGGCAAAGGCGGCAAATTAATTAAACGGGTCGGTGAACTCGCACGCATGGATATCGAAAACTTCTTAGATGAACGCGTCTTCTTAGAACTCTACGTAACAGTCAAAGCCGATTGGCGCAGAGACGCACGCAAACTCAAAGAATTAGGCGGCTTTTTAGATATTTAACAGCGTTCCTCTGAATCAAAAACTTAATCACCTCTAACATAGTCAAGAATTAATCAAAAACCTGCCTGAAACGAAATCGAAGGGTTTTTGCAAACGCTAAAATCCGTCCAGCAGGACAAAAAATGAAAATGCAAGCATTTTCATACTTTTGCTTCCGCAGCGAAGAAAGTGTTTCTTTACATCAGGAGCCAAATAGAAAAAAATGACAGAAGCGTCAATTCACGTACAAGGTGCGCGAGAACACAACCTACGCAATATTGACATCCAACTGCCAAAAGATAAACTCATCGTCTTCACCGGCGTTAGCGGTTCCGGTAAATCCTCACTCGCAATTGACACCGTTTACGCCGAAGGGCAACGACGATACATCGAGTCTTTATCCGCTTACGCACGGCAATTTCTCGGACAACTCGGAAAGCCAGATGTAGATGAAATCGTTGGGCTCTCCCCGTCTATCGCTATCAGTCAAGGATCAACCGGACATAACCCGCGCTCCACGGTCGCCACTGTAACCGAAATCTACGATTACCTCCGTGTGCTCTATGCCCGTGTCGGGCAATTCCACTGCCCCGAATGCGGTCGTGAAGTCGGCTCACAAACGCCCGCGGACATCGTCAATACTTTACTCGACTATCCCGAACGCACAAGGCTCATCATTTTAGCACCTATTGCCAGAGGTTCCCGCGGCGCACATGAAAAAGAAATCGAGGACCTACGAAACGCCGGTTTCGTCCGATTACGCGTGGATGGCGAAATACACGAAATCCGCCCAGGCTTCGCGCTCAGTCGCAACCAACGCCACGACATTGATCTCGTCATCGACCGGATCATCATCAAAGACGGCATCGAACCACGGATCACGCAGGCAGTAGACACAGCACTCTTGCGCGGAGAGGGTAGCATGCTTGTCCAAGTTGTTCCGATTGAAGGCGAGGCATCCCCATTTGTGTCAGAAGAAGACGACCTGCTCTTTAGTAGAGATTACACCTGTTCGCACTGTCGGATAAGTTTCGTGAAACCGGAACCCCGCCATTTTTCTTTCAACAACCCCGACGGAATGTGTGAAAACTGCAGGGGTTTGGGTGTACAAATGGGGATCCTACCGCAGTTGATTATCCTTGATGATACGCTCTCTATCATGAAAGGCGCTATCAGTCTGTGGGGCTCCCTTAACACGCAAAAACGGGCCACAGAAAAAGCCATCGCCGAAGCACTCGCAAGACACCTCGGATTTGATGTCAAGACACCTTGGAAGGAACTCACACCGGAACAACAAAACGCTGTCCTCTACGGCACCGGCGACGACGTCCTCACGATTATCACCCAGGCAAAAAGCACACACAAAAAACGAAAACAACGCCGACGACACCGCGTCCACTTTCACGGTATCATCCCCGCTGAAGAACAGAAGTACTACTTTGATGATGATGAAACCGATGAAGACGACTTTCCTGATTACTTCGTCAAAATGCCCTGTCGGGAATGTGAAGGGACCCGACTTAACTCGTGGACAAAAGCGATAACGATAAACGAGACACCTATCACCGATATCCTTGAAAAATCTATTCAGGACGCGACCCATTTCTTCAATGAAGTCGAACTTCCTGAACGCGAGGCGTTCATCGCCAAGGAACTCCTGAAGGAAATTCGAGGACGGCTCGGATTCCTTATAGATGTCGGACTCGGATACTTGACGCTCTCACGTCCCGCACCGACACTTTCCGGCGGCGAAGCGCAACGCATCCGTCTCGCCAGTCAGGTAGGCGCAGGGCTGCGTGATGTTACCTACGTGCTTGATGAACCGAGCATCGGATTACACCCACGCGACCACGCCGGGCTACTCACGACACTCCTAAACCTACGGAATCAAGGCAATACCGTTATTGTTGTTGAACACGATGAGGCAACGATGTTGGTAGCTGACTGGATCATCGACTTCGGTCCTGGTGCAGGCATTAAAGGTGGAAAGATAACGGACATCGGGACACCCGCACAATTCATTAAGGAGAGTCGCACCCTTACCGCCCAATACCTTCGTGGCGATAAGGTAATCATCCAGCCAGAATCCCGCCGCCCAACAGGAGACAAATGGATACAGATACAGAATGCACGTCAAAATAACCTGAAAGCGATCAGCCCTAAAATACCGATCGGCACCCTCTGCTGTGTAACAGGCGTCAGCGGTTCAGGAAAGAGCTCCTTAATCCACGATATCCTCTACAACGCACTCGCTCGCGACCTCATGAAGGCAAAAACCGTGCCAGGTGACTACGACGATATCCGAGGGATCATCAAAGAAAAAGACGTACCTATCTCCAATGTTATTGACAAGATTATCAACATTAACATGGCACCCATCGGACGAACACCACGCTCCAATGCTGCAACCTATACAAAGGTGTTTGATGCGATTCGCGCGCTCTACGCCAGTTTGCCCGATGCGAAATTACGAGGCTATAAACCCGGACGGTTCAGTTTCAATGTTGCCGCCGGTAGATGTGAAGCATGTAGCGGCAACGGCGCAAAAAAGGTCGATATGGGGCTCCTCTCTGATGTCTGGGTGGAGTGTGAAGTGTGCAATGGGAAACGGTTTAACACCGAAACGCTCGCGATTAAATATAAAGGCAAAGACATCGCTGAAGTCCTCGAAATGGATATTGATACCGCACTCGTCCACTTCGCCGATATTCCAAGAATCGCAAGAGGGTTAAAACTACTCCACGATGTCGGCCTCGATTACATTAAACTCGGACAACCCGCACCGACACTTTCCGGCGGCGAGGCGCAACGCATCAAACTTTCAAAGGAACTCTCCAAACGAGGCACCGGCAAAACCCTCTATATACTTGATGAACCCACAACGGGGTTGCATTTTGACGATGTAAATAAACTACTAACGATCCTTCATCGACTCGTAGACGACGGTAACACCGTTGTCGTCGTAGAGCATAACCTTGAGGTCATCAATTCCGCAGACTACCTCATCGATTTAGGACCGGAGGGCGGCGTTGGCGGCGGCACCATCGTTGCCGAAGGCACACCTGAACAAATCGCTGAGATGCCTGAATCCTACACCGGACAAGCACTTCGCGGGGACTTCGATATCTCCTCTGCTTCCGACCCGAATGAACCACAAGGTATAATTGCAGATTCCGACGAAATCGTAGCCCGTAACGAAGAGGAGGGCGGATATACGGAACGGAACGTGAAACGACCCATTCGCTTGAACGAACCGCAAGAGAAAACTAAAAACATCACAGTGCAAGGTGCTACCGAAAATAACCTCAAAAACGTGGACATCGATATCCCGCACCGAAAAATGACGGCGTTGACAGGGGTCAGCGGCTCTGGAAAGACATCTCTCGCACTTGATACTATCTACGCCGAAGGACAACGTCGTTATATAGAGACCCTTAGCACCTATGCCCGTCAGTTTATAGGACAGATGGAGAAACCGAAAGTCTCAAAAATTGAGGGACTTTCACCCGCTATCGCAATTTCAAATGCAAATGCAGGTCAAAACCCACGCTCAACGGTCGCGACAATCACCGAAATCCACGATGGACTCCGCACGCTTTACGCCAGATGGGGGAACCCCCACTGTCCTGATTGTCTTGAAGAGGTCCAACCCCAAAGTGCCGAACAAATCACACAACAGGTTTTTGAAATCCTCCCGCAAGAGCGGGTGGATGTGCTTGCCCCGCTTACGAACTTTTTACTTATTTCAGATGCCGAAGAAAGCGTGTCAAGAGGTAAAATCATTGACATCAACGCCAATGAATCCGCTTATGGACTCAAGGGAAACGAGGATTACGCCGATGTATTCAGCCGATTGCAACGCGCAGGTTTCGCACGCGTCCAAATTGATGGCGAAATTCACAGACTTGATGAAGCTCCTAAACTTAGCAAAGGCATTCGCCATGAAATTTTTATCGTCATAGATCGCGTCGAACTCGTTGACGCAGAAAAGGCGCGGTTTACGGAAGCCGTCGAATTAGCACTCCTTCAAAGCGGAGGGTTCGTACTCATTCAGAAGACACGTTCCACCACTCGGGCATCCACGAGTAGCAACCGATCAAAACAAAAAACCACGGAAAAACCAGAGGCGGAGCCAACTGATAAAAAATTCTTCAGCGAACACGCCATGTGTGCTTCCTGTGGTAGTAACTTCGCACAGCTGACACCACGCCACTTCTCCTTTAACAACAAAGTCGGCGCGTGCGACTTCTGCGACGGACGCGGCAGGAATTTACACCCACCACACGACGCATGCAACCAATGTCAAGGCACTCGTCTGAAACCCTTTCCGAGCTGTGTCATGTTTGAAGATACAACCATCGCCGAACTGATGGAAATGTCAATTACCGAAACCATTGCTTTCTTCAACGTCCGGTTGAAAGAAATTGAAACGCAAGTCGGCAATGAAACACAAAACAGTAAAGCGGATCCTTCTGTAGCGAAAGGGGTGTCAACCTCCAGAGCGACACATCCTGCACTCCATGTACACACTTCGCCTGAATTTGAAGCCGAAGTCCTCCAGCAAATTCAGATACGCCTTCAGTTCTTAGAAGATATCGGTCTCGGTTACCTCGCATTAGACCGTGGGGCACCGACGCTTTCGGGCGGCGAAATGCGTAGAATCCAACTCGCAAGTCAACTCGGCAGCGGGCTCACCGGCGTAACCTATATCCTCGACGAACCGAGCATCGGGCTACACCCGCGCGACCAAGAACGTCTCATCAACGCGCTCAAGGAACTCCGCGATATCGGCAACAGCGTCCTCGTCGTTGAACACGATCGCGATACAATATTAGCCGCCGACCATGTGATTGACTTCGGACCTCAGGCAGGCAAAAACGGTGGTGAGATTGTCGCTACCGGTACACCGGACACCTTCACTATAGAAGGTAAAGAGGTTTCCGAGAGCCATAAATCATTGACGCAAGCCTATCTTTCCAATGAAGTCGAAATCCGTGTTCCAAAAACGCGACGTAAAGGGACAGGCAAACAGTTGGCAATCTCCGGGGCGAAAACGAATAACCTCAAAAACATTGATGTCAAGATTCCGCTCGGAACACTCACCTGTGTAACCGGTGTTTCCGGGTGCGGAAAAAGCTCACTCGTTGAAGGCACACTCAAACCAGCACTTGAAAGTCGCAGCTCTATCAAAACCGGCGATGCCGAAGATCGCCGTTATACCCACCATATCAGCGACAACCAGCGGGAACCCATATATAACGACTACGGGGTACCGGAGTATGAAAGCATCCGCGGTGTTAGCTATATCAAGCGGCTCATCAACGTAGACCAGAAGGCGATCGGTGAAACACCGCGTTCCAATCCTGCCACTTATACCGATTTGTTCACGAAAATCCGTGAACTCTTCGCCGAGCAACAAGATGCCCAGATGCGCGGCTTCGGTATCAGTATGTTCAGCTTCAACCTTGCTGCTGGACAGTGCCACGTATGCGAGGGACACCGCTTCAATCGTATCGAGATGCATTTTCTGCCGGATGTCTGGATACCGTGTGAAGCGTGTAATAGCACGGGTTACAATATGGATACGCTTGAGATTCGTTATAATGGGAAAAATATCGCTGAAGTCTTAGATATGACGGTAGATGAGGCACTCACATTCTTCAGTGACAGTTCACGTATCTGCCGGACACTCCAGATGTTAGCAGATGTCGGATTGGGCTACATCCAGTTAGGTCAACCCGCGACGACACTCTCCGGCGGTGAGGCACAGCGCGTCAAACTCGCGAAAGAGTTAGCACGCCGCCAAACCGGTTCAACGCTCTATATCATGGATGAACCGACCACAGGACTCCACTTTGATGACATCCAAAAACTCCTCAAAGTTCTGAACAGGCTCGTCGATGCGGGGAACACAATCATCGCTGTGGAACACAACATCGATGTCATCAAATCCGCAGACTGGATTATCGACTTGGGACCGGAGGGCAGTAAAGGCGGCGGAAACGTCGTTGCAATGGGCACACCAGAACAGGTCGCATCGGTCCAAGAATCCCATACGGCTCGCTTCTTACGTGAAGTCTTGTAACATAATTACGCATTAAGCAATCCCTTCAGAGTCTTTATCAAGCACCTGCTACGCTCCAAATTTCCGAACTACACCCCCGAATTTCTACTTGACAAATTCTGGAATCTGTGGAATTATATTACTGTATCTATCACAAATTTCGTATCTATAATGCAAATTCCAGATTACTATCAAATCTTAGAAATCGAGCGGAGTGCCACCGATCGTGAAATAAAGGGAGCCTATCGGAAACTCGCAAAACGCTACCATCCCGACAAAAATCCGGAGCGGACCGCTTTTGCTGAGAAAATGTTCCGCGAAATCTGTAGTGCCTATAACACACTCCAAGACAAAAAACGGAAATCTGATTACGATCGGACATTACAGACAATTGAACGGCAGCAGAAATCACAAGAAGCGTATTTCGACAAGCTGAATAGACTTGAGCATAACTACGCTAAATTAGAATTGCTGTTGCACGCACTACTCCATCATAATTACGAAACCGGCATTTCTATGTATGAACAGTTGTGCCACCACTCCCAAGAAACTGGTAAGGAATGGTGTATTGATGATTTCCTGAGCTACGAAGAGAGTCGAGACTGCGAATTCCTCATCGCTGAAGCGTACCAAAAACTCGGATTTTCTAACGGAGCGGCATCTTCTCCACTTGAGCGACACCGAAAAATCGAACAGGCGATGCTGCTTTACGAATCCCTGCTCTCCGCTGAATCAAAACGTCCCTGCTTCAAACACTTTATTGAAGAAGTTAAAGAACGTCTCAAATTTATCTATCTCTACCACTTTAGCGTCGAAGGTTACGACGAAAGGTGTCATATCCCGTTGACGAAGATCCGCGCCTTAAAACTCCCGAAACGCGAGACCGCATGGATGTACAAAAAAATCGCTGAATTTTATGTCGAGATCAATCAACTTCCAGAAGCACGCATCGTTCTGAAAATGGCGTTTGAACTGCAACCGCGCCTCACCGGTGCCAAAAAGATTTGCCAACGATTGAACATGGTTATTAGTTAATGGTTAATAGTTATTGGTTAATGGTAAGAGGTTTCTTGACCAACCACCATTAACCATTAACCAACCACCACTAAACTTTGGCCAAACAACTCGACTCCGTTATAAATGTTAAGGCACGAGTTGTTTGGTCAAAACCATCGAAAAGGAAATCCCAATGCGAAAAGAGGTACGCTGGGAACGGATGTTCCCTGACGAATTGGAAGCAGCACTTAGCGAATGTCCCGCCGTCTATTTTACTTATGGGCTTTGCGAACCCCACGGTCCCCAAAACACGGTAGGACTTGATGCCCTCAAAGCACACGGCATCGCTTGTCGTGCCGCACATACGCACGGCGGCATCGTCGCGCCACCCGATTATTGGCATATCCACGAGCACGGCATGTATGCGAATTGGGCATACCGGAATGTCGGCGAAGTGCGCAGCTGGCTGACAGCAATGCCAGCCTGGCAACATTTCAAAAACGTCTGCTATCACGTCCGTGCTGCGGATGCGCTCGGATTCCACGCCGCTATCTTTCTCACCGGACACTATGGACCCAATTGGCAAGACCTCAAGACCCTTCTATCCCTAATCCAGCCGCACTTCGCTATGCAGCTTTACGGACTTCCCGACTTTGAAGCAAATACACCGGGCTTCGACCATCAAGGCAACGGTGGCGATCACGCTGGCAGAGTCGAGACCTCACTCCTGTGGGCATTGGAACCTGACTGTGTTGACATGTCACGGATGCCTGCAGCGGATGCAGAAGGACCGCATTTCGCGATGGGAGGAAACGCACCCGACTCCGACCGGCGCATCGGTGAACGTATGGTAGAAGATGAAGTCGCATGGCTCGGAAAAAAGATGCAGGAATTATTGGAGGCTTACGCACAGCAAAACATTGCTGAACGCCAACCTGTAACTTTCGAGGAAGTCGAACAGATATGGACAGAAACCGTATCCCCTGCCTTGAAAACCTTTGAGACGATGAAAAATCCAGACGAATCGCCACCGGAAGATTCACAGTGGTTCCGCCAGTGTAAACTGCCAGAACTTTCCTAAGAGAGATTTTTAATTTTTAGGCACCTGAACTGTGCTCCATTCCACTACGCGCAGGTTTTTGGTTAAGAATGAAACATTAAATGGAAATTGTAGCCTGCAACAACGGCGCAGGCGGATATACGCAAAGGCACGTGAATGTCCTAACCACCCTGACCGAACCGCAAGGAATAATTAAAAAATGGAAACGACAAATGGACAACTCCTTGAAAATTACCGAAAAGACGGATTCCTGACCGGCATCCACGTCGCTGAAAACGCTGAAGCTTTACATTTTCGTAAAGAATATGATGCGTTAGAAGCCGAAGTCGGTGCAGAGAAATGTGAAATCGGTCTCATTGATTGGCACTTTGATTATAAATTCATTTGGGACCTGGCAACCCATCCCAAAATCGTTGATGTCATTGAGACGCTTATCGGACCAGATGTGATGCTGTTAGCCACACACTTCTTTTGTAAGTATGGACCTCGCGAAAAATTCGTCGCATGGCACCAAGACGTGACCTACTGGGGACTTGAGCCACCAGATGCAGTTACCGCTTGGTACGCCATAGATGATAGTGACACAGGCAACGGCTGCATGCAGGTAATCCCCGGAAGCCATCAGCGCGGCATACAAGAGCACGGAACATCAGAACAGGAAGGCAATCTGTTAAGCATCAATCAGGAAGTTCCGGTCACCGAAGCGGAAGCAGAGACTGCCGTCGATCTTATCCTAAAGGCGGGTGAGATGTCTATCCATCACGGGCAGATAATCCATGGGAGTCTACCGAACCATTCCACGAGGCGGCGATGTGGTTTAACAGTCCGCTATATCCCACCGACAGTAAGACAAGCAGAAGATAATTCGCTGAAACGTCCATGGAAACCGATCCTACTGCGTGGCGAAGACCGACACCAAAATTTTACCACCGTGCCGAATCCATTCCCACACCACGAAGGTTCTAAACGATGAAGTAGCCCGTAACGTAGTGGAGGGGTTTTTGCTTGGGCGTTTCTTCAGATATACGGGAAGACACGTGAATGCCCAAATTTACATTACCGAACCGCAAGGAACAATTAAAAACCGAACCGCAAGGAAAATTAAAAAGATGTACGATGCAATTGTGATTGGTGCTGGTGGGATGGGTAGCGCGACCGCATACCACCTCGCTAAATCTGGCGCAGATGTGCTCGTCTTAGAACAGTTCCAACGCGGGCATACCCTTGGTAGTTCACACGGAGAAACCCGTATCATCCGTTTCTTCTATGATAAGCCTTTCTACACCGAACTGATGAAAACCGCCTATGCTGAGTGGCGCGACCTTGAATCGGTATCTAAGAAATCGTTGTTGTTCATCACAGGAAGTGTCGGTATCGGTGCGAAGGGAAACCCGTATGGACGCGCTGCACGGCGCAGCTTAGATGCCGCAGGCGTTGAATCCGAGTGGTGGGATGCCACACAACTCACAGAACGTTTTCCACAATTCCGGGTGTCAAATGAGATGGACATTCTCTATCAGAAAGACACCGGTTTTCTCCGCGCGGCCGAGTGCGTCTCCACCCACTTGCAATTAGCAGAACAACACGGCGCGACAATTCGAGAGGAAACGCCTGTAACCAATATAGATTGGCAAACAGATGTCCCAACTGTTCGGACCGAAAATGACTCGTTTCAGGGAAGAAAAGTTATCCTGACAGCGGGCGCGTGGGCTGGTACGCTACTCGCAGAATTGAATCTTCCACTCACGGTTACAAAACAACAGGTATGCTACTATCAACCTGCAGACAGCAAACGTTTTCAGCCAGATCGGTTTCCAGTCTTCACGGAATCAACGCCTGATGGAGAATTCATCTATGGCATTCCTGCTTTTGGTTCTTTTAATGCGGGGGGCGGACTAAAAATTGCCCGCCACGGCAGAGGACAGATCATCTCGCCCGATACGCTTAAACGCACACCGGATGCCGATTACATCGCCCATATAGATGCTTATGTGCAAGAACGCCTCCCAGAACTCGGGAAAACTACGCACGCCGAAGTCTGTCTCTATACCGAAACCCCAGACGAAGACTTTATCATCGACGCACACCCACACTGCTCGGATGTTTTGATTGCGGCAGGTTTTTCAGGACACGGTTTTAAATTTTGTGCACTCGTCGGACGTATTATGAGCGAACTCACACAAAACGGTGAAACCGATTTTGACATCTACCCATTTCGTATTGACCGAAAACACGAAATCTCAAGCGGTATCCCAAGACTACAATCCTAACAAAACAGACGAAAATAATTGTTGGCGCGGTTTCCGCACTTTTTCTTGACATTCAGGAAAATTTCGGGCATACTTTAAAAAAACAACGCGTGGTGTTATTCACAATTTTGTCGCGATTTTCTTGAGATTTAGGAGGCAAGGAAATGAATCACTATAGAGAGATTATTACCATTGAACCGGATAAACGCAGCGGACAACCTTGTATTCGAGGAATGCGGATCACTGTTTACGATATTTTTGAATATCTCGCATCCGGCATGACGGTAGCAGAAATTCTTGATGATTTCCCCGAATTAACTGAGACAGACATTCGTGCCTGTTTCGCGTATGCTGCGGACAAGGAAAAATCGCAGATGGTTGTTTACACCAATGAAACTTCTATTCGACCAGAACCTATCGGACCAACTGGTAACGCTGCTGGCGGATCTGTTCCCTAATTCTATACATGTCAAAACTATTGGGTTAAATACAGCAACTGATACCGAATTATGGGATTATGCCCGCGATCATGACTACCTTATCGTGTCAAAAGACACAGATTTCAGTAGAAGAAGTGCCGTTCATGGACATCCACCAAAAGTGATTTGGATCAGGTTGGGGAACTGTGCCACACACATCGTCGAAAACATATTAAGAAATCACTATCTAAATCTCACAACTTTTGCAAAAGATTCAAATCAAGGTCTATTCGTCCTCCTGCCGTCCGATTAAGCCTGACAGTTATACACATAGATTTTTCACAGTTCCATCCATTAACTCGCTTAAGAAGTGAGTTCGTTTATTTCGATTGAATTTGCTACAAGGAGACGGGACAATGCAAACAACACTTAAAGCAGGCAGCGCAACCTCAAACATAACACCACCCCTCGGCACAAGAATACCGGGCGGCTTCCGACCCAGATATGCTGAAAATGTTGACGATGAACTTTTTGCTAAAGCCGTTGTCATCGATAACGGCACGACACGCATCGCTATCGTCACGTGCGACCTCATCGCTATACCCGAGAAGGTAGCAGACGCAGCCAAAGCACGCATCGCTGAACGGTGCGATATCCCGCCGGCACACGTTATGATAAACGCGACACATACACATACCGCCGTTGCGATCGCCGATCTGCTCGGTGTTGACGAAGATACCGGGTATACCGAATGGGCACCACTGAAAATTGCCGATGCCGTTGAACTCGCTGTGTGGCGACTCCAGCCAGCACGCGTAGGATTCGCCAGCGTTAACGAAGAACGTATCACTTTCAATCGGCGGTGGCACATGAAAGACGGGACCGTCCGTTTTAATCCCGGGGTCAATAATCCAGATCTTGTGAAACCGACTGGCACGATTGATCCAGAGTTGGCGATGATGTTCGTTGAAGCAGAGGATGGCGCGCCAATCGCTGCTGTCGCTAACTTCTCGCTCCACTACATCGGCACAGACAACGGCAACGCACTCTCCGCAGACTATTTTGGACACTTCGATAAACTTATGCGACACTATCTCGGAGATACGTGTATCTCGCTCCTCTGGAACGCCGCATCAGGACAGATAAACAATACCGATTTCAGTGGACAGACGAAATGGACGGCGAGCGGACACCAACAGGCAGTGAAAATGGCGAACGTTCTCGCGGGGCATTTTATTACTGAAATGCAGTTTATGGAGATGCAGAACACGCTCGACCTCAGTGGGAATCTCGCTACGCTAACATTTCAACCCAAACAAATTACCGCCGAAGACCTCGAAGTCGCGGAACAGGTGCTGTCCGTACCACAAGGAACTTACGATGCTTACGAAACCGGTCCGTTTAGTTGGGTCGTTGGGCAGCCGATACCGAATGCCCTGGTTGATGTCTACGCGCATGAATGTCAACGCTTGGCAAAACTCCCAGCGCAGATGACAGCACCTATTCAGGTAATACGTCTCGGTGAGGCAGCTATCGTGGCACTCCCTGGGGAGGTTTTTGTTGAAACGGGGATGAATATCAAAGCCGCATCCGACGCGAGCCAGACGTTTATCGTCAGCTTAGCGAATGCGTATATCGGTTATATTTGCACAGATAAAGCGTTGACCGAGGAGGGTGGATACGAGACATGGGCGGCGATGTCCTCTCTACCGGCTGTCGGAACAGTGCCAACTATGGAAACACTCGTCGCTTCGTTATTGACGTAATGCAAATCCCTATAAAGCAAGAACATTGCCCTGTTAAAAAATAAAGAGGCAGGCACAAAAACCCGCCTCTCCGAGAAAATAGAATAGAAAAATTAGACAGCGGCAGGCCCTCTTTCGCCTGTACGGATGCGGATCGTTTCGTCGATGGGCAGTACGAAGATTTTACCATCGCCGATTTTGCCAGTGGAGGCTGCTTGTTGCACGGCTTCGACAACTTTGTCAACATTTTCTTCCGCAACAACAATTTCAATCTTTAATTTCGGGACAAATTCGATGGTGTATTCGCTTCCGCGGTACAATTCGGTATGCCCACGGCTACGTCCGAATCCACGAACTTCGCTGACTGTCATGCCCCGGACACCCACACTGCTGAGTGCCTCTTTGACCTCCTCCAATTTGAAGGGGCGGATAATACATTCTAACTTTTTCATGCGATTCTCCTTGCTAAAAAAGTGAATAGTTGTCAGTTGTCAGTCATCAGTCGTCAGTTAAAGAGGGTTGTGGTGGTGGAGACAGCTAACTGGCCCGCCCTAAGAAGTCTCTTAACTGATAACCGATAACCGATAACCACTTCTCAATCAGGGCTTACAATCTTTGCCCTCAAGATTTACAAATATGAGTAAGCGGGCGGCTGCGAGGAACCGCCCGATACAACGATTTCAGAACCTCGTTCACGCGATCTAAATATCGTGATAGAGGTAGAATTCATACGGATGGGGCCGCATGTTTACCGCATCGACCTCATTTTCACGTTTATAGTCAATCCAGACATCTAAAACATCTTGGGTGAAGACATCACCTTTAAGGAGATACTCGTGGTCTTCCTCTAAAGCATCAAGAGAATCACCAAGAGATACTGGCGTGGATTCGATGTCGGCGAGTTCTTCCGGCTCAAGATCATAAAGGTCTTTGTCGAGCGGATCACCCGGATGGATGCGATTCTGTATGCCATCAAGTCCTGCCATAAGCAGGGCGCTGAAGGCGAGGTACGGATTACAGGACGGATCCGGTGTCCGGAATTCAACCCGTTTTGCCTTCTCACTCTTTGAGTAGACAGGAATACGGACACACGCACTACGGTTCCGTTGCGAATAGGCGATGTTCACAGGGGCTTCATATCCTGGGACCAACCGTTTGTAAGAATTAGTTGTCGGAGCGATGATTGCACAGAGCGAGCGAGCATGCGTCAGCAAGCCGCCGATGTAGTAGAGCGCGTCTTCACTGAGAAGCGAATATCCCTGTGGATCGTAGAAGATGTTCTTACCGTCTTTCCAGAGACTCTGGTGGACGTGCATCCCAGAACCGTTGTCTTGGAAGAGTGGTTTCGGCATAAATGTAGCAACAAGGTTGTTCTCTCGCGCCATATTTTTGATGATGTACTTATACAACGCAATCTTATCACCAGTCGTGGTCAACTCACCAAAGCGGATGTCAATCTCACCTTGCCCAGCAGTTCCGACTTCGTGGTGGTGAACTTCCACATCAACACCAGCTTCCATGAGCTTAAGGCAGATCTCGGAACGCAGATCTTGAAGTGTATCGGAAGGCGGAACGGGGAAGTAACCTTCTTTGTAACGCGGTTTGTAACCGAGGTTCGGATTTTCTTCACGCCCTGAATTCCAACTGCCCTCAACCGAATCAACAGCATAGAAACCAGAATGTTGGTTCTGACCGTAGCGAATATCATTGAGGAGATAGAATTCTGCTTCAGGTCCCCAGTAACTCGTATCTGCGATGCCTGTGGACTGTAAATACGCTTCCGCTTTCTGTGCGATATGCCGGACATCGCGCGTGTAATTCTCCAATGTGATCGGATCTTTGATGTTACACGTGATGCTCAGCGTCGGCACCTTGCAGACAGGATCAATCAGCGCCGTCGTCGGATCCGGAAAGAGCAACATATCGCTCTCATTAATCGCCTGGAAACCACGGATACTTGAGCCATCAAAACCGCACCCCTCCTCAAAGAGGTCTTCGCTCAACTCTTCTGCCATAAGGGAAAAGTGTTGCCACATACCCGGCAGATCCATGAATTTGAGGTCAATGATTTTTACATCATTCTCTTTTGCAAGTGCAACCACCTCACTTGGTGTCATTCACATATCCTCCTATTTCGGCGCAACTTGTCCACCGAAACTTGCTATCAAAATTTAAACTTCCTCGATCCAGAGACCGAGACCATAATCTGATGAAGCGGCACAGGAAACGCGTCAGGAAAATCCGATGACTCCCTGAAATCCCGCTTCAATAGTTCAGAAAAAATGTCCTTGATTCGTCAATTGAATGCGCAACTCATACCACTTGACGAGTGTCTTACCCAATAGGTAAGCAAAATTTATGCCAATCAACGGTGATCGGAAACAGCAGCACATTAATTGAGAAAAAAGGTGAATTTTCGTGTAAAATCACGAATTACAGCGACTAAAAATAAAAAGTCGGCGTGAAATCGCCCGCTGCCCCGATGTTTCGTCCACGCCCTATATTAAAAACTTCCAGCCTTTGCTAAATTATTAGGCATAGCATTGCACGTTTTTTGCGCATAGCACCACATACCTATCAACAACGCGACCTTGAGATATGCCTATGAGAATTCAACGTCTTTGTCAAACCGACTCGACTCAGGCCCCGCCTGCCCTGCGTATTTGTTCGCCGGTTTAAGTTGATACGGCACACGCGCGGGTGAAGAAAGCTGCGCAAAGGTAAACGCACAGATTCGCATCCCTGGATACAATTTAACCGGCATACGCCCAAGATTTCCTAACTCCAAGGTAGGAATACCGATCCAGCCCGGATCGAAGAGTCCTGCAGTACTGTGAACAATAATGCCGAGTCGTCCCAAACTACTTCTGCCTTCAAGCCGTGCCATTACATCGTCCGCCAGCTCAAGTTTCTCTTGGGTCGCCGCTAAGACAAATTCACCAGGTTGCATCGTGAAGGCATCACCATCACGGACATCGACCTGCCGCATCAAGTCATCGGTATCAATCTCTGCCCCTAAATCAATATAGGGGTACTTGCTATGCTCAAACACACGAAAGGTATTGCTCAACCTAAAATCAATAGAGCAACTCCCAAGTTGTGTTTCCAAGTCAGGTGCGGGGGAAATTCTAATTTTCCCCTTCTTTATATATTCGATAATATCTCTATCTGATAAAAACATTCTTTTTAAATTACTTTGCAGTTCGGTCAGGTAAATTTGAAGTTTGAAGCGTCTCTTCCGTATATCCGCCCGCGCCGTTGTTGCAGGCTACGTTTTCGCGGCTAATTTTAACGCAAAACAACTTATATTGGCGTTCTTTTACATAGAACACTTTTTGAGTTACTGCTCAGGCATAAACTCCTCCGGAGCAATGCCACGATAGGCATAGTCTAAGAGATTAACCGGGTGGATCGCCTTCATCTGCAAACCGTGTTTCTGGATGCCGAGTTGAATCTGAAGTAAGCAACCCGGATTTCCCGTCGCAACAATGTCCGCGTCCGTTTCAGCGATATGCGCCATTTTACGCTCCAGAATCTCTTGCGAAAGTTCAGGCTGTGTGATGTTATAGATCCCCGCACTTCCACAGCACCATTCGGATTCAGTTAATTCAATCAACTCAAGCCCCGGTATCGCCTGAAGTACTTTGCGAGGCTGTTCCTTTACGCTTTGTCCGTGAAGGAGATGACACGGTTCATCATAAGTAACACGCTTTTCGATTTCTCCTGTCGGTGGTATCATCTCAATTTCGGCTAAGAATTCGCTGATGTCGCGCATTTTATGACTGAAACTTCGCGCTTTTTCTGCATAAGTCGCATCGTTTTCGAGGAGTGCCTCATATTCTTTAAGCGTTGCACCACAGCCAGCAGAATTGATGATAACAGCGTCTAAATGCTCCGCTTCAAACGCATCAATATTCTGCTTGGCAAGTGTCGAAGCAATATCCCGTACACCGTTATGAAGGTGTAACGCGCCACAACAGGTCTGATTTCGCGGGGTAACGACCTCGCAACCGTTCTCTGCCAAAACCCGGATAGTCGCAACATTCGTCTCCGTGAAGACTTGGTTCATGATACACCCCGGTATGAATCCAACCCGATACCGGGTTTCACCAACAGCGGGCGTAATATCCCGTATGGTATATTTCAATTGCGGCGGTGGGATCTTCGGCAGCAACGATTCCATCTGTCCCAGCTGCCCCATTAGTTTGAGGATACCGACTTTCTGGACAAGCCATCGGATGCCGAGTCGCTGATAGAGCCACATCAACTCAAAGATTAGGTCCAACCGCTCTTTATTCGGCAGAATTTGTTTGAAGACGAGGTTCGTCCAGAATCGATACATTGCTGAACGCGGCGCATTCTGTTCATAGATAGCACGTGCCTGTTCAAGCAGCTCTCCGAAATGGACACCGGAAGGACAAGCGGTTTCGCATGCCCGGCAGTCTAAACACCGGTAAATGTATTCTGACCATTCCTCACTGAGCGGGGTGGCATCTTCCGCTTTGAAGGCACTCCCCATGAGGTAGAGCCTACCGCGTGGTGAATCCGTTTCTAAACCTAATTCTCGATACGTCGGACAGGTGGGTAAGCAGAGCCCGCAGTGCGTACAAGCGTCCCACTTCTTCCAACTGAAGGCATCTACGCCGATAAGTTGTTGTGTTTGTTGATTCGACATGTTAAATTTTTGATGTACTTTCTTTACAGCTTGGGCAGCACCCAAATAACCCATAGGAAAAAGAGTAGAACCATACCGATCATGGCTAAGGTTGTGTAGACTGGATTCGCTTTGCCTGCAAAACTTTTTTTCAGGTTAGCAATTCCAGCACTCTGAATTTTTCCAGTAAGAAGTTTCTTTTCGTCCTGTGTTAACACTCTCTTTCCAACAAGAGGTTCATTTGAAACCAAAGGCTGCTTGTGTTGTTTTCTCCGTCTCGGTAAGACAAGTCCAAAAAGCAAAACACACCCGACAAAACTCATTATATGGACTGGGTATGCCGCGATGACTTCTATAACACCTTTCAGATCAAACATCTCCGCACCTCCTATTTAGCGTTCACAGGTTGCCCATATCAGGCAGTCATAACCCCCTCATTTAGGCTCCCCGAACGATACCCCTGCAAGTCAAGCGTGACATGCATATATCCGAGTGTTTTAAAGTGTGTGCTGATGTCGTTTCGCACAGATTTAGAAAGCAATCTCGAAATCTCCTGTGCTTCCAACTCAATCCGAGCGAGGTCGCCGTGGTGTCGGACACGGAATTGTCGAATCCCTAAATCGTAAAGAAATTGCTCAGCAGCATCTACCTGCCGTAGCAACTCACGCGTGATCCGCATACCATACGGAAACCGCGAGGAGAGACAGGCGAAAGCGGGTTTATCCCAAGTCGGCAGTTCCCACGCCTTTGAAATCTCGCGAATTTCAGCCTTCGTCAAGTTGACATCAATCAAGGGGGCATGGATACCCATCTGCTTTGCGGCATCCATTCCAGGGCGATGATCACCGACATCGTCGGGGATCGCGCCGTAGACAATCGTACCTACGTCATATTTTTCAGCGATCGGACGCAGCTTATCGAACAACTCCGTCTTACAGAAAAAGCACCGGTTCGTCGGATTGCTCGCGTACCCCTCAAGGTCTAATTCTTGGGTGTGAACCGTCTCAAATCGGATCCCGATCTGTTTGGCAATATCCTGCGCCGCTCGCATCTCTCGAATCGGATAGGAATCGGAGATGGCAGTGACCGCAAGCGCATTATCGCCTAATGCGTGCTGTGCCGCTTCCGCGAGGAATGTGCTATCAACGCCTCCGGAAAAAGCGACGATGACCTTTTCATAATCGTGCAAGCACGTATAGAGTTGGTCAAGTTTCGTCTGTAGGATAGGCTCAAGGTTTTGTTTTAACATACTTCTGAATAGCAAGTTTCGGCGGACAAGTTACGCCGAAAAAGCCTCCACATATAACGCACAGATTTCAATATATTTAGGACTTACGCATTCCCTTTTAAAGTCCCCCTGATAAGGCGGATTTAGGGGGTTAAATGAATAAAAGTTGTCCCTTTTGGGTCTGTCCTAACCGCTAATACTTTTTTTAAACTGGCGTTAATAAGGTCGTTCGGCTTGTTGTATCTTTAGCAACTCTTCTTTCAACAATTGTCGTTTTAATCCGCTAATCCGGTCAATAAAAAGCACACCGTTGAGATGATCTATCTCGTGTTGCAGCACACGTGCCAACAAGCCATCGGCTTCAATACGAATAGGTTCGTTCTGGACATCAAGCCCTTCAACAACGATTATCTCCGGGCGTTTCACCTCCGCTGTTACATCAGGGATGCTCAGGCATCCTTCCTCAACAATGATTTCTCCGTCAAAACTCAAAAGTTCTGGGTTAAACAGCACTAAGGGGACATAAGTTTCATCATCCTCTTCTCCTATGTCAACGATGATGAGTCTCTTCAAAATACCGACTTGTGTTGCAGCAAGCCCGATACCGTTGCCCGTAGCGTACAGCGTCTCTAACATCTGTTCAGCAAGCTGTTGTTCTGCTTCCGTGACCGCCGAAACCGCTTCGGCTCTTTTCCGAAGAACAGCGTCGCCGTAATAGCGTAGTTGCAAAGGTGCTGTTTCACGTAGCACTATATCATCTTCGCCGACCACATCCGAGGCTGGTGTGTTCTTAGGCTTTCTTCTACGTTTTGACATGTATCAGGAACTTCTCCCATTTTTGAAAATAACCTTTAATATCGTACCACTTCGCGTAAATTCTGTCAAGAAAAAAGTTAGAGTGTTCGGATAAGAAAAATCGAGAGCCTGAGATCACTCCTACGAAAGATGAACCGTGTTACGGTGAAGGCATTAGATAGAGATGGAAACCTTCGCTACCAACGACTGAACCCGTAAATTTAACTAAAAAGGAGAGATTGTACTGCTTTATGAGTTTAGCACTTAACGAACCGTTCAAGATTATTAACACATCTTGAGACTTCTCATTGCTTAGCGTTTTCGCGGCTTCAATGACACGCCTTTTTGAAATTGAAGGTCTGCGTGCTTCGTCCCATCTGATAAAAGAACCGAAACGACCGCTACGTGGATAGTAAATTTGCCGCGGTTCCTGTAGGTATCCGACGACAGTACTTACAGCAGAATCCTTATCCCCAATCATTGGAAGATCCTGCATGCCCTGCGACCTGATATATTCGGCTGTCAGTTTACCATAAGAGAAAACATGGCGATGCTCCATGCTGATGGCGATAATACCACCGATCGCATGGCAGATCAGCAGCAACGTTACAAGCACCGTCCCCGCTCTATTTAAAACCCGATCCATCACAGAATCTGTATCCTTTTGCTCAGTCTCACCGAGACTTATTGCTGGCGAGTCTCGGTAAATCCAACAGCACATCAGAAACACAAGGAACAGGAAACCGTGATGTCGAATACTCCCCTGATATTTGATATAGAAAAATGTCAGAAGCCCAAACGTTGAAATGAGATAGGTCAGCAGGGCAGTGGGACGCTTATGGAATAATAGCGCGCCCAAAAACATCAGGAAATAGCAGAGCGGAATTTGAATCGTTTGGAAGAGCGGATAGGTCGTGAGTAAGTTTGACCCCCAAAAACCGCGCACAGGTCTTGGGATTGGCAGATACGCGCGAGAAATCAGTTTAACGATATTGTTCGCACGGTTCGCATCATAGTTAAAATGCCATGCAACAGCAAAACCGGTATCCGAGGGCGGATTGAGTTGCAAAACCGCTGTAAGAATACCGATACCGATCAGCGCGAACCCAATCCAGATAGACCTTTTATTTTCTACAGTCTCAATTTCTCGATTTAGAGGTCTAAGAAACCGACCGCCAAAGGCATATTCACAACAGAGTACAATACCTATCGCTATGGTGACGATCAACGCATGGACACTCGTATGCGCAAGGAGGAACAAGACACAACCGACCCAGATAAAGCGTTTGTAACGTTCTTTGAAAAACACACAAAAGATAGTTATCAGTAGCAGTCCAAGGGCATAGTTTCGCGCAACAATCGCGTATTCATAGAGAACAAAGTAGCCAAAACAGAAAAGTAGTTTTTGGAACCAGCTGAAAGGCGCGTAACGAACGAAAAGGTAGACGGTAACACCCGTAATCAGGAGGTGAAACATCTGCATCACGACTGGGGAGTGTGTGATACGACTCAGCGGCATCAGGCAGAGATGCCATAAACCGGGATGCCCCTCATATTTGAGATTCGCGAAGAGATTAAAGATCGTGGTGCTGTCCCGGGCAAGAAGCCACGCCTGAATCTCGTCCCGCCACATCTCATGATGGCTCGCAGTAAACGCACCAACAATAAGAAAAAGGAATGTTAAACCGAGCGCGTAGTGTTTAGCCTGTTTGTTCATCGTTTACATTGCAACCTAATGAACCGTGTTACGGTGGAGGCATCAGATAGAGATGGAAACCCTCATCACCAACGACTGAACCGGTAAATTTGGCTACGGAAGTGAGATTATGCTGTTGACGCAGTTCAGCACCTAAAGCACGGTTTAAGATAATTAACACCTCTTTATTTTTCTCGGCACCCAGCGTCTTCGCGGCTTCAATGACGAGTGTATCGGGTGCATCATGCGTGCGTGCCTTGTCCCACCTGACAAAAGAGCCGGGTCGACTGCCTCGTGGATAGTAAATTTGTCGCGGTTTCTCCAAATATCCAACAACAGTGCTAACTGCATAATCAATATCCCCGACCATCGGGAGGTCTTGCATACCCTGCGACTTGATATATTCGGCTGTCAGTTTGCCATAAGAGAAAACATGGCGATGCTCCATGCCAACGGCGATAATACCACCGATCGCATGGCAGATCAGCAGCAACGTTACAAGCACCGTTCCCGCTCTATTTAAAACTCGATCTATCGCAGAATCCGTATCCTGCTGCTCAATCTTACCAAGATTGATCGCTGGACAGTCTCGGTAAATCCAACAGCACATCAGAAACGTAAGGAACAGGAAACCGTGATGTCGAATACTCCCCTGATATTTAATATAGAAAAATGTCAGGAGTCCAAACGTTGAAATGAGATAGATCAGCAGTGCCGTCGGACGTTTGTGGAATAATAGCAAACTGAAAAGCATCAGGAAATAGCAGAGTGAAACCTGGATCGATAGGAAAAATGGATAGGTTGTGAGTAGGTTTGAACCCCAAAAACCGAACACGGGTCTCGTGACGGGGAGATACGCACGGGAAATCAGTTTAACAATATCGTTCACACGTTTTGTTTCAAAGTTAAAGTTCCATGCAACAGCAAAACCTGTATCTGGTGGTGGATTGAGTTGTAAAACTGCTGTAAGAATACCGATACCGATCAGCACGAACCCAATCCAGATAGACCTTTTATTTTCTACAGTCTCAATTTCTCGATTTAGAGGTCTAAGGAACCGACCACCAAAAGCATATTCACAACAGAGGGCAATGCCTATTCCTATGGTGACGATCAACGCGTGGACACTCGTATGCGCAAGGAGAAACAGCACGCAACCGACCCAGATAAAGCGTTTGTAACGTTCCCTGAAGAGCACACAAAAGACGGTTATCAGCAGCAGTCCAAGGGCGTAGTTTCGGGCAACAATCGCGTATTCATAGAGAACAAAGTAGCCAAAACAGAAAAGTAGTTTTTGGAATCCGTTGAAAGGCGCGTAGCGAACGAAAAGATAGACAGTGAAACCCGTAATCAAGAGATGAAACATCTGCATGATAACCGGGGAGTGTGTGATACGACTCAGCGGCATCAGACAGAGGTGCCATAAACCCGGATGCCCCTCATATTTCAGGTGCGCAAAGAGATTAAAGACTGAGGTGCTGTCCCGCGCAAGAAGCCACGCCTGAATCTCGTCCCGCCACATCTCATGATGGCTCGCAGTAAACGCACCAACCACAAGAAAAAGGAACGTTAAACCGAGCGCGTAGCGTTGATCCTTCTTGTCCATCGTTCACATCGCAACCTCTTGACCGAGGCACTCCGATAAGGTTATTGGATTGCGAGACTCGAAATCGGCAGCCACAACCCGCCGGTACTCTTCGCAATAAACTTCTGGAAAGGCTCATCGCGCCCGATAACATCCACCTTGATCCTGGCAGTTTTCATCTTCATCATCACATCTATAGAAGAGTATGCTCCGCTCACATATTCATCCGTGACAAAAATGAAATGGACTTCGGCATCGCGCCGGAACGTTACCTCGTCAGCCGCACGGATGAGCGCGTCTAAACCGTTCTCATCACCCCGGAATTTCAGTTGGGACAAGACCTTTTTCACATGAGAAACCGAACGCGTTTGAGGAATCACTTCAAAATCCAATCCGAGGAGACCATATCCAGTCCCCGCGCGAAAGGCAACAACGCCGATAGTGAAGTCTATCTCGGCGCTATCGAAAAGATCCGTCATATTATTAAGGTGTTCGCGTACTGCATCAATATCGTTTTTCATACTGCCACTGCCATCAACAACAAAAACGATATCCACCAGATTCGTGCTTCGGTTCGCGACAATATGCTTACCGACTCTGGTCAACGCTAAATCAGGAAGCGTAAGGCCCTGAAGATCAGAGACAGGTTCACCGCCAGTTCCGCCTAAGAAACCACGTGCAGTATTGCCAAACTTCCCATTCCCAGAGATACGCCCACTCAACCCGCTGCCGGTTCCACCAACACCGGATCCGCCCACGGGCTTAGCCTGTAAACCTGTTCCATAGGCATATTCTCCTGAATGGTTGGGTGAGGAGAGTTCTGGTGTCTGCAATTCGACTGTTGCATCTTGATGGGATACGACTGTCTCCAATCTCTCAATCGCAGGAGGTTCGACCTCAACAGTCTGCATTTGCTGCACATTCTCCGTAGGTGCTACAGGTCGTAAAGGAAAATGCGGAAACCTTTTTACAGGGCGTAAAGAACTCCGCGATCGGACCTTGATAATGTCAAACTCTGTAACCGGTTTAACGTCCAAGTTGGATTTTTGTCGATACAAGGTCCCAAGCGTGAGAAGTAGGAGGATATGAAGCCCAACAGAAATAATCAGGGCATTTGGCATATTTTTCTTCAAGAGAACTTTCATTTTCAATGCGTTCCCCATTTCAATAATGCGCTTATGTGCCGTTTCCAGTCCGTAGTAAGAATTATTATATCACTATGGATAGGTTTATTGCAAGGAAAGAAAAAGTTGACGAAAATATTAAAATCTGGTATCATATAAAATGACTATAGTTTGGACAGTTTGATCAAATTACAAGTTATGAAAAGTTGGCAGTGTTCTCCCGTTAGAGCTCCCGAACAGATGTTAGGATTGCCTTCTAAACCTGTTTTTGGGTCTCTATTGTGTTAGAAACGCCTGCTTTTTG
>JAJEDN010000024.1 GCA_022821495.1 Candidatus Poribacteria bacterium
CCTCACTTTTCATCAGATAAAACTCCAACTTTCCGGTGATAGGCAGATGTTGTCTATCATCAGCGCGCATTTTCATCAACTAAATACACAACAACACCTGTAACTATTGACTCAAACAATCTTTTGAGAAATATCAGTTAAAAAAATCTTACACACTATAAGGAGAACAAGACACAATGCCAAAGTTTGGTGTAAATTTATTGCTCTGGGCAGATAAGTTCGATAGAGAAACTGCAGACCTGATTCCGAAAGTTGCTGAAATGGGTTTTGACGGTGTCGAAATCCCTATCTTTGACCCTGATACCGTGGACATCCCTTACACGCAAGCCCTCCTCAAGGATACCGGTTTAGAGACCATCGGGTGTAATATCATGGGTGGCGACAGGAATCCGATTGACGAGGATCCCGCTATTCGAGAAAACGCGAAAACCTATCTCAAACGCACAGTCGAAATCGTTGCTGAATTGGGTGCCGATACGCTTGTTGGTCCCATGTATAGTGCTGTGGGTAAACTCGTCGGGCGCGCCAGAAATGAACAGGAATGGGGGTGGTGCGTTGAAGGTCTCCGAGAAGTCGCTGAATTCAGTGGAAAACAAGGTGTCACGCTTGCGAGCGAACCGCTCAACCGGTTTGAAACCTATTTCGTCAACATCGCCGAAGATGCTGTTAAACTTTGTCAAGCAGTGGATAACCCCTACTTCAAGGTGCATCTGGACACATTCCACATGAACATCGAAGAAAAGAATCAGGCGGACGCTATTATTGCGACAGGTGATTACTTGCATCACATGCACTGTTGTGAAAATGATCGTGGCACGCCCGGCACAGGCCTGGTTGATTGGGACGGCGTTTTTGGGGCATTGGCACAGGTTAACTACGATAGATGGCTTGTGATTGAATCGTTTACGCCGGCTGTCAAGGAAATCGCCGCTGCTACGTGCATCTGGCGCGACATCGCACCGAGTGCTGAAAGCCTCGCGATAGATGGTCTCGCATTCCTGAAACAGAAAGCAGCCGAGTACCTATAAAATCATAAAATAACGTGAGTTTGATAATACTTAGGATAGACACATTTGCTCTCAAAGTCCCCCTGATAAGGGGGATTTAGGGGGTTAAATCACTAAAATCTCTTAAAGTCCCCCTGATAAGGGGGATTTAGGGGGTTAAATCACTAAAATTGAACCTTTTTTGACCAATTTGTACCTGTTCTGACTTCTAATACTTTTTTTCAGCTCACGTTAAAATAGTAAACCGTTCAAGAGGGAGGGTTGGAGATGCGTTGCATGAAATTGATAGGGCTGTTCTGCACAATATTCTTTGCTGTTTTTGTAACCGACGGTGTTGTGGCACAGCGGACAACGCCAGATGAAACGGATACTAATACTCCGGAGGAATCACGATTTCTCAGCAATATCCGGCAACTCACGTATGACGGAAAACGTGCAGGGGAAGGCTATTTCTCAGAAGATGGCAACGCGCTGATCTTCCAAAGCGAACGTGAATCGGATAACCCGTTCTATCAGATCTATCTGCTCGATCTATTGACAGGTGATACGCATCGCGTCTCAACGGGTATCGGGAAAACAACCTGTGCCTTCTTTCGTCCGGGTACGGATGAGGTGCTTTATGCTTCTACACACCACGACGCTTTCGCACAGGCAAAACAGGAAGAGGAGCTGAAATTCCGAGCGTCTGGGCAAGAGAGACGCTACAGTTGGGATTACGATGCGGCGATGGACATCTTCTCGGCAAATCGGGATGGCAGCGACCTCAAGCAATTAACAGACGCGCCCGGTTATGATGCTGAAGCCTCATATTCGCCCGACGGCAAACGCATCGTCTTCTGTTCGCTTCGAGATGCATATCCTAAAAGCCAACTCTCCGCTAAGGCGTTAAAGCAACTTGAAGTGGATCCCGCCTATTTCGGCGAAATTTATATCATGAACGCTGACGGGTCAGATCAGGTGCGTTTGACAGATTCACCTGGGTACGACGGCGGTCCCTTCTTTACCCCGGATGGGCAACACATCGTCTGGCGGCACTTCACGCCCGACGGGAGCCAAGCCGACATCTACACGATGCGGATAGATGGTTCAAACGTGCGACGACTCACTGATTTTCAGAGTATGTCGTGGGCACCTTACTTCCATCCGAGTGGTGCCTATGTTATCTTCGCTTCTAATAAACTCGGATTCTCTAATTTTGAGTTATATCTCGTTGATGGTAGCGGTAGACATCAACCGGTTCGTGTTACGACAACCGACGGATTTGATGGACTTCCGGTGTTTTCACCCGACGGAAATCGTTTGTGCTGGACCTCGAATCGGAACAGTCAAGAGGTATCACAACTCTATCTCGCAGATTGGGATCATCAAGCTGCACTCGACGCCATCGCTTTAGCACCTATAGCTCATAACGCGCCAATACCGATTTTCAACTCGCTGGCAAAGGATGCCACACAAACATCTGGTGCTTCAACGCCAACGAAAATCAGCATCCAGCAGCAGGTAGAATTCCTGGCATCCGACGAGTTGGAAGGCAGGATGACGGGTTCGGCAGGGGCAAAACGCGCAGCGGAACACATCGCCACGCAGTTCACACAACTTAATCTCAAGCCCATCGGTGATGCGGCGAGTTATTTCCAAGAATTTACGTTCACCGCCGGAAGACGGATTATAGCAGCGGAAAACACGTTTCACATCACCCGCCAAATGCACGGATCCGAGCAGGTAATGGAATTCAGCGTGGAACAAGATTTCCAACCGCTCTCCTTTTCTCGAAACGGAGTCGTTGAAGGTGAAGTGGTCTTTGTGGGGTATGGGTTAACCGTCCCCGGCGAGCTAGGTGAAGGGTATGACGCTTATGCGGGTCTGGATGTGAAAGATAAAATCGTTATCGCGCTCCGCTACGTGCCTGAAGCCGTCGAACCCGAACGCCGTCAGCAATTGAATCGGTATGCTGGACTCCGTTACAAGGCGATGCAAGCGCGGGAGCAAGGCGCGAGTGCGTTTCTTGTCGTTGCTGGCCCGAATTCTCCGAACGCGGGCAAACTGATTCCGCTTGATTTTGATAGCAGTCTCGCGGATTCCGGGATTGTCGCCGCGTCTATAAGTGATACCGTTGCAAACGCGCTCTTTGCGGCATCGGGTAAAAACCTGAAAGATGTTCAATCCGGACTGGATGTCGAAAATCCACACTTTCTCGGACAGTTTCCGCTGCCGGCTGTCAAAATCAAGATCGTCGTTTCGGTTGAGAAAGTTAAGAAAACCGATCAAAATGTGGTCGCGCTTCTGCCACCCGCAGAATTAACAGACGACACTGAGTATGTTATTGTCGGTGCACACTACGACCATATCGGTCATGGTGAAATCGGTTCACTTGCCCGGAAAGGCGAAGAAGGACAAATTCACAACGGCGCGGATGATAACGCTTCCGGCACTGCTGTCGTATTGGAATTGGCTACTACGCTCAGCGAAGTCTATCAGAAACACCCCGAAAAGTTCCGCAGGGGTATCATCTTCGCGCTTTGGTCAGGTGAGGAACTTGGACTTATCGGCTCTACCCATTTTGTCAATGACCCTGTCGTACCTTTAGAGCAAGTCGCGGCGTACGTCAACTTTGATATGGTCGGACGGCTCCGTGAAAACAAACTTATCTTGCAAGGGGTTGGCTCTTCGTCTGTATGGACAAAATTGATTGAGAAGCGAAATGTCCCTATAGGCTTTAATCTCACACTCCAAGAAGATCCGTATCTGCCAACGGATGTGACTGCCTTCTATCCGAAGGAAGTACCGGTACTCAGCTTCTTCACTGGCGGACACGAGGACTATAACCGACCCACAGACGATCCAGACACACTCAATTATGCTGGCATAGAACGGATTGCGCGCCTGGCACACGGTATCGTTTCGGATTTAGTGAATACGCCTGAGCGTCCGGCGTACGTGCGCGTCGAACGGAGTCAGTCAGAGGAAGGGAGTCGTGATACGCTCCGTGCGTATCTTGGGACGATCCCGGATTATACTACGGAAGGCACGGGTGTTAAACTCTCCGGTGTGCGTGCGGAAGGTCCCGCCGATAAAGCCGGTTTAAAGAGTGGTGATGTTATCGTCGAATTTGGTGGACAAAAGATTACCAACATCTATGACTATACTTATGCGCTTGATGCTGTGAAGATTGGCGAACCTGTTGAAGTTGTTGTGCTACGAGAGGGAAAACGCGTAAAACTGACGGTTACGCCTGAAGCTCGGAACTAATTTTTTCATAGGTGGAAGAATGAGCATGAGAAGTTTTGAAATCAGTGGTCCCGTGTATCCCGAGGATAACTACATCGTCGAGCGCACAGAGGAACTTTCGGATTTTGTTCATCGGTTGGAAAAGGGTAGATACGTTGTCCTCTTTGCCCCGAGGCAAACCGGTAAAACAACGTTCTTCCGTCTTGCTTTAAAGACCCTTGCAGCGGATATGTACCTCCCAATTCAGCTCGATTTTCAGTCCGCCAATAACCTTGAACCCTCTGAGTTTTATGAAGGTGTTTACGAAGACATTTGCGAGGAAATAGAGAAGTTTTTTCAAAACGGTGGCATCCCAATGCCTGAGGGGTTAACACAATTTCTGGATGAGACAGAAATTGTGAATCATCGCTCTATGCGAAGATTTTTCAGACGATTTTCAAGTTTGCTGGAACAGCACGCGAATGGACAGAAGGTTGTGCTTATCATCGATGAGTTTGATGGTATCCCGCGAACCGTTTTGAGCGATTTTCTCTATACACTCCGCCATATCTACATCTCAGGGAGGACTCGATGCCCGCACAGCGTCGGTATTGTCGGTGTCAAGAGCATTACACAGCTCAACTATGACCGCTCTATCTCTCCGTTTAATATCCAAGATGAATTCAAATTGCCCAACTTTACGCTTGAACAGGTACAGGAACTGATTTTACAATACACAGACGAAGTTGGTCAGCCCTTCATCCCTGAAGTCATTGAATCTATTCACAAGCAGACTGCAGGACAACCTGTGCTTGTCAATCGCTTCGCGCAAATTCTTACCCAGGAGATGGACATCCCGAAAAGCGAACGGATTACAATGGAGCATTTCTCAGAAGCACACGGACAACTCCTTCGTGAACGCCCTACACACGTCGAGCATCTGGTAACCAATATCCGTAAGAACCGCCAATTTGAAACGCTCCTTATGAAAATCGCTGCTTATGATGATGGCGTAGCGTTCAACCTTTACAATCCACTCATGCGCGAACTCGCCACTTACGGTGTCATCGCTGAAGGTGCTGACGGTCTGTGTGAAATCATCAATCCGATTTATCACTATTGTATCATTCAGGCATTCAAACCCGTAGTGAATGGGTTAGAGCAAGACTATTTCTCTGAAAGCAACAGCGATGGGTTTCAGGACTATCTCACAGTAGATGGACAGATTCAGATGCTTGCACTCCTTGATAATTTCCGCGACTTTATCGCCCGCTCAGGTTTCAAAATCCTACAAGTGCCTGAGACTCCACAAGAATATGTCGGTCAACATCTCCTCTTCGCGTATCTGGATCAGTTCGTGCAGATTGTAGGTGGAACGATGTACCTTGAGGTGCAAACCGGACGCGGCAGAATGGATATCATTATCCTCCACAACCACCAGAAATACATCGTTGAAACAAAAATCTGGAGCGGGGCTGGTCGTTATCAGGCAGGCAAAACACAACTCGCGGCGTACGTTAAACTTGAAAAGGCTGTGGCGGGATACTACATTGTATTTGATCACCGCAGTTCCGCAGAGGCTCGTACCGAAACAGAGACATTAGATGGCGATCTGACGATTCGGAGTTACATAATTCCTGTCATACAAGAACGCCCTTCCACTGGATAGTCCTTACTATAATAACCCAAGTTGGCACTTGTAAATCCATGAAATTTATAATGTTTTTATTCAAAAAACAAAAAGATAACCCATGGAACTAACTATTGTAACCCAACTTGCTACAAAGAGGTCTATCTATTTTTAGGATTCACTATAAATGTATAGGAGATATTTATGAACACGAAAATTTTTCAGTTTATGCTATGCGTCCTCCTTACGCTCTCAGTGGCGTTATTATCTGGGTGTGAACGGATGCGCGACATGGGGATGACCGACGAGATGGTCACTCCGCCCGATGAAACGACTACGCCCACACTTAAAGTGGGTTTGATTCATCCGCAGCCCAATTATACCAGTTTTGGCAAAGGGGCTGAACTCGCCCAAGCTGAGATCAACGCAGCTGGCGGCATTCTCAACATGCAAGTCGAGTTGAGCTTTAGGGAAGAAACGACAGATACCGTTGTTCAGTCAGCAACAGAATTAGCTGAAATGGAAGGGGTTGTTGCGATATTGGGACCTCTCTTTTCGAGCCATGCTGTGAAAGTTGGACCGGTTACCAATATTCCGGTACTCCTCGGAGCAACACGGGCAGAGGTCACGGCAGACGCGACTGACCCAAACGATTTTATGTTTCTTATTGCAGGCTCTAATGTGTTACAGGCGAAACTTCTGGCACAAGTTATAAGTCAACAGGGAGCGAGCAGTGCTGCAATGATTTGGCAAGATATGGATGTCTATTCTGAGGGTTTTGTGCAATCATTTAAGGCAAGTTTTGAAAAACTTGGTGGGCGCGTCGTTGTCGAGCAAACCTATGAAAGTGGGGCGATGCTATTTACTGAACAACTGACTGCAGTTAAAGATGCAGCCCCTGATGTCCTTCTTCTCGCCAGTTTCCCCCCAGCGAACCCATATATAATGAAACAGGCACGGGACATGGGAATTGAATCTACCTTTATTGGTAGTGATGGTTGGGACGATCCGCTGATGTCTACGACTTTGGCGGATAATGAACCTGTTGACGGTTACTATTGTACCAACTTAGATCCGGATGCTGTGGCTTTTAATGCTGCTTATACGGCGAAATACGGCTCTGTTGATGGCATTGCAGCTGCAGGCTATGATGCCCTGAGAATCTTGAAAATGGCAATTGAGACAGTGGGATCAACCGATGATCCGACTGCGATTCGAGATGCGATCGCTAAAATCACAAACTACGAAGGGGCTACAAGTATCTCTCATTTTGATGTGAACCGCAATCCGGTCAAAAGTGTTGGGGTCCGTCAAATTCTTAATGGTATGCCACAGGATATGATAATTGAGGCAACACCTGAGATGAGTGCACCTGAATAAGTCTAAAACGGATCAAATGAAAAGCGCGCTGTAACGGATCTTCAAATGCTGTTGCAGCGCGCTTTACTTTATTTTACGAACCAAACCAATTTTCGCTACTCAAATGTCAGATAGGCGACAACTCCGGCATGGTCGGAGGGCCACAACCCGGAAGGCAGACGGTCTGACGGTTTATCGCCGACAGTGTGTGTCATAACAGATGCCGGTACCAGATTTCGGACAAAAATCTGATCAATCCGAACAGAGTGGTCACTCACCGCATTCAAGATGTCATCGGCTTGGCAACACGTATTGCCGGTGCCGACGGAATCCATTTGCCAAACATCAATATACCCCGCGGATAGCAAAATTTGGTAAGCAGTACCGTTGGGTGCCACTGTATTGAAATCGCCTAACAGGATGATTGGTAAAGTTTCGTCTTGAAGGTTATTCACGAGTTCTTGTGCTTGTGCCACCCGGCTTTCCTTTCCTAATACCTCTGCCTCCAAATGTGTATTAACAACACGGTATGTGGTCCCTGAGATGGTGGCGTCTACGGCGGTGTAACCTCTTTGCACTTCAAGCCCAAGCATTTCGATTGTCAGCAGATTTACATAATTCGTACTCACGGGACGCGATACTACGACATCGCTGCGAGACAGTATCACATCATAATCGGTTAATCGGATGTCGTCAATACCGGCATCTGTAAATATTGGCATTTCAATATCTATATTCTCAACTTTTGCAGCAACTTCGTAACTTAAGCCCTCTGACTGAAGCGCGTCCATCAAGATTTGAAGAAAATCCATAATAACCTCTTCAGCGGGAACGAGTCCTCCAGCAATCCGATCACCTGGACTTTGTCGACGAATGAGTGAAATTTCTTGTAACCCGATAAGATGCGGTTGATAGGCTTTTATAGATTGAGCAATTGCCGCAGCACGACTCGGAAAGTCTGATGCTATAACAGCGTCATACATGTCAGCGACTGCCTGAGGCACCTCTAACAGGTTCTCTACAACTAAAAGTCCATCCGTACTGCCCCCAACGTAAACATTGTAAGTCATCACTGTGAGGGGTTCCGCTTCTAATGTACTGTCATCCGGTAGCATCGGGTCTGGTATTCTTTCGCAGCCCGAAAGGCTCAATAGGACCCCAAATAACAGCATCACGATTTTGAGCGGACTGACAGATTTTGAAAATTTTCTATAAATATTTGCTTTCTTTGACATATTCATCTCCAACGCCTCAATTTTTGAATTAAGGGAACTGTGCTAAGCGGCGATCTTCTGATCGCCACCTATATTGATTTTTTATTCCTCGTGAAAAAACCGCGCGAAAAAGAGAATACCACAAACTTGCCCACTTGTCAAACCGAAATGATTCAACGACTTTCGCTTGACATTTACCTGCATTTTCACTATACTTAAGGCAGTTTCTAAAAGACTCATGGAGGTATATATTATGGTGAAATTCCGCTATCAATCTTGGAGATTAGCAATCATAGCTGCTTTGGTGACAACAGGAATTTTTATCGGGTGCAGTCAAAAGATGGGGATACCAGAGGCTCCTCAAACAGTATCGCTCTCTGGAACAATCGTCGAAATTGACGATCACGGTAATGCTGTAACCGATCTCGAAATTGCGCGGTTTACCGAACGCGGTTGGAAACTGAGTGACACGCTTGAAGCGGCGTTTGCAACAGGACAAAAAATTCAGATAAAATTCGTTGAGAACTATGGCGATGTTCCGGTTGGGGACTATTTAGGCAGGTTTTCGACTTCTACCAAGCAGTTCAAGATTGCGATTAATATGGGAAATATCTCTGAAACCTTGAAGTTGAAAAACCAAAGCAAGGTAGTTCTCCAGAAAGTAGAATCGCCTTCAGCAGATTAAGCAGAGCTGCCAAGGCTGATAGACCTTCTTTACTGCACAAACGCAGACCTATTTTTTAACGGATACATATCCGGTGAGAGGATAAATATAGAAAAATGCTTCTGACACTTAAACAGGCAAGCCAATGGGCTTCAGAACAGATGAATAAAAACGTTACGCCCGCAAATATCACCTATTTGATCCAGTATGGGAGGATTGAATCCGTTGTTGATAACGGCGTAACATTGGTTTCTAAGCAAAGCCTTGAGGCTTACTATAGTCTGAACCGTCGAGAGAAACGATGGAAGGACGCGCTCGGTGATGATTTGAATTGGACACTGGCTTTTGAAAAAGTTAAAGAAGCGGAAACAACAAAACACGTCCATCGGTTACATCCGTATAAAGGCAAGTTCATTCCTCAATTAGTTGAATATTTCTTAGATGCCCACACCGACAACTTTAAGCTGGATGTCTATTTTCAACCGGGGGATATTGTGCTTGACCCGTTTTGTGGAAGCGGGACTACCTTAGTCCAAGCGAATGAACTTGGCATGCACGCGATTGGGATTGATGTTTCGGCATTTAACGCTTTCATAGGCAATGCCAAGGTCGGGAGATATAATTTGACGCATCTGTATGAGGAATATCAGAAAATCACGGTTGCGCTCAAAAATTTTGTTGCTACATCTGGGATACTTGAATTTGATGCTAAACTCGCGGAATTGCTTGCGGCTTTCAATAATCAATATTTCCCCGTATCCTTTAAACGCCGAGTCAGAACCGGTGAAATCGACCAGAAGCAATACGGGAATGAGAAGGAAACCATTTTTTTAGAAACATATCATAAACTCGTTGCTGAGTATCAAATTGACATCCAGATGCCAGCCGACTCTGTGCGTTTTATGAAGCAGTGGTATCTTCCAGGGATTAGGGCAGAGATTGATTTTGTCCACAACGAAATTCGTAAAGTAGAAGACCCCTCAATCCAAAAAGCCTTGATGCTCATTTTAAGCCGGACGATCCGTTCGTGCCGAGCCACAACGCACGCAGATTTAGGCACATTGCGGAAACCTGTAACGACAACCTATTATTGTCGAAAACACGGGAAAATCTGCAAACCACTCTTTTTCATTGCGGGATGGTGGGAACGATACTGTAAGGACAGTGTGCAACGATGGGTTGCATTCAGTAAGTTAAAAACAGACACCTTTCAACACTGCATAACTGGTGATTCACGCACGATTGATATTTTCACGATGTTGAGCCAGGCCTCCCCACAGTTCGCAGAGATTGCTAAGAAACAACGAATCAAAGGGCTTTTTACAAGTCCACCTTATGTTGGGCTTATTAACTACCACGAGCAGCACGCCTATGCTTATGATCTCTTCGATTTCAAAAGGTTAGATGAATTAGAAATTGGCCCCTTATTTAGAGGAAAGGGACGTGAGGCAAGAGAATCTTACATTCACGGTGTCGCAGCAGTTTTCAAAAACTGTAAACGATTTTTGGCTGACGACTATGATGTTTTTGTTGTTGCAAACGATAAGTTTAATATGTATCCAACTATCGCTGAAATTGCGGGGATGCAGATTGTCAATCAACACAAACGACCTGTTTTGAATCGGACCGAAAAGAATCGAGAATCTGCGTACTCCGAGACAATATTCCACTTGAGAAAGAAAAAGGATTGAGGGAATGCATTCACAACGACAAATAATGATTAAAGAGAAAATTAAGGATTGTATGCGAACTAAGTTTCGTTCCTATACCCCTGAAACGGACAAAATGCCCTTTCATTATCGTTTACTCGGTAAAGATCGAATGGCTTTATTCTCTTTTATTCAGTCCCTGAATACAACATTTGGAGTCTCAATTTATGAACCAGTAGCTATTGCGTTAGCGCGTGAAAAGTTCAAGGATGCAAAAACCCAAGTTAAGCCTTTTAACCGAATTAGTTCCGAAGCGCATCAACAAATTCAGACAATAATGAATGGGTTAAGGGCAGCTAATAGGGAGGTTGATAGATTTACCGAAGTGGAAGAAATCAGAGAAGTTTGCCGTAAAGGAATTTTAAACCAAGTAAAACTAACTAAGGTCGATATATGGCTGGAAAATAGCGAAGGCGAGTTGCTTTTATTTGAACTAAAGACCGTGAAACCGAATAAAGATATTGTTGAGAAATCCAAACAAACTCTTTTGGAATGGACTGCTGCTGAATTAGCAAGAGAACCAGAAGCGGTTATAAACACAATACTTGTCTTTCCATACAATCCTTATGAACCAAAACCATATAGTCGGTGGACTTTGAGGGGGATGTTGGATCTGGATCATGAAGTTTTGATTGCTGAAGATTTCTGGGATTTTATTGGTGGCGAAGGCACTTACACGGATTTGTTGGATGCTTTTGAGCAGGCTGGTATTGAATTAAGATCAGAGATTGATAGTTATTTTGAGAAATTCAGACATGAAAGTTGACAACGATTTTGATAAATCTGAATTACTGCAACACCTCAGTACCGCATACGATTTACATTTGCAGTCCATAACTTTTTTCCCGGAAGGTGAAGACAGTTACGGTTACATCGCTGTGTCTGAGACAGGCGAGAAGTATTTTGCTAAAGCCTCTACATCTGTATCGCCGATATCTCTGCACGTTGCCTCGCTTTTGCGGCACCGATGCGACATTCGAGGTGTTGTCGCTCCATTGGAAACACAAGACGGTGAATTAAGTGTTCCGTGGCAGAATTTTAATGTTTCACTCTTCCCGTTTATTGAAGGTAAAAGTCGATGGGATCTGTGGAAAGTCGGAAAGGATTTCACCGACACTGAGCTCCGTCAGACCGGTGTGCTGTTGGCAACAATCCACAATGCTACGGCTTCGGTCAATCTGAATTGTCTACCTGTAGCAGAATATGATTTGCCCCTACGGAATGAACTCTATGTAGTGCTTGAAGCAGCGGAAAAAAAGACATCCTCAGAAAATAAATATCAGAAGCAGCTGCTTGAGGCACTCGTAGCGCATCGAGCTGCTATCCTACAGACGTTGCGTAGATACGACGATTTAGGACGTTCAGCGACGGCACTACAAACACCATTTGTGATCACACACGGCGATCCGACGCCCGGCAATCTCATTATAGATGCTGAAAACCGACTGCATATAATTGATTGGGATGGTGTCTGCTTAGGTCCGCCTGAAAAAGACCTGGTCTCTTTCACAGGTGAACGGTTTGAGGTGGTTTTAGAAAGTTACCTTACGGAAAGACAAGACTCGGTTACGCTACACGCCGATATCTTCGGTTTCTATATCTACGAATGGACGCTCAATGAGATCCGAGATTACGGCAACAAAATCCTTTTTAAGAACAACGACGCGCAGCAGAACGAATACGATTGGGAGAGTTTGCAAGACTATCTACCACCTAATCAGATGTTGATGGAAGATGGTATTGCGGCTGTCCGAACTACACTCGGTAGGTATAATCTCCTACCGAAAAATAGTGGAGGTTAGATCATGTCTGAAATTAAATCGGTGTTCCTTTGGGAAAATCAACGACGCTATATCCGAGAGGCGATTGATGCTGGCACGCTTACAGGTGCGATCATTCCTACGGGTAGCACGGAGCAACACAACGAACACTTGGCGATGTATCACGATACGCAAAGCGCGGTTTATGTCTCGAAATTGGCGGCTGAAAAGTTGTTTCCGCAAGTGATTGTAACAACGCCTTTAGCGATCGGTGTATCGGAGCACTGGATGGACCACAAAGGCACGCTCACGCTTCGCGCGGAAGTTTTCGGCGAGGTATTATACGATGTCGCCGATAGCATGCGTCGGCACGGGATCAGCAACATCTTGATTGTCAATGGACATGCGGGGAACGCGGGTCCGGTGCATGATCGGTTGGACGGTTACCGCGAGAAACTCGGCATCAACATAGAATTCCACTCATATTGGGAAGCGTACACCCCAGAGTTAGTGCAAGAACAGATGGAATCCGGTATCTGTCCTGGACACGCCGCTGAGTTTGAGACTGCGTTTGCGCTCGCTGCCTTTGCGGAGAATGTCGATTGGAACGGTGTGGATTACGACAGCGCGAAACTCACGATCTCCGATGCGGGGCAGGCAAAATCGGATCGCGAGTATCATCATCAAGCGAAATTAGCGACAGCGGACAAAGGACACGCGATGATCGATGTCGCAGTGGACTGGGTAGCAGAGAAAATGCAGTCAATGCTTTAAATAGTTGTCAGACACCGTAGGGGCGAGGTGACCTCGCCCCTACGACAGCTCCCCTAATGTCCGTCAAGTGCCTTTCTGACCCCGTCACCTTGTTCACGCCACCAGCTGTAGAGAATAGAAATATCGGTCCCGATACAGAAATGTCGAACGCCCATATCCAGATAGCGTTTCGTGTCGTCGGCACTTCCGATTTCCGCGCGTGGTGGGACACCCATTTTTATAGAGGTCTTAAACACCCGATCGTGTGCCTCTTGGATTTCAGGAGCGCCGCGCTGCCCCACCATCCCGATACTCATCGAGTAATCTGAACCGCCCCATTGGATCATGTCAACACCTTCAACGGAGAGCACTTCTTCGAGGTTGTCAACGGTGCCTTTCTTCTCAATCATAATGACGTTGACGACATCCCGGAGGGCTTGGACGTATTCTGGTCCTCCGCCGTAGCCCATATAGGAAAACCTGCGGGTTGCCACACCGTAGCTGCCTCCATCTTCCGGTGTATCCGCCCGCGTCGTGCGTACACACTCCTTTACATCTTCAACGTTTTGGCAGTCTGCGTAGAGCACACTCTGGAAACCAGAACCAATTGCGCGTTGTGCGATGAAGCCGCGAGGCTCCTGGTCAACCTTAATCATTGTTGAGATATTGTGAAGTTCAGCTGCACGGCAGAGGTTATCCAAATCGTGCAGATCGAAGGGACCGTACTCCCCAACGAATTCGACATAATCATACAACCCCGTATGACCGATCGCTTCGACGATGGAGGGCCAAGTGGTATGAATATGCGTGCCGACTGTCGGTTTATCAGCGTTGAGTAGTTCTCTAAAGGTATTTTTTCTCATGAATTGCTCCTCAGTTTTTGAGTATAGGACGTAGCGTTCAAACCTGTATTAACATTATCAGAGATCTGCACTTTTTTCAACAACTTTTGGCTTGAAAGAACACCAAAAAGTGCTTGCAAGTCAACACTGTTTCTGTTAGACTTGTACCATCTCAATTGGACTTATTGACTTTTCAAATACGCCCTTCCTTCAAGACGCAAACAGAGGTTTCTCATGGAAAATTTAATCACGTTACCAACAAATTTTGATGATTATCTGACAATTGAAAATGCTGATGTCCGTTTCAGAGAGGCGACCGATGTTGCGGAACGCATCACCAGCGCAGGCGTAGAGATTCATCCGAACATGGATCACGCTGCGATCTTCTGCGACCCGCCGCACCTCGTTGCAGATGGTCTGAAACAACTCGGTTATGTCAATGGATGGGATGCACGGTGTTATCCGTCGCCAGTTGACGGTTGCGACTATATCAATGTCTCGGCGCAATTGTCAGCGGATAGCCCGGCACGTAGCGAAGGGTGGTTTGACTATGTCGCTGTTGTGCATCCTGTTGACAAGCCAGCATTACAACACATGCTCGGACAGGGATACGGTAACCCGTTTATCCATCACCTGACGTGGGGTCTTGTCGCTCCGGAACGCGCGACCACCGATGATTTTGAATACGCTAACTGTGTTGTGCCGTTTATGGTAGAGAAGCGTAAAGTCATCGGAGATGCTATCGGTGATGCGCCGGGAACTTTGATTATTGCATTGCCAGAGCACGTTCTCGCCCATCCGAAATTTGAGGAATCCCTACCGATATGGCTTGGTGATCTTGATGAAGAAGATTATCAGGTCGAGTCGATGCAGGGTGGCGGTTTCCTGATCCAGTTCTTTGTGCTGACGGGTGGTAGGATTGAAGTCGCGCTCCGCGTAGATACGACACAGACGTTTAACCCAAAGAGTGTCCATAAGATTTCGGAAGATGAGATTAGCGCGGTGCAGGGGAAATAGTCTGTTTTGTGTTGTAGTCCGATTTCCTGATGGTAGAGGTTACCCTGTCACGGCGAGAGCAATGACCGCCAGGGAAAAACGACGCTATAGACAATGGAGAAACCCAATATCGCGCCTGGAAGAAATAAAAAATTTGCAATTAATACGCAAATTATGTTATAATATATTAATCAGTAGGACACTCATAGTGAAATAAACCTTTTTAATCCAATCCAGCGAGGTTGAAAAAAGGATGCAAAATTACAATTTGAATCGGAGCCAAAATTTAGACTGTCCATCGGAATTTATTGGATGATGCCTTTCTCGTCACTTTAGACGGGGGAGGCTTTTTTATTATTAAAATATCTCACTGGAGAAAAACACTGGACCCAAAAATGCCAATCACATCGTTCACGGGGCGCGAAAAAGCACAAGTCATGGATGCCGAAGAGATTCGTCGTGCCTTGCTCAGGATCGCTCACGAAATTTTAGAGCAGAACCATAAACACATTGAAGAACTGGTACTTGTCGGGGTTAAAAGTAGAGGTGATTTTATCGCGCATCGCATCGCTGAGAACCTTGAACGTATCGAAGAAATAGAAGTCGATGTTGGAGCCATTGATGTCACGCTCTATCGAGACGATATTAATCTCCATGAAACACAAATCCAAGTCAGCAATACGGAGCTACCGTTTGACATTACGGGTAAGTGGGTCATCTTAGTAGATGAAGTACTCTATACAGGACGGACGGTTCGTGCGGCGATGGATGCCCTCATGGATTTTGGGCGTCCTGCTGCAATTCAATTGGCAGCACTGATTGACAGAGGGCATCGCGAACTGCCGATTGCTGCCGATTACGTTGGCAAAAATGTCCCGACATCCCGCAGAGAATTTGTTCGGGTGCGACTTGCTGAGGAAGCCCCTGGCATAGATTCAGCGACCATTTATGAAAGGGAAGGTGAATGAGCGACGCGTGTATCCTTAACGGACATATTATCGATCCAGCTAATAACATTGATGAAGTCGGAAACCTCTCTATCACCGATGGTAAGATCACCGAAGTCAGTGGTAAAGAAGCATTCTCCGATCTCCAAAATACCGATGTATATGATGCAGAGGGGTTAATTGTTGTACCTGGGTTAATCGATATGCACGTCCACCTCCGTGAACCCGGATTTGCGCATAAGGAGACAATAGCGACTGGCACAGCAGCGGCAGCAGCGGGTGGATTCACATCTGTCGCCTGCATGGCAAACACGTCCCCCGTCATAGACGCGCCTGAGAAGATTGAACAGATTTATGCCATCGCGCTTCAGACGGCGAAAACGAATGTATTCCCGTTTGGCAGTATCACCAAGGGGCTTGCGGGCGAGGTGCTTACAGACATGCGCGGGATGCGTTCCGCGGGAGCAGTCGGTTTCAGTGATGACGGTGTTACCGTCATGAACGCATCACTTATGCGCGACGCACTTACCTTGAGCGCAGAACTCGGTTTTCCGATCATGGTCCACTGCGAAGAACACAATCTCAATGCAGGTGCCGTCATGAATCTCGGCGAGACCTCCCGAAAGTTGGGACTCATCGGCAGTCCGAACGCTGCAGAAGACATCATCGTTGCCCGCGATATTATGTTAGCAGAGATGACAGGCGGACACCTTCATGTACTACACGTTAGCACAGCAGGTGGTGTTGAATTGATACGTCAAGCGAAAAAACGGGGTGTTCATGTAACCGCTGAGGCATGCCCACACCACTGGATCCTCACGGATACAGAGGTAGAGAAGCAAGGCACAAATGCCAAGATGCATCCACCGCTACGGACACAGACCGATATTGATGCGATTATTGAAGGGTTGTGCGATGGAACGATTGACGCAATTGCGACCGACCACGCACCGCACGCGCCTTGGGAAAAGGCACAAGGCATGGTTGACGCACCTAACGGAATTATTGGTTTAGAGACATGTCTGCCACTTGTATTGACGTATCTTGTGCGACCGGGACACCTGACATTGACGGAAGCGATCGCCAAGATGACCACCATTCCAGCAAATATACTCGGTATTGACCGAGGGACGCTCTCTGTTGGTGCTGTTGGAGACGTTACCGTGATTGATGTTGACACCAAAAATCAGGTCGAGGTAACAAAATCTCGTTCAAAAAGCCGAAACACACCTTTCACAGGATGGGAACTCAAAGGTTGGCAAACGGTTACACTTAGGGAAGGCAAAAGAATAGGGATGCCCCCCAGTTCAAAATAAAAAAGCGCGTAGCCTGCAACAATGGCGCAGGCGGATATACGGAGACGACTGTTTCTCTTGCAATCTGCCTGAACGAACCGCAAGGAAATTTAAAAGAATGAAAGCAATTCTGGCATTAGCGGACGGAACAGTTTTTGAGGGTGAACAGTTTGGTGCGACCGGCGAAACTGTTGGTGAAGTCGTCTTCAATACCAGTATGACAGGATACCAAGAAGTTTTGACGGATCCCTCCTATAAAGGGCAAATCGTTACGATGACGTATCCGTTGATTGGTAATTACGGCTGCAATGAAGCAGACGTTGAATCCATCGGTCCGCAGGTGGAAGGGTTTGTTGTTCGCGAATATAGCGCGTACCATAGCAATTGGCGTTCAAAATGGAGTTTAGATACCTATCTATCCGAACACGATATCATCGGTATACAAGGAATTGATACCCGGGCACTTACGCGCCGGCTCCGGGTTCACGGCGTGATGAACGGCTGTCTCTCTACAGAGGATATGGATCCTGAAAGCCTCATTGCGAAAGCCAAAGCGTGGCACGGGTTAGTTGGTTGGGATTTAGTCCAACGCGTGACATGCCCAAATCCGTATGCGTGGCAGCACCAGAACAATAACAATTCTGATGCTAAATATCGCGTCATAGCACTCGACTTCGGTATCAAATATAACATCTTACGTCAACTCACGGAGCACGGCTGCGAGGTCCAAGTTGTGCCAGCAAACACGACGGCTGAAGAGATTCTTGCAGCAGAGCCAGATGGTGTCTTTCTATCAAACGGTCCGGGCGACCCGATGCCAGTGGGCTATGCGATTGAGACGATCCAAGGCTTAATAGACAAAAAACCGCTTTTCGGTATCTGTTTGGGGCACCAACTTCTCGGGCTTGCCCTCGGTGGAAAAACGTTCAAACTGAAGTTCGGACACCGAGGGGCAAATCAACCCGTCAAACATCTGGAAACAGACAAGGTTGAGATTACCTCACAAAATCACGGATTCTGCGTTGATATTGATTCACTACCGAACTGCATCGATATTACCCATATCAATCTAAATGATGACACACTTGAAGGGATACAGCATCGGGAGTATCCCATTTTTTCTGTACAGTATCATCCAGAGGCATCTCCTGGTCCGCACGATGCCAGTTATCTCTTTTCGCGTTTTACAGAAATGATGGATACGGAAAGCCGTTAGTCGGATTTTTAAATATTAAGTTTCTGCTCCGATTTGTCCTGCTTCGCAGTGAGAACCAAATCGGGTTTCCGACTAAGGACATAAAGAGGCACACGAAAAAACATAGTCCCAAGCAACGCGCCGGGTTTATTAGCTTGGGTGTTTCTTCATAGATATACGGAAAGGTACTTTGACGTCACAGTCTCACCTTACCGAACCGCAAGGTAATATAAAAGATGCCAAAGCGAACAGATATAAAAAAGATCTTAATTATAGGGTCCGGTGCGATTATCATCGGACAAGCGTGCGAGTTCGATTACTCAGGAACGCAAGCATGTAAAGCCCTTAAAGAGGAAGGGTACGAAATTACCCTTGTCAACAGCAACCCCGCCACCATCATGACAGATCCGGATTTCGCGGATCAGACATATATTGAACCGATAACGGCAGACACAGTGGAACTTGTGATAGAAAAAGAACGTCCAGACGCGTTGCTGCCGACGCTTGGCGGGCAAACAGCCTTGAATGTGTCTGTCGAACTTGCGGAATCAGGCGTGTTAGATAAGTACGAAGTTGAGCTCATCGGTGCGAAACTCCCAGCCATCCAGAAAGCAGAGGATCGCGCCCTCTTCAAAGACGCGATGATGAAAATAGGATTAGCGGTTCCGCAGAGTGGCATCGCCCACACTGTGCAAGAAGCCCTCGCGCTTGTTGAACAGATCGGCTTCCCAGCGATCATCCGTCCGGCATTTACACTCGGTGGCACAGGTGGCGGTATCGCTTACAACATCGAAGAATACGAGAAAATGGTCGCAGCGGGTCTCACACTCAGCCCAATCAGTGAATTGCTCATTGAAGAATCTGTCATCGGATGGAAGGAATTTGAACTGGAGGTGATGCGGGATGGTGCGGACAACGTCGTCATCATCTGTTCCATTGAAAATGTCGATGCCATGGGTGTCCATACCGGTGATAGCATTACCGTGGCCCCTATCCAAACATTAACAGACAAAGAATATCAACTGATGCGGGATTCCGCGATTAAAATCATCCGCGAAATTGGTGTTGATACCGGTGGCTCCAATATCCAATTTGCTGTTGATCCGAAGACAGGTAAACAGGTCGTCATTGAAATGAACCCGCGTGTTTCTCGGAGTTCTGCGCTCGCTTCAAAAGCGACTGGATTTCCGATCGCGAAAATCGCGGCGAAACTCGCCGTCGGTTATAATTTAGATGAAATTCCGAATGACATCACCGCTGAGACGCCTGCCTGTTTTGAGCCAACCATTGATTACGTCGTTGTCAAAATCCCGCGTTGGGCGTTTGAAAAATTCCAAGGTACCGATGAAACCCTCACAACACAGATGAAATCTGTCGGTGAGGCTATGGCTATCGGTAGAACCTTTAAAGAGGCGTTACAGAAAGGGTTAAGGTCGCTGGAGACAGGTTGGTTTGGGTTGGATAATCATCCGCTTGAGGAGCTCCCGCTGTCTGAACTTCCGAGTAAACTGAGCATTCCGAATGTCAAACGGATTTTTTATATTAAGGCAGCACTCGCCCGTGGCATGAGCATTGAGGAAATCCATGCTTACACGCACATCGACCCATTTTTTCTCTACAATTTAAAAGAAATCGTAGATTTTGAAAACGCCTTATCCGAATCCGATGCCCAACACCATATCAAACAACATCTAAAAGGTACTGCGCCAAATCATGGGTCACAAAACGGCGAAATAGATGGCGTTTTCACAAAAAGACTTTTGCATCAGGCAAAACAATATGGGTTTTCTGACCGACAGTTAGCCGACATCTACGATGCCTCCGAAGAAGATATCCGTGAGTGTCGAAACGAACTCGGCATTGAGGCAACATTCAAAACCGTTGATACCTGTGCCGCCGAGTTTGAGGCAGAAACACCGTACTACTATTCAACCTGTTCCAGCGAAGATGAGGTGCGTCCTTCGGATAAACCGAAAATCATGATTCTTGGCGGGGGTCCGAATCGGATCGGGCAAGGCATTGAATTTGACTACTGTTGTGTTCACGCCGCGCTCGCACTCAAAGATGATGGTTATGAGACGATCATGGTAAACAGCAACCCTGAGACCGTTAGTACCGATTACGACACCTCCGATCGACTCTATTTTGAACCGTTAACGCGTGAAGATGTCCTGAACATCTATCACAAAGAGAAGCCTACTGGTGTCATCGTTCAGTTTGGTGGACAGACACCCCTGAACCTCGCTGTCGCCCTTAGAGACGCAGGTGTTCCGATAATTGGCACGAGTCCTGAAGATATAGCACGCTCAGAAGACCGAGAACTCTTTAAAGCCGTATTAGACGACATCGGGTTGATGCAATCACCTAACGGCACAGCAACATCGAGCGAGGAAGCCGCCCCGATTGCCGCTGCGCTCGGCTATCCCGTGATTGTCCGCCCCTCGTATGTGTTAGGTGGACGCGCGATGCAGATCGTTTACGATGAAGAACTCCTACACGAATACATGAACACTGCTGTTGAAGCATCGCCGGAGCATCCCGTGCTCATTGATAAATATCTTGAAGAGGCAATTGAAGTTGATGTTGATGCAATCTCAGATGGCAATCTAACCGTCATCGGTGGTATCATGGAACACATTGAAGAAGCCGGTATCCATTCTGGAGACAGCGATTGTGTCTTGCCGCCTTATACACTGGTAGATGAACAGATTGAACAGCTCAAAACCTTTACTTATGACTTAGCGAAAGCACTTCGTGTACGCGGGCTGATGAACGTTCAATATGCAATAAAAAACGATGAAATTTACGTGCTTGAGGTAAATCCACGCGCATCCCGGACGATTCCTTTTGTGAGTAAGGCGATTGGTGTTCCTTTAGCGAAACTCGCGGCGCGCGTAATGGCAGGTAAGACGCTTGATGAACTCGGATTTACGAGCGAGATTGAACCCGCTTATTTCAGTGTCAAGGCGCCCGTCTTTCCCTTTAACCGCTTTCCGGGTTCAAACACGCGCTTGGGTCCCGAAATGAAATCAACGGGTGAAGTCATGGGTATTGATACGGATGTTTCTCGCGCCTTTGCGAAGGCACAGAAGGCATGTGGTTATAGTTTACCCGTTGGCGGTAAGGTTTTCATCAGTGTAAAAAATAAAGATAAACGCGCGATTATTTTCATCGCTAAGAAACTGACAGATCTCGGTTTTGAGCTTATTGCTACACATGGAACAGCGAAAGTGCTACTCCGTAATGGCATGGAGTCCGAACTTGTCTTTAGCATTGGAAAGGGAAGACCGACTATTCATGATTATATCAAGAACCACGCCGTTGACTTGATTATCAATACACCGACTGGCGACTTGCACCGGCCAAACGAGCTCTTGATTCGTGAAATGGCGATCGCCCATGATATTCCTATCTTCTCAACGATCCCGGGTGCAGCCGCAGCCGTTAATGCTATTGATGCCCTACAGCGCGGAGATATTACTGTCACACCGCTCCAAGATTACTTTCAGATGCTTTGATAGTTTTTAGTTATAAGTTTTTAGTTAAGAGGTTTCCGGTTGTCCAATATTTTTTCGTATCCGTCGGTGCTTCAATTCGGTAACCACCATTACAAAGAGATGATCACGCATCAGAAACCAGACTTATAACTTATAACTTATAACTATTAAAAAAAGGATTAAAAATGGCGAACGATTCTATACAGAGAAACACCCGTTGGGTTCAAACCTTCGATCGGATCCTTGAGATGGTTAATCTTGATGTGGATCGCCCGGTGAGCGTCCTGCAGATTGAAGATGGTCGGGAGGTTGTCGTCGTACAACCCAACGCTTTCACGATCTCACGCATCTACGCAACCGGTCGGCCCGACGGCATGCGTCCCCACGGTGCGGATTCCTATTACGATTATTTCTTTGCAAAGTTGCAGGAATACGAAGAACAGCACGACACGCGTGAAGGGTTCCAGTTAGCGTCAGAAGAATGGGATATCCTCTTTGAGGAATCTTTCCATCGATATACGCGCTATCTCCTCTTCGCAGGGATTAAACGGTGGCAAGATGTTCAACGCGATACAGCTGCCAATATCGCTGTAACAAATTTGGCACGCGAATGCGCCCCATCTGAAATCGCTTGGCAGAGTTATCAGTACAAAGGTTATATGCTCATGATGCACAGCATCGCCAACGCAGAATTGAGTTTGCAGGAAAATGATGTCGAGGCAGCGTTACAGCATATCGATACCGGTATTCAACAAATTGGCGAATTTTGTGGTGAATGTCTACGTGAGGAACACGGCGAGGCAGAAAATATAACGCGTGAACGGTACCTTAGCAACCTTATAGAATTCCGCGCCGATTTGGATACCGAGACGACTGAGTCAACCGAGACAGAAGAGGCGGAGGGAGACGAAGAAGATATCTTGGCAGAATTAGAAAGATTGCTAAATGAAGACGACGCATAGCGTCAATTTCTGTTAGAGCCTGAGGATGGAAAATTGCGGTTGCCGAAGAACTAAATTGACCGATCATAGCCCGTCAGTCGCTGCCGGTAGATTTGGTGCCTTACGTTCTGGTGTCCGTTATATATCTTCTTCATCAGGTGCTTGTATGAGTACACCCCCAAGAAACAGAAACGCCACACCGCGAATTATCACATGCAATTGCACATCAAGGTTTAAGAAAATGCCGATGGGAAAGGCTATTATCGCAATAAAGAATAGGTACCCCGCAATTAGGTTTCCCCATGTATAAAGTGCTGAACCGTAACAGAGTGCTAACAAGGCACACAGGAAGGCACCGGTCATAAAGAGTGCTTCCCCCCACTCTACCCAGAGCGCATAGAACGGTGTACGAATAGCAGCGGTAGTGGATTCACCTACTAATTCCGATAGCGCGTTGATCGGAGCAGTTTGTGAGCAGTGGGCTACCAATTCTACAACAAGCCACAGGAGCGCAATACTTGCCCCTAAGGCACTACGTGCGGGTGCTTCTGAAGAGAGCAAACCGTAGCTGGCTAATAGCGTCGGCACGAGCAAAATAATTGTGACAACCCCGATTCCATGAAAAATCCCGATCTTCCCAAACTGTTCCGCTGATGGATCCGAACCAATAGATGATAAACTAAAAATAAACCAAATACTGGACACTACCATGAGGAGCCCGCTCAAAATACCCGTAAGACCACCGAGTCTATACAGCGTGCTGAGTTGTTTTTCCATTCAATTCCTCCGAAAAATGTGAACAAAGATTCATTATGTTGCCTACAATGATGCTATAGTTTACCTAAATTTTTAATTTAAAACAATACTTTTTTCGGGTCATAGCAAAATCTGAGACGGTACTGACCTTGCGACAAAGGGCACCCCACAGACGTGGTTTCATTAGCAAAGTTTATCCGCCATGAATCACGGATATAAAACTATGGTGAATTATAGAAATATGTTGACATTTATCAATAACTCTGTCCTTCTCAAAGCCTTCAAAGTCCCCCTGATAAGGGGCGGTGAATGCCCATAAGGCATTCATACCCGGTGAATGCCCATAAGGCATTCATACCGTTGATTCTGATTCTTTAGGGGGTTGGCTTTAGCATTAAGAGTGTATAAGTAATTCTAACATCTACCATAAAAAAGCGTAGATATCCACATAGGCACTTCGTATCTCTTACACCAAACTCTCGTTGTATAGGTAGTAGTAAATTTACCATGAGAAGCGGATTAGAGATATTTGAGCGAAGTTTGTTATAAGCGATTGGAAAATGCTCCTACTATGAACACAATGAACGCGCAAAAAACAGTCCTTATTGTTGATGCCGATCGGGTTGAACGTGAGCTTGTCTGCGAAACGCTTGCAGCCAAGGGAATTCGCCTCGTTGTCACGGGCAATATGTATCAGGCGTTTCATCAGATTGAGCACTTAAAAATCGATATCCTTATCGCACAGTTGAAAGCAGAGCGGATTGATGGATTATCCCTGTTAGATGCAGCAACACAGCATCACCCAGATGTCGGCATCATTTTTATTACAGAACCCAATATTTTAGAGACCGATATCGGAATCAAGGCGATGCTCGCCTACAAAGACACCTATTTCCTGCCGAAGCCGGTTAACCCCGTGCATCTCGAAGCCTTGTTACATAGGACCCTCGAGAACCAACGCCTCGCCTTTGAGAACCGACAACTTCAATCACAAATCGATGAGAAGGAAGGGTTACGCCGGCTCACAGGCAATTCGCCGCAAATCATCAAAATCCGCGACATGATTACGCAAATCGCCCCGACAAAAGCGACTGTAATGATACACGGTGCGCGCGGGACGGGTAAAGAGTTGGTCGCCCGGGCGATTCACTATCGGAGTTTGCGTCGCGGTCCGCTCATCGCCTTTAATTGTGCGACCCTCAACGAAAACCTTGCAGAATCCGAACTTTTCGGGCATGAGCGGGGCGCGTTTAGCGGCGCGTATTACCAACGCAAAGGGAGATTTGAACTTTCACACGGCGGGACCCTCTTTCTTGACGAAGTTTCACAACTGAGTCTGTCGAACCAAGCGCGCCTTTTGCGTGTTCTTGAAGAACGCGAATTTGAACGGGTTGGGGGCGACAAAACTATTCGGGTGGATGTCCGCGTCGTGTGTGCGACAAACCACGATTTGGAAGGTGCATCCGAAAGACGGGAATTCCTTCCCGATCTCTACGACCGGCTCAACGTGGTCCCTATTCATCTCCCAACGCTCCAAGAACGCATTGAAGATGTCCCATTGCTTGTAAAGGATTTTCTTGAAGAGTTTTGCCAACAAAATGGAAAACCTCTGATAACGCTTGCCCCCGAGGCAATTAGAACGTTGATGAAATACGAGTGGCCGGGGAATGTGCGCGAATTGAAGAACTGCATCGAAGGTATAGTTGTAACGTCCACCCAATCGACAATCCAACAAATTGACTTACCTGAACGCATCCTCAAAGCAACGGGCATCGCATTTTCAAACCTTCCGTCTGTCCCAGATGTTTGGAAGCCAGTGAATCCAATATCGGATAAACAACACTTAGATGTAGAAGTCGGTATGTCCCTCGATGAAATTAATCGAGAAGCCCTCCGTGCAACGCTTGCGTCTGTGGGGAATAATAAAGCAAAGGCTGCAGAAATACTCAAGGTGAGTCGCCGGACAATCCAAAGGAAAGTAAAAGAATACGGTTTGTTTGACGAAGAAGAATTATAGCGATTTTAATCGTCTTTAGATAACAATTCCTGTTTATTCGCATAAACCTGTTTGTAATAGTCTACGCGTTTGAGTTCCGAAGCCGCCGCTTCGTCAATGATGACAACGGTTTGTGGATGCATCTGCAACACCGATGCAGGTACCTCCGCTGTAATCGGACCTTCAACAGCATTTGCAATCGCTACGGCTTTTGATTCGCCACTCGCCAACAGTAGACACTGTTTCGCGTCCATGATTGTGCCAACCCCCATGGTAATCGCCATTTTCGGGACATCGTCAATGGTGCTGCCGAAATGTGGCGCGTTCGCCTCAAGGGTGCTTCGCGTCAGTGTTTTAATCCGAGTCCGAGAGCCAAGCGAAGAACTCGGCTCGTTAAAACCGATATGCCCGTCTTTTCCGATGCCGAGTACTTGAATGTCAATGCCGCCAGCATCCAGAATCGCCGCTTCGTACCGCTCACAGAATTCCGCATGTCCGACCGCTGTACTCTGAGGAATATGGCAATTCTCAGCCGGAATGTTAATAGCACTAAAAAGATGTGTTTCCATAAAGGTGTGGTAGCTATATGGATGATTTGGTGGAATCCCGACGTACTCGTCTAAGTTGAAGGTGGTTACCTCTGAGAAATCGAGTCCCTCAGTTTTATGCATCCCGACTAAGGCTTCATAAACACCGATCGGTGTACTGCCGGTAGCGAGTCCCAAAACGAGGTTCGTTTTTTTTAAGAGCGCGTCTCGGATGATTTTAGCTGCAACCGCCGCGAGCTTTTTATAAGTCGGTTGAATAATAACTTCCATTTATTTCTTAGATCCTCGTTCCAAATATGCTACCTGATTATAGGACGAGACTGCCGCGTCTCGCCCTATATACCGCGCAAAAGATTGTTACTGACTTAATCTAATTCTAAATATTACACATTCCCCGCGATAATTTTGTCCATATCACTGCTAATGCTATGTACCCTACCATCCGGGTCGTCCCCATCAACAGGAAGTTCTGCTGTCATGTAGTCGTCGTACCCGATTTCTTCCAACGCTGACATAACAGCGTTCCAATCAATGGTGCAGTCCTCAATCAGGTAGGTGAAGCGACTCTCATTTGCGTTGAACCCTTTGACATGCACTTTAGAGATACGATTCCCCAAAGACCGAATCCAGTGTTGTGGATACCCGTACAGTACAATGTTGCCGACATCGAAATAGGCTGTTATCGTCTCACTGTCAAACTCGTCAAGATACCGACAGAATTCTATGGGACTTAGCAGAAATTTGTTCCAAACGTTCTCAAGTGCGATTGTAAGTCCGTTCTCTTTCGCGGCTGGAATCAGTTTACGAATTTCCGATTGTGAACGTTGATATGCGTCTTCATAAGAGGTCTTATCATTAACAACAGCAGGCACGAGCAATACAGCATCTGCCCCAACAGCCGATGCAGTTGCTATTGAATCGATCATTCCATCGCGCGATTCTGCGCGAACATCGGCATCAGCATCGGAGAGTGGACATGCCCAGTGTTTGCTATTCATCACACTGAAGACTTCTATCCCGTGTTGTGTAGCGATCTCTTTTGTCTGAAGTCGGTCATTATCATTTCCGAGCGTCCCGATTTCAACACCATCAAACCCTGCTTCTTTCGCAAGTTTAAACCGTGCTTCGGTCGAGCTCCCCGGTAATGATCCAATACATATCCCTTTTTTCATTTTTTCTCCTTTTGAATTTTTGAGCGTAGTTTATTGTATGCATCCACATCCGGTGCTAAGCTGATGGCTTGATTAATAGCGTCCAAAGCCTGTGCGTATTGCGCATTGCGGAAGTAGGTGTATGCGAGTGTGTCGTAATGTTTCGCTGTCGGTGCCAAAGCGACCGCCTGCTGTGCTAAGTGAGTCGCCTGTTGCATCTCTTTCCCGAGTCCTGCATAGAGACGCGCGAGATTGTTATATGCCTCCGCTGCCGTGTTATCAACACTAATAGCGCGCTTGAATGCGGCAATTGCTGGATCAAATTGGCGTTGGTTGACATAGATAACCCCTAACTTTATTTGGATCTGTGCGTTATCTGGGGCAATTTCCGCCGTCTTCTCATAGACGCGTACCGCTTTTTCAAGCGCACGTTGCCGGATAAATACCTCACCGAGGTGAAGGTGCGCTGGCAGATAGGACGGATGCACCTGCATGGCAACTTCATAAATTTGCGCCGCTTCTGCTAAGTTGTCATAAGCCTCATGGAGTTCGCCGAGTTTGATATATAGCACCGGCAGGTTCGGATTCGTATAAATTGCCTCTCGAAATCGGTGCATCTGATCCTCATAAGTCTTTAAACGTTGAAATTGCGCCATAGCGGTTTCGGATTTCGCTTTATCCCCAAGTTTTTGATATATGAGTGCGCGCCTATAATGTGCTTGCGATGAATACGGATTTCGCACGAGCGCTGCATCGTAATATTTCATAGCCTGCTGGAGACGATTCTGCATCTCCGCTACCCGCCCCAATCCATAGTAAGATTCCGTATGATTTGGGTTCAGGCGGATACCTTCCCGGTACGCCTTTTCCGCCCTATTGAACCTACGTTGGAGAATATACACATCACCAAGATGGATATGCGCTTCGGCAGATTTAGCCAACAGGACGATTGCTTGTTTGAGGTGGTCTTCAGCAGGTACTAATTTACCTTGTGCTTTATAGACGATGCCTAAATGAAGGCACGCATTCCCGTGTACTTCTTGTGGTGCTTTGCGTGCCAATGCTTTCTGGAATGCGGATACAGCCTCGGTCAAATTGTTGAGTTCTTGGTAAATAATCCCAATATAGTAATGGGCAAGACTACCAATATCCGCTGAGGTATCGTATTCTTTTGCGATGGCTTGAAATTCGGAGAGAGCCAGATCAAATTGCTCTGCTTCAAGGTAGCGGACACCGCGTTCAAATCGGATGTTAATTTCCCGTTCAGCATCAGACCACGCCCCCAATTGCGGCAATACAAGGAGAATAAAAGAAAGCGTAATGGTTTTGACTATGGGGAGTAGATAGCATCGAGGCGTAAACATGCATTGACGAGAAAAGGAATATGGGACGGCATGAAACCGTCCCAACAGTTCAGAGTGTGAAATTAATCACGACGTTTCTTCACTTGCCCCCACGTCGTAGCGAGTTTGTCAGCGGGTTCGACAGAGAGGAGTTTGCCGTCCATAATTTCTTCAACCTCGTCGGCATCGACGGCTCTATCGTAGACATAGAGGTCGTCGAGGTAGAACTTCGCGGCGTTATAACCGGTTTTACCGATATAGAGTTTTTCCGCGCCTTGTGCGTGATCTTTCGGGACACCCGGTTCAGCGACGTTTTTGCCATTAACATAGAACGTCAACTTAGCACCTTCTTTAACACCCGCGATATGATACCATTCATTCTCTTCAAAAGTGTCATCTTCCCCATCAGGACCTACGCAGTGTGTCCCTTGGTTGCCCGGGTTAAATCGATAGTGGATGTGCAGGGGCACACGGTTACAGGTCCAGATACCGGGTGACCGGTCGGAGCCGGGTGCCTTTTTCGCGATGATCTGATCCCAACCGCCGGAGTTCGCCTGGGTAAAGTTGACCCAGAAGAGGAAGGAGTTGTCTTGGTAGTCTTCTAATTCTTTGAAGGAATCGACAGTCACACTGTCTCCACCTTCGTCAAATAATATTGAGCCTTTGCCGTGGACGACTTCATCAGTGGCAATTTTCGCACCGTCCACTATGTCACCATCATTTCCGCCGCCGGTTTCATCTACTATTTTTCCGCCTTTTGCTGCATCAAAGCTGAAGTAAAGGATCAAACCGTCGTCTTGGACTGCTGCCTGTGCAGTAAACACACAGCTTGCCATTAACACTCCAACGGCGAGTAGATATATCATTGAACGCATAAGTAATCTCCTCATATTTAAGCAAATTAACATACTACGCAAGCATTTTGTATCACGGACAGTTTGCAAACGACCTGCTGATAAAAAAGGCTTAACTTTTAACTCGTAACGGCATTATAGATAAAATCAGTTAAATGTGTCAAGAAAAATCTACATTTATTTAAATAAAAGACGTGGGAATGTTGGAAAAAAAGGGAGTTTTGCGGGCTAAAATGTTCAGATGAGAAAAGAGATGTGGGACGACCTAAAGTCGTCCCAACGGTTCAGGGAGTGAAATTAATCGCGATGTGTTTTCAGGTGTCCCCACGTCGTGGTGAGTTTATCTTTCGGTTCAACGGGTGTGAGTAGCCCCTCCATTACATCTATAACTTCGTCGCCGCTCAATGCTCTATCATAGACAAAGAGTTCGTCAATATAGAAAAGCGCGGACGCGTACCCGGTTTTACCGATATAGAGTTTTTCTTCACCTTGTGCGTGATCTGCGGGAACGGTCTGTTCATCAACAACTTCGCCATCAATGTAAAACTTGAAGTTATTTCCTTCTTTGATTCCGCCAATGTGATGCCAATCCCCCGCGCCAAACTCATCGCCTTCGCCCTCAGGACCGACACAAAGACTTCCAGCATTCCCAGGGTTGAACCGGTAGTGGATATGTAAACTAACGCGGTTACAGGTCCAGATACCGGGAGAACGGTCGGATCCTGGTGCTTTTTTCGCGATAATTTGGTTCCAAGCACCGGAGTTCAGGTCAGCAAAATTGAGCCAGAAGAGATAGGAGTTGTCTGTATATTCTTCTAACGCGGCAAAGGATTCAACCGTCACACTATCATCCCCATCGTCGAAGAATACCGCCCCTTTACCATGGACGACTTCATCGCTAACAATCTCTGCGCCATCAATTACGCCATCATTTCCGCCGCCTGTTCCATCTATAACTGTATTCCCATTTGCTTCATCAAAACTGAAGTAAAGGATTAAGCCTTCGTCTTCGATTACGGCGTGTGTGGTAAGTACGCTGCCCATCATTAGTAAGGCAACGGCAAGTAAATATATTATTAAACGCACGAGTAAACCTCCTCATGTCTAAAAAACTAACGTACGATACGAGCGGCTCACATTCCAGGCAGGTTTTTAGCCAACCCATTAGATGAACGACTCGCGCTCTAACTTGTAAAAACATTATAAAAAAAACGTTAAGTATTGTCAAGAAAAATCTGTTTCTATATAAAACGACTCAGCTCTTTTATTGTTTCGATTTTACGCGCAAGATCGCTGCGTCCGACGGGAAGTGAAGTTGGCTTAGCATCCGCTCAGCAAGATGTGGTACAATTGCATCGAACCTAACATTTGACCGATTGCAACTGATGTTCCAGACGGTTAAAAACTTTTTGACATACCTTTATTGGTGTGTTATGCTAAGCAACAGTTGAGAAAGAGTTAAGCGAAGAATCACGCTGGGTCCAGGGCTATTTAGTTTTAGATAAATTACCGGATTTTCTAAATTTTTGAATTTTCTTTTTCAGGCTTCCCGGTGCGGTTCCAAACCGCACCTGCGAGGTCTGGCGTGTCCAAAATTGGCTGAAAGGGATACCGAAAATGGAGCGTACCAATAACCAATCTGTCTATGTTGTCGCTATCTGTGGAAGCCTTCGGAAAGGCAGTTCAACACATGCGGCCCTCCAGATCGCGCTCTCTGCTGCTAAAGATGCAGGGGCAGAGGTCGAATTGCTTGAGCTGGGCGAGTATGAACTCGTTTTTCAAGGCTCCGTTGCTGACGAAAGTGGCTATCCGCCTGGCGTGTTCAAACTACGGGAAAAGGTGAAACGTGCGGACGGTATACTTCTCGGTTCCCCCGAATACCACGGAAGCTTCAGCGGTGTTCTTAAAAGTGCACTTGATCTCATGGGGTTTGATGAATTTGAGAACAAGGTCATCGGATTGATCGGTGTGTCCGGTGGACGGATGGGTGCGGCGAATGCGCTTTCTATGTTACGCACGGTCGGTACAGCACTCCACGCTTGGGTCGTCCCGAAAGATGCATCTATCCCGAACTCATCTCAGGCGTTTGACGCAAACGGTAATTTGCGCGACCCAGAATTGACGGCACGTGTCAAAGCCGTAGGTAAACAGGTTACAGAATTCGCGGCACTTCGGAATTGAATATAAATCTAAACCCACAACGAATTGAACCATTCAATGAACACAATACACAATTGGAACACATGGATCGGTACAGACGAGGCAGGTAAGGGTGATTATTTCGGTCCGCTCGTTGTCGCGGCTGTTTATGTGGATACTGAATCCCGAGAAACCTTCTCAGACTTAGGGATTACTGATGGAAAAAAGTTATCAAATCGTCGTATCCACAATCTTGCGGAATTGATCCGTAGCGATTATGAACAGCATATCGTGGTTGTGAAAAGGATGCCCGCTGAATATAATTCCCTTTACACGACTTTTCGCAAGCGGGGACAAAACCTAAACCATCTACTCGCGTCGCTTCATGCTGAGGCTATTCGGACATTGGCGGACAACGTCGGTGCGAAACATGCGCTTGTTGACAAATTTGCTAAAGATGACCTTATCACACGACACTTCACTCAACAAACGAAGGATTTACAGCGTGGCAGCGTGCATCCTGCATCTGCGACGCTTGGGATAGAAATCAAACAGGTAACAAAGGCGGAACGCGATATTGCTGTCGCTGCAGCGTCTATCATCGCTCGCGATGCTTTTTTGACAGAGATGGATACATTGTCCGAAAAATATGAGATTCGCTTACCGCGGGGTGCGTATCAGGTTATTGAAGCCGGTAGAGAATTTGTGGCACGGCACGGGAGTGAGGCATTAGGAAATGTTGCGAAACTTCATTTTAATCTAACGGATGCTGTTTGTGCTTCGTAAACAATATATCCGTTTTGTATATATTTGTTGGTGAGGTTCAACCTTGCCGACAGTTCATCGAGGTATCCAGTCTGACGTATGCCTCGTTAAATTTTTTATAGCATGAGAGAAATCATGGAAGAATTGTTTAGTATTCATTACGCCGAAGTTGGGCTTAAAGGGAAGAACAGAGTATTTTTTGAAAAACGGCTTGTGAACAATATCAAACTTGCCTTGCAGGGTACCGGGTATTCGGAAATAGAGAGACTTCACGACAGGATTCTCGTCCACCTTGATGAACATACCGATATTACTGAAATTAGGAAACGGCTGCGTCAAGTTATGGGTATCGCCCATTTTGAACTCTCATGCCGTACCAAGCCTGATATTTCATCTATTAGAGATGCGGCACTGCGGCAAATCCAAAACGTTTCCTGCGAGTCCTTTAAAGTCGAAACAAGACGTGCTGACAAGACCTTTCCGTTAACTTCACCAGAGGTGAGTGCGGAGATTGGGGGGTATATCGTCAAGGAAACAGGTATCCGCGCGGATATGCATAATCCTGACGTAGTGTGTTGGATTAAAATAACCCAGAAAGCCTCCTATATATCCACAGAAAAAATTCAAGGTATCGGCGGTTTGCCGGTCGGTGTGAGTGGTAAAGTCCTGGTCATGTTATCGGGTGGAATTGACTCGCCCGTTGCGGCATGGCAAATGATAAAACGTGGTGCGAAAGCCGTTTTTATTCACTTTTATAGTTACCCTTACACAGATAAGGCTTCTTTGGAGAAGGTTACTGAAATTGCGCAGACCTTAGCAATATCAAACTATCGGAGCACAATCTATCTTGTTCCATTTGCGAATCTCCAGCAAACCATTGTCGCATCAACTCCCGCGCCCTTCCGGGTTTTGTTGTATCGACGGATGATGACACGCATTGCGGAGCGCGTCGCAGACATGGTGGATGCGGAGGCTCTTGTTACCGGGGAAAGTCTTGCGCAAGTCGCGTCGCAGACATTGACGAACCTGCGAACAATTGAAGCGATCGCCGAAATCCCGATCCTGCGTCCACTTATCGGTGAGGACAAGGCTGAAATTATCACAAAAGCGCAACGCATTGGGACCTTTGATATTTCTACACGTCCGCATCAAGACTGCTGCTCACTCTTTGTCCCTAAACACCCCGCTACTGGTGCGTCGCTTACCGACTTAGATCATGCAGAATCAGGGTTGGATATAGACGCATTGGTTGCGGATGCCCTGAACAATCTCGAAAAACAGATAGTAGAATAGTTATCGGTTCGCTTCGCTTTCAGTTTTCAGTTAAGAGCGTTCTTGGGTGCTAACAGATATTTTCGTTGCCACAAGAGAGGCACTGATAACTAACAACCGACAACGCATTAGACAAATGGCTTCCGAAAGAATCCTGCTGATTCGACTCAGTTCCCTTGGCGATATTGTGCTGACCACACCGGCGATTCGAGCCGTCCGTTCGCATTTCCCGGATGCCTATATTGCGATGCTTGTCGCAAAACAGTCGGCAGAGATCCTCCATGAAAATCCGCACCTCAATGAAATAATTACCTTTGACCGACTCGGTAAAAATAAGGATACGGGTGAGATGTTGCGGGTTATCCGTATGCTGCGTGAACGGAAATTCACGTTGGCTATTGATCTTCAGCGCAAATTTCGCACTGAAATGTTGATGTATTTCAGTGGTGCTGCCGAACGTATCGGTAAGGGTAGGTTCTGTACTGTCCGCGTCCATGAGCAGGGAAACAAACACGCGACGGCACACTATTTCGAGTTGTTACATGCAGCGGGTATTCCGGCAGCGGATCCGAGACTGGAACTCTTTCTCTCCGAATCTGAGCGGTTAGATGCAGCCCAACGGTTTGACACTGCGGGTGTTAACGCTGGAGAATTAAAGGTAGGATTTTTTCCGGGTGCGGGTTGGAAACTACGGGAATGGATGCCCGACCGTTTCGCTGCCATTGGCGACAAACTTGTGGCGCATTTCAACGCCAATGTCTTGATTTTTGGTGGTCCAAAGGAAACGGAACTCGTGCAGACCGTTGCAGGTCTCATGAACGCGCGCGCTATTCCGTTTGCCGGTAATCTTCAAATTCGGCAATTAGCCGCCTGCATTGAAAAATGTGATTTATTTCTCACCAACGACACCGGTCCGATGCATATTGCCGCAGGGGTCGGAACTCCCACGGTATCTCTCTTTGGTCCGGGCAATCACATCCGGTTTCAACCGCTCGGAACATTGCATCAAACCATCCGTCACCCCGTGCCGTGTAGTCCTTGCAAACAGTTCACGGATAAATGCAAGGACAATATCTGCATGAAAGGGATCGGTGTGGACACGGTATGGGAGTCGATCTCTCACACGCTTGCGAAAGCTACCTAATTCAGACAGATTCCGGAGTCAACGCCGATAGTTCGTTAGGCTCATCTCTGGCTGAACGAATCCTTACCCACATGCTGCCTCAAAGACGCGTAGATGGTTTTCGCCAAGAACTTTTCTTATATCGTCATCAGAATAACCGCGCTCGCTCAACCCTTCTGCGATTTTGATGAATTCAGAGGCATCTTTAAGCAGATCCCCGCCGCCATCAAAGTCGGAACCGATGCCGACATGGTCGATGCCGGCAATGTCGATTGCGTAGGCGATGTGGTTAAGCAATTGCGCTAAAGGTGGCATTTTCTGCCATCCGTCAATCGTAATAAATCCGGGAACAAAAGTGATACCGACAACGCCGCCATTCGCTGCTAAGGCTTTGAGTTGTTCGTTGCTCAGGTTCCGTGAGTGGCGGCACAAGGTTTTGCAATTGCTGTGAGATGCGATAACAGGACGCTCCGAAATTTCGAGCACATCCCAAAATCCACGCTCACTAATATGCGAAACATCAACAAGCATGCCTAAGCGGTTCATCTCTTCGACCAATGCCATACCAAACCGGGTCAAGCCACCGCCCATATCTTCTTCATCATTTCCGGTTGATGCCCACGTGTTCAGGTTATGCGTTACGCCGATTGAACGGACACCGAGCAGATAGAGTGAACGCAAGATATTCAGACTCCGTTCAACAGCCTCACTGTTTTCGATGACAAGAATCGCAGCAAGTTTACCCGCTGCCTTCGCATCGCGAATATCACTCGCGCTCCGAGCGATGCAAATATCATCAGCGTTTGCTGTCACTTCTTCGTTAAACCAACCGAATGCATCTAACGCGTAGGCGAGATGATTTTTCCATGCGCGCGTCACGTCAACAGCGAAGAAGGCGGCATCGATACCACCTTGCCGCATTTTCGGGATATTCAGTTGAATCCCAATGCCTTCCTCTTGGGGTGGCACCGGACCCCGAAGGTAAGCGACAGTCCCGGTTGGTTCCATGGGGTTTTGGACGTTTTCGTCAGCAAGGCTCACGTTACCGCGACGAATATGCGCGACGATGGCATCATTGTGCGAATCAATCACGAGTGCTTGCTCGTGGAGTTCAGCGATTCGCGTATCTGATTGTGTTTGTCTGTTTTTCTTTTCCATAGTCCTCAGGTTTAATCGAATACGGTTTGTATCGTTCGTTTAGCTATATCAGGCGTAATTTGTAACGTCGTTGCAACGGTGTAAGGGAGTTCATGTTGTGCGACGTATTCTGATAAATTGATAAGCGTTTCAACAATCGCTTCAGGCGTAACAGCCGGTGAACGGTAGTTAATCTGTAAACACTCCATGGCATGCCGATACTGCATCCAGGGTTGGGATTGTAGCGTAGCCATCAGCAAGATCCCGAGTGCGACGAGTTCACCGTGTAAAACATTGCCACCGCTTGTAGAGGTTAAATGGTTCTCAATAGCATAGGTAAAATAGTGTTCACTCCCCTCTTCGACGCGACTATGCCCACATAGATTGCAAAGCTGCACCTCCATACAAAGGAGATCAAATAAAAGTTTCAATCCGTCAGGCGTGCCGCTGCCGATCTCTCGTGCATTTTCGAGAAGTGTTTGGAGGAGGGTCTCTGCGATGTTAGTTGTTTGCGGTGTCAGCCGCTGATCGGGTGGATTCGCCTCCATCTTCTCCGCTTCCTGCCAATCCCATAGCGCTGTCGCGATTGAGAGTACATCTGCGGCACCACTCGCACGCATAGGAGCAGGTGCCTCGCACAGGACATCCATATCTACGATAACCGTGTCAGGCGGCATCGTGGGGAGATACTTAACGCATCCATTTTCTCTAACGCCTGTTGCGTCGGTGAGAAAAGCGTCTGTAGATAAAATAGTTGGGAACGCGATGAGAGGCAGCCCGTTTGCCGCTGCGACGTACTTAGCGGTATCAATTGTCAATCCTCCACCGATCCCATAAACCACTTCACCTTCACACGCTTCAGCGATGGCAGCCATAGCAGCGTCTGTATTCCCCGTAACATAGATCAGTTGATGTGAATTGATAGCAATGCCCTTGACCGCCTTCCATGCCGGGTCGGTTGTCAAAACGACTGCGTCCCGTCGTTCCTCAATATCAGTAAACGAGCATTTCACCATATCGGGCAATCGCCCGATTTTTTCGTCAGAACAATCCTCTAACAACATCAGAAACCTCTTATCAGATGCATATAGTGCTTTATTTCAGTGATAACGATAAATCCATAAGATAGATCTGCCGATCCCCTTGATGAACGGAGTCAAAAGTAACCGTTTTTCCATCTGGTGCCCAGCGCGGATGTAAATCGCATCGGACATCACCGGTAAACTGCGTTTCGTGATGAAATTCCCCTAAGACGATCTTTCGGTTTTCAGCGATATTGTAAACCAGTAATCGTGCGAGCCGTTCGGGACCTCGCGGGTATGTATCGCACAGCAGCCACTGCCGGTCAGGTGAAAATGAGGCGTGTCCATCCTTGGGTAGTACCCCGCGTCCGATCGGTGTAAAGTCGCGCGCGCCATCGGTAAATTCAACAAATCCCATCTCATCGACGATATCTGAAGATACAAGGATCCGGGAGGGTGTCCGCCAATCAAAATGTGACACGCGATAACCGAATGGGATTTGCATTTCCAAATCAGAGCCATCAGGGTTCACTGTCCAGAGTGAGGTATAAAATCCTGTATCGTGCCGAACTCGGCAAAAAAATAGGAGTCGCGTGCCATCTGTGTTGAACAAAACATGATTGAACCAGGTTCGCCTCCCTATCATCCGTTTATCCGCACTTGCTCGGATAACATCAGCGATAGAAAGCACAAGTTTAGCACTTCCATCTTGGAGGTCAAGTTGATATAAACCGTCTTCCTCCGGTTGTGCTTCAACGTCGTCGGATTTGCTGTCGGTGGCGTACCCGACAACAGCGCGACAGTGTGCCATCCGTTCATAATTCAAGCCTATCGCGTACGGGTCAGTTGGAGACACGGCAGCAATCGCACCTTGTATAGTGCGTACTGTGCCTGTCGTAGGGTTTAAGGCACGTGATACAAGCGCCCCGTTTTCCCAATCGTTAAACGTAAATTCCGCATCAACCCGATCATTGTCACCTGTTGCAATGTTACCTATCCAATGCATCATACTGCCTTGTTGAAGGTTAAAAGCGGAAGTCTTTGCATGTGGTGTAAATTGATGCGTGTCCCGATCAACAAGCCCGACAGATGCCACATCTTCTGGGAAAGGGCGATACGTATGAAAATCTGTCTCTAATGCGAGATGCTGCCTCGCCGTAGGATCCCACGGGTTTATGCCGTAATATCCAAAAAAATGATGCTTTGGTCCGAACGACAATCTTTGTACATTCATGTATACTTTTTAGTGTAGGACTACCTGCTATGGTATTTATACAAGTCAAAGTACCCACAACCTAAAGGTTGGGGCTTGTGCTTCCTCGCGACTGCGGTTTTCTCTAAGAGTCCACCGTCTGACTGTCGCTCCACTTTAGGCAGCCAAGCCTGCCCGTTTGATATTCATCGCAGCGTTGACGTCTCTGTCGTGGTGGGAACCACAT